>NZ_JARVTD010000037.1:0-246239 GCF_030208835.1 Variovorax sp. efr-133-TYG-130 | reverse complement strand
GCGCGGGCTCGATCCGAAGAACACGCTCAATCCTGGGCGGGTGGTGCGGGTCTAGCTTCCAGCGGCTCGCCCCGCCTCGCCTACCAGCGGTACGTCGCCGACGCCACCGCCTTGCGCCGCTCCCCGTAGAAGCAGCCGTAGGTGCACGAGGCGATGTGCGACTTGTCGGCCAGGTTGCTGAGGTTCAGCGCATAGCGCCAATTGCCGGTGTCGTACGACAGCATCGCGTCGTACACCGTGTATGAAGGCACCTTGCCGCTCACGTACAGGCCGGTGGACGAACCTACGTAGCGCACGCCCATGCCCGCCTTGAGCCCCGGTACGCCGGCCGCGCCGAAGTCGTACTCGCCCCAGGCCGAGAAGGTGTTGTAGGGCACGTTGCCGCGCCGCTTGCCGACATTGGCGGCGGTGTTGTCCGCGGTGACGCGCGCGTCGGTGTAGGCATAGGCGGCGATCAGGTTCACCGACTTGCCGACGCGCGTGCGCGCCTCGAACTCGAAGCCGCGCGAGCGCACCTCGCCGGTCTGCACAGAGAACTGGGTGTCGACCGGGTCGGTCGACAAAACGTTCTGCTGCGTGAGCTGATACACGGCCGCGCTCAGCAAGGTGTCGCTGCCGGCAGGCTGGTAGCGGATGCCTGCCTCGTACTGCTCGCCCTGCGTGGGCTTGAAGCGGCTGCCGAGACGGTCGATGCCGCTTTGCGGCTGGAACGACTGGCTGAAGCTCACGAAGGGCGCCAGGCCGTTGTCGGCCAGGTACACCAGCCCCGCGCGAGCGGTGGTCGCCGAGGTCTTTTCCTTCGAGTTCTGCGTGACACCGTCGACGGGCACCTGGCGATCGGACGAGCGGTCGCGCCGCGCGCCGAGCACCACCACCCAGCGCTTGTCGATCTTCATCTGGTCCTGCAGGTACAGGCCGGTGTCGTTGCCACTGGTGTCGGGGTAGTAGGTAAACGGCACCGCCGTGCTCAGGGTGTAGGCGTAGTTCGGCGCGTAGTAGTTCAGCGGCGTGTCGATGTCGCGGTTGGCTCGCCGCGTGGTGTGGTACTGGTACGTGGTGTCGATGCCCGCCAGCAGCGTGTGCTCCACGGCACCGGTGCCGAAGCGGAACTCCAGCGAGGTGTCCGTGGTGTAGGCGCGCGAAAAGTCGGTGCGGTCCTGCGCCGAGTGGTATTGCGAGCTGAAGTTGTCGGGCGCCAAGCCCTCGGTGTCGGTGGACGGGAACTTCACGTCCGAGCGGAAGGCGTGCGCGCTGTGCCGCAGCTTAAGCTGGCCGTTGAATGCATGCTCGAACAGGTAGCCCACCGAAGTGTTGGCGCCGTGGTACCTGTCGCGCCCGGGCGTGCCGATATAGCGGCTGGCGGGAATCCTGCCGAAGGGGTTCTCAAGGATCGTGCCCGAGGCTGGCAGCCCGTACACGTAGTCGGTGCGGCTGCGCAGGTATTCGGCCTGCAGCGTGAGCGAGGTGGCAGCGTTCGGCTGCCACTTGATGGAGCCCGACAGGAACTGCCGGTCGTCGGGCACGAAGTCGATGAAGGTTTTGCTCTCGCGCAGGAGACCGGTGAGCCGGTAGGTCAGCGTACCGTCGTCGTCGAGCTTGCCGCCGAAGTCGCCCTTGACCCGGCGGCGGCCGTGGTTGCCCAGCTCGATGCCCAGCTCGCGCAGCGGCTCGGCCGTGGGCCGCTTGGTCACCGTGTTGATCACGCCGCCCGGCGCCGCCGTGCCGTACAGCAGCGAGGCCGCGCCCTTGAGCACTTCCGCGCGCTCCAGTCCGTAGAGCTCCTGCTGGCCGTCGTAGGAATTGACCATGAACTTGGAGCCGTCGCGGTAGAGGCTTCCAGTGCCCGCGCCGGCCTGGAAGCCACGGATCACGAACGAGTCGGTGGTGCGGTCGGCCCCCTCCGAGCGCATCACGCCGGCTGTATAGGCGAAGGCGTCGACCAGATTGGCGGGCTGCTGCGACTCGATCTGTTCCGCCGTGACCACAGAGATCGACTGCGGCGTCTCGACGATGGGCGTGTCGGTCTTGGTGCCGGAGGCGCTGCGCCGTGCGATGTAGCCGTCGACCGGGCCCCATGCGTTCTCGCGCTCGGCACTTACGCGCACTTCGGACAGCGTGGCGGCGGCCGCGCCCGTGCCTGAAGCCGCGGGTGTGACCGGCGAACCCGCGCGCACCGTATAGCCGCCCGCATCGGTGGGCAGCAGGTCGAGCCCGCTGTTGGCCAGCGCGCGGCGCAGCGCCTGCGCGGCGTCGTAGCGGCCGCGCACCGGCGCGGCCTCGCGGTTGCCGACAAGGCCGGCATCGACTGTCAGCGCCAGCCCGGCCTCTCGTGCGATGCGGTTGAGCGTGGCGCCGAGAGGGCCGGCCGGGAGGTCGTAGTCGCGCAGCACCGGGACGGCTTGTGCCTGCGCGCCGGCAGCTGCGGGCACGAGCGCCAGCGTGGCGGTGGCCAGCAGAACGGTGGTCAAGAGCGGGTTCGGACAGAACGGGGAAGGAAAAGGCAAGGCAGGACTCCAGGCAAGGACAGGAAGAAAAGTGGTTCTCTTCCTGTCTGCCGGTCCAGATTCGAAAAGTGAGAGGGGTCGGCCGGAAAAAGTTTCAGCGCGGCGCCGGCCGAGGCTCGATGCGCGTCCACCAGCGCGTGGTGCTGACCACGTCGACCGGCACCGCGGCCGTGAGCGCCAGCAGCGCCTGGTCGGTGTCAGCCAGCGGCAGCGTGCCGGTCACGCGCAGGCCGGCCACGCGCGGATCGACTGACAGATGACCAGGCCTGTAGCGCGCAATCTCGGCGACCACCTCGGACAGCGGCCGGTTGTCGACGACGAGAATTCCGTCCTTCCAGGCATCCACCTCTGTACGCGCGGGCTCGACAGCGCTGGCGCCGCCGATATGCAGCACGAGGCTTTCACCCTGCTTTGCGATGCGCTCGCCCTCGCACGTCCGGTCCGGGTCCGCGGGGCAGGCGCCCGGGCGTGCAGCCACGGCGGACTGTGTCACGCTCAAGCGCGTACCCTCGGCGCCGTCGTCCAGCCGCCGCACGACGAAACGCGTGCCCAGTGCGCGGAAGCTGCCGTCGGGCGTGAGCACGACGAAGGGGCGCGTCTCGGCCGCTTCGGTATGCGAAGTTTCAACAGCGATCGCGCCGCTGCGCAGCACGATGGCGCGACGGCTGGCATCGAAGGCCAGGTCGACCGCGCTACGGGTGTCTAGGTGCAGCACCGTGTGGTCGGGCAGCACCACGGTGCGGCGCTCGCCGGTCTTGGTGCGATAGTCGGCGCTCAGCGTGCGGAGCGGCTCGTACCGATCGATCGCGCCAATGCCCAGCAGCACCGCGGCCAGCAGTCCCAGCACACTGGCCGACTGTTTCCAGCGGCGGGAGGCGGTGTCGCGCACGAGCAGCATTCGCACACCATCGCGCCGTGCTGGTTCGAGCTGGGCGTCGATCTCGCCGAGCTGCGCCCACGCACGCCGATGGTCGGCGTGCGCGTCGAGCCAGCGGCGCAGGCTCTCGGCGTCTTGCGGAGTGGCCTCGCCGGAGCCCATCTGCAGCTGCCAGCCGATGGCGGCGGCGAGCACGGCGGCCGACACCGGGCGGGACGCGCCCTGTGCAGTCACGCCGCAGCCTCGGGCAAGGCAGCGCCGTAGCGAATTTCGTAGCTTCGGCGCGCCGCGGTCGCCAGGTACTGCCGCACCCGGGGCACCGACACGTCGAGCTGCTGCGCTATCTCGGCATGCGTCATGCCGTCGAGGCGGCTGTAGAGCCAGGCGGCGCGGGTCTTGGGCGTGAGGCTGGCGAGCAGTTCGTCGAGCGCGCGCAACGCCTGCACGGCCTGCAATTGCTCTTCGGGCGACGGGTGCAGGTCGGGCGGCAGTGCGGCCAGATCGGAGAGGTAAGCGCGTTCCAGGTCGGCTCGGCGGAACCGGTCGATCACCAGCCCGCGCGCGATGATCGTCAGGTAGGCGCGCGGCTCCTTCAGCTCGGCCGGCACCACCTGGGAACGCGCCGTGAGCAACCGCACGAAGGCGTCGTGCGCCAGGTCGGCCGCGTCTTCGGCGCAGCCCAGCCGACGCCGCAGCCACGACTGCAGCCAGCCGTGGTGACTGCGGTAGAGCACATGGAGGCTGTCGTCGATGGCCGGCGCGGACACTGCGTAGATGCGAAATTGTTGAGAATAGTTCTCATCTTACCCAACCGCACCGGCTTTACGGCCGTCCGGACATGCGCATTCCCGTCCGAATAAGATCCCTAGCTGCCGTTCCGACCCTATCCACCATGACGACCTCCCGCCCTATCCGCTCCCAGTACGAAGATTTCATGCGCCACGTGGACACCCACGGCGTGTTCAAGAGCGACCGCACGGGCACCGGCACCAAAAGCGTGTTCGGCCACCAGATGCGCTTCGACCTGAACGAGGGCTTCCCGCTGGTCACCACGAAGAAGGTGCACCTGAAGTCCATCATCCAGGAGCTGCTGTGGTTCCTGACCGGATCGAGCAACAACAACTGGCTCAAGGAACGCGGCGTGACCATCTGGGACGAATGGGCGCGCGAAGACGGCGACCTGGGCCCGGTGTACGGCGTGCAATGGCGCAGCTGGCCCACGCCGGACGGCGGCCACATCGACCAGATCGCCGACGTCATCAAGACGCTGAAGACCAACCCCGATTCGCGCCGCATCATCGTGAGCGCATGGAACGTGGCCGAGCTGTCGAAGATGGCGCTCATGCCCTGCCATGCCTTCTTCCAGTTCTACGTGGCGCCGCCGCAGGCCGAGGGCGAACGCGGCAGGCTCAGCTGCCAGCTCTACCAGCGCAGCGCCGACATCTTCCTGGGCGTGCCCTTCAACATCGCGAGCTATGCGCTGCTCACGCACATGGTGGCGCAGCAGTGCGACCTCGACGTGGGCGACTTCATCTGGACCGGCGGCGACTGCCACATCTACAGCAACCATGCCGAGCAGGTGGCGCTGCAGCTGAGCCGCACGCCCTACCCGTACCCGACGCTGCACATCAAGCGCAAGCCCGATTCGATCTTCGACTACCAGTACGAAGACTTCGAGGTGCTGGACTACCAGCATCACGCGGCCATCAAGGCACCGGTGGCGGTGTGAACGGCATGGGCAAGCCGCGCATCAACCTCATCTTCGCGCGCGCCGCCAACGGCGTGATCGGCGCGAACAACACGATCCCCTGGCACCTGCCCGAGGACATGGCGCACTTCAAGCAGCAGACTGCGGGCGCGCCGGTGATCATGGGGCGCAAGACCTGGGACTCGCTGCCGCCGCGCTTCCGGCCGCTGCCGGGCCGGCAGAACATCGTGGTGACGCGGCAGGCCGATTGGCGCGCCGAAGGCGCCCTGCACGCGGGCAGCCTGAACGATGCGTTCGCGCTCTGCGAGGCCTCTTCACCCGCCGAGGTGTGGGTCATCGGCGGCGCGCAGATCTATGCCGAGGCCGAGCCGCTGGCACAGCGCGCGGTCGTCACCGAGCTTGCGCGCGACTACGAAGGCGACGCGCACGCGCCCGTGCTCGATGCCGCCGCATGGCGCGAGACGCGGCGCGAATCGCATGTCTCCGCCAAGGAAGGCATCGCCTTCGACTTCGTCACCTTCGAACGCGCCACCACCAGCCATACATGAGCGACGGCGCCCCGCATCCGACGACGACCACGCCGGACCCGCGGCGCCGGTCGTTGGTGGCGGGTGCGGCGCTGCTTGCGGGCCTCGCGCCGCTGCAGGGCCTGCGGGCCGCCGAGCCGCTGGAGCCGGACGAAGAAGCGCTCTTCATGAACGGCACGGCGCGTCCCACCGCCGATGGCCGGCTCGAGGTCGACATCCATGCCTGGATCTTCGAGCGCGAACACCGCTGGGGCCTGGACAGCGCGCTCGCCCGCTACCTCGGCCTGAGCCTGCGAAAGCTCTCGCCGGCGGCAAGGCTGCGCTTCAGCCAGCGCACCGCGCTGTTCCATGCCGAGTCGGAAGAAGACAAGGTCATCGACGTCGTCTTCGACGGCAGCCCCACGCGCATCACCATGCCGGCCTCGGGCAAGGACGGGCGCAGCAACCTTCGCATCGTGATCGACGCGCCGCGCGATACGCGCGAGTGGGTGCGCTACCACGGCGTGACGGGGCCGGGCGAGCTGTTGCATCGATTCAGGGGCGAGGCGCTGGTGGTGCCTGAGGAAGGCGTGTCGGTCATCTCGGACATCGACGACACCATCAAGCGCACGCAGGTGCGCGACCGGCGCGAGATGCTGCTCAACACCTTCGCGCGCCGCTTCGAGGCCGCGCCGCGCATGGCCGACTGGTATCGCGCGCTGGCGCAGGCGCCCGGCACGCGCTTCCACTATCTCTCGTCAAGCCCGATACAGCTCTACCCGGCGCTCTCGGACTTCATCCGCAGCGCCGGCTTTCCCGCGGGCAGCATGCATCTGCGCGAGAGCACGACATGGCGCACGCTGATTCCGGGCGACGAGGATTCGCGCGCGCACAAGCTCGGCACGATCGAGCGGCTGCTGGCCGAATTTCCGCAGCGCCGCTTCGTGCTGGTGGGCGACTCGGGCGAAGCCGATCCGGAAATCTATGCGCATGTCTTTCGCGCGCACCAGGCACGCATCGACAGCATCGTGATCCGCGACGTGACCGGCGAAGGCCGCACCAGCGAGCGCTATCGCGCGACCTTCGATGGCATCGAGCCGGTGCGCTGGCATCTCGTGATGCCCGACACCACGGCGTGGCCCGCGCAGGCGCTGAACTGACGAGCGGTTGCGCCCGAAAACAAACTGGCACCTTCGTCGCACACCACCAAACAAAGGAACACTTCGGTACACGCGATGAAAGGCATGCGCGCCGCAGGGTTTAGACAACGCTAATTGTTTGTGCGCAAAATGTGCCGTCAACGCCTCAACCCAAAAGGAGACGGCTCATGTCCATGGAATTTCTTCGGGTCATCGCCGAGCAGAAATTGCCATACGTCATCCACACGCCCGCGGACATCGACAGGTTGCGCGTGCTGCGTGCGGCCGAACTGGTAACTGCCTTCATCCCCCCGTCGGACCGCGCACCCGATGCGCGCGCCATCCGTCAGCTGGCCCAGGTGGAATCGATCACCGCCAAGGGCAAGCTGGCACTCAACAAAGCCACGTCGGCATTCATCGAGCTCTGAGCGCGTCGCGTCGGGCCGCAGTGTCCCGTCAGACCACGCCTTGCGCCAGCATCGCGTCGGCCACGCGCACGAAGCCGGCGATGTTCGCGCCGTCGACGTAGCTCACGCTGCCGTCCTTGCGCGCGCCGTAGTGCAGGCACGACTCGTGGATGCCCTGCATGATCTGCAGCAGGCGGGCATCGACCTCGTCGCGCGTCCATGACAGGCGCGCGGCGTTCTGGCTCATCTCCAGCCCCGAGGTGGCCACGCCGCCGGCGTTGCTCGCCTTGCCCGGCGCGTACAGCACGCCGTGGCCTTCGAACACCTTCACCGCGTCCATCGTCGAGGGCATGTTGGCGCCTTCGGCCACGCAGACCACGCCGTTCTTCACGAGCATGCGCGCGTCTTCCTCGTCGAGTTCGTTCTGCGTGGCGCTCGGCAGCGCGACGTCGACCGGCACGTGCCACGGCGTGGCGCCGGCCACGAAGCGCGCGCCGGTGCGCTGCGCATAGTCGCTGACGCGGCCGTAGAGGTGGTTCTTGACGTCCATCAGCACCGCGAGCTTCTCGGGCGTGAAGCCGTCCTCGTCGACCACGGTGCCGCTCGAATCCGACACCGTCACCACCCTGGCGCCCAGCGCCATCGCCTTCTCGATGGTGTACTGCGCGACGTTGCCGGCGCCCGAGACGCTCACCCGCATGCCCTCGAAGCCGCGGCCCTTGCGCTTGAGCATTTCCTGCGCGAAGTAGACGTTGCCGTAGCCGGTGGCCTCGGGGCGGATCAGCGAGCCGCCGAAGCTCAGGCCCTTGCCGGTGAAGACGCAGTCGGCGCGGTTGGTGAGCTTCTTGACCATGCCGGCCATGAAGCCGACCTCGCGCCCGCCCACGCCCACGTCGCCCGCGGGCACGTCGGTGTCGGAGCCGATGTGGCGGAACAGTTCGCTCACGAAAGCCTGGCAGAAGCGCATCACCTCGCCCTGGCTCTTGCCCTTGGGGTCGAAGTCGGCGCCGCCCTTGCCGCCGCCCATGGGCAGCGTGGTCAGCGCGTTTTTCAGGGTCTGCTCGAAGGCCAGGAACTTGAGGATCGACAGGTTCACCGACGGGTGGAAGCGCAGCCCGCCCTTGTACGGGCCGATGGCCAGGCTGTGCTGGATGCGGAAGCCCCGGTTGACCTGCACCTCGCCGTGGTCGTCGACCCAGGACACGCGGAACATCACCACCCGCTCGGGTTCGACCAGCCGCTCCAGCAGGCTGTGGGCGGTGTACTTCGGGTGCTGCTCGATGTAGGGCCAGAGGCTTTCCATGACCTCGGTCACGGCTTGCAGGTACTCGGGCTGTCCGGGGTTGCGTTGGGCGACATGTGCCAGGAAACCCCCGACGGATGCGTGCTTCATTCCAGTCCTTTTTTTTCAAATTGGTGCATAACCTTATGCGAATCTTGCATTTTGCATGATTCATGAACCAATTCGAGGCGCAAACCCCTTTCAGGTGCGCGAAATGGCGTCGAAGCCGATTTACGCCCCAAAAGAGGTCAACAGCCGGTCTCAGGCTTTTTCCCTCACGCGCGCGATAGCGCCGCGCCCGGCCCCTTGTCATTGGACTTTGGTCCGATGCGCCGCACGCCCCATCGGCCTAGCATTTGGTCACCAATTTCTGTGACAAAGCTCTCATATATGTAACTTTTTCCGGGCTACATCCTTGTTTTGATTGAGTTTTCTCTCTCGAAAACAGGGCTCCTCCCCAATTCTGGGGATTGTTAGTAAATATCTCGATTTGTATCTTCCGTTCGTCTTTGATGCATGCCGGGACGGTAACGGCAACGGGCAGCGCGCCGCCGAACGGGGCGAAGGGCGCCGAAAACTTCAACGTGTGTTCCTGTCAATTCAACCTTTTCTGAGAGCGAAAAATGTCGAATAGCTTGCAAAAATGGGTCGGCCGCAATCGCCCGCCGCGCGTCCAGATCACCTATGACGTCGAGATCGGCGACGCCGTCGAAAAGAAGGAGCTGCCGCTGGTCGTGGGCCTGCTGGCCGACCTGTCGGGCCAGCCGGTGCAGCCGCTGCCCAAGCTCAAGGAGCGCCGCTTCGTCGAGGTCGACCGCGACAACTTCGACGAAGTGCTCGGCAACATCTCGCCCCGCCTCGACCTGTCGGTGCCCGACACCATGAAGGGCGACGGCAACCTGAAGATCGAACTGAACTTCAAGGAATTCGGCGACTTCCACCCCGAAGCCATCGTGAGCCAGGTGCCCCGCCTGGCCAAGCTGCTCGAAGCCCGCCAGCAACTGCGCGACCTGCTGGCCAAGCTCGACGGCAACGACGAACTCGACGACCTGCTCGAGAACGTGCTGAAGAACACCGAAGACCTCAAGGCCGTCCAGAGCCAGGCCAAGGCCGAAGCGGCTCCCGCCGCCGCAGCCCCGCAGGCAGCCGCCGCGGAAACCCAGACGTCCCCCGAAGCCGAAGCACCGGCTGCGTGATCAACCACGCCGGCCGCGGCCCCACGGGCGCGAACCGGCAAATCCTGAATGGTGATAGAGATGGCCAACAAATCCAAAGCCGCAGAAGCCGGCAGCGCAGGTACCACCGTCACGACCAGTGACATGAGCCTGCTCGACAAGATCGTCTACGAAGGCAAGATGACGACCGAGCCTTCGCAGGGCGCCTACGCGAAGAAGCTGATCGGTCAGCTCGCCTCGCAGATCCTCGACGAAGGCATGAAGACCAGCCCCGACAAGGGCGTGGTCACCCTGATCAACGAGCGCGTCGCCGAAATCGACCGCCTGCTGACCGACCAGCTCAACGCGATCCTGCACGCCCCCGAGTTCCAGGCCCTCGAAGGCTCCTGGCGCGGCCTGCGCGACATGGTGTTCGGCACCGAGACCGGCAGCAACCTGAAGCTGCGCCTGCTCAACGTGAGCAAGAAGGACCTGCTCAAGGACCTGGAGACCGCCGTCGACCACGACACCAGCGTGCTCTTCAAGAAGATCTACGAAGAGGAATACGGCACCTACGGCGGCCACCCCTACTCGCTGCTGATCGGCGACTACTACTTCGGCCGCCACCCGCAGGACATCGCCCTGCTGGAGCGCGTCTCCCGCGTGGCCGCCGCCGCGCACGCCCCCTTCATCGCCGCCGCCGCACCGGCGCTGTTCGACTTCAAGTCGTTCACCGAACTCGGCATTCCGCGCGACCTGTCCAAGACCTTCGAGAGCGCCGAGCTCGCCTCGTGGCGCAGCTTCCGCGAATCGGAAGACTCGCGCTACGTGTCGCTGGTGCTGCCCAGCTACGCGGCCCGCCTGCCCTACGGCGCCAAGACCAACCCCGTCGAGAACTTCAACTACGAAGAAGACGTGGACGGCTCCGACCACGGCAAGTACCTGTGGGCCAACGCGGCCTACCAGCTGGGCCTTCGCATCACCCAGGCGCACTCGCTGTACGGCTGGACCACGGCCATCCGCGGCGTCGAGGGCGGCGGCAAGGTCGACGGCCTGGTGGCCCACGCCTACAAGACGGACGAAGGCGACATCGCTCTGAAGCCGCCGACGGAAGTGACCATCACCGACCGCCGCGAAAAGGAACTGAGCGACCTGGGCTTCATCGCGATCGTCAATTCCAAGGGTTCGAACACCGCCGCCTTCTTCGGCGGCCAGACCGTGAACAAGCCCAAGGTGTACGACAAGGACGCGGCCAACGCCAACGCGGCGGTCTCGGCGCGCCTGCCCTACATCCTGGCCGCCTCGCGTTTCGCGCATTACCTGAAGGTGATCGTGCGCGACAAGATCGGCAGCTTCCAGACGCAGGCCGACATGCAGAAGCACCTGAACAACTGGGTGGCCAACTACGTGCTGGTGAGCCCCTCGGCGCCGCAGGCCATGAAGGCCAAGTACCCGCTGAGCCAGGCCCGCGTGGACGTGACCGAAGTGCCGGGCAAGCCGGGCTCGTACCGCGCCATCGCCTTCCTGAAGCCGCACTTCCAGCTCGAGGAACTCTCGGCCTCGATCCGCCTTGTGGCCGACCTGCCGGCCGCGGCCGCCTGACCACCCCGACATCCACGTCTACCTACAGACAGACTGAAAGAGCTTTCACATGCCTATCTACCTCAAGATGCCCGGCGTTACCGGACAGACCCAGATCGAGGGCCACAAGGACGAAATGGAAGTCCAGAGCTTCCAGTTCGGCGCCGGCCTCGCCGTGACCTCGGGCACCTCCAACCAGGAGCGCACCGCGGGCAAGCCCAGCTTCTCCGAAATCACAGTGACCCGCACCACCGACTCCGCCACGCCCCAGCTGATGCAGAAGCTCGCCGGCGGCGAGGTGTTCGCGGGCGACACCATCATCACCTTCCCGCGCGAAGACAAGAGCGGCCTGCTGCCACTGATGGTCGTGACCCTGACCGACGTGATCCTCAGCGGCTTCTCGGTGTCCAGCGGCGGCGACCTGCCGCAGGAAAGCATCTCGCTGAACTACGCGGCCATCAAGGTCGAATACACCAAGCAGAAGGAAGAAGGCGGCCAGGAAGGCGTCGCACCGTTCGGCTGGGATCTGTCGAAGAACACCGCGGTCGCGTGACGGCCCGACGCTGACGTCCGGCGCCCACCGTGTCCGAACTTGTCAAAGGGGGCGTCCTGCCCCTGTTCGACCGGCTGGCGTCGGCGCTGTCCGAGCACGCCCATGGTGTTCACCTGGAGACGATGGAGTCCGTGCAGGACTCCATCGGCCGTGAGCTGCGCCAGCTGTTCAACACGCGCTCGCCGCTGTCGGTGGCCGACTACGCGCAGGGCAGCGGCACGGTGCTGGAGTACGGCATTCCCGATTTCTCCTCGCTCAGCGCGCAGAACGCCACCGACCTGCAGCAGCTGGCCGCCGTGCTGCGCCAGGCGGTGCAGCGCTACGAGCCGCGCCTGTGCGACGTGAGCGTGCAGGTGAGCGCCACGCCCAACCGGCATGAAGTCGCGCGGGTGCGCATCGGTGCGCAGGCGCGCGCCGGCCTCGCGCTGCGCCGCGTCGACTTCGAGATGCTGCTCGGCACGCCGGACAGCCTGATGAAAGTCGCCTGACGTGTCCGACATCCAGCACAGCGACCTGCTGCAGTACTACAAGCGCGAACTGTCCTATCTGCGGGGACAGGGGGCGGACTTCGCCCAGCGCTACCCCAAGGTCGCATCCCGGCTGTCGCTGCACGGCGGCGAATCGCTGGACCCGCATACCGAGCGGCTGATCGAATCGGTCGCCTTTCTTTCCGCGCGCGTGCACCGCGACCTCGACCAGGAGTTTCCCGACGTCGCCTACGCGCTGCTCGACAACCTCTGCCCGTCGCTGGTGCAGCCGCTGCCCTCGATGTCGGTGGCGCAGTTCGCGCTCGACCCGGCGCAGGGCAAGGTGACCTCCGGTTTTCCCGTGCCGCGCCACACCATGCTGCATGCGCGCACCGCGCACGCGCAACCTTCGTCCGCGCCGGGCCAGGCACCGCAGTCGCGCGAATGCCGCTTCCGCACAGCCTGGGACACCGTGCTGTGGCCGCTGCGCATCGTGCATGCTGCCATCGACACCGATGTCGTGCTGCGCCTCACGCTCGAATGCGAGGCCGGCACCGACTTCTCCGAACTCGAGATCGACAGCCTGCGCATCCACCTGCAGGGCGACTGGATGCTCACCATGCCGCTGTACGACGCGCTGGTGTCGGGCGTGAAGTCGGTCGGCGTCATGCCCGAGGGCGGCGCGCTGCGGATGCTGCCGGCCGACGCCTGGCGCGAAGTCGGCTTCGCCGAAGGCGAAGAGGTGCTGCCGCAGCCCGCCAACGCGCAGCCCGCCTACGGGCTGCTGCAGGAGTACTTCGCGTTTCCGCGCAAGTTCCACTTCTTCGACCTGCACCACCTGCGCTCGCGCCTGGGCCGCGGGCAGCGCTGCGACCTGGTGTTCCAGCTCGACCGCCCCACGCGCGCGCTGCGGCACCTGGACGCCGAGAACTTCCAGCTCGGCTGCACGCCCATCGTCAACCTGTTCCCGCGTGTGAGCGAACCGCTGGTGATGGACCAGCGCCACTACGAATACATGCTGGTGCCCGACCGCCAGCGCGACGCGACCACCGAGGTGCATTCCATCGTCTCGGTGATCGCCTCCGACCCGGACGCCGACAAGCCGGTGAACGTGCCGGGCTTCGCCGCGCTCGGCCATGTCGACGGCGCGCAGGGCGACGTGTTCTGGGCCGCGCGGCGCGAGCCCTGCCTGCGCCAGAACATTCCCGGCACCGACGTCTTCCTGTCTTTCGTCGACCAGGGCAAGACGCACAGCCGGCCCGCGCAGCCCGTGGTGTACGCGCACCTGCTGTGCACCAACCGCCGGCTGGCCGAACAGGTGCCGGTGGGTGCGCGGCTGGTGGCCGAAGGCCCGTCGCAGCCCACCAGCGTGCGCTGCCTGTACGAGCCCACCGCGCAGCGCGACCCGCCGCTGGGCAGCGAAACGCTGTGGCGGCTGGTGTCGCTGCTCACGCTCAACCACCAGTCGCTGGTGGACGGCTCCACCGGCCGCAAGCAGCTGCGCGAAATGCTTTCGCTGTTCGCCTCCGACAGCCGGCGCGACCACGCCCAGATACTCGGCATTGCCGGGCTGTCGGCGCGCGGCGTCACCGCCCACGTGGGCACCGAGGCCTGGCGCGGCTACTGCCGCGGCACGCAGGTCACGCTCGAATTCGAGGATGACGCCTTCGTCGGCGGCTCCCCTCTCATGATGTCGGCCGTGCTTGCGCGGTTCTTCGCCATGTACACGTCGGTGAACTCCTTCGTGCGCCTGGTGGTGCGCGACGGCGACGAGGTGCGCAAGCAATGGGCGCCCATGACGGGCCGGCAGGTCGTGCTGTGATCGAAGAACTCCGCGCCCGCCCGCAGGACTTCAACCTGTTCCAGGCCATCAGCCTGCTCGAGCGCGCCGCGCCCGACGCGGTGCCCGTGGGCCGCTCGCAGGGCCCGCGCGAACGCGAGGCGGTGCGGCTGCATGCCTTCGTCACGCTGGCCTTCGAGGCCAGCGACGTGCGCGAGGTCGACACCGACGCGCCGACCGGCGAGCCCTTCTCGCTCACCACGCCCGCGCTCTCGCTGGGCGGCAGCGGCGGCCCGCTGCCGATGCCGGTCACCGAGATGCTGCTGGAGCGCCGGCAGCGGCGCGACCATGCGACGGCCGACTTTCTCGACATCTTCAACCACCGCTTCCTGGCCTTCCTGTACCGCAGCCGCCGCAAGCACCACGTGGCGCTGAACCCGCAGTCGCCCGCCGGCTCGACGCTGGCGTCCACGCTGGATGCCGCCAGCGCGCTGGGCCTGCGCTCCGGCGTGCGCGCGCCCGACGGCTCGGCCCTGTGGCTGCGCCATGCCGGCCTGCTGGGCGGCGCGCCGCGCGGCATGACCGCCCTGCTGGCGCTGCTGCGCGACCGCCTCGGCGTGCAGGTGCAGGGCACGCAGTTCCGCGGCCGCTGGCTGGCGCTGGAGCCCGACGCATCGGCGCGGCTGGACATGCGCACGCCGCTGGGCGGTGGCGCCGTGCTCGGCAAGCGCGTGTGGGACCAGGGCGCCGGCATCCGCCTCACCTTCAGCAACCTGAGCCAGCAGCGCCTGCGCGACCTGCTGCCCCGGGGCGCTGACCATGCGCTCGCCAAATGGCTGGTGCGCCGCTTCATCCCGCAAGACCTGAAGGTCGAGATGGAGCTGCAACTCGCGCCCGCCGAATCGCGCAGCAGCGTGCTCGGCGCCGCGAACCCGATGCGCCTGGGCTGGACCTCCTGGGTCGCCGGCCCTTCCTTCCGGGGCGCGCTGCCCCCCGTTCAACACACCCTGACCAGCGACGCCGGCGACACGGCCGGCGCCTGAGCCTCACATTCCTCATGGACATCGACATCCGCACCCTGCTCGGCCGGCTCAACCCGGAATGCAAGCGCGCCATGGAACAGGCGGCCGAGCTGTGCGTGCAGCAGACGCACTACAACGTCGACCTCGAACACCTGCTGCTGAAGCTGGTGGACAACGACGCGCCCGACCTGCGGCTGGTGTTCGGCCGCTTCGGCATCCGGCCCGAGACCGTGCAGGCCCAGCTGCAGAAGTCGCTCGACACCTTCAAGCGCGGCAACGGCCGCACGCCCAGCCTGGCGCCCGACTTCGCGCCGCTGTTCCAGGAAGCCTGGCTCATGAGCTCGATGCTGCTGGGCCAGCAGCACATCCGCTCGGGCACGCTAATGCTGGCGCTGCTGGAGGTGGACCGCCTGCGCGGGCGCCTCGTCGATGCCGCGCCCGCGCTGCTGCAGATTCCGCGCGGCGCGCTGCGCGACGAGCTCGCCGGCCTGCTGCAGTCCTCGCCGGAAGACGCGGCAGCCTCGGCGTTGAACGCCGCGCCAGCGTCTTCGGCGCCCGCCCCGAGCCAGCCGGCCGCGCCGTCGCTCGCGGATGCAGGCACGGCGCCGCTGCAGATGCCCACCGCGCGACGCGGCAATTCGGCCACGCCCTCGCTCGACCAGTACACGGTCGACATGACGCAGCTCGCGCGCGACGGCGCGATCGACCCCATCCGCGGTCGCGACGCAGAGATCCGACAGATCATCGACGTGCTGCTGCGCCGCCGCCAGAACAACCCCATCCTCACCGGCGAGGCCGGCGTCGGCAAGACGGCCGTGGTCGAAGGCTTCGCGCAACGCGTGGTGCAGGGCGACGTGCCGCCCGCGCTGCGCCAGGTGTCGGTGCGCTCGCTCGACCTGGCGCTGCTGCAGGCCGGCGCCGGCGTGAAGGGCGAGTTCGAGAACCGGCTGAAGTCGGTCATCGCCGAGGTCAAGGCCTCGCCCACGCCGGTGATTCTCTTCATCGACGAGGCGCACCAGCTCATCGGCGCGGGCGGCGCCGAAGGCCAGGGCGACGCGGCCAACCTGCTCAAGCCCGCACTGGCGCGCGGCGAGCTGCGCACCATCGCCGCCACCACCTGGGCCGAGTACAAGAAATACGTGGAGCGCGACCCGGCGCTGGCACGGCGCTTCCAGGTGGTGAAGGTCGAGGAGCCGAGCGAGGAAGTGGCCATCGACATGCTGCGCGGCATGGTCGAGACGCTGGAGAAGCACCACGGCGTGGAGATCATCGACGACGCGGTGCGCGAAGCCGTGAAGCTCTCGCACCGCTACATCACCGGCCGCCAGCTGCCCGACAAGGCCATCAGCGTGCTCGACACCGCCTGCGCGCGCGTGGCCATCGGGCAGAACGGGCTGCCGGCCGAACTGGAGTCGGCCGCGCGCGACATCGCCACGGCCGAAAGCGAGCTGCGCGTGCTGCGCCACGAAGCCGCCACCGGTGGAGACCATCAGGACGCCATCGCCACGCTCACCGCGTGGCTCGACACGCTGCGCCAGAAGCACAAGCGCCTGTCCGACAAGGTCGATGAAGAGAAGCACGCGGTGATGGAAATCGTCGCGCTGCGCCGCAAGATCGCCGACAGCCTGCGCGACGGCGCGCCGCCGCCCGACGAGGAGAACGACCCCGCGCTGCTCACCGCCGCGCTGCGCCGCCTCGAGAAGGGCCTGGAAGCGCTGCAGAGCGACGAGCCCATGGTGCCCGTGTGCGTCGACGGCGTGATGGTGGCCGAAGTCATCTCCGGCTGGACCGGCATTCCGGTCGGCAAGATGATGACCGACGAGCTGCACACGGTGCTCAACCTGAAGGAGAAGCTGGCCGAGCGCGTGGTCGGCCAGGACGATGCGCTCGACGCCATCGCGCGGCGCGTGCGCACCTTCCGTGCCGACCTCGACGACCCCGGCAAGCCCGTGGGCGTGTTCATGCTGGTGGGCCCCAGCGGCGTGGGCAAGACCGAGACGGCGTTCGCGCTGGCCGACCTGCTGTACGGCGGCGAGCGCAACGTCATCACCGTGAACATGTCAGAGTTCCAGGAGGCGCACACCGTCTCAAGCCTGAAGGGCGCGCCGCCCGGCTACGTGGGCTACGGGCGCGGCGGCGTGCTGACCGAGGCGGTGCGCCGGCGCCCCTACAGCGTGGTGCTGCTCGACGAAATGGAGAAGGCCCACCCCGACGTGCTGGAGCTGTTCTTCCAGGTGTTCGACAAGGGCACCATGGAAGACGGCGAAGGCGTGCAGATCGACTTCAAGAACACGCTGATCCTGCTGACCTCCAATGCGGCGCAGGACGTGATCACCCAGGCCTCGCAGGGCGGGCGCAGGCCCGACCCCGAAGAGCTGGTGGAACGGCTGCGCCCCGAGCTGCTCAAGCAGTTCAGCCCTGCCTTCCTGGGGCGGCTGGCGCTGGTGCCGTACCACCACCTGGGCGACGAGCAGATCCGCTCGATCGTGAACCTCAAGCTCGGCAAGCTGGCGCGGCGCTTCGCGCTGAACCACCACGCCGCCTTCACCTGGGACGCGCAGGTGGAAGACGCCATTACCGCGCGCTGCACCGAGGTGGACAGCGGCGCGCGCAACATCGACCACATCCTGGCCCATGCGGTGCTGCCCGAGCTGTCGCGCCAGGTGCTGGAGCGCATCTCGATGGCCGCCGCGTTCACCGCCGTGCACATGGGCGTGGACGGCGGCGGCGCCTTCGCCTTCGGCTTCGAGCCCGCAACGCTGAGCTGACGCATGAACATGCGCGAAGGCTTCACCCAGCACGCCGCCTTCCTGACGGTGAAGACCGTGCTCGGGCCGGACGACCTGCTGCTCGACACCTTCCAGGCCACCGAGGGGATGTCGCGGCTGTTCGCCTGCACGCTCACCATGCGTTCGCCCTTGAGCACGCTGCAGGGCGCCGACCTGATCGGCACCTCGGCCACTGTGGCGATGCAGCGGCCCGACAAGGAAACCCGCTTCTTCAACGGCATCGTCTCGCGCTTCTCGTACCTGGGCAGCCACGGCGACTTCGCGACCTATTCGCTCGAGCTCGTGCCGCGCATGTGGCTGCTCACGCTGGGCCGCGACCGCGTGATCTACCAGAACCTGAGCACGGTGGAGATCCTGGAGAAGGTGTTCACCGAATTCAACCTGGCCTTCGACTCGCAGCTCGGCGGCACCTATGCCAAGCGCGAGTACTGCGTGCGCTACGACGAGACGGCCTTCGACTTCGTCTCCCGGCTGATGGAAGAGGAAGGCATCTTCTATTTCTTCACCTTCGCGGACGGCGAGCACAAGCTCGTGCTGGCCGACAGCAAAGTAGCCTACGCGCCCTGCCCCCACGCCGACACGCTGCTGCTGCGCGGCGGCGCGGAAGGCCTGGCCCATACCCACACGGTGACCCGCTTCGAGTCCGACGCCCGGCTGGTCACCAAGTCCCAGGCGGTGGACGACTACGACTTCCTCACGCCCGACACCAGCCTGCGGGAGCAGCAGGACGGCAAGGCCGGCCAGGGCCTGGACTACGAATACCCCTCGCGCGTGGCGGCCGCCGCCGGCGCGGCGCGCGCGCGCATCCGCCTGGAAGCGCGCCAGGCCGGCAGCCAGTCGGGCCGCGGCGACAGCCGCTGCCACTACCTGACGCCGGGCACCACATTCACGCTGCAGGAGCATCCGCGCGAGGACTTCAACGTGGAGCACGTGGTGTACAGCGTGCAGCACCATGCCGATCGCGAGCACTACAGCAACAGCTTCGAGACCCTGCCGCCCGACCTGCCGTTTCGCCCGCAGCGCCTCACGCCACGGCCGGTGGTGGCGGGCAACCACACCGCGCAGGTGGTGGGCCCGGCCGGCGAGGAAATCTGGACCGACGCGCACGGGCGCATCAAGGTGCAGTTTCCCTGGGACCAGCAGGGCAAGAAGGACGACAAGAGCTCGTGCTGGATCCGCGTCTCGCAGATGTGGGCCGGCAAGGGCTGGGGCGCCCTTTTCCTGCCGCGCATCGGGCAGGAGGTGGTGGTGAGCTATGTCGACGGCGACCCCGACCGGCCGCTGGTCTCGGGCAGCGTCTACAACGGCACCAACCCCACGCCGGTGAGTCTGCCGGGCATGTCGACGCAAAGCACCCTCCGCTCGCGCTCGACCAAGAACGGCGAAGCCGGCAACGAGATGCGCTTCGAGGACAAGAAGGACGCCGAGCAGTTCTACCTGCACGCGCAGAAAGACATGCTGGCGGAAATCGAGAACGACCTGACCACCACGGTGATGGCCGGCAACGAGCTCCACACCGTCACCAAGGGCAATCGCACCGTCAAGGTCGACACGGGCAACGAGACCCACTCGGTCAAGGGCACGCGCGCGCTGGAAGTCACCGGCAACGAGACGCACGACAACAAGGCCGACTTCACGCAGACCGTCACCGGCAACTACGAGCTCAAGGTCACCGGCAACCTGGTGATCGACGTGACGGGCACGCTGGTCATCAAATCGGCCCAGACGCTGGACCTGAAGGCCGGCACCGACCTGGGCGCCAATGCCGGCGTCAACTTCAAGGCCGAGGCCGGGGTGGCGCTGTCGGCCAAGGGCGGTGCCTCGCTGTCGAACGAGGCGCCGTCGATCAGCAGCAAGGCGTCGGGTATGAACGCCGTCGAAGGCGGTGGCATGGTCACGCTCAAGGGCGGGCTGGTGAAGATCAATTGAACGCCATGGCTCTTCCTTCTTCCTCGTCTCTTCCATCCGCACCCGGTGCGGAGGTGCGCGAGGCCGTGGACGATGCGGGCCGCACGGTGGTGCGCGCATCTTTCCTGGGCGACGTGCCGCACGGTCCGATGCAGGTGTTTTCGGCCCCGGGCAAGCCGGCGATGGACGCGGCCTACCAGGCCGGCCTGCCGCACGGCGCCATGCGCCTGTTCGACGAGCGCGGCCAGCTGCTGCAGGAAACCCAGCGCGTGGGCGGCTTGGCCGAAGGCGTCACGCGCAGCTACTACCCCAGCGGCAAGCTGATGCAGACGCAGACGCAAGTGCGCGGCGCCCTGCACGGCGAGGCCGTTTCCTATGCCGAGTCGGGCGACGTCAGCGCGCGGCTGCGCTACGTGGCCGGCCGGCTCGACGGCGAGGCCGCCTACTTCCACGAAGGCCGCATGGTGCGGCGCGAAAACTACCGCGCCGGCCTGCTCGACGGCGAAGTGCTCGACTACCTGCCGGGCGGCGGCGTGGCGCAGTCGTCCACCTACGTGGCCAACGTGCTGCACGGGCCGCTGCGGCGCTTCTGGCCCAACGGCCAGCTGATGGAAGAAATCGCCTACCGCCAGGGCAAGCCCTGGGGCAGCCCGCGCCGCTTCGACGACGCCGGCCGCGAGATCGCGGCCGCCACCGCGCCACCGGGCTTCATGAAGAGCCTGGAAAAACTCGTGAGGGGGAGCTGAGCCATGGGAATGCATGTGTGCATGGGCGCCACGCTGCAGTGCAGCTTCGGCGCCGCGCCTTCCACCCTCGGCGTGCTGCCCGTGGCCGGCGTGGTCACCAGCAGCGTGCCGGCGGCCACCATCATGGACAACAAGCCCTTCGTCAACATCCTGCCCTTCGGCACCTGCAACAGCATGGCGAACCCGATGGTGGCGGCCGCCACCGCCGCCGCGCTCGGCGCCTTCACGCCCATGCCCTGCATTCCGGTGACCGCCGCGCCGTGGGCGCCGGGCTCGCCCACCGTGCTGCTCGGCAACATGCCCGCCCTGCAGGACAGCTCCAAGCTCGCCTGCAACTGGGGCGGCGTGATCCAGGTCGTGGTGCCGGGCCAATTCACTTCCATGGTTCCCTGAGCCGGTCACCGCTTATCTCCGCCCACCCCATGTCGCAATACGTTTTCACGATGAGCTCCCGCATGGTCGCCATCACGGCGGTCTGCCTGGTGCTGCTGTGCGTTCTCCTGTTCCTGATGGGCATCGAGATCGGCAAGCTGCTGGCGCCCACGCCCGCCCCTGCCGCCGCCGCCGTCGCGGCGCCCTCGCCGATGCCTTCTTCTTCGCCGTTGCCTTCGCCCGCGCCGGCTCCCGCCGCCCCCACCCAATGACAAAAGTGATTCCAAGCATGTCGAACAACGCACGACAACTCACGGGCATGCACGTCGCGCTGCGGCGCCTTGCCCTTCCCGCCTTGCTGGCGTTCGCCGGGCTGTGCGCCAGCAGCGCCGCCGGCGCCGCGGGCGAACGCCCCGTGGCGCAGGGTGTTCTCACCACTCCGGCAGTTGCAGCGCCGGTGGCGGCGCCTGCGGCGCCCGCGGCCGACGCACCGGCCGCGCCCCCCGCGCCGGTGCTCACCAACGGCCTCGTGCGCGTGCCCGACGGGCGGCTGCTGGCGCCCGACATCGCGCGCATCGTGATGCGCGGCGAGCTGGTGGTCGCCATGCTCAAGGTCGACACGCCGCCGTTCTTCTTCTTCGACGACAGCGGCCAGTGGACCGGTCTCGAAGTGGGCCTGGCGCAGTCGCTGGCCAAGGAGCTCGGCGTCAAGCTGCGCATCAACCGCGACGCCGGCACCTTCAACGCCGTGGTCGACCTGCTGGCCAACGGCCAGGCCGACCTGGCCATCAGCAAGCTGTCGCGCACGCTGGCGCGCACGCAGACCATCGCCTTCAGCGACGCTTACCTCACGCTGAACCACTCGCTGATCCTGAACCGCGTGAAGTTCGCGCAGCTCTCGCGCGGGCGGCCGCTTCCGGAGGTCATCCGCAACTTCGACGGCAGCATCGGCGTGATCGCGAAGTCGTCGTTCGCGGACTACGCGCGCACCAACTTCCCGCACGCCAAGGTGCAGGAATTCGCGACCTGGAACGAGGTGCTCGCGGCCCTTTACAAGGGCGAGATCGTGAGCGCCTACCGCGACGAGTTCGAGGTCAAGCGCGTGCTCAAGGCCGACCCCACCGTGTCGCTGGTGCTGCGCACCGTGACGCTGAAAGACCTGGAGGACACGCTGGGCATCGGCGTGGCCGTGACCGACACCACGCTGCTGGCCTACGTCAACCAGTTCCTCGCCCAGCGCACCGAAAAGCTGGACATCCAGAAAGTGCTGCAGGCGCTCGACCGCTGAGCCGCCGCAACGCACTCGCACCCATCATGAATTCCTCCAAGTTCTACGCCTTCGTCCTCAACCCCTGGGTCGTGATCATCAGCCTGGGCGCCGGCGTCGCCTTCGGCATGCTCGCGCCCGCGCTGGCAACCACGCTGGGCTTCGTGGGCGACATCTACGTCGACCTGCTGAAGATGATCACCCTGCCATTCATGGTCTCGGCCGTGATCTTCAGCCTGCAGCGGCTGTTCCGCGACGGCGGCACCGCCAGCCTGCTGGGCCGCGTGGCGCTGGTGTTCCTGGCGTTCTCGGCCTTCGTGGCCATTGCCGGCGCGGCCACGCTGCTGATTCTTCGCCCGGGCGAGAACCTGCCCAGCACCACCATGCAGACCTTCGGCCAGATCGTCGGCGGCGACCTGAGCGCCAGCGACACGGCCATGAACCTGCGCGGCGTGGACGAAGTGAAGAAGACCGCCAGCTTCGCCGACCTGCTGGTGAGCCTGGTGCCGGCCAACATCTTCTCGGCGCTGGCCAACGGCGACACGCTGAAGACGCTGGTGTTCGCGCTGCTGTTCGGCCTGGCGGTGGGGCATGTGCCCACGCGCATCTCCGACGGCCTGACGCAGGCGCTGGAGACGGTCTACCACGCCTGCCAGACGCTGATGCGCTGGCTGAGCTTTCCGCTGCCGGTGGTGCTGTTCTGCATGAGCGCGGCGCAACTGGGCAAGACGGGCATAGAGCCGCTGCGGGCGATGGGCGCCTTCGTGGTGGCCTTCCTGGTGGTGTCGGTGCTGCTGCTGGTGGTGGCCGCGGTGATCATCTGGAAGCGCTCCAACGGCACGCTGGGGCAGACGCTCAATGCGCTGCGCGGCCCCTTCGCGCTGGCGCTGGCCACGCGCAGCAGCGCCACCTGCATGCCGATCATGATCGAGAGCCTGGTCACGCGGCTGGGCTTCGCGCGCTCGCGGGTCGAGCTGCTGGTGCCGCTCACGGTGTCGCTGCTGCGCATCGGGCCGGTCGTGTACTACGTGTGCGCCACGCTCTTCATCGCGCAGATCTACGGGCGCTCGCTGTCGCCGGTGGAAATCGGCATCGTGCTCACGTCGTCGGTGCTCGCGGGCTTCGCATCGGCGGGCATGACCGGGCTGGTGACCGTGTCGCTGATCGGCATGACCTGCACCTACCTGGGCCTGCCCTTCGAGGCGGCGTTCATCCTGTTCCTGGCGGTGGACCCGGTGTGCGACATGCTGCGCACGCTGGTGCTGGTCATCGGCAACACCGCGGCCGTGGCCGTCGTGTGCCCGCGGCCGTTGAAGATCTAGGGAACACGCGCTCATGTCACGCATCGGCGTTCTCGGCGGCATGGGTCCATCGGCCACGGTGGACTTCATGGAGAAGATCATCCAGCTCACGCCCGCCACGCGCGACCAGGAGCACCTGCCGGTGATCGTGGCCAACCTGCCGCACGTGCCCGACCGCTCCAGCGCCATCCTGGGCAATGGGCCCGATCCGCTGGCCGCGCTGCTGGCCGGCATCGACGTGCTCAACAGCATCGGCGTGGGCGTGGTGGCGATTCCCTGCAACTCGTCGCACCACTGGTACGCGCAGATGGTCGCGCACAGCCGCGCGCCGGTGATCCACATCGCGCAGTCGTGCGTGTCCGCCATCGCCACCGCGCCGGCGGGCCGGGCGGCGCGGGTGGCGGTGCTCGCCACGCGCGGCGCGCTGGCCTCGGGCTTCTACCAGGAGGCGCTGCGCGATCGCGGCATCGACTTCCTCGTGCCCGATGCCGCCACCGGCCAGGACCATGTGGACGCCTGCATCCGCGCCGTGAAGGCTGGCGACGTGCGGGCCGGCGCGGCCGCCTTCGAGCTTGCGCTGCAAGCACTGGCCGCCACCGGCGCCACCGCCGTGATCATGGGCTGCACCGAACTTCCCATCGCAGCCCACGCCGCGCATGCCGCCGAGCACAGCGCCCTCACGCTGATCGACAGCTCGCTGGAGCTGGCCCGCGCCACCGTGGCCTTCGCGCTCGACAAGGGATGGAACAAGCCGACATGGGTTTCCTGACGCGCATGTCCCACAGCCTGCTCGCCCTGCTGATGTGCATGGCGGCAGGCGGCGTCGCGGGCATCTTCGCGCCCGCGCTGGGCGACGTGGCCTACACGGCGGCGCAGGTGTACCTGTCGATCGTGAGCATGGCGGCCATTCCGCTGCTGGTGGTGGCCACCTTCTTCGGCCTGCGCCAGACCATGGGGCTGCCCTTTCCCGCGCGGCGCATCGCGATGATCGCGGGCCTGGCGCTGCTGCTGGTGGCGAGCTGCGCCGGCACGGGCCTGGCGCTGGGCTGGGTGAACTCGCCCGGCGCGCACCTCGACGCCGACCTGCGCGAGCACCTCGGCGAGCTGGTGCAGAAGGCCGGCGACGGCGGCGACATGGAAATGCGGCTGTACGACGGCGGCGTGCAGGCCACGCCGGTGGAGCGCCCGCGCGCCACGCTGCTGCCCGACAACTTCTTCCGCGTGTTGGTGGAAGGTCGCTCGCTGGGCATACTTTCTTGCGCGCTGCTGTTCGGGCTGGCCTTCGCGGCGCTGGCGCGCACGCAGCACAACGCGCTCAACCACATGTTCGAGGGCATCTACCGCACGCTCGAACTCATCATCGCGCGCGCCAACATCCTGCTGCCGGTGGTGGCCTTCGGCATGTCGGCGCATGTGTTCTCGCAGACCGACGCGGTGACCATCCGCGCCATGAGCGGCTTTTTGCTGCACTTCGTGGTGCTGGTGGCGCTGCTGGGCATGGCGGCCATCTGGGTGATCCACCGGCGCGGCAACCAGCCGCTGGTCGAGGTGCTGCAGCACCTGAAGACGCCGATGCTGGTGAGCCTGGTGTCGTCGAGCACCACCGCCAGCATTCCGCACACCATCGAGGCGATGAGCGCGCGCCTGGGCTTCAGCCGCGGCATCGTGGAGCTGGTGGTGCCCACGGCCTCGGTGTTCCTGCGCGCGGGCTCGGCGCTCTACTACGTGCTGCTCGCGCTGTTCGTGGCCAACCTGTACGACCGCACGCTCAGCGCGGCCGACATCGGAATGATCGGCACCGGCGCCATGGTGGCGGCCTTCGCCTCGGCCGGCAACAACAGCCTGACCAACGTGGGCTACGCGGGCATCGTGCTGTCGCTGCTGCAGTTGCCCATAGAAGCGGCACTGGCGCTGTTCCTGGCCATCGACCTGATCTGCGAAGGCCCGCGCAACCTGCTCACGCTGCTGGCCAGCTGCGCGCTGATCGCCATCGTGTCGGCCGGCCTGCCGTCGGAGCGCGTGGCCGCGCCCGCCGCCCATGCGGCGCCCGTGCAGCCGCTGCGCTTCGTGCTCACGCGCGGCAACGTCTATCTGCTGGCGGGCTGCAGCGTGCTGGCTTCCCTGCTGATCCTGCTGATGGGCATTGCCGTGGGTGCGCGGCAGGCCGTGCAGCCCCCCGCCGCCTACGCGACTTCCGCCGCGGCGAACCCTGGAATATCGCGATGAACCGGACTTCGACTTTCTTCAGATGGATCGCCGCCGCGCTGCTGCTCGCGCAACTGGCCGCATGCGGCAGCCTCTTTCCCAAGGGCACGCGCGTAGACTGGAGCGAGCTCACGCTGTCGGCCGCGTCCAACGCCAACCAGAACAGCCCGGTGGCGGTCGACGTGGTGATGGTGCTCGACGAGGCCATGCTCGCCCGCGTCACCGAACTCACCGCCGCCAAGTGGTTCGGCGCGCGCGCCGACCTGCAGAAGACCTTCCCGCAAAGCCTGTCGTACCTCTCCTGGGAGCTGGTGCCGGGCCAGACGATCCGCGTGCCCGCCAGCGCCATCGGCTCGCCGCGCGTGGCGGCCGTGCTCGTCTTCGCGAACTACACCACGCCCGGCGCCAATCGCGTGCGGGTGGAAGACCTCAAGGGCGCCGTCATCGCCCGCTTCGACATCCAAAGCTTCGACGTGTCGACCACGCGTTGAGCAACCCGGACCTTTCAACAGTGAACACCGCTCCCATCACCGACCGCGTCGAGTGGCATGAAGGCATGCTGCTGTCGCCGCAGCACTTCCAGCAGTTCTCGGCGCGCATGGACTCCCTCGTGGCCTGGCAGACGCTGGCCGCCGCTCCCTTCAGCTGGGGCGTGCGCCGCCTGGTCTTCGACCAGGGCCTGCTGCCGGCCGGCATGCTGCGCGTGCTGGCGCTCGAAGCCATCCTGCCGGACGGCACCGCCGTGCAGTACTCGGCCGCCGAGGCGGCCCACGGCGCGCTGGAGCTGTCGCTAGCGCCGCACCAGGAACAGCTGGCCAACGAGCCGCTCGACATCTACCTCACGCTGCCCGTGAACGCGCCCGCGCGGCACCGCTCCGCGACCGTGCGCTTTCGCTCGGTGGCCGGCGCGCCGGTGGAAGACGCGGTGTCCGATGCCGAGCCCGCGAACATTCCGCGCATGCTGCCGCGCCTGGCGCTGAGCGCGGGCGCGGTGCCGCCCGGCACGCATGTTCACCTGCGGCTGGGCCAGGTCTTCAAGGACAACGAAGTGGTGAAGCTCGGCGACGCGCAGCCGCCGCTGCTGGAAGTGGCGCGAGACAACCCGCTGTGGACGGCCGCCGCCGGCCTGCTGGGCCAGTTGCGCGGCAAGGCCGCCTTCGTCGCCAAGCAGACGGCGGTGCCGTCTTCGCGCGTGGACGACCGGCTCGCGCACCTGGAGCTGAAAGACCGGCTGCGCAGCCTGCTGTCGGGCCTGCCGCATGCCGAGGCCGTGTTGCGCACGCCGCACCTGCATCCGCTGCCGATGTACTGGTCGCTGTGCGCGCTGCTGGCCTCGCTGAGCCTGCTGCGGCCCGGCGGCCTGCCGCCGGTGCCGATGGACTACGACCATGCGAACCCTTCGCTCGTGTTCCAGCCGCTGCTGCTGGCGCTGCGCGACGCGGTGTCCGAAGTGAGCCAGGAGTACCGCGAGCACAAGTTCGAGTTCCGCCACGGCGCCTTCGAGACCACGCTGCAGACGCAGTGGTTGTCGGGCGCGCGCATCGTGATCGGCCTGCGCGGCCAGTCCGACAAGGACCTGCTGGCCTGGATGGACAGCGCCATCGTCGGCTCGCAGTCGGCCTACCCGTCGCTGCGCGAACGCCGCGTGCTGGGCGCGGTGCGCCGCCCCATCGAGTCGGCCGACGAACTGGGCCTGCGCCCCGGCTCGGGCTACCTGCTCTACGCCATCCAGACCAGCGCCGCGCTTACCGTGCCCGGCGAGCTGCTGGTGATCGCCAACGCCAACGAAGGCGCCACCGCGCAGCCTCCGCAGGAAATCGTGCTGTTCATCAAGGACTGACCCCCATGGCACGCACCCTTCCCGACCTCGCGGTCGACGACCACATCACCAAGCAGTTCCGCGCCTTCTACGACGAGATCGTGAAGGCCCGCGACCGCACCGCCGATTCGCGCGAGACCGACCCCGACCTGGTGGCGCAGTCGCTGGCCCGCCACCTGGAAAACCTGCTGGAGCTGCAGTCGCTCGAATCGCGCCGCGACAGCACCCGCTTCGAGCTGGAGAACGTGGCCGACGCGCGCTACCTGAAGGCTGCGCTGGCCGACGAGATCCTGCTGCACACGCCGTGGATCGGCCGCGAACGCTGGACCGCGCACCTGCTGGAGTCTTCGCTGTTCCGCACCAACATCGCGGGCGACCTGGTGTTCAGCCGCATCGAAGAACTGCTGTCGGGCCGCGAGCCCTCCAAGCGGGACATCGCGCGGCTGTACCTGTTTGCGCTGGCGCTGGGCTTTCAGGGCAAATACCGCGGCGGCGGCGAGGAAGCGCGGCTGCTCGGCTACCGCGAGGAGTTGTTCCAGTTCGTCTACCAGCGACCGGCCGATTTCTCGGGCCGCGACCGCGTGGTGTCGGAGCGGGCCTATGCCAGCACGCTCTCGCACATCGCGCCGCGCAAGCTGCCCACGCTCAGCCGCTGGACGGTGCTGTTCCTGCTGAGCGCCGCCACGCTGCTGGCGGTGTCGGAGCTGCTGTGGCTGTGGCAGTCGTGGCCGGTGCGGCAGGTGCTGCAGCCGGGCGCGGTCGATGCATCGGGGGCGTACCAGCGATGAACGACATGCGCCATTCAACGAGCCCCAGGAGGTCGTCGCCATGCTGACGGACCAGCTCTTTCTCATTTCCATCGCGGTGCTGACGCTGGTGGTGCTGCTCGTGCTCGGCATGGTGCTGTACTTTGCCGCGCGGCGTTCGCACGCCAAGCCTTCGAGCGACCCGAAGGTCGCGCGCATCCGCTTCGACTCGCTGCGCAGCTCGTTCCGCCAGGCGGTGGAGCTGATCGAAGGCAACATCGCCTCGCGCGCCGACCGCTACGGCATTCCATGGATCATGCTGCTCAACGAGGGCGACGACCACCGCCAGCTGCCCATCGAGCAGTCGGGCGTGGCCAGCGCGCTGAGCACCGAGTCGGCCTCGGCCGCGGCCACGCAGGGCATCTCGTGGCACTTCTTCGACCGCGGCGTGGTCATCGACATCCAGGGCGCCTACCTCGGCTCGCCCGACGACGACGATGCCTCCGAGAAGCCGTGGGACGAGTTCCTCGGCATGTGCCGCGCCTACCGGCCGCAGCGGCCGTTCGACTCGGTGGTCATCACCATTCCCGCCGCGCTGCTGATGGACGACAGCACCGACGGGCGGCTCGAACTCTCCAAGCGCGCCAAGCTCGCGCACCGCCGCCTGTGGCTCGCGCAGAACCGCTTCGCGATGCGCTTCGCGGTCTATGTGCTCATCACCGGCGCCGAACAGCTCGAAGGCTTCAGCGCCTTCGCGCGCGCGCTGCCCGAGCCGCTGCGCGCGAGCATGCTGGGCTGGTCTTCGCCCTACGACCTGTCGACCACCTACCAGCCGGGCTGGGTCGACGAGGCCGTGGGCACGGTGGTGCGTTCGGTGTCCGACGTGTCGGCCGAACTGTTCGCCACCGACACCGCGCCGCAGGGCGCCGGCCCGCAGCTGCTGCTGCCCTCGCGCATCGAGGCGCTGCGCGGCCAGCTGCAGCTGTACGTCGACGAGCTGATGCGCCCGAGCGCCTACCACGAGCCCTTCTTCTTCCGCGGCATCTACCTGACCGGCGACGCCGGCGAATCGGCGCAGGCCGTGGCCGCCATCGACGCCGAACACGACGCCTACGGCCGCAAGGACCTGGAGCCCATCGGCGGCGACCTGATCGCGCAGTTGATGCGCCAGCCGGCGTTCCTGCGCGACCTGTTCGAGAAGAAGATCTTTCTTGAATACGGCCTCACCCGGCCGTCGCGCACGCAGACGCTGGCGCGCCCGGTGCTGCACCGCGCGCTGCGCTGGACGGCGGTGATCTTCCTCGGCGGCTGGGGCATCGGCCTGGTGGTGGCCACCTGGCAGCTGCACCGGCACAACGGCACGCTGGTGTCGGCGCTCTCGCAGCTGCAGCACGACGCGCAATACCGCATGCGCGCACAGCAGCGCGGCGAGGCCATACCCACCGCGTGGTACCGCAACAAGGCGCTGTCGCTGCTGGCCATGAACGAGCGGCTGCGCACCGACGGCACCTATTCGTTCTTCATGCCGGGCTCGTGGCGGCCCTTCGACGACCTGAACGAGCGGGTGATCGAGCGCATCGAGCGCGAGTTCGGTGACATCGCGGTGAGCACGCTTCGGCGCGAGCTGATGGCACGTGTGAGCCAGTTGAGCGGCGTGGAGCAGGACGAGGCGACCGGCGAATTCATCGTCGGCGCCAGCTGCGGACTGCCGCCGAGCTTCAGGACCATCGGCGACGCGCCGCGCAAGAACGGCCTGCTGGTGGAAGACCAGCCGGAGTTCGGCGCGCTGCAGCGCTACCTGGGTTCGGCCGAACAGCTCGACGCCGCGCTGCAGGCGGTGGAGCGCCTGCGCCAGCCTTCGACCGGCAACGCCGAAGACCTGCGCGTGGCCGTGCGCTACGCGCTGGGCGCCGAACTGCCCGCCGACCTGAGCCGCAACCTGCGCTACTTCCGCCAGGCGGCCGAGGGCAATGCGCTGTCGATTCCGCTGGTGCCGGTGCAATCGGCGCTGCGCTGCGCGCTCGACAAGGGCACGGCGCAGCTCGATGCACGGCTGTTCGCGAACAACGAACTGCTGGTGTCGGAGCAAACACTGGCGCGGCTGATGCCCTCGCTGGCCGGCAACGGCACCTTCGCGCGCACCACGGCCAGCTACCGCGAAGTGATCGGCGCCATCAAGGACCAGGAAGACCTGGTGGCCTCGGGCAAGGGCGGCTGGATGCGCCAGCCGGTGCTGGTGCTGGGTGCCTCCTACGACCGCACCATCGCGCGCATCGAGCAGAACCGGCTGCTGGGGCAGGAGTCGGCCGACGCCGTGCGCGGCCACGCGCAAGACGCCTTCCAGAAATTCCGCGCCGAGTTCAACCTGCGCTTCGGCGGCGCGCAGCCCGGCCTGCTGTGGCAGGACAAGGACGGCCGCTTCGTGCTGGCGCCCGAACGCATCGCGCTGCGCGACGCGCTCACCGCACTGCTGGCGCAGCCCTTCATGGCCGCCGCGCGCGACCGCGAGCTGCCGGGCGCGGGCCTGCGCGCAACGGCCGCATGGGACCTGCCGCGGCTCGACCAGGCCCTGGCGATCGGCGACATCCGCAAGCGCTACATGGCCGAGGGCATGACGGCCTTCCCGCCGACGGTGCGCCCGGCCGTGGAGAGCGCGCTGAACGCGCACTTCGCGCAACTGGTGGTCGACCAGGTGGCAGAGGCCGCGACCGGCGCGAACGACGGCATGCGCCCGGTTTCGTCCACGCTGATGGCCACCGACACGCAGGCACTCGCTTACGAAGCCTCGCGCCAGCGGCTCGCCAAGATCCAGGCGCTGCTGTACGAACTGGGCGCCGGCCCGCGCGCCGAAGACCTGCGCGCGCTGGTGTCGCGCGACGCGCTGCAGCGCCTCGAAGCCGTGGACGAGGCCTTCAACCAGTCGGAGCTGTACGCCATGCGCGGGCGCGACTTCCAGGGCTGGCGCGGAGAGCGCGGGCCGATGCTGGTGGCCTTCGGCGTATCGGACACCGGCTCGCTCGCGGCCTACCTGGGCCAGCAGTTCAACCGCACCGAAACGCTGGGCAAGCTGGCCGACGGCTACATCGCGGCGCTCGACGGTGCGGGCGCGGGCTCGGTGCTGGCGCAGCGCTGGCAGGCCATCAACCGCGACCTGGAGCGCTACCGGCTGAAGAACCCGAACAGCAGCCTGCTGCTGCTCGAGCAGTTCCTGGGCACCACCGGCGCCGAGATCGACCGCGAGACCTGCGCCGCCAAGCTGGCCGGCAAGGCGCCGGCGGCGCGCATCGGCGACTACTTTGCCGACCGCCACCAGCAGATCTACAGCGCCCTGCTCGCGCGCTGCTACGAGCTGCAGTACGGCGATCAGCAGGAACTGTGGACGCAGTTCTCCACGCGCTTCAACCGCTCGCTGGCGGGGCGGCATCCGTTCGGCGCGTCCACCACCGCGCGCGCTTTCGACCTGGCCGACCCGGCGGACGTGAACGACCTGTCGCGCGCCTTCGATCCGCTGGCGCGCGCGCTGAAGGAAAGCCGCGTGGACGGCGCCGTGCGCACCGCCGCCATGCCGGGCGCGGCGGCGCGCCGCTTCGCCGACCAGTTCAGCCGTGCGCGCGACTTCCTGCTGCCGCTGTTCCCGACCGACGAAGGCGGCGCGCCGGGCTACGACGTGAGCGTGGACTTCCGGGTCAACACCATGGCCGAGATCGAGGGCAACAAGATCATCGACTGGTCCTTCGAGGTCGGCGACCAGGTGCTCAGGCAGCGCGACCCGCCGCGCACGCTGCGCTGGGAATACGGCATGCCGGTGGCGCTGGTGCTGCGCATCGCGAAGGACTCGCCCGTGGTCGCGCGCGCCGATCCGCAGCAGCCCGCGCTGCTGACCGACGGCCAGAGCGTGAGCTTCCGCTTTGCCGACCCGTGGGCGCTGCTCACGCTGGCGCAGCGCCAGCGCGAAGGCGATTCGCTGCAGCGCCCCGACGGCCGCTCGCAACTGCTGAAGTTCGAGTTCCCGCTGGTGGCCCAGTCGGCCGGCGACGCCGCCCAGACGCCGGCCGGCGGACGCGCGCGCGTGTTCCTGCGCGTCGCGGCCAGCCCCGCCGGCAAGAAGAACGCCCTGATATGGCCCGCCGCCTTCCCGGCGCGCGCGCCCGAATGGAACACACCCTGATGGCCGCCCTGCTCTCCCCCCTAAACACCGAAGCCGCCGCCGACGGCTTCGCGCCGGACATCGCGGCATTTCTTGCGCCGCTGGCCATCGACACCGCCGAAGGCCCCGCCGGTCCGTCGCTGCGCTACGACCCCGTGTACGCCCGCATCCGCGAGGCACGCACAGAAGAAGACGCCAGCCTGCCGATGGGCGAATGGACCCGCCCGCTCAAGAAGGCCGACTGGCGCGCGGCCGAGATGCTGTGCACCGAGCTGCTGCAACGCCGCAGCAAGGACCTGCAGGTGGCCGCATGGCTCACCGAGGCCTGGCTGCATCGGCACGGAATCGACGGGCTGATCGCCGGCGCGCGGCTGCTCGAAGGGCTGGTGCGGGAATTCTGGGAAGGCGTGCATCCGCGCATCGGGGACGACGGCGATGCGGACATGCGGGCGGCGGCGTTCGTGTGGGCGAACGATACGTTGGCGCAGGTGCTGTTGATGCGCGTGCCGCTGCTCGCGTGGCCCGACTTCTCTCCACCCTTCATCAACCTCGGCGACTGGCAGCGAGCGCTGACCACCGAGTTCGGTTCCGGGGCGGGCGCTTCCGCAAGCAGCGCCAAGTCCAAAGGGAACGCCAAGGAAGTGATTGAGGAGCCGAGCGCGCAGACGGTGTCACGCCAGGACATCCTCGATCGCGCCCTGCGCGAACTGCATGCGCTGGCCGCGCTCGACGACCGGGTGGCACTGGCGGCCGAGGCCTGGCGAGACCTCACCGCGCTGCTCGACGAACGAATGGGCATCGATGCACCCAGCCTGTCGAAGGTGGCGGAGATGTTGGCACGCATGCGGCAGGCGCTGCGCAGCCTGCTGCAGGAGCGCGATCCGCGCGACCAGCCGAAGCCCGCCGCCCTGCCGCCAACGCCCGCCTACGTACTGGAAGACGAAATGAGCGAAACACTGCACACCATCTCGCCCCCTCTCATCGCCGTTGTCTCCACGCCGCTGCAGCAACCCGCCGCCAACGGCCGCATCGGCAGCCGCGCGGAGGCCTACCAGTTGCTGGAGCTCGCAGCCGAATACCTGCTGTGCGAAGAGCCGCACAGCCCCACGCCCTACCTCGTGAACCGCGCGGTGGCCTGGGGGCGCATGCCGCTGCCGCAGTTGATGCAGGAAGTGCTGCGCGAGGACGGGGATCTGAACCGGTTCTTTTCGATCATTGGCGTGCGGCCGGACGCCTGAACGGAGCTTTGACCATGCCTCGCTATCTCAAACGCACGGGCAAAAACCTGTATGTCGACGGATTGCACCTGCTCTCTCTCTGCGAAAGACTGACGAAGGATGCCGTGCTGCCCGGCGCCCCCGCGGGCGGTGGGACGCCAGCGGCCCCATACACCATGGACACTGCCGGTGCCTGGGTCGCACGCTGGCGCCAGTCGACGCGAGAGGGCATGGTCTATTACAAGATGGCAGGCCGGCTCGTCAGCAAGAACCACAAGGTGTACATGGGGGATGTAGGGCCTGCTTACCTGCAATCCACAAGCATTCTCGAGAGCTCGCTCAAGGCGTTTCGATCCAGATATGGCAGATTGCCCAAGCTCAATCTGAACTACCGTTATGCAATCACTGCAATCTCGGTGATCAAGGCTTCGCTCGGGCTCAACCATGTGGCGTGGCAGAACTTGCGGATCGAAAAGACAGGCACGCCTCCAGCGAACTGGACCGCGTCCGTCCTGAGCGCACACCTGGTAGACATGGCAAAAGTCTCGGGTGCCGCGTCAAACGATCCCAACGACTACATAGACGAGAAGGACAGGTTGCTGCTCCAGGAATGGGCCGCCAAGAACGCGATCCACGATCCTCAATACCAGTTGCTGGCGCAACGGGTGGTGGACCCCGGCCTCATCTACGCCAAGAGTGCCGAAAGCGTCTATGGAGGCACTCGGCCGGCCCCCTGGAATGAAATACGCCACTCCCCTTTGCTCGCCAAGGCGGTTCGCTCGCTCATGAAGGGGGAGTCTCCGTCGCTGACAACCGGCACGGGCGGATACGACAAGGACTACGCACGCAAGCAATTGCTGCTGCCGGTGATGACCATGGCCATCTTCCACGCGGAGCCGGCAAGAAATCCGCGGGCATGGCCGATCAACCTGATGATTCTTGACCTTGCGGAGGCCAGCACGGCGCGTTTCACGTGGGACGCGATCCTGTGGCATCCGTTGGCGATTCCGCAAGCGGCCACGACGGGCGCGGGCCGTGTTCTGACCACGCCTATGAACGGTCCGCGGGGCCAGCACGCTCGCGCAGTGCCAATCGTGGGGCGTCAGCCAACGGCACAAGAGAAGATAGAACATGCACTCGCCGAGCGCGCCATCGTGCCTATTACCAACACGCTCAAGCTGCATCTCGTTGGCGGATTGATCCCGGCGAGCCCAACCGACGGTGGCCGAATAGGCGGACGACCGCTATGGTCGCAGAACAAGTTTGCCGCGACCCAGCCTTTCGACTTCATCCATCAGAAGGAAATCGATGTGTTGTTGCCATGGCTGCTGAGATTTCCCGAAATCGCGACCCATTGGAGCATTCATGACCCGACGGCACCGGACGCTACATTCGTTCAGCCTGCGGACGTGCTGCGGCGCCAGATTGCAGGTGATCCCGCAACCACCACCGGCTTGATCAACATCGCGGCACGCTTGCAGACCCGGATCGGCACCCTCGACTACATGCAGCCCTAGTCGGCGGCGCGGCAGTACCTGTCCGGTGCTCAAGCCGCTGCGCGACGGCCTGCGCCCACCAGCAGCAGCGCAACAGCCCATTTTTCTACCAGATCGCTATCGATCATCGGGGCTTCCAATTTCCGGCCCCAACATGTCCCAGCCTCCCAAAGCCACTTACTTCGACGACCTGCATGCACCGCAGGTGTTCGCGGACGAAGTCTCGGGCTACTGGGTCAATGCGGGCTGCGTCCACATCACTCTGGATGCCAGCCGCGTCGACCACAGTTCCGACCGTTGCTCCGTCAACCGCGCCGCGGTGCTGCGGCTCACGCTGCCGATCCCCATCGCGCAGGTGCTGGCCGTCAGCCTCTACGACTTCCTGAAGCAGCGCGAGCTCGTTCCGGCGCCTGGCAACGGGCATTGACGCGACAAAGAGCGCTGCGGCGGGCCTTGGGCCGGCATCCCAAATTCCTCCGAGATCGTCGCACCTTCAGCCTGAGCGCGAAGCTCGATTCCTAGGCACTTCGCATGAACCTCCTCTTCCAACGAATGGCTCTGGCAGCCGGCGCGCTTTGCATCGGCATGGCCTGCGGCGCGGCGCACGCGGCATCGCAGGCACGCGTGGTGTCCAGCACCTGGCTGCCCGGCGGCAAGTACGCACTGGTCTACGAGTTCGAGGGAGCCGAGTACATGACGGTCACGGCGGACCCGCCCGGCGCGTGGATCAGCGTGGCTCAGCCGGAGCGCGATCCGAAGCGCGATCCGGAACCTGTCGCGCAGACACCGGCGCCGACAGTCGCTCGCGCCGAGGCCTTTCCCGAGTCGGCAAGCTATGTCGGCGGCTTCTTCATCGACCCCCTGGCCGCGGCGCTGCGCGCCACCGGCCTGGGGCTGCTGCTGAACGGCGACTGGCCGCACGGGCCGCGCCGCTTCAGCCGCTGAAGCAGCGAACAACCGATGCGCCGGCCGTCCAATTTTTCTCCCGTTTTGAAGCCCAACATGGCAGCCATGAACAGCCCCTGGCATCGCGACACACACGGCGCTTCGCAAGCGCTCCGATTCGGCGGCCCGCTGCCCACCGCAGCCGCGACCGGCCAGGCACAGAGGCGCTCGATGCAAGCGCGATGGAACAGGGCGCCTGCCGCACGCACCGCCCGGCAGGGCTGGCACCGCAGCGCATGGATGCCGCGGCTGGCGGGCCTGCTGGCGTTCGGCGCGCTGGTCGCGGGCATGCTGGTGGCCGGCAGCGAAACCTGCACCGCGCAAGAGCACGACGAGGCGGGCAGCTACGCCCGGTCGACCCTCGCGACCATCACGGAGCCGGGCACGAGCACGGCATCCGCGCGCAGGCATGCCGGCGCCTGCAGGCATGCGCGCAAGGCGGGCCGCCTCGCGCATCCGAAGCCGGCACCCTGAGCATCCCGCGCATGCTGCGCGTCCTCGGCGCGATCGCGCCGGGCCGACATGCGCCGCACGTGTCCACGCCGGAGTCGGCACAAAAAAAGGGAGCAGCGCTCCCTTCTTTTTTTCTTCGTGCGGATCAGTCCTCAGAACGCGTGGCGGATGCCGAAGTCGTAGCCGGTCGACGAACGCGGCAGGCCCGAGAAGCCCACGCCGGTGCTGCCGTAGCCCGTGGTGCTGGCCGACACCAGGCTGCCGGTGTAGTTCACGTCGTTGCGGTTGTTCACGCGTGCCACCGTCGCGTACAGCGCCGTGCGCTTCGAGAGGTTGTGCACGTAGCCGACCGCGAGCTTGCGGGCCAGCGGGTCTTCGCCCGTGACGCCCGCGGCGCCTTCGTTGTAGCGAACCTGCGAGTACGCCACGCGGATCAGGCCGGCGCCCACCGGAACGGTCGCGCCGATCAGGTAGCCGTTGTAGCTGTCGTGCGTGTCGGCCGCGGCCGAGTAGTCGAACTTGTTCTTCACGTTCGACAGCTCGCCGAACAGCTTGACCGGACCAAAGTCGTACGAAGCGCCCAGGTTGATGGTCTGCACGCTGCGCTCCAGCGCGGTGGTGTCCACGACGGTGCTGCGGCCCACGCCCAGCGCGATGTCCAGCGGACCGTTGGCATAGCCGAAACGCCCGCCCACGTAGCGGCCGGCGCTGCTGCTGGTCGCGGCCGTGGTGCTGGTGGCGCTGGTGCTGGTGTTCTCGGCGAAGCTGTACTGCACCTGGCCGTAGAAGCCGCCCAGGTTCGGCGGCAGGAAGTAGCCCACCGAGTTGCTGGCACGCACGTAGTTGGCGTTGTTGATGGTGGTGTTGCCGCTGACGGTGCTGATCACGTTGGTGCCCGAGCCGTTGGTGCCGAACGGATCGAAGACGGTGTCGTTCCAGAAGGTGGGCGTGTAGTCGCGGCCCAGGCGCAGTTCGCCGAAGCCACCCGACAGGCTCACGGTGGAGCGGCGGTTGAAGGTGGACACGCCGGTGGCGCCGTCGTCGTTGGTGATGGGCGCTTCGAGCCAGAAGCTCGCGGCCAGGCCGCCGCCGAGGTCTTCGGTGCCGCGGAAGCCGATGCGGCTGGAGTTGTAGCCGGAGTTGCCCAGGCTCCACTTGCTTTGCTTGTTCGACAGGCCCGTGACGGTGTCGCGCGCGGTGTTCGACTGGTAGGTCACGCCGGCGTCGACGACACCGAACAGCGTGACGGACGATTGGGCAGAGGCCAGGCCGCAGACGGCCAGGGCAGCGAATGCCGTGAGGGATTTCTTCATTCAGGTTCTCCGGTTTCAGGTGTGATGCGGCCGCTCGGTATCGACCGGCTGTACGCATGGTTTCGTTCAAATCCGGAGGAAATTGGTAGATCCGTTTTCCGTGGCACAGAGTGTTGTGCGCGCACGTCAGACATGCGCCGACGCAATGAGCGAAGTCTTTGCATGGGTCCTTCAAATTTCTCCCAATTCGTTTGAAAAGATGCGCGCATGCCGAAGCCGCGACTCGCGCGAGTCGCGCAATCCTTGAAGTTCGAAGGAGCCTCACATGACCACTGCCTTGCACAAAGCCCCCTCCCGTCCCTTGCTCACGCTGGCCGGCCACGGGCATGCCCAGCCGGGATCCGACGCGCACGCACGCCGCTCGTTTTCCATCGACGACGCGCAGGCGAACAACACGGCGACCATGCTGGCCGTGCAGCAGCTCACCAGTGCATTCGGGCCCGCGTTCGACCGCTTGCACGTGCGGCAGGACCTGGTCATTCCCATGTACGAAGGCAGCGCCGTGCCCACCGCCCGCTTCGACGTGACCCTGGTGTGCGAGGCCGGCATTTACCTGTTCGAGGTGAAGGGCTGGCGCAACGCGGTGGTCTACCGCAAGACATCGGCGCGTGCGCTGCCGCGCTGGTTCCTGCGCCAGCACGACCACTCGCTGGCACGCGAGGTGAAGGACCCCGCCTGGCAGTGCGGCCGCAAGACCACGCACCTGCGCAACCTGCTGCCGCCCGACCTGCGGGTGCAGTACTTCGTGCTGCTGCCGTGCGAGGGCGTCGAGCTCCAGGGCGTGATGCCCACTGCGGTGATCACGCCGCAGGACCTGCCGTACATCGCCCGCGTGGCGCGCAACAACGGGCACAACGACCACGGCTATCCGCTGCTCGACGATGCCGCGATCGACCGCACGCTGCGGCTGCTGGACGGCCTGCAGGGCGACCTGACGCTCGACGACCACATGCGCAACAGCCGCGAGAACGGCCGCGAGAAAAGCGCGCGCGTGCACGTGCGCCCCGCGCATCCCGGCGCACTGAATCTGCAATGACACGATGAGCCGGATCCTGTTGGTGGAGGAAGGGCGCGACGCCGCGTCGGTGCTGCACGAAGAGCTGCACCATGCCGGCCATGAGATCGAGCACATCGATGACGGCGCCGTGGCGCTGCATCGCATCCTGACCGAGCCGCCCGCACTCACGCTGCTCGACGTGGCGCTGCCGCACGTGAGCGGGCTGCAGATCCTGGAGAAGGTCCGCGCGCGCAGCGACCACCCCATCATCATGCTGACGGCGCGCGGCGAAGAGGCCGACCGGCTGCGCGGCTTCGAGCTGGGCGCGGACGACTACGTGTGCAAGCCCTTTTCGCCGCGCGAGGTGGCGGTGCGCATCCACGTGGTGCTGCGCCGCTATGCGCAGCGCCAGCGCGTGGCGCGCCCGGTGGTGCCGATCACCTTCGGCGCTGTGCGCGGCTGCGCGATCCTCGACGGGCACTACCTGCCGCTGACGCGGCGCGAATCGCTGCTGCTGCGTGCGCTGTCGCAGGAGCCGGGGCGCGTGCTCACGCGCTCGAAGCTGCTGGAAGCCGCTTTCCCCGAGGCACTGGACGTGAACGAGCGCGTGGTCGACACGCACATCAAGAACCTGCGCAAGAAGCTCGCCACCGTCTCGGCGGCGCACGACTGGATCCGCTCGGTCTACGGCGTCGGCTTCGCATGGGAATCCCGCACCCGGCAGGACGCCTGAACCCCACCGGCCTCCTGGAACGCTCCTTTGCTCATGAAATCACGCTGGCGCGGCTGGCCGCTGCCGTCGATGGCGCTTTCGCTCATGCTCCTGCTGCACGCCCGCAGCGCCATCGCGCAGGAAACGCAGCAAAGCTGGATCGACGCCCCCATGACGCTGCGGCGCACGCCGCAACTGGCAGAAACCATCCCCCCGGCCGAGCGCGGCATGCGCCCCAGCCTGGTCGACGGCGACCGCCTCTACGGCCGGCCCGATCTCGAGGTGGTGGTGGAAGGCGACGCATCGCTGCGGCGCGGCGAAACCCGCATCACCGCCGACCGGCTCACCTACCAGCCGCCCGGCGACCTGGCCACGGCCACCGGCAATGTGCGCCTGAACCAGGCCGGCAGCGTGTACGAAGGCCCGCAGCTGCAGCTGAAGGTCGAGAGCTTCGAGGGCTTCTTCGAGCATGTGCGCTACACGCTGCTGGGAACCGGCGCGCACGGCGACGCCGAGCGCATCGACTTCGTGGATGCGAACGTGTCGGTGGCGCGGCATGCCACCTACACCACCTGCCTGCGCGAGAACTATGCCGGCTGGGTGCCCGCGTGGATGCTGAGCGCGGTGACGCTGACCACCGACAACCAGACCAACCTGGCCACCGCCACCGACGCGCAGATCAGCTTCCTGGGCGTGACCACGCCTTCGCTGCCTTCGGTGAGCTTTCCGCTGAACAACGCACGCCAGAGCGGCCTGCTGCCGCCGGTGATCGGCTTCGACACCACCAACGGCTTCGAGTACCTGCAGCCGTACTACTGGAACATCGCGCCCAACCGCGACCTCACGCTCTACCCCGAGATCATGAGCAACCGCGGCGTGAACCTGGGCACCGAGTTCCGCTATCTGGAGAAGAACTACAGCGGCCAGATCCGCATCGACGAGATGCCCTCCGACAGCCTGCGCGACCGCAACCGATGGGGCCTGTGGGCAAGCCACAACCAGAAGCTGGACCCCAAGCCCTTCGGACTCGATTCGCTGAGCACGTCGTTCAACATCAACCGCGTGAGCGACGACGACTACTGGCGCGACTTCTCGCACACGCCCACGCTGACCTCGCGCCAGCTCACGAACGAGGCCGACCTCAACTGGACCAAGGGCGACTGGAGCGGGCAGGCACGCACCCTCTCCTACCAGACGCTGCAGTACGCGGCCTCGCCGATCACGCCTTCATACAACCGGGTGCCGCAGGTCACGGCCAACTACACCAAGTACGACTGGCACGGGCTGGACGTGTCGGGCACGCTGGACTACACGCGCTTCCAGGTCGACTCTGCCTATGCGCCCACGCTCAACGGCATCAAGCAGCCCGACGGCGAGCGCGTGGTGGGCAACCTGCAGATCAGCCGGCCATGGGTCACGCCGGGCGGCTACGTGATCCCGAAGCTGCTGCTGCACACGGCCTCCTACCAGCTCGCATCGCCCCTGGCCGATGGCCGCACCAGCATCACCAGCGTGGTGCCGACGGTGAGCCTGGACAGCGGCCTGGTGTTCGAGCGCGACGCCAGCCTCTTCGGCAGCGCCTGGCGCCAGACGCTCGAGCCCCGCGCGTTCTACGTGCACACGCCCTACCGAGACCAGAGCCAGCTGCCGGTGTACGACACGGCCGCCAATGACATCAGCTTTGCCACGCTCTATACCGAGAACGCGTTCTCGGGCAACGACCGCGTGTCGGACACCAACACGCTCACCACCGGCGTGACCACGCGGCTGATCGACCCTGTCACCGGCGCGGAGTCGGCACGCTTCGGCATTGCGCAGCGCTTTCGCTTCAGCGACCAGAACGTCACGCTGCCGGGCGGCACGGCCGTGACCGATCATTCGGGCGACTTCATCTTCGGCGGGCAGGTGCACTGGAACCCGAAGTGGAGCATCGACGGCCTGGCGCAATACAACATGGACACGGGCAAGTCGACGCGCGACGCGCTCACGCTGCGCTACACGCCGGCGCAGTACCACACGCTCACGGCGGCCTTCCGCTACCAGGCGGACAGCACTGCGACGGCGAACGACGGCACGAAGACGGTCGACTTCAACTGGCAATGGCCGCTGAGCGACCTGACGGGCGGGCTGATGGGGGGCAAGTCGGCAACGGACCCGGGGCGCTGGTATGCGGTGGGCCGGTTGAGCTACAGCCTGCACGACCGTGCGCTGTCGGACAGCCTGGTGGGCGCGGAGTACAACGCCTGCTGTTGGGTGGGGCGCATCGTGCTCGAGCGGCTGGTGACGGGGCGCACGACGCCTGATACGCGGCTGATGTTCCAGATCCAGTTCAATGGCTTCGGCAACATCGGCTCGAATCCGACGAGCACGCTGCTTCAGAACATCCAGGGGTATCAGCCGCTGAACCAGTCTACGCAGCAGCCTAGCCGGTTTACGAACTACGACTGAGGGTCTTGTTCAGGGCACGTGCGCAAGGCGCCGGGTACTCCCCTCCGCGAATGTCCCCCGGCCTGCGGCCTCCTCCTTTATTTCGCTGCGGGGAGCACCCGACGCCCTGTGCACAACGAGCGCCGTCGCTGTTTTGGTCGATTTGTTGGCGCTCTGCGGGACTTCGTGCCGCGCGTGTCGGCTGATTCGCGGAGTTCTTCTCTAGAGTGAATGCCCCTGTCACTCCATGCCCCACAAGGGAAGCAACACACCCACCACCCAGATGTTTGAAGGCTGCTTGCCTCGCGGCAGGTCGTCGGTGCGAAAGCAGCGATGCAGATGCGAGGTATCAAAGGCGACGGCCGGGGTGTTCGAGCACCCCGACCGTCTAACCAAGTTCGTGCAACCACCTCTCAAGGAACCGCACAAAAATGGCTACCACCACTATAGCCCGGCCAACTACGCCGGTAGCTACCGAAGACAACGCCCAAGACCCGGCGGATCTTCTTGAAAACACCCTCACGCAGCTCGAAGCTCTACTGTGGGTCTGCCACGGTGAAGACATCGACTGGTGCAGCGGGGATGGGCCTGGGCGGTTGGACAATCTGCTATGGCTTGCGGCTGACCTTTCCCGCAAGGCTGGAGAGCTGTTCCAGCTCAGCGAGAAAACGCGACGCGGGGCGCCAACCGCCTCGCGAACCCCACAGCCGAACTCACCGTGCACAGGGCGCCGGGTGCTCCCCGCAGCGAAATAAAGGAGGAGGCCGCAGGCCGGGGGACATTCGCGGAGGGGAGTACCCGGTGCCCTGTGCACACCGGACGCCCCTCTCGCGCCGGCCGATCAACAGCCGAGCCGAACGACCGCGCCCCGAACAACACAACCCGCTAAAAAGATCAAGGCAGCAGCTCGAACTTCAGGTCAGCCAGCGGCGTGACCTTTTCTTCGCGCACCATCTTGTATTCGGTGTTCGGCCCGAGCCACTTGGCCCAGATGCGGTCGAGCTCGCCCGACTTCTCCAGCGCATAGAGCGCGCCATTCACCTTGGCCAGCAGCACCGGCTCGTCCTTCTTCATGCCGATGCCGATGGGCTGCAACACCATCGGGTCCTTGATCATCTTCAGCGCCACGCCCTCGGTCTTCGACTGGTTGACCAGCTTGGTGATGGTCATGGTGTTGGCCACCATGCCGACCGACTTGTTCTGCTGCACCGCCATGAAGGCCGAGCCCGTGTCCTGGAAGGTGACCGGGTCGGAGCCGTTCATCTTGATCGACATCTCCGAAGTGGAGCCCTTGGTCGAGCTCAGGCGCTTGCCCTTGAAGTCGGCCTTGGTCGTGCCGGGGTCGATGGCCTTCACGGCCAGCATTTCCTTGGCCACGTAGTAGGGGTCGCTGAACTGGATCTGCTCGCCGCGGCTCTTGGTGTAGGCCAGGTTGGCAATGGTCACGTCGACGCGGCCGAGCTTGACCTCGGGCACGCGCGCTTCCACCGACAGCGGCGTGACCTTGGCGGTGAGGCCCAGTTCCTTGGCCAGGGCATTGCACAGGTCGACGTCGTGGCCCACCATCTCGCGCGTCTTGGGGTCCGGTGCCGCGAACGGGGGCACGTCTGCGAAGGTGCCGCACTTGAGCTCCTTGCGCTGGCTGATGTCGCTCCACTGGTCGGCGTGCGCGAGCAGCGAGGCCGCGCTGAGACAGGTGCCGAGAACGGCGAGGCGGAAGACGGTCTTGTTCGACATGGTGGGCTCCTGGGAGATTGCGAAAAAGGGAACGACGGGTACTGGACTCAGTGCGCGCGCAAATCCGACAGGAAGCGCTGCGCGCGCGGATGCTGCGGACTGCGAAAGAAGGTCTCGGGGTCGGCCTTCTCCAGGATGCGGCCCGCGTCCATGAACCAGATGCGGTCGGCCACCTCGCGGGCGAAATTCATCTCGTGGGTGACGCACATCATGGTCATGCCGTCATTGGCAAGCCCGCGCATCACCGACAGCACCTCGCCGACCATCTCGGGGTCGAGCGCGCTGGTGGGCTCGTCGAACAGCATGGCCGGCGGCTCCATGGCCAGCGCGCGGGCAATGGCCACGCGCTGCTGCTGGCCGCCAGACAGCTGCGCCGGGTAGGCGCCCGCCTTGCTCGACAGCCCGACGCGCTCCAGCAGCTGCCCGGCCTTGGTCTTCGCATCGGCGCGCTTCACGCCGAGCACCCGCATCGGCGAGAGCATGATGTTCTCCAGCACCGACAGATGCGGGAACAGGTTGAAGCTCTGGAACACGAAGCCGATGCGGCTGCGCAGCCTGTTCAGCGCCGCGCTGCGCATGGGCGCATGGATGTCCTGACCGTCGAACAGCAACTGGCCCGACTTCACTTCCTCCAGCCGGTTCACCGTGCGGATCAGCGTGGACTTGCCGGAGCCGGATGGCCCGCAGACCACCACGACCTCGCCCTTCTTCACCTCGGCATTGATGTCGGCCAGCGCCTGGTAGTCGCCGTACCACTTGTTGATTTCGGAGAACAGGATCATGGTGTCGTCCTTGGCGGGCGCGGGCCGCCCTGCGGGGTGTGGTGGAACGGGCGCGGTCATGGTTGCGTCGCCACGGGGGCCGGAAGGGGCACCTCGCCTTCGGCGGCCTTCACCGGCACCGCGCCGAGCCGCTTGTGCGCGATGCGCCGCTCCAGCCATTGCGCCAGTTGCGTGAGGCTGAAGCACACTACGTAATACGTCAGCGCCAGGATGAAGAACACCTGGAACGGCTTGGTCAGCAGCTGGTTGTTGATCTGGTTGGCCGCGAAGGTGAGTTCCTGCACGTTGATCACGTAGCCCAGCGTGGTCTCCTTGATGGTGGAGATGAACTGGCTCAGCATGCTGGGCAGCATGTTGTAGAGCGCCTGCGGCAGGATCACGAACCACATGGTGCCCAGGTGGCTGTGGCCGAGCGCGCGCGCCGCCTCGCTCTGCCCCTTGGGCAGCGAGAGGATGCCGGCGCGCACCACCTCCGACAGGTAGGCGCCTTCGTAGATCACCAGCGTGCACAGCATGGTGGTGAAGCCCGACACCTCGCGCCCGATGAGGATCGGCACCAGAAAGTACACCCACAGGATCACCATGAGCAGCGGCACGCCGCGCACCACGTACACCAGCACGGTGGCGGGCCAGCGCAGCAGCCGCCAGGGCGACAGCCGCGCCAGCGCCAGCAGCACCGACAGCGGAAAGGCCAGCACGATGCCCAGCACCGAAAGAATCAGGGTGGCGACGATGCCGCCGAGCGGGCCGCTGGGGTACTGGCCCACCAGCAGCAGCAGCCAGTTGTCGCGAAGGATTTCGTAGACGCTGTACATCGCTTGCCTCGCTTACCTTGCACCGACGATGCGGTAGCGCCGCGACAGCCAGCCGCCCACGGCCATGATGAGTAGCGAGCACACCAGGTACAGCACGGTGGCCACGCTGTAGGCCTCGAAGGTGCGGAAGCTCTGGCTCTCGATTTCCTTCACCGCGTGCGTGAGCTCGGCCACGCCGATGGCCATGGCCAGGCTGCTGTTCTTGAAGAGCGACACGCTGTGGTTCACCAGCGCCGGCACCGCGTTGCGGATGGCCTGCGGCAGCATCACGAAGCGCATGGAGCCGATGTAGCCGTGGCCCAGCGCACGCGCGGCCTCGGCCTGTCCGGGCGGAATGGCGCGCAGGCCCGAGCGCATGTCCTCGCTGAAGTAGGCGGCCTGGCACAGCCCGAGCGCGACGATGGACAGCCACCTCTCGGCGTTGTTGACCGACAGCCAGCCCTGCAGCGCATCTGGCAGCAGGCTGAAGATGCCGAAGTACCAGAACATGAGCTGCACCAGCGTGGGCACGTTGCGGTGGTAGGAGACGTAGCCGGCCACCACGCGCTCGGCGATGCGGCTGGGCGTGAGCCTCACCACCAGCAGCACCACGGCCATGCCCATGGCCAGCAGCCAGGAGCCGGCCGCGATCTTCAGCGTCTCCAGCAGGCCGTGCAGCAGCATGGCGCCGAACTCCGGCTTCAGCAGGATCGCCAGCAGGTCGAAGTCCTTCATGCGCTGTTCCCTTGTTGCTTGGCGTGCATCGGCCGGCGGCTCAGTCGCGCGGGGTTTCCGGCCGCGTGGTCGACAGGCCGCCCGGCACCTGCAGCGTGGGCGTGATTTCCATGTGGCCCACGTTCACCGCGATGGGCGCGGCAATCGCAAAGGCGATGGCATTGGCGATGTCTTCGGCCTGCGGCAGTTCGAAGCCCTCGACGAAGCGCTTGTAGGTGTCTTCGGAGTCGCCGTGCACGTGCGCGAAGATGTCGGTGGCCACGCGCCCGGGGCAGATCTCGGTGACGCGCACGCGCTTGCCGAAGCAGTCGATGCGCAGCTGGCGCGACAGCATGCTCACCGCGGCCTTGGTCGCGTGGTAGGTGCTGTTGCCGCCGAAGTTGTAGGCCGCCGCAATGGAGCTGATGTTGACCACATGGCCGCGGTCGCGCGCCGCCATGCCCGGCACCACGAGCCGGCACAGGTGCAGCACGGCGCGCAGGTTCACGTCCACCAGCAGGTCGATGCCTTCGGCGTCGGCCTTGAGGATGGAACCGGGGCGGTCGACACCGGCGTTGTTGACCAGCACGTCGAACTCGACTTCCTTCGCGAGCCGGGTGATGCCGGCGAGGTCGCTCACGTCGATGGCGTGCGGAATGCAGCCGGTGCGCGCGGCCAGGTCGGCCAGCTTGTCGGCGCTGCGCGCCAGCGCATGGACCTTCAGGCCTTCCTTGCTGAGGCGTTCGACGACGGCGGCGCCGATGCCAGATGAGGCTCCCGTCACCAGCGCGGTCTTGTAGTCGGAAAAAGGCATGTCGGGTTCTTTCGTTGAGTGGCAGATGGCTGCCTTGGAATTCACTGTAGCCAGCGCCCGCGGGCGGCGCCAAGACGGATTGGCTGTGGAGCGATAAGCCCCCCTTATGTCGCCCGCGATCCGTGCATATGACTAAGGGTTAGCACCATGTTCGTGCCCCGGTGCATCAGCTGGTTTGCCGGGAGATGGGCACCACGCGCCCCGCCTGCTCCACCACGCCACGCACGGCGCGGGCCAGGTCGACGGCACCGGGCGTGTCGCCGTGCAGCAGGATGGAATGCACCCGCATGGGAATCTTCTTGCCGCTGCTGCTGGTGACGGTGCCTTCTTCCAGAAGCTGCCGCACGCGCGCCAGCACCGCGTCGCGCTCGTGGATGACCGCGCCGGGCAGCTTGCGCGGCACCAGCAGGCCGTCGTCGCCGCAGGCGCGGTCGGCCAGGAAGGTGGTGCGCACGCGCAGGCCGCAGCGTTCGGCCGCGTCTTCGATGGCGCGGCTGGCGGAGGTGCTGACGGTGAGCGAGGGATCGAAATCGGCCACGGCGCGCACCAGCGGTTCGGCCAGCGCGGCGTCGGCCGCGGCCATGTTGCCGAGCGCGCCGTGAAAGCTCATGTGCGTCATGCGGTGGCCCGCCGTACGCGCCATGCCTTCGAGCGCGCTGAGCTGGTAGAGCACGTACGCCACCAGTTCCCTGGTCTCGATCTGCATCTGCCGGCGGCCGAAGCCCATGAGGTCTGGAAAGCCCACGTGCGCGCCGACGTCGACACCGCGCTGCAACGCCATGCGCACGGTGCGGTCCATGATGACGGGGTCACCGGCGTGGAAGCCGCAGGCGACGTTGGCGGAGGAGACGATGTCGAGCAGGGCTTCGTCCTCGCCCATGCGCCAGGGACCGAAGCCTTCGCCGAGGTCTGCGTTCAGGTCGATGTCCATCGTGAATCCTTGTCTCGATCGTCAGAGGGGGTGCAGGTCGAACAGTTGGGCGCCGTAGCCGACTGCGAGGCCGTCGGCCGCGAGGATGCCGTCGACGATGCCGGCTTGCGGTGCGGTCACGGGCAGCAGCAGCGGGCCGATCTTCAGCAGGCCGATGGTCTGGCCGGCTTCGACACGCTGGCCGATGCGGACCAGCGGTACGGCAGTCAGTGGATGGCTTTGCAGGAATACGCCGAGCGAAGGGGCACGGATCGGCAGCAGTTCGGGCTCGGCTTCTTCAGCGGGCAGTTCGATGATTTCGTCGCCCTGCCGGCCAAGGCGCAAGGTGCCGTTTGGCGTGCGCAGCTCGAGCAGGCCGATGTCAGTGTTGGCCAACCAGGCGGCCAGCTGGGGGGAGCGCAGTGCTGTGTCCTGCATTTTTCAGGCTTTCGCTTTTTGGTTATCTTGTTCGGGGTGGTGCACAGGCCGCCGGGTACTCCCCTCCGCGAATGTCCCCCGGCCTGCGGCCTCCTCCTTTATTTCGCTGCGGGGAGCACCCGACGCCCTGTGCAGTGGGCACGCTGCTGGTGCTCGGCCGATCAACCGGCGCTCTGTCCAACGATCACGACGATGGGGTGCCTTGCGCAGCGAAATAAAGGAGGAGCCCGAAGGGCGGGGGACATTCGCGGAGCAAGGTACCCCGTCGGCGTGATCGGGCCCCGAAGAAAAGGACTCAGACACGAGGCGCCCCCCGATGAAGAGCCACCACACGCGCCACCTTGTCGAGCCACGCACGCACTTCGTCGAGCGCGGCCAGTGCCTCGTCCCAGGTGGCTTCGATGAAGCGCATGCGGCTGCCGATGGGTGCCTGGCCGAGGCGCCACATGTCGGCCTCGATCACGGTGCCTAACTTGGGGTAGCCGCCGGAGGGTTGGGCGTCGCGCATCTGGATGATGGGTTGGCCGCTGTGCGGTACCTGGATGACGCCGGGCACGATGCCGTGGGAGCGCAGCTCCATGGGGGCGATGGGGCGCAGCGGCTCGCCGTCGAGCCTGTAGCCGTAGCGGTCGCTCTGCGGCGTGATCTTCCATTCGCCGGACCAGAAGGCGTCTCGCGACGCGGGCTCGAAGGCCATGTATTCGGCCGCGGGCAGCACGCGCACGGCGGCCACGCCGTCGCGCGCCAATGGCAATGCGAGCGCGGGCGGCACCAGGCCGAAACCGGTGCGGCTGGCGGTACCGGCGCCGGCGGCGCGGAGCATGTCGCCGCGCTGCAATGCGCGCCCTTCATGGCCGCCGAATGCGCCGCGCAACTGGGTGCTGCGCGAGCCCAGCACCTCCGGCACGTCGATGCCGCCGGCCACGCACAGCATGGCGCGGCTGCCGCGTTGCGCGCCGCCTTGCGGCAGGCCGAGCGTCAGTACCTGGCCGGCGCGTGCCTGGTGCACCCACCAGGGCAACAGGGGCTGGTCGTCGAGCCTGGCGGCGCAGTCGGCGCCGGTGAGCGCGAAGGCGCAGTCCTCGCCGAAACGCACCTTGAACGGGAACACCGGCACCTCGACGGCTGCCGCGCCCAGCGCATTGCCCAGCAGCAGGTTGCCGGCGGCCAGCGCCAGGTTGTCCATGGCGCCGGAAGTGCCCACGCCCCAGCGCAGGCTGCCGGTGCGGCCCAGGTCCTGCACGGTGGCGAGCGCGGCGGACGAAAGGATTTCGATCATCGGACGATGCCCTCCACGCGGAAGCGGATCATGTCGCCCGGCTGCAGCATGGCGGGCGGGTCTTGCGCGGGGTCGAAGAACACCATCGACGTGCTGCCGATGGTGTTCCAGCCGCTGGGGCCGGCCGATGCCGACACGCCCGTCTGCGCGCCGCCGATCGACACCGCGCCGCCCGGAATGCTCAGCACCGGCACCTTGCGCCGCGGCGTGGCGATGCGCGGGTCCATGCCGCCCAGGTAGCAATAGCCGGGATGGCTGCCGAGCGCGTACACCGGATAGAGCGGCGCGCTGTGCAGCTCGACGATGGCCTCGATGCTCAGGCCGGTGTGCGCCACCACGTCGGCCATGTGCGGGCCGCCCTCGCCGCCGTAGACCACGGGGAGCTCCACCACGCGGCCTTCGCGCGGCACGGCGGTGGCCGCGCGCCAGGCGTCGCACAGGCGCTCGCACAGCGCATCGAGATGGCGCGGCGCGCGCGTGAAGGTGAGCATCAGGTTGTTCATGCCGGGCACGGCCTCGCGCACTTCGGGCCAGCTCTCGGCTTCGTGCGCCAGCGCCCAGATGCGCTGCTGCGAAGGCAGGTCCATGTCGCCGGGCGCTTCGAACAGCAGCGCCGTGGTGCCCAGGAGGCTGATGGACGGTTCGGTACGGGATGCCTGTGGGCTCACGCCGCGCTCCTTCGCTGCAGCCAGCGTTCGAGGTGATGGATGTCCACGCCGCCGGCGGCAAAGCCGTCGTCCTGCACGAGCGCGCGGTGCAGCGGCACGTTGGTGGCGATGCCTTCCACGCGCGTCTCGGCCAGCGCCAGGCGCATGCGTTCCAGCGCGTCGGCGCGGGTATGTCCGTGCACGATGAGCTTGGCGATCATAGAGTCGTAGTACGGCGGCACGCGGTAGCCGGCGCCCGCGTGCGAATCGACGCGCACGCCGAAGCCGCCGGGCACCTGCCAGCCGGTGATGCGGCCCGGCGCGGGCGCGAAGGTGTCGGGGTTCTCGGCGTTGATGCGGCACTCGATGGCGTGGCCCTGGCAGCGCACGTCGGCCTGCGCCAGCGACAGGCGCTCGCCGAGCGCCATGCGCAACTGCTGCTGCACGATGTCGATGCCGGTGGTCATCTCGGTCACCGGGTGCTCCACCTGCAGGCGGGTGTTCATCTCGATGAAATAGAAAGCGCCCTTTTCGTACAGGAACTCGAAGGTGCCCACGCCGCAGTAGCCGATCTGCCGGCACGCGGCCGCGCAGCGCTCGCCCACCTCGGCCATCAGTGCGTCGTCGATGCCGGGCGCCGGCGCCTCTTCGATCACCTTCTGGTGGCGCCGCTGAAGCGAGCAGTCGCGGCTGCCCAGCCACACCGCGTTGCCGTGGCTGTCGGCCAGCACCTGGATCTCGACATGGCGCGGATGCAGCAGGAATTTCTCGATGTAGACCTCGGGGTTGCCGAAGGCCTGGCGCGCTTCCTCGCGCGTGAGGGCCATGGCGTCGAGCAGCGCGGCTTCTTCGTGCACCACGCGCATGCCGCGCCCGCCGCCACCGCCTGCCGCCTTCACGATCACCGGATAGCCGATGTCGCGCGCCAGGTCCAGCACGGCGGCCGGGTCGTCCGGCAGCGGCTCGTCGGGGCCGGGCACGCAGGGCACGCCGGCCTTGCGCATCGCGCGCTTGGCCGAGACCTTGTCGCCCATGGTGCGAATGCACGCGGCGCTGGGCCCGACGAACACGAGGCCGGCCTGCGCCACACGATCCGCGAAGCCCGCGTTCTCCGAGAGAAAGCCGTAGCCGGGATGAATCGCCTGTGCGCCGCTCACTTCGGCGGCAAACAAAATGGCGGACTGGTTCAGGTAGCTCAGGCCCGGAGCGGAAGGCCCGATGCAAAGCGCCTGGTCGGCCTGCGCGACGTACATGGCGTCGCGGTCCGCCTCGGAATGCACGGCCACCGTACGCAGGCCCAGGCCGCGGCAGGCACGCTGGATGCGCAGGGCGATCTCGCCCCGGTTGGCAATGAGCACGGTGTCGAACATGGCGCGGGCCTCCTCAGTCGAAGCGGAACAGGGGCTGTCCTGCTTCCACTTCCTGGCCCGATTGCACGAGCACCTGCCGCACGGTGCCCGTGCGGTCGGAGCGTACCTCGTTGAACATCTTCATCGCCTCGATCACGCACAGAAGCTGGCCGGCTTCCACGGCCTGGGAAGGCTGCACGAAAGGCGGCTCGCCGGGCGCGGGCTGAAGGTGCACCACGCCGAACAGTGGCGCGAGGCAATCGGCACTGGCAGCGGCCGGTGCCGTCGTTTCTTCCGGCGCCTGGCGCGGTGCCTTTCGTAAGCCGGAGGGGCTTCGTGCAGCGGGCGCGGCGGATGCAGCCCCCAGCGCGGCCAGCTTCACCAGCCGCAGCGTGCTGCCGTTCTCGCTGTACTCCAGTTCCGCCAGGTCCGATGCGGCCAAAGCGTCGATGAGCGTCTTGATCTGTTCCTGCTTCATGCCGATGGCTGTGGTGGCCGACGCGTTCCGCGAACGCGTGACGGCATGCATGAAAGGTAACGGTCCGCGCGCCTGAAGCCAAAGACGGAATGGCTGTGCCGGGATAAGGGCGCCTTATGACGCCCGGCTCAGGACAGCGCGGCGATCCCGGGTTCGGGCGTCGACGCGACGGTGTTGGCCAGGTCGGCCACGAGTTCGAGCAGGATGTCCTTCACCGCCTGCGCGGGCTCCGACAGCGGCAGGTGGTCGGACTGGCACAGCGCCAGCGGCGCCTCGATGACAGGGTCGACGATGGGGAATTGCCAGGCGCCGCAGCTCGCGACCACCTCGCGCGCCATCGACGCCGGCAGGATGGTCGCGCCCAGCCCGTCGGCAATGGCCGCCGTGAGGGTGAAGGCGGATTCGATCTCCGCCACCACGCGAGGCACCATGCCCGCGCGCACGAAGGCCGCATCCACCAGCTTGCGCACCACGTTGTATGGGCGCGGCAGGAAGAGCTCGATGTCGCGCAGGTCGGCCAGCTTCACCGGCTGCGAGGGCGCGGGCATGGATGCCGGGCCGACCAGGAACAGCGGCTCCTTGAGCAGCGGCAGGAAGGTGAGCCCGTGGATGGCCTTGTCGCCATACAGCACAGCCAGGTCCATGCGGCCGTTCATGATGAGTTCGCTGAGCGTGGTGCCGTAGTTCTCGTTCAGGTAGAGCAGGATGCCCGGGTGCCGCGCGCGCACCGTGCGCAGCAGCGGCAGCGAGAGCGCCGAGGCGGCGGTGCCGGGCGCGAGCCCCACGGAAACCTGGCCAGAGAGCCCTTCGCCCGCGGCCTCCATGTCGACGCGGGCCTGCTCGCACTGGCGCAGGATGATCTGCGCGTGGCGGTACAGCACCTTGCCGGCTTCGGTGGGCGTCACGCCGCGCTTGGTGCGCACGAGCAACTGCTGGCGCACCTCGCCTTCGAGCGTGGCCAGTTGCTGGCTCAGCGCGGGCTGGGCGATGAAAAGGACTTCGGCCGCCTGTGTCAGGCTGCCGATGTCCACGATCTTCACGAAATATTTGAGGCGTCGCAGGTTCACGCCTTGTCCCCAAGCAAAAGCCAAGCCTAGCATCGCGGTCGCGCGGCGGATATCGGGGCTCACCATGAGTCATAAGCTGCGCCTATACGACCAGTGCAATCTCGTCTTGGCCTGGCGGGAGCGATGTGCGTACCGTTCGGTCCATGCAAGCCACTACTTCCCGCATTGCCGCCCGCGTGCGGCGCATCAAGCCCTCGCCCAGCACCTCGGCCGCCGACCGCGCCAACGAACTGCGCAGGCAGGGCAAGTCGATCGTCAACCTCGTGGTGGGCGAGCCCGACTTCGACACTCCGCTCCACATCCGCCAGGCCGCGGCCGCGGCCATCGAGCGCGGCGCCACGCGCTACACGCTGATGGCGGGCACGGTGGAGCTGCGCGAAGCCATCGTCTCCAAGCTGGAGCGCGAGAACGGCCTGCGCTATGCGATGAACGAGATCATCGCCACCAACGGCGCCAAGAGCGCCATCTACAACGCCTTCGCGATCACGCTGGAGCCGGGCGACGAGGTGATCATTCCCGCGCCCTACTGGGTGTCCTACCCCGACATGGTGCTGGCCTGCGAGGGCACGCCCGTCACCGTGGCATGCCCCGAGGCGAACGGCTTCAAGCTGACGCCGGCACAGCTCGAGGCGGCCATCACGCCGCGCACGCGCTGGCTGCTGATCAATTCGCCGAGCAACCCGACCGGCGCGAGCTACACCGCCGCCGAATACAGCGCACTGGCCGAAGTGCTGGAACGCCATCCGCACGTGATGGTGATGACCGACGAGATCTACGAGCACATCCGCTTCGGCGGCGAGCCGCTGCCGCACATCCTCGGGGTGGCACCGGCGCTGCGCGATCGCACGCTGATCGTGAACGGCGTCTCCAAGACCTATGCGATGACCGGCTGGCGCATCGGCTACGCGGCCGGGCCCGTGGACCTGATCAAGGCGCTGGACACGCTGCTGTCGCAGTCCACCGGCAACTGCTGCTCGGTAAGCCAGGCCGCGGCCGCCGCCGCGCTGAACGGCGACCAGGGCTTCGTGGCCGAGAGCGTGGCCGTGTACAGGCAGCGGCGCGACCGCACGCTGGCGCTCGTCAACGACATTCCCGGCCTCGGATGCGCCACGCCGCCCGGCGCCTTCTACCTGTACATCAACTGCGGCGGACTCATCGGCAAGACCACGCCCGAAGGCAGGCGCCTGAACGAGGACGGCGACGTGGTGATGTACCTGCTCGAAAGCGAAGGCGTTGCCGTGGTCGCGGGCACCGCGTACGGCCTGTCGCCCTACTTCCGTCTTTCCATTGCCACATCGATAGAGACGCTGGAAGAAGGCTGCAAGCGCATCGCGCGTGCCGTGGCCGCGCTGCGCTGAAGCGCGCCGAAGAACTCACGAGGACCAGTCATGCCCTACAAAGCCATCCGCAAGAACCCGTCGGCCCCGCAAGTGGCGCCGGCCATCCTGGCCGCGCTGCAAGAGATTCCAGTGGCCGCGCTCAGCGACAACCTGCACCGCAACATCGGCAGCGTCGGCCTGCAGCCGTACCACCGCCCCGGCCACAAGACCATGGCGGGCACGGCCGTCACCGTGAAGACGCGCGGCGGCGACAACCTCACGCCCATGCGCGCCTTCGAGTTCTGCCGGCCCGGCGACGTGCTGGTGATCGACGCGGGCGGCGACATCACCAACGCAGTCATCGGCGGCATCCTGTCGTTCTATACCGCGACCATCGGCACCGCGGGCCTGGTGCTCGACGGCGCCATCCGCGACGTGGCCGAGATCCGCGAGCGCGACTACCCGGTGTACGCGCGCGGCGTGAACCATCGTGGCCCTTACAAAGACGGCCCAGGTGAGATCAACGTGCCGGTGTCGGTCGGCGGCATGGTCGTGAACCCGGGCGACATCGTGGTAGGCGACCAGGACGGCCTGCTGGCCTTCTCGCCCGACGAGGCCGAACTGCTGATCGAGAAGGCCCGCGCGCACCTGGAGACGGAAGCGCGCACGATCCAGGCGATGAAGGAAGGCCGCTGGGACCGCTCCTTCCTCGATGCGCTGGAAGCTCGCTGCGCCAACTGAAGCGGTCAGGCGCCTGATGCGCCTTCGCTGACCAGCGTCCATAGCGCCTCGGCCACCGGCGCCATGTGCGCTTGCTGGCGGTACAGCCGGATGTCCACCGGCACGCGCCAGCCGCCCGCGCCGGCATCGGCCAGCGTGCCGCTGCGCAGGTCGTCGGCCACCAGGCTCATCGGCAGCCATGCAAGGCCGCGGCCTTCGAGCGCCATGGTGCGCAGCAGCGCGGCATGGTGGGCCGTGAAGACGATCGACAGCGACGCGGCGAAGTCCTTGCCGAACTCGCTGTCCTGCATGGCCCGCATGATCCGGCCCAGCCCCGAAGCATCGCTGTAGGCCAGCACCGAAGGCGACTGGCCTGCGCCCAGCGCATGCAGCGGCGCGCCGTTCGCACCGGGCGCGCTCACGGGCAGCAGCACGTCTTCGCTCAGTCGTTGAACCGGGTAGCCGGTGTCGTCGAGCCGCCCCGGCGCGCCCGCGTGCCCATGGCACAGCACGAACTGCACGCGGCGCTGCAGCATCAGGTCTTCGCAGGCGTACGAGCTGTCGGAGATGGTCTGGATGGGCCCCATGCTCAGGCGCGACTCCACGCCGGCGAGCCAGCGCGGAAAGAAGGTGAGCGACAGCACGTGCGTGGCGGCAAAGCTCAGGCTGGCCGCGTCCAGGTCGTGCGCGGCGCGGGCCTTGATGCGGGCGGCCTCCAGATCGGCCAGCACCTCCCGCAGCAGCGGCTGGAAGCGCTTGCCCGCCGCCGTGAGCGCCGTGGGGTGCGCGCTGCGGTCGAACAGGTCGACGCCCACCCACTCTTCCAGTGAACGGATGTGGCGGCTGAACGCCGGCTGCGCGATGGAGCGCGCCTGCGCGGCACGCGAGAAGTTGCCGGACTCGGCCAGGGCCAGGAAATCTTCCAGCCATTCCAGGTCGAGCGGTCGGTTGCCAGGGCCCATGCGCAGCGCGGTTGAATAGTTGTATGCGATTCGAGTATTGGACGGCCCGCCCTCCGCCGGCAAAAGATGCACCCCATTCCTGCACCTTGAACCACAACGGAGACACAGCATGCCTTCCATCGCGAATTATCGCGGGATCATCCCCGCCATTTCCTGCCCCTTCACGGCCGACCACCGCATCGACGAACCGGCGCTGCGCAAGCTGGCCTCGTGGCTCACCGGCCATGACGGCGCGGTGGCGATCATGACCAACGGCCACACCGGCGAGGTGTTCTCGCTCACGCCTTCGGAGCGCGCCGAGGTGACGCGCATCGTGGCCGACGAGCTGCGCGGCCGCATGCCGGTGATCTCGTCGATCGTGTGCGAGGGCCTGGCCGAGGCCGCCGAGCACGCCCGCGCCGCGCAAGCCGCCGGCGCGGTGGCGCTGGACGTGATGCCGCCGCACCACTGGCTGCGCTTCGGCTTCACGCCCGGGCATGCGCTGCAGTACTTCGAGGCCATCCACCGCGCCGCGCCGGAGCTGGACCTGGTCTGCCACGTGTACCCGGCATGGACGCGCGCCTCTTACTCGTCGCAGCTGCTGGCCGAACTGGCCCGCCTGCCCTACCTGCAGGCCTTCAAGGTGGGCCAGCGCGACATGAACAAGTACGCCCGCGACATCCAGGCGATCCGCGAAGCCGATGCGTCGAAGGCCATCCTGACCTGCCACGACGAATACCTGCTCGCATCGATGGTGCAGGGCGTGGACGGCGCGCTGGTCGGCTTCGCGACCTTCATTCCGCAATTGATCATCGACCTGTGGAACGCGGTGAAGGCCGGCGACCTGAAGAAGGCGATGGCGGTGCAGGCACTCATCACGCCGCTGAAAGACGCGGTGTACGGCGGCGGCGAGCCGACCGGCGAGGCGCATGCGCGCATGAAGGGCGGCATGTTCCTGGCGGGCGTGCTCGACAACGCCACCGTGCGCCCGCCGACCGAAGCGCCGAACGCGCGCGAGATGGACGCGCTGCGCGCGGCCGTCGAGCAGGCCGGGCTGTCGAAGCGCTGAGCCCACGGGGCCGCGGCACCCGCGATGCCCCGACGAAGAACCACAAGGAGACAAGAGACATGCAACGCAACCATTTCCTGCGGGCCACGCTGGCCGCCCTCGCGCTGGCCGCGGCGTCCACCGCCGGCCTCGCCCAGACCTGGCCGAGCCGCCCCGTGCGCATGGTGATTCCGTTTCCGCCGGGCGGCACGCTGGACACCATCGGCCGCCTGCTGGCGCAGAAGCTCGGGGAGCAGACGGGCCAGACCTTCATCGTGGAGAACCGCGCCGGCGGCAACGGCATCATCGGCGCCGACGTGGTGTCGAAGGCTCCGGCCGACGGCTACACGCTGCTGTTCAACGCATCGACCTTCACCACCGCGCCGATGACGATGAAGGCCGTGCCCTACGAGGTGACGCGCGACTTCACGCCGGTGGCGCTGGTGGCCAAGGCGCCGCTGTCGGTGGCGGTCAACAAGAACCTGCCGGTGACTGACGTGAAGTCGCTCATCGCGTACGCCAAGGCGCACCCCGGCAAGATGACCTTCGCGGTGGGCTCCATCGGATCGGCGGGCCACCTGTCGACCGAGCTGCTCAAGCGCGCGGGCGGCGGGCTCGACTACCTGATCGTGCCGTACAAGGGAACGGCGCCTGCCTTCCAGGACCTGATCGGCGGGCAGATCGACGGTTTCATCGACCCCATCCTCGGCTCGCTGCAGTACCACAAGAGCGGCATGGTGAAGGTGATTGCCGTGACCTCTGCCACGCGCGCCTCCAGCCTGCCGAACGTGCCCACGGTGGGCGAGAGCATTCCGGGCTACGAGTTCTACAGCTGGTACGGCCTGTGGGGGCCGGCCAAGCTGCCCGCGGCCATCACGCAGCGGCTGAACGCCGAGGTCAACAAGGCACTGGGCACCGACATGCGCGAGACGCTGGGTGCGCAGGGCCTGCTGCTGACGCCGGGCAGCGTCGAGGACTTCGCGAAGTTCCAGGCCGAGGACATGGCGCGCTCGAAGAAGATCATCGTGGAGGGCAACATCCATGTCGAATGAAGCCGCGACAGCGCCGCATGCGGTGGTGACGGGCAGCAGCGGCGGCATCGGCCGGGCCATCGCGTCGCATCTGCTGGAGGCGGGCTGGCGCGTGAGCGGGCTCGACCTCGCCGAGCCGACGCTGTCTCACGCGGGCTTCATGCATGTAGCCGTCGACCTGTGCGATGCCGACGCCATCGCGCGCGCGGCAGCTGCGCTCCAGGACGCCGATGCGCTGGTGCATGCGGCCGGCGTGCTGCGTGTCGGAGAGCTGGGCGCGCTCGACCACGCGGGCGGCGAGCTGATGTGGCGGCTGCACGTGGATGCGGCCACGCGGCTGGCCGATGCGCTCGTGCCCGCGATGGCAGCGCGCGGCAAGGGCCGCGTCGTGTTCGTCGGCAGCCGCGTCGCGCAGGGCCTGCCCGGCCGCGGCCAGTACGCCGCGACCAAGGCCGCGTTGATCGCGCTGGCGCGCAGTTGGGCGGCGGAGGTCGCGGCGCAGGGCGTGACCGTCAACGTGGTGTCGCCCGGCGCGACGCAGACCTCGATGCTGCAGGACCCGGCACGCGCCGGCAGCGCGCCGCGCATGCCGCCCATCGGCCGGCTGATCCAGCCGGAAGAAATCGCGGCCCTGGTGGGCTTTCTTCTTTCGCCGCCGGCGGCGGCCATCACGGGGCAGGACGTCGCCATCTGCGGCGGTTCGTCTCTGCACCGCTGAATCTCCTTTCCTTTTCCATCCACCCAGACCGATCATGAAAATCGTCAACATCCTCGAGTCCACGCGTCCCATCAAGTCGGACATCCGCAACGCCTACATCGACTTCTCGAAGATGACCCTGAGCCTGGTGGCCGTGGTCACCGACGTGATCCGCGACGGCAAGCCGGTCATCGGCTACGGCTTCAATTCGAACGGACGCTACGGCCAGGGCGGGCTGATCCGCGAGCGCTTCCTGCCGCGCCTGCTCGAGGCCGAGCCCGCGTCGCTGCTCGACGAGACCGGCGAGAACCTCGATCCGCACAAGATCTGGGCCCGCATGATGATCAACGAGAAGCCCGGCGGCCACGGCGAGCGCTCTGTGGCGGTGGGCACCATCGACATGGCCGTGTGGGACGCCACCGCCAAGATCGCGGGCAAGCCGCTCTACCAGCTGCTGGCCGAGCGCTACGGCACCGGCAAGCCGGACCCGCGCGTGTTCGTCTACGCGGCGGGCGGCTACTACTACCCCGGCAAGGGCGTGGAAGGCCTGCAGCGCGAGATGACCAGCTACCTGGAGCGCGGCTACTCGGTGGTGAAGATGAAGATCGGCGGCGCCACGCTGGCCGAAGACTGCGAGCGCATCGAGTCGGTGCTGAAGATCCTCGGCCCCGGCCAGCAACTCGCGGTGGACGCCAACGGCCGCTTCGACCTGCAGACCGCCATCGACTACGGCCGCGCGCTGTCGCAGTACCCGCTGTTCTGGTACGAGGAAGCCGGCGACCCGCTCGACTACGAACTGCAGGCCAAGCTCGGCGAGGTGTATGCCGGCCCGATGGCCACGGGCGAGAACCTGTTCTCGATGCAGGACGCGCGCAACCTGATCCGCCACGGCGGCATGCGGCCCGACCGCGACTGGCTGCAATTCGACTGCGCGCTCAGCTACGGCCTGGTGGAGTACCTGCGCACGCTCGACATGCTGAAGGAGAACGGCTGGTCGGCATCGCGCTGCATTCCGCACGGCGGCCACCAGATGTCGCTGGCCATCGCGGCGGGCCTGGGCCTGGGCGGCAACGAGAGCTACCCCGACCTGTTCCAGCCCTACGGCGGCTTCCCCGATGGCGTGAAGGTCGACAACGGCTACGTCACGCTGCCGCCGCTGCCGGGCATCGGCTTCGAGGGCAAGGCCGACCTGATCGCGGAAATGCGGGCACTGGCCGCATAGGCCCCGCGGGCGCGAGGGCGCCGGGTTTGCGCGATATGCTGTGAGGGATGCACCGCAAAAACCCAAGGACTTGTTTCGAAAGCAACAAGTTGCAAGCCCCATGAAGATAGCCACCTGGAACGTCAACTCCCTCACCGCGCGCCTGCAGCACGTGCTCGACTGGCTCATCGCCAACCCGGTCGATGTGCTGTGCCTGCAGGAACTGAAGATGACCGACGACAAGTTCCCGCTCGAGGTGCTCAAGTCGGCCGGCTATGAAGCGGCGGTGTTCGGCCAGAAAACCTACAACGGCGTCGCCATCCTGAGCCTCGCGCCAGTGCGCGACGTGGTGAAGAACATCGGCGGGTTCACCGACGACCAGTCGCGCGTGATCGCGGCCACGGTTGAAACGCCCTCGGGTCCGCTGCGCGTGGTCAACGGCTACTTCGTGAACGGCCAGGCGCCGGGCAGCGACAAGTTCGAGTACAAGATGAAGTGGCTCGACGCGCTGCGCGACTGGCTGCGCCAGGAGATGGTGGCCAACCCGAACCTCGTGCTGCTGGGCGACTTCAACATCACGCCGGAAGACCGCGACAGCTTCGACCCGGTGGGCCTGAAGGAAACCATCCACCACACGACCGAGGAGCGCAAGCACTTCAAGGCGCTGCTCGACCTGGGCCTGACCGACAGCTTCCGCATGTTCGAGCAGCCCGAGAAGAGCTTCTCGTGGTGGGACTACCGCATGCTGGGCTACCAGAAGAACCGCGGCCTGCGCATCGACCACATCCTGGTGAGCGAGCCGCTGGTGCCGCGCGTGAAGGGCTGCGTGGTCGACCGCGTGCCGCGCAAATGGGAAAAGCCGAGCGACCACGCGCCCGTGGTGCTGGACCTCGACCAGGGTGCCTGATCCGATGAAAACAGGCGCGGGAATCGAAGCAGGCGCGGCGGGCCGGTCCTGCCGCTTTCTGGTCATCGCCGCGGCAGCCTTCGCGCTGGCGTCGTGCTCGCTGTTCAAGCCGGCCGACAAGGCCGACGAAGGCGGCAAGGGCAGCACCGCGACGGCGCCCACCGACGAGGCCGCGCCCAGCGGGCGCGACGTACCCACGGTACGGCTCATCACCGCGCAGACGCCCGCCGTGCGGGCCTACCGCAAGATCGGCGCGCAGCACATCTACAAGGCCTACGCCAACCGCATCTACAAGGGCAAGATCCCGCCGCTGGTGTATGCCGTGGTGGTGGTCGAGACCGACATCGACGCGAGCGGCAAGGTGGTCAACGTGACCTTCAGCCGCACACCGAGCCATGCGCCGGAAGTGGCGCCGATGATCGCGGAGCTCATCAAGGCGACGTCGCCGCTGCCGAGCCCGGGCAAGCTCGGCGGCCACACCTATGTCGACACCTGGCTCTGGGACAAGAGCGGCAAGTTCCAGATCGACTCGCTGACGCTGGGACAGCGCAGCAGGTAACAGGCAACCGGGCAGAGGCAAAGAAAAAGGCCCTGAGGGGCCTTTTTCATTCGATGCCGAGTTCCTGGATTTTCCGGGTGATGGTGTTGCGCCCGATGCCCAGCTTCTGCGCGGCCTCGATGCGCCGCCCGCGCGTGTTGGCCAGCGCGGTGAGGATGAGCCTGGACTCGAAGCGGCGCGAGAGCACGTCCCACACGTCGGTACGGCCGGCGGCCAGCAGGGCCTGGGCCTCGACCTCGAGGCCGCTCTCCCAGCTGCTCACCAGCGCGGGGCTTTCGGCGGCCTCGGCGTGAACATGCGCGACGGCGGGCGCGTCGCCGAAGGCCGCCGGGGGCGCAACCAGCGGGCTCGCGATGGCCGGGGCCTGCGGGGCAGCTTCCGGCGCAGCATGCGCCTCGCTGGCCGCGGTGCCCACCGCCATCACTTCGGGCGGCAGGTCCTTGGCCTCGATCAACTGGGCCGGCGCCATCACCGTCAGCCAGTGGCAGATGTTCTCGAGCTGGCGCACGTTGCCCGGGAAGCTGAACGCCGCGAGCTTGGTCAGCGCGGCATCGGAAATGCGCTTGGGCTCCACGCCGAGCTGGCGCGCGCTCACCTGCAGGAAGTGGCGCGTGAGCGCGGGCACGTCTTCGCCGCGTTCGCGCAGCGCCGGCAGGCGCAGGCGGATCACGTTGAGGCGGTGGAACAAGTCTTCGCGGAAGCCGCCGAGCTTGACGCGCTGCTCCAGGTCCTGGTGGGTGGCCGCGATGACGCGCACGTTGGCCTTCACCGAGTTGTGGCCGCCCACGCGGTAGAAATGGCCATCGCTCAGCACGCGCAGCAGGCGCGTCTGCAGGTCGAAGGGCATGTCGCCGATTTCGTCGAGGAAGAGCGTGCCGCCCTCGGCCTGCTCGAAGCGGCCGCGGCGCATGGTCTGCGCGCCGGTGAAGGCGCCGCGCTCATGGCCGAACAGTTCGCTCTCGAGCAGGTCCTTGGGAATGGCTGCGGTGTTGATGGCCACGAAGGGGCCGTTGGCGCGCGGCGAGTGCTTGTGCAGCGCGCGCGCCACCAGTTCCTTGCCCGAGCCCGATTCGCCGGTGATGAGCACCGTGACGTTGCTCTGGGAGAGCCGTCCGATGGCGCGGAACACGTCCTGCATCGCAGGGGCCTGGCCGAGCATTTCGGGCGCGGCGACCATGCGCTCCTCGGCCACTTCCTCGCGCTGGCTTTCGTCGACGGCACGGCGGATGAGTTCGACCGCGCGCGGCAGGTCGAAGGGCTTGGGCAGGTATTCGAATGCGCCGCCCTGGAACGCCGAGACGGCGCTGTCGAGGTCGGAAAACGCCGTCATGATGATGACGGGCAGGCCCGGGTGCTTGGCCTTGATCTTGTCGAGCAGGTCGAGCCCGGAGCCGCCGGGCATGCGGATGTCGCTCACCAGTACCTGGGGGCCCTGCTGTTCGTCGTCGGCGGCCTGCTCGAGTGCGGCGAGCACCTCGCGCGTGTTGGTGAAACTGCGCGTGGGCAGGTCTTCGCGCAGCAGAGCCTTCTCGAGCACGAAGCGAATCGATTGGTCGTCATCAACTATCCAGATCGGCTTCATGCATCTCCTCTGTTGCCGGTGGCTGCGCTAGGGCAGCGGTATCAATATCTTGAAATCGGTTCGGCCCGGGACGCTGTCGCACTCGATCACGCCGTGATGCTGTTGCACAAAAGTTTGTGCGAGCGTCAATCCCAGCCCGGTCCCGCCTTCCCTGCCCGATACGAGCGGATAGAAGATGCGGTCCTTGATCGTGTCCGGCACACCCGGTCCATTGTCGATTACATGCAATTCCAGTGCCAATCGATACCACTGCTTGTTGAAAATCACCTGACGCGCCACGCGGGTCTTGAAAGTGATCTGCGCATCGCCCGCCGCGCGGCGCTCGGCCAGCGCCTGTGCGGCGTTGTGGACGATGTTGAGCGTGGCCTGGATGAGCTGCTCGCGGTCGCCGCGGAACTCGGGAATGGAGACGTCGAAGTCGCGCTCGATGTGCAGGTCGCGCGGGAACTCCGCGAGGATCACGGAGCGCACGCGCTCGCACACTTCATGGATGTTGACGTCGCCCACCACATGCGGACGGCGGTGCGGCGCCAGCAGGCGGTCGACCAGCGTCTGCAGCCGGTCGGCCTCGTGGATGATGACCTGCGTGTATTCGATGAGGTCGCGCGACTCGACCTCCATCTGCAGCAGCTGCGCCGCGCCGCGGATGCCGCCCAGCGGATTCTTGATCTCGTGCGCCAGGTTGCGGATGAGTTCCTTGTTGGCTTGCGCCTGGTCGATGAGCCGCTCTTCGCGGTCCTGCCGCACCTGCTGCTCGAGCGGCGACATCTCGATGATGAGCTCGCCCTTCTTCTCGCCCTGCGCGAGCGTGACCTGCACGGGCATGAGCTCGTGGTTGACGCGGCGCAGGAAGGCCTCGTAGCGCAGCGTCGCAAAGTCGTTGCTGCTCGCGCCGTCGATGGCGGTGCGCAGCACCTGCGGCTCATGGAAGCACGCGCCGAACTGCGAGCCTTCCAGCGTGCGGCGCGAGGTGCCTAGTGCGTCTTCGAGGCCTGCGTTGGCAAACAGCACGGAGCCGTTGCTGTTGACCACCGCGATCAGGGTGGACAGCAGGTCGAAGGACTGGAAGCGCGGATTGGCGCCGGTCGCCTTCTTCCCGAATGCCATAGAGGTTTCTTGCTTGCGCTTGCTGTTGGTTACTGCTGCCGGGGCGGCAGCCGGTTGATTTCGCGGCGGATGCCGGCGATGTCGCTCTCGTTGCGCGCGATCTCGGCCTTCATTTCGGCCACGCGGTCGAGGTACTTCTGGTAGTTGCGGCCTTCGCTGCCCTGCTTCTCGGGCTCGCCGTTGTTGTAGTCCTTCAGCAGCTCGGCCTGGCGGGCCTCGGCCTTCTTGAGCTCGGACTCGAGCACGGAGCGGGCCTCGCCATCGCGGGCGCGCTGGTCGACGCCTTCGACGCGCGGGCTGCCGGCCGGCGCGCGCGCCGCCGTGGAAGCAGTACCCGAGGACGACGATGCCGATCCGCCACCCGAAGCCCGGGTCCCCTGCACCACCGTGACGTTGCCGCCTTCGAGGACCTTGCAGCCCTTTTGCTGGGCCACGGTCGCGTTGTTCGTGTATTCGTTGCCGCAGCGCCAGACGCGTTCCTGCGCAACCGCCGGCAACGCGATCAGGAGTGAACCGGCCAGGAAAAAGAGAGAAGCTGTCTTCATGTGTATCGATGGAGGCGCGACAAAGGCGCATTTTCATGCAATTCGACGCACCCGGAGCCCCGATGTTCCGCCCCAAGGAAAAAGGACGGCCGAGGCCGTCCTTTTGACTTACATGCCTGTGAAGGCTGTTTGCTCGTCGATCAGAGCGAGTAGTACATGTCGAACTCGACGGGGTGCGTCGCCATGCGGAAGCGCGTGACTTCCTGCATCTTCAGTTCGATGTACGCGTCGATGTACGCGTCGGTGAACACGCCGCCCTTGGTCAGGAACGCACGGTCCTTGTCCAGGTATTCCAGGGCCTGGTCGAGGCTGTGGCAGACGGTCGGGATCAGCGCGTCTTCTTCCGGCGGCAGGTGGTACAGGTCCTTGCTGGCGGCTTCGCCCGGGTGGATCTTGTTTTCCACGCCGTCCAGGCCGGCCATCAGCAGCGCGGCGAAGCCCAGGTACGGGTTCATCAGCGGATCGGGGAAGCGCGCTTCGACGCGGCGGCCCTTCGGGTTGGCCACGAACGGGATGCGGATCGAGGCCGAGCGGTTCTTGGCCGAGTAGGCCAGCTTCACCGGGGCTTCGAAGCCGGGCACCAGGCGCTTGTAGCTGTTGGTGCCGGGGTTCGTGATGGCGTTCAGGGCACGGGCGTGCTTGATGATGCCGCCGATGTAGTGCAGCGCGAAGTCCGACAGGCCTGCGTAGCCGTCGCCTGCGAACAGGTTCTTGCCGTCCTTCCAGACCGACTGGTGCACGTGCATGCCGGAGCCGTTGTCGCCGACGATGGGCTTGGGCATGAAGGTGGCGGTCTTGCCGTAGGCGTGGGCCACGTTGTGGATCACGTACTTCTGCAGCTGGACCCAGTCGGCGCGCTGCACGAGCGTGCTGAACTTGGTGCCGAGTTCCATCTGGCCGGCGTTGGCCACTTCATGGTGATGCACTTCGACCGGGATGCCGAGCGATTCGAGTACCAGGCACATTTCCGAGCGCATGTCCTGGAAGCTGTCGACCGGGGGAACCGGGAAGTAGCCGCCCTTGACCGCGGGACGGTGGCCGGTGTTGCCGTGCTCGTATTCCTTGTCGGTGTTCCACGAGGCTTCTTCGGATTCGATCTTCACGAAGCAGCCCGACATGTCGTTCTTCCAGCGGACGCCGTCGAACACGAAGAATTCGGGTTCCGGACCGAAGAAGGCGGTGTCGCCCAGGCCCGAGGCCTTCATGTACGCCTCTGCGCGCTTGGCGAGCGAACGCGGATCGCGCTCGTAGGCCTTGCCGTCGGCGGGGTCGATCACGTCGCAGGTCAGGATCAGCGTCGTTTCTTCGAAGAAGGGGTCGATGTTGGCGGTGTTGGGGTCGGGCATGAGCTGCATGTCCGAGGCTTCGATACCCTTCCAGCCGGCGATGGACGAGCCGTCGAATGCGTGGCCCGAGGTGAATTTGTCTTCATCGAAAGCCGAGACCGGCACGGTCACGTGCTGCTCTTTGCCGCGGGTGTCGGTGAAGCGGAAGTCGACGAACTTGACCTCGTTTTCCTTGACGAGCTTGAGTACATCGGCGACGGTCTTTGCCATCAGTTTCTCCTGGAGTTGGATGGTGGTTAGGAATACAGGGACGAGGGATGCAGTTTCTGTGCCATTGTCACCTCTCTGGATGAGGCCTTGTTCACCAAAGCGAACCACAAATGACCAAGAAATATCACCACATTGGTGCAATAAGAATTAACGCACCAATTCAGGGCCCAGCTTGGCATCAAAGGTGTGCAGGCCTTCGATCAGCTGGGCATAGGCGGCATCGAGCCGGGCAGGGTCGCCCTTGACGCCCAGCTCGATGTGCCGCCCGTACTGGGGGTGGTCGACGCTGGGCAGGCTGAACACCTTGACGCCGGCGTGCGTGTCTTCGATGGCCTGCATCAGCGGTGTCAGGGTGGCTTCCATGGCACCGAAAACGATCACCGACTTCTCGGCGACCGCGTTGCGGGTGAACAGCTCGGCGTAGCGGGCGTCGAGCACGGACTCGATCATCGGCCAGGCCATGACCGGGAAGCCCGGCACGAAATGCACGTCGCCGACGCTGAAGCCGGGGATCTTGTTGTACGGATTGAGGATGAGCGTGGCGCCCTGCGGGAACACGCCCATGTTGAGCCGGTGCACGTTGTCGGCGCGGTCGGGCTCGTAGGGCACGCCCTGCTCGCGCGCGGTGTCCTGCATGCGCTCGCGAATCAGCAGTTCGGCCTCGGGGTGCAGCGCGAGCGGCACGCCCAGGGCCTTGGCGGCGCACTGGCGGGTGTGGTCGTCGGGCGTGGCGCCGATGCCGCCGGTCGAGAAGACGATGTCGCCGGAGGCAAAGGCCCGCTCCAGCGCGGCGGTGATGCGCGCGGGCTCGTCGCCCACGTACTCGGTCCAGCTGAGCTGCAGGCCGCGTGCGGCGAGCAGCTCGATGACCTTGGCCATGTGCTTGTCGGCCCGCTTGCCGGAGAGGATCTCGTCGCCGACGACGATGAGACCGAATGCGCGTGTCATGGTGAACCCCATTGAGAAAGAGCGGCCCTGTTGGCTTCCGCGGCCGCGAGGGCCGGGGCGCCTTCGGCACCCGGCGCCGCCGCGGCCACCGCGCGCTGGGCACGCAGTTGCGCGAGCGCGTCGAGGCAGTAGTGCGCGAACCAGAGCGCCGAAAAGGCGAAGACCAGTGTGTAGATCCAGATGGCGATCGGCACCAGCACGAAGAAAGCGGCGGCGAACAGCAGGCCCGAGGCCCAGACGATGCTCGGCGCCGCGCCCAGGTAGCCGCACAGCACGCCCACGCACAGCAGCGGCAGCCGGTGCGTGCGCAGCAGGGTGGCACGCTCCTCGGGGCTGGCGTGCTCGGCCAGTGCGTCGAAGCTCATCACGCGGTAGGTGAGCCAGCCCCAGATGAGCGGCGGCAGGATGAGCACGAGCGGCGGAATGAGCCACAGCGGCATCGACACCACGAGGGCGACCAGCGCCAGGATGGTGACGGCGACGAGCGGGCCACGCTGCCGAAGAAGGAGGCGCCCTTCTTCTGCTCCAGCGAGGGAAAGCGGCGTTCGCCCACCAGCCGGGTGAGCGCGGGAGCCATGAAGCCGGCCACGACGAGCAGCGAAACCACCACGATCAGCGGCGTGGCGGCAAACACCACCACCAGCGGCGCCAGCATGGCCGTCACGTCGCTCGAGAAAAGCCGGCCGATCCAGGCCCAGAAGCTGGCCAGCAAAGGCCAAGCATCGAGCGCGCCGCGCGTCCAGGCCACGGCGGCTTCCCAGTAGAAATAGCCGAGGCCCGCGGCGAGCACCACCATCAACCCCAGGGGCAGCAGCGACAGCACGATCACGCGCGGCAGCATGCAATAGGCGACCGCGCGCCAGAAGGAGTCGAGGAGCAGGCGCATGAGGCAGCGAGGATAACGCCTGGAGCGGCGCCGTCAGGGGCCGGTGACCCTCAAGCGCGTCCGACCATTCGCTTCAGGCCGAGCCACTGCTGGGCCCAGAACCCCCGGCCGTACTCGCGCACGCGCCCGTCGGTGCCGGGCTCCACCTGGTCGCGGATGCCGGTGGGGTCGTAGCGGTTCTCGAAGTTGGCGGTGCCGAACATCATGTCCCACCAGGGCAGCAGCACGCCGAAGTTGTGGCCGCCGAGCGTGCTCCTGCCGTTCGATTCATGGCCCAGCCCGATGCTGTGGTGCAACCGGTGAAAGCGCGGGCTGATCCACAGCCGCTCGCCGATGGCGCCGAAGCTCAGCCGCAGGTTGGCATGCTGCAGGCTCTCGCTGAGCTGGGTGAAGGCCACGAACGCGATGAACTGCCCCGGCGCCACGCCGATGAGCTGCGCCACGATGACGATGAGCGTGTCGTGGACGATGTCGTCGAGCAGGTGGTTGCGGTCGTCGCTCCACATCGTCATCTGGCGCTGCGAATGGTGCAGCGAGTGCAGGCCCCACCACCAGTTGAACTGGTGCTGGCCGCGGTGGATCCAGTAGCCCACGAAGTCGAGCACCACGAGATAGATCGCGAAGGCGATCACCGGCACGTCGGTCACGCCGGGCCAGACCTCGTCGAGGTGGAAGGTGCCCCACCCCGCCGTGCGCAGCGCGCCCATGGCGTCGTCGAAGAAAGGCTGCAGCGTGAAGAAGATGGCCAGCCGGAACAGCCCGAGCCGGTGGATCAGCGTGTACAGCACGTCGATGCGGATGGCATGGCGGTCGACCACGGGCTCCACCGAGCGCCAGCGCTGCAGCGGCCCGATGATGGCGATCAGCACCAGGATCTGGATGACCCCGACCAGCAGCCAGCCGGTGGCGTCGAATGCATCTTCGGTCCAGCCGCCGAGGCCCACGGCAAACACCAGCGGCTGCACGACAGCCTCGAAGAACCAGCCCTGGAGGGCAGAAAAAGCGTCAGTCAGCCAATCGATCATGGCGCGAACTCAGGAGTGGGATGCGATCCAGGCGCGGTAATCCGGGTGCTGGCGCAGCGTCTGGAAACAGAAGCCCTTGGCCTTGAGGCCGACGATCAGCGGCTCGAGGTTGGCCGGCGCCCACGGATCCTTGCGCGACCAGATGCCCAGGTGCGCGAGCAGGATGTCGCCGGGGCGGATGGTGTCGAGCGCCTGCGTGAGCAGCTTCGCGTTGCTGAACTTCTCGCTCGGCAGTTCGTCGCCGAGGAAGCCGGCGGGCGCCCAGCCGACGTACTTGTAGCCGCAGCCCTCGGCTGCCGCCAGCAGCGCGGGCGAGGTCTTGCCGCCCGGCGCGCGGTACAGCGGCAGCGGCTTCTTGCCGGTGATGGCGGCCAGCCGGTCGGACGACTTGCGGATGTTGGCGCAGTACTCGGCCGCGCTCCAGGTCGATTCCTTGCCGTTCTGCGGGCCGGCCGAAGGCTTGATGCGGAAGCTCGGCGGCGTGCCCTTGACGTCGGCGCGCCAGTAGGCGTGGTCGTAGGTGTGGGAGCCGAACTCGTTGCCTTCGGCCGCCCTCGCCTTCCACCAGGGCGCCCAGTGGTCGTCGAGGCTGTCGCCGTCGGTCTGGGTGCGCTCGGCGGCGGCGAAGAAGGTGACGCGCACGTTTTGCCGCTTGAGCACGTCGGCCACCAGCGGGGCGATGCCCATGTGGCCGGTGTCGAAGGTCAGGTAGACGGGCTTTTCGCAGGTGGCGGCCTGCTGCTGCGCCCAGGCGCCCGGCACCACCGTGCCGCAGGCCAGCGCCAGCAGCACGGCCGCGCCGGCGCGCCTACGTGCGCTTGCCATGGTCCAGCGTCCAGACGCCGTGCGGCGAGCGTCCCACGTTGACCTGCCGCACCACCTTCTGGCCGACGAGATCGACCACGGTGAGCTTCTTGGCCCAGCGCGAGGTCACGTACAGCGTCTTGCCGTCGGCCGACACGTCCATGCAGTCGGGACCGCCCGGCACCGCATAGGTGGCGACGACCTTGAGCGTCGCCAGGTCGATGCGGCTGATGGTGTTGGCCACGCGGTTGCTCACGAACACGGTCTTGCCGTCGCCGGCCGAGCGGAACGCGTGGGCGCCCTTGCCGGTGGGGATCTTGCCGACCAGCTTGGGCTGCGCGCCCTCCACGTCGAACACCTGCACGCCGTCGCCGCCGGTCAGGCCCACGAGCAGCGTCTTGTCGTTGTGGGTGCCGAAGATGTCCGCCGGCATCGGGCCGGTGGCGGTGCGCCACTTGACGGTCTGAGAAGGCAGGTCGACCGCGATCATTTCGTCGCTGTCCTGCATCGTCACGTACGCGATGGTGCTGGTGTTGTCGATCCAGATGTGGCTGGGCGTCTTGCCGGTGGCGATGCGCTTGGCCAGCTTGAGGTCTTTGCCGTCCCAGCGGTACACGTCGACGTGGTTCAGGCGGTTGCCCGCCGTGACGAACCACTTCATGTCGCGCGAGAACTGCAGCTGGTAGGGGTCGATGATGCCGTACACCACCCGCTGCACCTCGGCCGTGCGGGGGTTGAGGAAGGTCAGCGAGTCGCCCGCCGAATTGGCCACGATGACCGACTTCTCGTCGGGCGTCATGTAGATGTGGTGCGGCTCCTTGCCGGTGGTGATGCGTTGTTTTTCGCTCCAGTCGACCGGGTTGATCACGCTCACGCTGGCATCCAGCGAGTTGAGCACGAAGATCGGGGGAGGCTCTGCCGGCGCGGCGGCGGCGGTGTGTGCCGCCAGGGCCGTCATGCAGGAAAACAGGAAGGCCGCGATGCGGCCGTTCGGGCGGGCTGGAAGTCGCAAGGGAAGGTTCCGAGAGAGAGCTGGCGATCTTAACGGTCGAGCATTAAGACTGGCTGACCTGGAAACCCGTCTTTCTCCCCCTGTCAGCGCCTGTTACTCCGAAAGCTTGGCGGCTTTGGCGGCTTTGGCGGACTTGGCCGGTGCGCGCAGCGCGGCGACCTGCTCGGCGGTGAGCCAGCGCCACTGCCCCGGGGCCAGGTCTTCCGGCAGCGCGAGGTCGCCGATGCGCGAGCGGTGCAGCCCCTCGACCCGGTTGCCGACCGCGGCCAGCATGCGCTTGACCTGGTGGTACTTGCCCTCGGTGAGGGTGAGCCGCAGGTGCAGCGGGCTGTAGGACTCGCAGGCGGCGGCTCGCACGGGCTTCGGGTCGTCGTCGAGCACCACGCCGGCCAGCAGCTTCGCGATCTGCGCCTCGTCCACCGGATGCTTGGCCGTCACCTCGTAGACCTTGGGCACGTGGTGCTTGGGCGATCCCATCTTGTGGATGAACTGGCCGTCGTCGGTCAAAAGCAGCAGGCCGGTGGTGTCCTGGTCGAGCCGGCCGATGGCCTGCACGCCCTGTACCGCTCCCTTGTTGGGGCGCAGGCGCAGCGGCGAAGGCAGCAGCGTGTAGATGCTCGGGTAGGTCGAGGGCTTCTGCGAGCACTCGGTGCCGGCCGGCTTGTGCAGCATCAGGTAGGCCTTCTCGTGATAGGCCCAGGCCGTGCCCTGGACCGTGTAGAGAAGCCCCTCGGGATCGAGATCGGCGAACGGATCGGTCACCGCCTGGCCGCCGATGGTCACGTGGCCTTGCTGGACCAGCCCCGCGCACACGCGGCGCGTGCCGAAGCCCTGGGTGTAGAGGATGTCTTGCAGGTGCATGAAAAATGAAAAAAGCGGCCGCGCCGTCAAGGGCACGACCGCCTTCGAGTGTGCCGCAGGTTCAGTAGCCCGCTGCCAGGCCGGTGTTGCGGCGTGGGTCGTTGGCGCCGTAGAAGCGGTTGTTGCCGACCGGCTTGCCGCCCAGCGACGGCGCGCCGACGATGATGGCCGCGAGGTGGTTGGCCGGCTGCGGCACGCCCAGGTTGTGGCCCATGTCGGTCAGGATCTTGCGGGTGTCGGGGCTCAGCGCATAGGCTTCGACGTTGGTGACGTCGGGCAGCCACTGCTGGTGGAAGCGCGGGGCATCCACTGCTTCCTGCACGTTCATGCCGTAGTCGATGGCGTTGATCATGGTCAGCATCACCGCCGTGATGATGCGGCTGCCGCCCGGCGTGCCGACCACCATGACGGGCTTGCCGTCCTTGGACACGATGGTCGGGCTCATCGAGCTCAGCGGGCGCTTGCCCGGCTCGATCTTGTTGGCCTCGCCCTGCACCAGCCCGTACAGGTTGGGCACGCCCACCTTCGAGGTGAAGTCATCCATCTCGTCGTTCAGCAGCACGCCGGTCTTGGCGGCGGTGATCTTGGCGCCGAACCAGTCGTTCAGCGTGTAGGTCACAGAAACCGCGTTGCCCCATTTGTCGGCGATCGAGTAATGGGTGGTATTGCTGCCTTCATGCGGCGCGACGCCGGGCTTGATGTCCTTGGAGACGCCTGCCTTCTTCGGATCGATGACGGCGCGGATCTTCTCGGCGTAGCCCTTGTCGAGCAGGCGGTCGAGCGGGTTCTTCACGAAGTCGGGGTCGCCCAGGTAGCTGTTGCGGTCCACGTAGGCGTGGCGCATGGCTTCGATCTGGTAGTGCACGGCCTGCGCCGAGTGGTAGCCCAGGTCCTTGAGCGGATAGCCCTCGAGGATGTTGAGCATTTCGCAGATGATCACGCCGCCGGAACTGGGCGGGGGTGCCGACACGACGCGGTAGCCGCGGTAGTCGCACTCCACCGGCGCGAGTTCGCGCGTCTTGTACTGGTCGAGGTCGGCCTGCGTGATCAGGCCCTTGCCGCCCTGGCTGGACGCCACGATGGCATTGCCGACCCAGCCCTTGTAGAAGCCGTCGGTGCCCTTGGCGCTGATTTCGCGCAGCGTCTTGGCCAGGTCCTTCTGCACCAGCTTGTCGCCCACCTTGTAGGGCTCGCCCTTGTTCAAGAAGATGGCGGCCGAGGCCGGGTCTTCCTTGAAGTCGGCCGTGGCGGTGCCGAGCAGGTCGATGTCGCCCTGCTCCAGCGCGAAGCCCTTGTCGGCCAGCTGGATCGACGGGGCGAGCAGCTCGCCGCGCTTCATGGTGCCGTACTTCTCGCGCGCGTACTCCATGCCCGACACGCTGCCCGGCACGCCCACGGCAAGGTGGCCCTTGGTGCTCAGGCCCTTGATGACGTTGCCGTCCTTGTCGAGGTACATGTTGGCCGTGGCGGCCAGCGGCGCTTTCTCGCGGAAGTCGAGGAAGGTCTTGCGGCCGTCGGCCAGCTGAATGGTCATGAAGCCGCCGCCGCCGAGGTTGCCCGCTGCCGGGTACACCACGGCCAGCGCATAGCCCACGGCCACCGCCGCGTCGACGGCATTGCCGCCGCGCTTGAGCACGTCGACGCCGACCTTGCTCGCCAGGTGCTGCGCACTCACGACCATGCCGTTCTCGGCCGCGACGGGCGCCACCGATGCCGCATTCGAGACGCCGGCCGCCGCCAGCGCGAGCACCGCCGTGACGGCGGCGCGCAGCTTCGGGGTCCAGTGGATTTTTTGCATGTAGGAGTCTCCTCTGTAGGTCCTGTGTTGAAGAAAGAAAACGGTAACGCTCCGGTCAGTCCACAAGCAGAGCCTTGCGCCGCAAGGCATCGAGCGCCAGCTCGACCTGCTGGCGCGCGAACGCCTTGACTGCCTGCGGGTCGGTCAACGGCTTGTCGTCCTTGACGAAGCGAAGGCGGTCGCCGCGCACTTCGGCTTCGAGATGCTCGGCCAGCGCGTCGTGCGAGTTCGTACCGTCGAGCAGCGGCAGCAGGCTGCGTTCGAGCAGCGTGAGTGCCACGGGCTCATGCCACTGGTTGCAGGCATTGGCGTTCGCGCCGGCCGCCGGAGCCAGGCCAGGCGCGCTGCGCACGGCGGCCAACGCCCGCGGCAGGCCCGGCACCGAGGCCGCGGCGGGCACTGGCGTGCGGCGAAAGCGCAGCGCGCCGAGGATCAGCAGTTCCTCGAGCATCGACATGGCCGCCTGGTCGACCGCTGCGGCGGGCTGCCCGACGAGCCGGGCTGCGTCGGCGATCAGCGTCTCCACGGGCATCGAAGCCGGGTACGCCGCCTCGAGCAGGCGCGCGACGGCCTTGTGAATGGGCAGCCGCAGCGTGACCTTCAGCCCACGGATCGCGTCGCAGGGCTGTTCGCTGGCATCGAGCGCCAGCTCCGCGCCGCCTTCTGCGGCGAACAGGCCGGCGACTTCGAGGGCGCGGATGCGCGCGGGGTCCAGCCGGTAGCGGATGTCTCCGGCGCGCGCCTGCCGCATCAGCAGGGTCTGCCTGAAGGTGCGGTTGACCAGGAAATCGAGGTACTGCTCCATCAACACCTGGCTGCCGCCGCATTCGCGCAGCAACGGGTCGCGCACCTTGTCGCCGTAGTTCTGCACGAACATGGTCGAGGGCTCGGCATCGCACAGGTAGGCCAGCCCGCGCGCCTCGGCGCGCGCCACGAATTCCTTGAAGTAGCACGGCGCGTTGCAGGGCTCCAGGAACTCGTGCAGCAGATAAGAGCTGTTGGCGCTGCGCACGATGGGCATCGTCTCTTCGAGCGTCTTCTTGAGCACGCTGTCGGCACGGGCCGACTCTTCGAGGAACTCGAGCATGCCGCGCGCATAGGCGAGCTTTTCGTCCGGCGTGTCGCGCGGGCCGCCGCGCAGGATCATCGCGTCGCGCACGATCTCGCGGGCCTTCCAGCCGGGGTACACGTTGTAGCTGACGTAGGCCACGCCCTTGGGCGCGAGGTTCTCGGCGCAGATGCGCAGGATCGCGTCCTGCACCGGGGCTGGCACCCAGCTGTACACGCCGTGGCAGACGATGTAGTCGAACTGGCCGAACGAAGCGTCGATCTCCGAGATGTCGAAAGCCTTGAGTTCGATGTTCGACAGTCCCGCCCGGGCGACGGCCGCCGCGCCCTGCGCCACCTGCACGGTGGACAGGTCCACGCCGACCGCGCGAGCACCCGGATGGCGCGCAGCGAAGGGAATCAGGTTGCCGCCGGCAGCGCAGCCGAGCTCCAGCACGCGGGCTTCGGCGGGCGGCGGGGTGTCGAGTCCGAACAGGAACGCCAGCGCTTCCAGATGCTCCATGGCCGACTGGGGAAACGGATGCGAGTCATAAGGCACCGCGTCGTAGTAGCGGGTCAGCGTGGAAGTCAGGGAGTCCGACACGAGCATTCTTGTGATGTGGCAGCGGCCGACGACTATAGCCCTGGGTCCAGGCAAAAAAAACCCAGCCGGAGGGCTGGGTGTGAAAAAGCCTATCTGCTGGCATGCATCAAGGCCCCGCACAGGTTGACCGGCGGGGACGGTTTACCCGTCAAGGAGAAAGTGGTCGGCAAGCCCGTAGTTTACTGTATATGCATACAGCTCGCTCGGGCGACCATTCCGGATGCCGCTATATGGATCGCACACCAGCCCAGTTGCCGGCCGGTCTTAGAATGGCCCGATGAATTGGCGCACACTGCTTCCGCTTGCCCTGGTCCTCGCCGGCTGCTCGACCCCTCCCAACGAGGTCACGCAAGTGCGCCCCGGCGTGCTGCGTGCCGTGACTTATGTGCAGGCCTCGAACTACTGCGACGTCAAGGGACAGTCGCCAAGATGGCTTGGCAAGGCACCTGCGGAACAGGGCGTCTTGTTCGAGTGCAACTGACGGCCTTCGCCGATCAGGCCGGCGCTATCCGGTTCATTCGCCGAACCAGAACATCAGCCAGCTCCCGATGGCGGCCAGCATGGTCATCAGGGCCGCGAGATCGAACTGGCGAGAAAGCGCCAACAAGCGCAGTTGACGAGTGCTGTTCAGCATTGATCAATACCCTCGCGTCATGAACACTCCCCTCGCGGCAGCCTGCGTTAACGCTGGCTGTTCGTCAATCCGAAGATAGTTTGAGCTTTCGTCGAAAGTGGACCGGGTAATCCCCGACCTGGGACCGGCGCCTCAGTCGGCCTGAAGGCGCTCGGCCGCCTGTTGCTTGCCAAACTCGCGCACCGAGGCCAGGCGCTCCAGCTGAGCAGCACGCGGCCGCGCCTTGCCTTGCTCCCAGTGGTAGATCGTCTGGCCCGACACACCGACGAGCTTGCCGTACGAGGCTGCAGACAGTCCCAGCTTGCTGCGGTGCGAAGCCAGTCGAGCCGGGCTGAAGCGCCGCTTGGGCCCCGCCTCGGCAGCCTCGTCGACATCGCTAACCACAGCACGCTTGCCGGCACTGCTGGCAACGTTGCGCAGTTCCTTCTCCAACGCATTCACTTGGCGACGCAGAGCGGCGATCAATGCCCTGTGGTGTACGGAGGCCTTCTTCAGCGTCTCGATTTCCGCTCGAACCTCTTTGCGGGCAACGCGCGAGATTTCGGCTTTGAGAATGGATGCAATGTTTGGCATAGCGCGATTGTGCCTAGGGAAGGTCTGAACAAGAGCACGTTTCTTGCATGAAGAACTGAACCCTGCAAAGGAGCACGAGCGATGAGCCAGATCAGTTTTGCGGATGCCGAGCAAGCGGGCAAGAGGAAGAAGACGAGGCGCGAAGTCTTCCTTGGCGAGATGGAACTGGTGGTGCCGTGGAAGGCGCTGCTCAAGGTCATCGAGCCGCACTACCCGGTGGCAGGCCGCGGGCGTCGACCGTATCCGCTCGAAGCCATGCTCCGTGTGCACTTGATGCAGAACTGGTTCGCGCTGAGCGACCCGGCGATGGAAGAAGCCCTGTATGAGATCGCCTCGCTGCGCGCGTTCGCCGGGCTCGGCCTGGAGGCGATCCCTGACGAGACGACCATCCTGAACTTCCGCCACCTGCTGGAAGCCAGCGATCTGGCCGAAGACATCTTCAAGCAGGTCAACGCCCATTTGGCCAGGAAGGGGTTGCTCCTGAAGCGTGGCTCCATCGTGGATGCCACGATCATCGCGGCGCCCAGTTCCACCAAGAACGAGAGCGGCGAACGAGACCCTGAGATGCACCAGACGAAGAAGGGCAACCAGTGGCACTTCGGGATGAAGGCGCACATCGGCGTGGACGCAGACTTGGGGCTGGTGCACACGGTGACGACCACGGCGGCCAACGAGGCAGACGTGGAACAGGTGAGCGATCTGCTGCACGGCAAAGAGGACGCGGTGTGGGCGGACTCGGGCTACCGGGGCGCGCAGGCGCGTGTGAAGCGCGATGTGCAGTGGCACATCGCGGGCCGGCCCAGCGACATGGCAAAGATGCCCGACGGTCGAGCCAAGGCCAGAGCGCGCAAGCAGGAGTATCAGAAGTCCAGCATCCGAGCCAAGGTGGAGCATCCGTTCCGGGTGATCAAGCGGCAGTTCGGCCTGGCGAAGGTGAGGTTCAAGGGACTGGCCAAGAACACGGCGCATGTGATCACGCTGTTTGCGCTGTCGAACCTGTGGATGGCCAGGAAAAAACTGATTGCGATGATGGGACAGGTGCGCCCGCAGGCAGCGTGAAGGGGTCACAGAGGCCTTCAAACGCATGGGATTCCCGGTGCGATGAGCTGAGAGTCCAGCGGGACAATACGCGCACTCGTCATCAAGCCCATTTACGACTTGATCAGACGTTCCCTAGCTCATGCTGGCGATAAGGAACGAACGCTAACCCAGGTCGGAGCGCTTGCAATCGAGCACCAATCCCGGCTCGATCGCTCTCAGCGCAGGCACCTTGCCCATGAAGGTCACACCGGCGCCAATCAGACGCCACTCCCCGGCTTTGAACAGCCTGAAGAGATGGGTAACCTCACTACCGGCACTGGGGATGGCGTTGAACACATAGACCGGCTCGCCGGACTGGGTCTCCTCCATGCTGAGGAGTTCGGCCCTCATCTTCCCCATCGTCTCCGTGTCCTTTGTCCTGGAACGCACGATGTCCATGTTGACGGTTCGTGAGTGCTCGTCGATGGCGATCCTGCGGATCCAGTGCGAAGGCGCCGATGCGGCGGCAGGCCCGGGAACGCATGTGATCGTTCCCGCAGCGCATGCGCCCGCTGTCGTGAGCAATAGCGCCTGAATGGCAAGCCGGCCTGGTTTGATGATCGTCATCGTTGTTAGGCTGCCTCGATCGAGCGGCCGCGAGTTGGCATCAGCCCGACTCTAACGTGCGGCAGCGTGCGTGCGGCGCCTCAGCCGCCGCCTTTGCCGCCATCGGCTCGCTTCGCGGCCCACTCCACAGCCATGGCCTTCGCGCGCTCGAGCGCCTCGCGCACGCTGTGCCCCGCGGCCGGATCGATCTTCAGCATGCGGATATCGTCGTTCGGCGGCGCCCTGTAGCGGAGCACGGCCTGAAAGGAACCGGAGGGAAGCTTCTCCGCGCTGCAAAGGAAGGTCCAGCCCGCATGGGGAAATTCAAGCATCTCATCCATGGCAACCGCCTTGATCGAAGGATTGCCGGCCATGGAGCGCGCTGCCGAGGTTCTTGGTGCTTTGCATTCTGATCCCCTTGTCTTGAATTCGAAGAAACCAAGCTACAGCGCACCACGTGTGGCGCGATGTAGGAGGCAACCGCCGCAAATGCAGGCGCGCGGCTCGCTCTGGCCCCAACGAAAAATGCCCCGCTGGGCGGGGCACTTCGGTTCAGGCGTTTGCCCGGCATCCGCGGCGCGAAGCCGCGGCAATGCGTCAACTACTTCTTCTTGGCGGCCACGGCCTTCTTGGCGGGGGCGGCAGCCTTCTTTGCTGCGGGCTTCGCAGCAGGCTTGGCAGCCTTCGCAGCCGGTTTGGCGGCCACGGCCTTGCTGTCGGCCTTGCGCTTTGCAGCCTTCGGGTCCACGGCGGCCTTGAAGGCGGCGCCCGGCACGAATTTCGGCACCTTCTGTGCGGCGATCTTGATCTTGGTGCCGGCGCTGGGGTTGAAGCCCGAGCGTGCGGCGCGCGCCACTTGCTTGAAAGTGCCGAAGCCGACGATCTGCACTGCGTCATCCTTCTTCACGGCAGCAACGATCGTGCTGGTGATGGTCTCGAGGACGCGCGCGGCTTCCGCCTTGCTGAGGTTGTGGGCGGTAGCGATTTTTTCGACGAGTTCGATGCGGTTCAAGTGAGTTCCTATTGGGTTGATTTCGCCATGTTGCCTATGGCGGCGCAGCAACGAATACAAGCTGCAAGCGGGGCGGAGTTTATTCGACTGTGAGAGGGCCTATGTAACTCGGCCGCATAAAGTGGTGTCGCAGGGCCCATCTCAGACGGAGCGCTCCCTCGTCCACGAGGAGTTTTCTCCTCGACAGAGCATCCTGGGCATCGCAACTTGGCCATCGAGCTCTTGGCCGAGTTAAGGTGTGAGTCAAAGTTGGGAAGAACGCCAATGGGCTGCCGCTCACTGATGCGATCGGCCAAGGTGCTTGAGCACTGGCAGGTTGCTGGGCAATGGAAGGAGGCACCGGTCGCCGATCGCATGGATCAACGAAGTGCAGGTTCCGAAAAAGACAAAAGGGTTAGCAGACTCTCATCTGCTAACCCTCGTCGGAACTGGCGGAGTGGACGGGACTCGAACCCGCGACCCCCGGCGTGACAGGCCGGTATTCTAACCAACTGAACTACCACTCCTGGTAGACAACGTTCACTCGTTTTACCGAGCCAAGTGTTGCCACTTGTGCCTGCTTCACTTGCGTGAAACTGGCGACCCTACGGGGATTCGAACCCCGGTAGCCACCGTGAAAGGGTGGTGTCCTAGGCCTCTAGACGATAGGGTCAAAACCTTAGGAACCGTGCTGCGATCAGCACTTATCTTCAACTCTCTCGACACTTAATGGTGGAGGTAAACGGGATCGAACCGATGACCTCTTGCATGCCATGCAAGCGCTCTCCCAGCTGAGCTATACCCCCGTGTGGGTGTCGAGCCTCGAATTATAGCCCGTTTTTCAGGCCTTTCTCAATCTTTCGATAACTTTTTCTCTGGAAAAAATCTCTAGGACTGAATCGAGGGACGGTGTTTGCGACGTTCCCATCACAAGCACACGTACTGGCATCGCTAACACTGGCATTTTCATGCTGTGTGCTGCGAGCACTTCCTTGATCATAGCCGAGATTGAGGCCTTATCCCAGGTCGCAGTTATCAATTTTTCTGCGAGTGCTGCAATCGCGGGTTTAACGGCCTCGGTGATGTGCTGCGCACGGTCCTCTTCGGTCACCGAAATGTCCGTGTAGAAGGCCGCAGCCCAGTTGGCGAGTGCCACCGTGGTGTCGCAACGATCTTTGAATAGCGCGCAGATCGCAGGCAGGCGTTCGTCCGCAACGATGCCCTTCTTCTGCAGCTGTGCCTCGACGAGCGGTGCAAGCTCTTCGCCGGTCTTCGCCTTGATGTATTGAGCGTTGACCCAGGCGAGCTTGGCCGCATCCCACTGCGCGGGGCTCTTCGACAGGTGCGAGCCATCGAACCAGCTCACCATCTGCTCGCGCGTGAAAAGCTCGTCGTCGCCGTGGCTCCAGCCGAGGCGCGCGAGGTAGTTGAGCATTGCCTCCGGCAGGTAGCCGTTGTCTTCGTAGGCAGTGACGCTCACCGCGCCACGGCGCTTGGAAAGCTTCTGCCCATCGTCGCCAAGAATCACCGGCACGTGGCCGAACTGCGGCAACGGCGCACCGAGCGCACGGAAGATGTTGATCTGCCACGGCGTGTTGTTGATGTGCTCGTCACCGCGGAACACGTGCGTGATGTTCATGTCCCAGTCGTCGACCACCACCGCGAAGTTGTAGGTGGGCACACCGTCGGGCCGCAGGATGATGAGGTCGTCGATCTCGCGGTTGTTGATGGTGATCTCGCCCTTGACGAGGTCGTTCCACGTCACGTCGCCTTCGGGCGGGTTGCAGAAGCGCACCACGGGCGGCACGCCTTCGGGCACGGGCGGCAGCACCTTGCCCGGCTCGGGGCGCCAGCGGCGGTCGTACAGCGTCTTCTCGCCGCGTGCGCGCTGCGCCTCGCGCATTTCGTCGAGTTCGGCGGGCGTGCAATAGCAGTGGTAGGCCGTGCCGGCGGCAAGCATCTGCGCGATCACTTCTCGATAGCGCTCCAGGCGCTGCATCTGGTAGATCGGGCCTTCGTCGTATTCGAGGCCGAGCCAGTGCATCGACGCGAGGATCTGGTCGGTCGAGTCCTGCGTCGAGCGGGCCACGTCGGTGTCTTCGATGCGCAGCACGAACTCGCCGCCGTAGTGGCGTGCATAGGCCCACGAATAGAGCGCCGTGCGGGCCGTGCCCAGGTGAAGAAAACCCGTGGGGGACGGTGCGATGCGGGTGCGTACTTTGCCGGTCATTTCGTTATGGTTGATTCAGTGTGCTCAGGCCGCGCGCAAGGTCGGCCTTGATGTCTTCGGCATGCTCGAGGCCGACCGCGAGGCGGATCAGTCCCTGGCCGATGCCGGCAGCCTGGCGCTGGACCTCGGTGAGGCGTCCGTGCGAGGTGGTGCCGGGGTGCGTGATGATGGTCTTCACGTCGCCGAGATTGGTGGCGACGCTCACCACGCGCGTGCTGTTGATGACATGGAACGCATTGGCGCGCGCGGTCTCGGGCGTGTCGCCGACCACGTCGAACGACACCACCGCGCCACCCTGCCCCGACTGCTGCCGCATCGCCAGTTCATGCTGCGCGTGCGAAGGCAGGCCCGGGTAATAGACGCGAGCGATGCCCGGCTGCTTCTCGAGCCACTGCGCGATGTCCAGCGCATTGGCGCAGTGCGCCTTCATGCGCACGCCCAGCGTTTCGATGCCCTTGAGCACGACCCACGCGTTGAACGGCGCCAGCGCCATGCCGGCGGTGCGCACCACGGGGCCGAACACGTCGACGATGAGCTTCGAAGGACCGCAGATCGCGCCGGCCATCACGCGGCCCTGGCCGTCGAGGTGCTTGGTGCCCGAGTGGATGACGAGGTCGGCGCCCAGTGCCGCCGGGCGCTGCAGGATCGGCGTGCAGAAGCAGTTGTCGACCGCCAGCAGCGCGCCTGCCGCGTGCGCCACGTCGGCCAGCGCGCGGATGTCGCAGACCTCGGTCAGCGGATTGGTCGGCGTTTCGGCGAACAGCAGCTTCGTGCTGGGCTTGACCGCCGCGCGCCACTCGGCCACGTCGGTCTGGGAGACGAAGGTGGTCTCCACACCGAACTTGGCGAACTCCTTGCCGAACAGGTTCAGCGTGGAGCCGAACACCGAGCGCGAGCAGATCACGTGGTCGCCGGCCTTCAGCAGGCCCATGCACATCATGAGGATCGCCCCCATGCCGGTCGATGCGCCAATGGCCGCCTCGGTGCCTTCGAGCGCCGCGATGCGCTGCTCGAAACTGGTCACCGTGGGGTTGGAGGTGCGCGAGTAGGTGAAGCCCGGCTCGGTGCCCGCGAAGCGGCGCATCGAGGTTTCGGCGTCGGGCTGCACGAAGCCGCTGGTCAGGAACAGCGCGTCGGAATGCTCGCCGTACTGGCTCGGCGCGAGGCCGGTGCGCAGCGCGAGCGTATCTGGATGCAGGCCGGGCGGCAGGGGTCTTTCGTCGGTCACTTCGTCGGCTCTTATTCGCTGTGATTGGGGAGCGCGAGGCGCGAAGAGTCTTCTTCGGTCTCCTCGATGCGCGGCCGGTTGCCGTTCATGCGCGAGATGGCTTCGGTGTCGATGTCGCCGGTCACGTACACGCCGTCGAAGCAGGAGGCGTCGAAGCCGTCGAGCTTGCCGTTGAGCGAACCGATGGCGCGCTTCATGGCGTCGACGTCCTGGTAGATCAGCGCGTCGCAGCCGATGAGCTCGCGGATTTCTTCGACGGTGCGGTCGTGCGCCACCAGTTCGCCCTTGGTCGGCATGTCGATGCCGTACACGTTGGGGTAGCGCACCGGCGGCGCGGCGCTGGCAAGGTACACCTTGCGGGCGCCGGCATCGCGGGCCATCTGCACGATTTCTCGGCTGGTGGTGCCGCGCACGATCGAGTCGTCGACCAGCAGCACGTTGCGGCCCTTGAACTCGCTGGCGATCACGTTGAGCTTCTGGCGCACCGACTTCTTGCGAACGCCCTGCCCCGGCATGATGAAGGTGCGGCCCACGTAGCGGTTCTTCACGAAGCCTTCGCGGTACGGCACGCCCAGCAGGTGCGCCAGTTGCGTGGCGCTCGGTCGGCTCGATTCGGGGATCGGGATGATCACGTCGATCTGGTTCGGCGGCACGGTAGAGACCACGCGCTTGGCCAGCGTCTCGCCGAGGTTCAGGCGAGCCTGGTACACCGAGATGCCGTCGAGCACCGAGTCGGGTCGCGCGAGGTACACGAATTCGAAGATGCAGGGGTTCAGCGTGGGCGTTTCGGCGCACTGCATCGAATGCACGTTGCCTTCGAGGTCGATGAACACGGCCTCGCCGGGGGCGATGTCGCGCTCGAACACATGGCCCGAGCCTTCCAGCGCAACCGATTCGCTGGCCACCATCACCGCGCCGTCGGCACTGCGGCCCATGCACAGCGGGCGAATGCCGTACGGGTCGCGGAAGGCGAGCAGGCCGTGGCCGGCAATCAGCGACACCACGGCGTACGAGCCGCGCAGGCGCTTGTGCATGTTCTTGACCGCGGCGAACACTTCGGCCGGATGCAGCGGCACGCCGCGCGACGAACGCTCGATCTCGTGGGCGAGCACGTTGAGCAGCACTTCGGAGTCGCTCTCGGTGTTGGTGTGGCGGTGGTCGGTGGAGAACAGCTCCGCGCGCAGCGCATGCGCGTTGGTCAGGTTGCCGTTGTGCACCAGCACGATGCCGAACGGCGCGTTCACGTAGAAGGGCTGCGCCTCTTCCTCGCTGTAGGCGTTGCCGGCTGTCGGGTAGCGCACCTGGCCCAGGCCGACGTTGCCTGGCAATGCGCGCATGTTGCGCGTGCGGAACACGTCGCGCACCATGCCCTTGGCCTTGTGCATGAAGAACTTGCGTTCGAGCAAGGTCACGATGCCTGCCGCGTCCTGGCCGCGATGCTGCAGGAGCAGCAGCGCGTCATAGAGCAGCTGGTTGACGGGTGCGTTGCTGACAACGCCGACGATTCCACACATGAACGATTCCTCTCAGGGCAGGTAGCTTGCCAACTTTTCAGGCAGCGAGGGCTTGAGGCCCTGCAATGCCGCATCGAGAACAATGGCGCTGCGCGATTCGTGCCACCAGGCACTGTCGCTCAACACCAGCAAATGAACAACGACCGCCAGCACGAGCAGGGCCACCGCCCCCCGTGCCGCACCGAACGCCGCTCCCAAAATACGATCCACCGGCCGCAGTCCCACGACCGTGATCAGCTTGCGCGTGAGCGAGGCCACCAAGCCCACGCCGAACGCCACCGCCACGAACACCAGCACGAAGGCCAGCGGATAGCGCCAGGCGCCCTGCGGGTCTCCGAACGGAAACCATGCCGCCACGCCTGAAGCCAGCCACTGGGCGGCAATGAAGGCGGCCACCCAGCCGATCAGCGATATCACCTCGAACACCAGCCCGCGCATCAGGCCAAGCAGCATCGACACACCGATGAGCGCAACGGCGATCCAGTCGAACAGGGCCACGGCAAGCGAAAAAGATTCTTACAACGTGAGGATGGCGGCCGACAAAGACAAGCCCTTGACCTTCTCGGCGGCGCGGTCGGCCTCGGCACGCGAGGCGAAGGGGCCGACACGCACACGCGTGCGTTCGCCGTCGGCCGTCTTCGCCACGTGCACATAGGTCTTGAGACCGGCCCGCTCGAGCTTCTGGCGCACTTCGCGCGCCTTGTCGGCATCGGCGAACGCGCCCACCTGCACCACGAAGCGGCCACCGGCCTCGTCGGCGGCGGCGGGCTTGGACGTGGAGGCAGCGGCGGCCGTGATCGGCTTGCCCTCGAGCAGCGCGCGGGCACGGGCGCCGTCGTCGACGGTGGCTGCCGGCTTGGGCTTGGCTTCGGGCTTGGCTTCCGGCTTCGGCTTCGGCTCGGGCTTGGGTTCCGGCTTGTGCTCTGCCGGCTTGGGTTCGGGCTTGGGTTCGGGTTTGGGCTCCGGCTTGGGTTCGGGCTTGCGCTCCGGAACCGCTGCGGCCGGCGGCGTGCTGGCGGCCGGCTTGCCGGGATCGATTTCGGTGCCGTCGGCGGTCTCGGTGATCATGCCGCCGGCCGAAGAAGCCGAAGCGACACGCGACGACCCGCTGTCGGGCGCGGCCGGGGCCGTGCTGACGGCCGGTGCCGGCGTGGCGGGCACGGGCAGCGGCTTGACCTTGTTGCGGTCGGGAATCTCGATGGGGATGTCTACCGACACCGGCCGCGGCTGCGTGTCGAACAGCAGCGGGAAACCGATGACGCCCAGCAGCACCAGCACGGCCGCGCCGAGCAGCCGGTGGCGCGCACGCCGACGCATGGTTTCGACACTTTCCGCCGGCGCGGCGGCGGGGGCGCTGCGTCCTTCGTTGCCTTGCGGGCCGCGCGTGCGGAACTTGAAAAACGCCATGAAGTTCGATCCCTGGAGGAGTGCAGCGAGGTGATGCCCGGTGGTGCCGATGGGTGTGTGTACAGCCCGGCGATCAGCCGCCTGGCAGCAGGTGTTTGGCTTGCAGCCGGGGGGTGCCGTTTTCGAGCACGCCACCCACGGTGAAGAACGATCCGAAGACGACGATTCTATCAGCGGGCCCTGCCTGCTCGATGGCTGCGCGCAACGCGTCCATCGGGCCCGCGTGCACGCTGCCCGAGGCGTCGGCACGGCTGTTCTGGGCCTGCCAGGCAGCGAGAAGATCGGCCGCCTTGGCGGCGCGCGGCGTGGGCAGGTCGGTGAAGTACCAGCGGTCGATCAGCGGGCCGATGCGCGCGAGGATCGGTGCCAGGTCCTTGTCGGCCATGACGCCGAACACGCCGTGCGTGGTGGGATAGAAGCCCATCGCGTCCAGGTTCTCGGCCAGCGCGGCCACGGCATGGGCGTTGTGCGCCACGTCGAGCACCAGCGCGGGCTCGCCCGGCACGATCTGGAAGCGGCCCGGCAGCTCGACCATGGCCAGCCCGTTGCGCACCGCCTGCGCGGTGATCGGCAACTGGGGCCGCAGGGCCTCCAGTGCCGCGAGCACGCCGGCGGCGTTGATGAGTTGGTTGGCGCCGCGCAGCGCCGGGTAGGCCAGCCCGCTGTAGCGCCGGCCGCGGCCCGACCAGCCCCACTGCTGCTTGTCGCCGGACACGTTGAAGTCGGTGCCGAAGCGCCAGAGGTCCGCGCCGATGGCATTGGCATGGTCGATCACGCTCTGCGGCGGCATCGGGTCGCTCACGATGACCGGCTTGCCCGCGCGCATGATGCCGGCCTTCTCGAAGCCGATGCTTTCGCGGTCGGGGCCGAGGTATTCCATGTGGTCGAGGTCGATGCTGGTGATGACCGCGCAGTCTGTGTCGATGATGTTCACTGCATCGAGCCGCCCGCCCAGGCCGACTTCGAGAATTGCCACGTCGGGCTTTTCCTCGATCATGCAATGCAGGATGCCGAGGGTGGTGAACTCGAAGTAGGTCAGTGGCATGTCGCCGCGCACTTTTTCGACCACATCGAAGCTTGCTATCAGTTTGGAAGCATCGACGGCCTCCCCCTTGAGCCGCAGCCGCTCTTCGAAGCGCACCAGGTGCGGCGACGTGAAGACCGCCGTGCGGTAGCCCGCGTGCGTGAGGATCGACTCGAGCATCGCGCAGGTCGACCCCTTGCCGTTGGTGCCGGCCACGGTGATGACGGGGCAGCCGAAGCGCAGGCCGAGGCGCTGCGCCATTTCCTTGGCGCGATCGAGCCCGAGCTCGATGTTCTTGGGATGCAGTTGCTCGGCGCGGGCGAGCCAGTCGTTAAGGGTTTCCATGGAGGCCGGGATTGTCGCCGACCCGCGCGCCGGGGCATCATCGCGGCCATGACAACCCTATACGGCATTCCGAACTGCGACACCGTCAAGCGCGCTCGCGCCTGGCTCGACGAACATGGCGTGGCCTACACCTTCCACGATTTCAAGAAACAGGGCGTGCCCGAAGCCGAACTCGACCAGTGGCTGAAGAAACCGGGCTGGGAGGCTCTGGTCAACCGCAAGGGCACCACCTGGCGCAAGCTGGACGAAGCCACGCGCGAAGGCGTGACCGATGCCGCCTCCGCCCGCCCGGTGCTGCTGGCCAACCCCAGCCTCATCAAGCGGCCGGTGGTCGACTGGGGCCCGAAAAAGCCGGTCACCACGGGCTTCGACGCCGAGGCCTGGGCCGCTGTGAAGGCCGTGTAAATGCCGGAACCCGCCTTGCGGCGGGGCGTCCAACCGGCATCCGCAGGAGAGACCAACATGAACAGACACGTTTTTCGCACCCTTGCCGGCATCTCGATGGCCGGCGCGCTGGCGGCTGGCACGGGCCTCGTGCACGCGCAGCAACAGCAAGGCCAGGTCGTCCAGGCACGGGTGATTTCCGCCACGCCGATCCGCGAAACGACTGGTAGCGATGTCAGCTACAACGTTACCTACGAGTACAACGGCCAGCAGTACACCACCCGCACGAACACCCGTCCGGGCGCGACCATCGCGGTCCAGGCGTCTTCGTATGGCGTCGTGACCTCGCCGGTGGCTCCGCAGGGACAGGTCCAGACCTATCCGGTCGAAGCCAGCGGCAGCGGCGGTTCCCCGTGGGACAACGTCGTGCCCGAACCGGGCGTGGTGGTCGGCGCGAGCGCTCCAGCGCCCGTGTACGTGCAGCCGGCGCCCGTCTACGCGGCACCGGTGTATGTGGACCCCTTCTATGGCTACGGCTATCCATACGCCTATCCGCCGGTCGGCATCTCGCTGAACCTCGGCTATTCGCGCGGCTGGGGCGGCGGCTACCACCGCGGCGGCTGGGGCGGTTTCCGCGGCGGCTGGCACCGCTGAGCGGGCGGGGGCCCGTCGAGCCCCTAAAATCGAGGACTTTTCCAACCCTTGACGGGTGCGCCGCTGGTGCGGTGCGTCCTCGATTCGCCGACCGCTTGCGCGCCGGCGCCACCCAATGACGACGACTACCGACACAATCAACAGCGCCGCAGTGGCCACCAAGGCCAATGTGTACTTCGACGGCAAATGCGTGAGCCACAACCTCACGCTGGCGGACGGCACCAAGAAGTCGGTCGGCGTGATCCTGCCGTCCACCCTCACCTTCAATACCGGCGCGCCTGAAATCATGGAAGGCACCGGCGGCAGCTGCGAATACCAGCTCGCGGGCACCAGCGAATGGATTGCCTCGGGCCCCGGCCAGAAGTTCAGCGTGCCCGGCAACTCCAGCTTCCAGATCCGCGTAACTGGCGAGCCCTACAGCTACATCTGCCACTTCGGCTGAACCGGGACCCGACATGTCGACCATCCTCCAAAACGTACCCGCCGGCCAGAAGGTCGGCATCGCCTTCTCGGGCGGCCTGGACACCAGCGCGGCGCTGCACTGGATGCGCAACAAGGGCGCCATTCCCTACGCCTACACCGCCAACCTCGGCCAGCCCGACGAGCCCGACTACGACGAGATCCCACGCAAGGCGATGCTCTACGGCGCCGAGAACGCCCGCCTGATCGACTGCCGCGTGCAACTGGCCAACGAAGGCATCGCCGCCCTGCAGGCCGGCGCCTTCCACGTGACCACCGCTGGCGTGACCTACTTCAACACCACGCCGCTGGGCCGCGCCGTCACGGGCACGATGCTGGTGTCGGCCATGAAGGAAGACGACGTCAACATCTGGGGCGACGGCAGCACCTACAAGGGCAACGACATCGAGCGCTTCTACCGCTACGGCCTGCTGACCAACCCCAACCTCAAGATCTACAAGCCCTGGCTCGACCAGGTCTTCATCGACGAGCTGGGCGGCCGCGCCGAAATGTCGGCGTTCATGCAGAAGGCCGGCTTTGCCTACAAGATGTCGGCCGAGAAGGCCTACTCGACCGACTCCAACATGCTCGGCGCCACGCACGAGGCCAAGGACCTCGAGCACCTGAACAGCGGCATCCAGATCGTTCAGCCCATCATGGGCGTGGCCTTCTGGAAGGACGAAGTCGAAGTCAAGCGCGAGACCGTTTCGGTGCGCTTCGAAGAAGGCGTGCCCGTTGCGCTGAACGGCGTGCGCTATTCGAGCCTGGTCGAGCTGATCCTCGAAGCCAACCGCATCGGCGGCCGCCACGGCCTGGGCATGAGCGACCAGATTGAGAACCGCATCATCGAGGCCAAGAGCCGCGGCATCTACGAGGCTCCCGGCCTCGCGCTGCTGTTCATTGCCTACGAGCGCCTCGTCACCGGCATCCACAACGAAGACACCATCGAGCAGTACCGCGACAACGGCCGCAAGCTCGGCCGCCTGCTCTACCAGGGCCGCTGGTTCGACCCGCAGGCCATCATGCTGCGCGAGACCGCGCAGCGCTGGGTGGCTCGCGCCATCACCGGCGAGGTGACCGTCGAGCTGCGCCGCGGCAACGACTACTCGATCATGAACACCGAGTCGGCCAACCTGACGTACAAGCCCGAGCGCCTGAGCATGGAAAAGGTCGAGGGCGCGTTCACGCCGCTGGACCGCATCGGCCAGCTGACGATGCGCAACCTCGACATCGCCGACACGCGCGAGAAGCTCGGCATCTATACGCAGGTCGGCCTGCTGTCGCCGAACGAAGGCGCATCGCTGCCGAAGCTGGCCAACGACGGCGACGCGAGCTGATCGCCGGTCCCTGCCTCGGTGCGGGGCAGAAACGACGACGGGCCCCTCGGGGCCCGTTTTCGTTGGGGCACGGAGTTCAATCCCCGCCGCCACCTCCACCGCAGCCGCCGCCACAGCCCCCGCCGCCGTCGGACGAGCCTCCGCCGTCGCTGGAGCCACCATCGCCGCCGCCGCTGCTCGACTCGCAGCCGCCGAAGCCGCCGGCATCGCCCGAGCTGCCGCCATCCGAAGAGGACGACTCCCCGAAGCTCGTGCCGCAATGGGCGTCCGAGCCGATGTGCCGCTCGACCGCCCGGCAGTCGGGCACATAGTGGAAACCGCCGTCGATCGCGAACTTGACGTCCAGCGCAAACAGCAGCGGCAGCCGCGCCGGCTTGCGCGGATCGATGCTCTCTTCCTTGCAGGCCCAGTACCAGGTGCGGCGCAGTCCGTCGTTGCGCTTGGGGTCGCGGCCCAGCACCTCGGCCGGGCTGTGATGCAGCATGCCGCCGAAGGCCGCCTTGCACCAGCTCTGGTAGCCCTGTGTGTGCAGGATGAACTCATGCCAGGCCGTATCGACCACCTTCGAGGGCATGGCCACGAACTTGCGGTCGCTGCGAAGGTGCGCCATGAAGAACTGGCGCAGGCCGCGCAGCACCAGTTCGGCGTCGCGCCGGCTGAGCTGCGGATGCGCCTGGCACAGCTTGCCGACGAGAAAAGCCGGCAGCCGCGCTTCGCGGATGAACTGGCGCCGCAGGCTGGTTTCGAGGAACCTGAGCACCGCCGCGAACAGCAGCGCCACCAAGATCACCACCACCATCGAGCCCCAGCGGCGCGAGCCCAGGAACAACGCGAGCAGCGCGACGACCGGCACCGCGCGGCGAGCCCATACCAGGGCGGCAATGCGCCGCCGGTAGTTCAGCTGGAGAAAGTCGAGATCCATTCCCGCGGGCTCAGACCACCACAGGCTCCGGCTCCAGCCGGATGCCGAAACGCTCGTACACGCTGGTCTGGATGGCCTTGGCGAGCGTCATCACCTCGCCGCCGGTGACCGGGTTCTCGGTGCCGCCGCGGTTGACCAGCACCAGCGCCTGTTTCTCGTACACGCCGGCGTTGCCGACCGACTTGCCCTTCCAGCCGCAGGCGTCGATGAGCCAGCCGGCCGCCAGCTTGATGCTGCCGTCGTCCATCGGGTAGTGAACGATCTTGGGGTCGCGCGCGATGATGTCAGCGCATTGCTCGGGCGTGACGGTCGGGTTCTTGAAGAAGCTGCCGGCGTTGCCCAGCACCCGCCAGTCGGGCAGCTTGGCGCGGCGGATGGCGCAGATCCATTCGAAGATGTCGAGCGCGCTCGGCGTGAAGTTGCCGGTTTCCTCCATCTTGCGCTCCAGGTCGAGATAGCCGACCACGGCCTTCCACGGCTTGGGCAGCCGGAAGCGCACGCGGGTGATCACCGCCCTGCCCGCCAGCCCGAAGTCGTTGGGGCCGCTGCGCGCATGCTTGAACACGGAGTCGCGGTAGCCGAAGGCGCATTGGGCGGCGTCGAGCGTGAAACTGCGGCCGGTTTCCAGGTCGTAGGCATCAAGCGACTCGAAACGGTCTTGCAGCTCGACCCCGTAGGCGCCGATGTTCTGCACCGGCGAGCCGCCCACGGTGCCTGGAATGAGGGCCAGGTTCTCGAGCCCCGGATAGCCGTTGCGCACCATCCATTCGACCGCGTCGTGCCAGATTTCGCCAGCGCCGGCCTCGACGATCCAGGCGCGCGGGGTTTCTTCCACCAGCCGCAGGCCCTTGATCTCGACCTTCAGCACCAGCGGCTTGACGTCGCCCGTGAGCACGATGTTGCTGCCGCCGCCCAGCACGAAACGCGGCGCGTCGCGCCACTGCGCATCGGCGCGCAGCGCGGCCAGGTCGGCCTCGCCGGTGATGCGCGCAAGATGCTGCGCGCGTGCGACGATGCCAAAGCTGTTGTAGGGCTGCAGCGGGACGTTGGACTCCACGATCATGGGAGAATTGTCGCATCCAGCATCAGTGAATTCAGGAGAGAGTCAATGCCGTCCTTCGATACCGTCTGCGAGCCCAATCTGCCCGAAGTGAAGAACGCGGTCGAAAACACCGCCAAGGAGATCGCGACGCGCTTCGACTTCAAGGGCACGTCCGCTGCCGTCGAGCTCAAGGACAAGGAGATCACCATGATCGGCGACGCCGAGTTCCAGCTCGTGCAGGTCGAAGACATCCTTCGCAGCAAGCTCACCAAGCGCAGCGTCGACGTGCGCTTCCTCGACAAGGGCGACGTGCAGAAGATGGGCGGCGACAAGGTCAAGCAGGTCATCAAGGTCAAGAGCGGCATCGAGAGCGAGCAGGCCAAGAAGATCACCCGCATCGTCAAGGACAGCAAGCTCAAGGTGCAGGCGGCGATCCAGGGCGACGCGGTGCGCATCACCGGCGCCAAGCGCGACGACCTGCAGGCGGCCATGGCCCTCATCAAGAAGGACGTGCCGGACATGCCGCTCACGTTCAATAATTTCCGCGACTGAGCCCCGCTCCATGAAAGCGCTCGTCGTCGCGGCGCAGCTCCTGGCTGCGGCCGCCGTGGCGCACGCCGCCGGCTCGGTCACCCTGACCGGCACCATCGGCAGCCGCGCGATCCTGATCGTGAACGGCGCCCCGCCCAAGACCGTGGCGGTCGGCGAGACTTTCCAGGGCGTGAAGCTCGTGTCGCTGCAGTCCGAGCAGGCGGTGGTCGAACTCGACGGCAAGCGCGTCAACCTGCGCATGGACACGCCGGTGAGCATCGGCGGCGGCGGAGGCGGCTCTGGCGGCGGCAGCCGCGTCGTGCTGTCGGCCGACAGCCGCGGGCACTTCATGACGCAGGGCGCCATCAACGGGCGGGCCGTGACCTTCATGCTCGACACGGGCGCGACCAGCGTGGCCATGTCGGCGGCCGATGCGCAACGCATCGGGCTGGACTACAGCAAGGGCCAGCCGGTGCAGATCGGTACCGCCAACGGCACGACTTCGGGCTACAAGCTGCGGCTGCAGTCGGTGCGCGTGGGCGACGTCGAGGTGTACGACATCGACGCCGTGGTCTCGCAGCAGTCGATGCCCTTCGTGCTGCTGGGCAACAGCTTCATCAACCGCTTTTCGATGCGGCGCGACGCGGACCAGATGGTCCTTGAAAAACGCTATTGAAGCCCGGCGTCAGGGCTGCGCGGCCGTCACCACGATCTCGATCTTGTAGGCCGCATTGGCCATCTTGGCCTGCACGGTCGCGCGCGGCGGCGTGTTGCCGGCCGGAATCCAGGCGTCCCACACCTCGTTCATGGCCGTGATGTCGCCGATGTCGGCCAGGAAGATCTGCGTCATGAGAATGCGCGACTTGTCGCTGCCGGCCTCCGCCAGCAGGCGGTCGACCATGGCCAGCACCTGCGCGGTCTGGCCGCGGATGTCCTGCGTGGTGTCGTCGGGCACCTGGCCCGCGAGGTAGATGGTGCCGTTGTGCACGGCGGTTTCGGAGAGGCGCGGGCCGACGTGGAAGCGGGTGATGGAAGCCATGGTTTTCTTTCAGTCTTTCTTTTTCCTGGAGCCGAGCTTCGACTCCGTGCCGGCCGCGAGCCGGCGGATGTTTTCGCGGTGCCGCCAGATCAGCAGCAGGCTCATGACGACGAGGGCGACCAGCACCGTGCGGTCGAGCGGCCAGGCAATGCCGCCGCCGATCAGATAGTAGGCCGGCGCGAAGAATGCCGCCACCAATGACGACAGCGACGAATAGCGGAAGAAGATCGCGATGATCAGCCAGGTGGCGCCGGTGGCGAGCCCCAGCCAGGGCGCGATGCCCACCAGCACGCCGGCTGCCGTGGCCACGCCCTTGCCGCCCTGGAAGCCGAAGAACACCGGGTAGAGATGGCCCAGGAAGGCTGCGAGGCCGGCCAGCGCGGCAACGCCCGCCCCCAGCCCCCATTGCGCGCCGAACTGGTGAATGAGGAACACCGGCACCCAGCCCTTGAGCGCGTCCAGCAGCAGCGTGGCCAGTGCCGCGCCCTTGTTGCCCGAGCGCAGCACGTTGGTGGCGCCGGGGTTCTTGCTGCCGTAGCTGCGCGGATCGGCCATGCCGAGCGCCTTGCTCACGATGACCGCGAAGGACAGAGAGCCGATCAGGTAAGACGCCACGATGGCAATGATGGAAGGCAAGGTGAAACTCAAGACGGCACTCCGCGAGGGATGGTTGTTGTTCTGTCTGGCGCCGGCTATTCTGCCAGCGCACATTGCACGGGTCTGGCGCCCAGCAGGTCCACGCACACCCGCGGATCGATGCCGATCAGGTAGCCGCGCCGCCCGCCGTTGAGCACGATCCTCGGCAGCTCGAGGATGGCCGCCTCCACATACACCGGCATCTCGCGCCGCGTGCCGAACGGCGAGGTGCCGCCCACCATGTAGCCGCTGTGGCGCTGCGCCACCTCGGGCTTGCAAGGCTCGACCGACTTGGCGCCGATCTGCCGCGCGAGGTTCTTGGTCGACACCGTGCGGTTGCCGTGCATCAGCACGATCAGCGGCTTGGCGTCCTGGTCCTGCATGACCAGGGTCTTGATGACGGTGAACGGGTCGAGCCCGAGCATCTCGGCGCCGCGCTGCGCGCCGCCGTGCTCCACATATTCGTAAGGGTGCTCGCTGAAGGCGATCTTGTGCGCGCGCAGCAACTGGGTGGCGGGCGTCTCGGAGGTATGGGTGCTTTTCTTGGCCATCTTGGTGGCAATTGCGGGTTCAGGATGGCTTCAGAAAACTTGGTGTCCACGAAAAACTTGCCGTATCACACCCCTGCCAGCTTCAGGCCGCGGGGTCGCGAATCTCCCAGCGGATCTTGTCGATCTCGGCCAGGATCTCGGGCGACAGCGTGGTGCCGTACACGTCCAGGTCCTCGTCCAGTTGCGCCACCGACGTCACACCGATGATCGTGCTCGCGACCTGCCACTTGGTGTAGCAGAAGGCCAGCGCCAGTTGCGTCGGCGTCAGGCCGTTGTCGCGTGCCAGCTGGTTGTAGCGCTTGGCCGCGCGCAGCGAATCGGGCCGGCCCCAGCGCTGCTTGCGCACCGACTCGTAGCTCGAGATGCGCGCGCCCTTGGGCGCATCCGGCCCTTCGATGCCGCTCTGGTCGTACTTTCCGGTCAGCAGGCCGAAGGCCAGCGGCGAGTAAGCCAGCAGCGACACGTTCAGCCGGTGCATGGTCTCGTCCAGCGCGTTCTCGTGGCCGCGGCTGATGAGGCTGTACACGTTCTGCACCGTCGCCACGCGCGGCAGGCCGTGCTGCTCTGCCAGCCGCACGAATTCGTGCACGCCGTAGGGTGTTTCGTTCGACAGGCCGATGGCGCGAACCTTGCCGGCCTTCACCAGCTTGCCGAGCGCTTCGAGCTGCTCGAGGATCGGCGTCTTCGAGCTTTCCTTCGCCGGGTCGTAGTAGATGTTGCCGAACAGCGGCACATGGCGCTCGGGCCAGTGGATCTGGTACAGGTCGATGACGTCGGTCTTCAGGCGCTTCAGGCTTGCGTTGCACGAAGCCTCGATGTCGGCCGCCGTCATGCCGCTGCCTTCGCGCACCCAGGGCATGCCGCGCGAGGGGCCCGCCACCTTGGTTGCGACCACCAGCTTCTCGCGCGCGCCGGGGTTGGCGGCGAACCAGTTGCCGATGATGGTCTCGGTGATGGTGTAGGTTTCCTTGCGCGTGGGTACCGAGTACATCTCGGCGGTGTCGATGAAGTCGACGCCGCGCTCGAGCGAGCGGCTCAGGATGGCATGCGAAGTGGGTTCGTCGACCTGTTCGCCGAAAGTCATCGTGCCGAGGCAGATCGGGGTGACGTGCAGGTCGCTTTGACCGAGTTGGATCTTTTTCATGCGCGGGATGCTACCGCCCCGACCCACGGCCTGCTGGACGCCCCATCAAAACCCGAGCGTTGCGCACCCGCCCGCTGTCCTGTGCCGGACTGCGTCAGCACAAAGGCCTCTTTATCATCGACGCCCATGTACCAAGCCCTCCGCCCCTCCCGCAGCGAATTCGTGCCCGTGCGCAACCTCAGCTACCACGTGCGCCTCTGGGGCCAGCCCTCCGACGCGCGCCCTCCCCTGGTGCTGGTGCACGGCTGGATGGACGTGGCGGCGTCCTGGCAGTTCGTGGTCGACGCCATGGAGGAAGACCGCTTCATCATCGCGCCCGACTGGCGCGGCTTCGGCCTGACCGACGGCGGCGGCGTCGACAACTACTGGCTCGCCGACTACCTGGCGGACCTCGAATGGCTGCTGGACCACTACGCCGGCCAAGGAGAAAGCGCCAGGCAGATCGACCTCGTCGGCCACAGCATGGGCGGCAACGTCGTCATGCACTACGCGGGCGTGCGGCCGCAGCGCATCCGCCGCCTGGTCAATCTCGAAGGCTTCGGCATGCCCGCGCGCAAGCCGGAAGAAGCGCCCGCGCGCTACGGCCAGTGGATCGACGAACTCAAGCGCCTGCACCGCGGCGAGATGGCGCTGGCCGGCTATTCGGCGGTGGACGGCGTGGCCCGGCGCCTCATGAAGACCAACCCGCGGCTCACGCCCGACAAGGCCAACTGGCTCGCCAGCCACTGGTCGGTGAGCCATGCGCAGCCCGACGGCAGCGAGCGCTGGCAGATCCTGGGCGACGCGGCGCACAAGATCGTCAACGCGCACATCTTCCGCGTGGACGAGACGCTGGCGCTGTACGCCCGCATCACCGCGCCGCTGCTCATGGTCGAGGCCTCCGACGACAGCCTGCACGGCTGGTGGAAGAACCGCTACACGCTCGACGAGTTCCACGAGCGGCTGAAATCCGTGCCCGCCGCTCGCATCGAGCGGCTGGAAGACGCGGGCCACATGCTGCACCACGACCAGCCGCAGCGCGTGGCGCGGATGATCGAGGACTTCCTGGCGGACTGAGCCTGCTGCTCAGCCGCGGCGCGGCTCACTGTCCAGCGTCGCCATCTGCGCCGCCGCATAGCGGTCGCCGGCCGCAGCGCCCTTGGGCACCGCGCGCTCGATGGCCGCCAGATCGTCGGCCGTGAGCCGCACGCTCGACGCGCCCAGCGCCTCGTCGAGCCGCGTGCGCTGCCGCGCGCCGATCAGCGGCACGATGTCATCGCCCTGCGCCGCCACCCACGCGATGGCAATCTGCGCCACCGTCACGCCCCTGGCATCGGCGATCTTGCGCAGCGCATCGACCAGCGCCAGGTTGCGTTCCGCGTTCTCGCCCTGGAAGCGCGGGCTGTGCGCGCGAAAATCCTTGGCGCCCGCGCTGTCCTTCGTCCAATGCCCGCTGATCAGGCCGCGCGAGAGCACGCCGTAGGCGGTGATGGCAACGCCCAGCTCGCGGCAGGTCGCGAGGATGTCGTCCTCGATGCCGCGCGAGATTAGCGAATACTCGATCTGCAGGTCGCAGATCGGGTGCACCGCCGCCGCCCTGCGAATCGTCTGCGAGCCCACTTCGGAGAGCCCGATGTGGCGCACGTAGCCCGCCTTCACCAGGTCGGCGATGGCGCCGATGGTGTCTTCGATGGGCACGTTCGCATCGAGCCGCGCGGGGCGGTACACGTCGATGTGGTCAACGCCCAGGCGCTGGAGCGAGTAGGTGGCGAAGTTCTTCACCGCCGCGGGCCGCGCGTCGTAGCCGATCCATCCGCCGGCCGGGTCGCGCATGGCGCCGAACTTCACGCTCAGCAGCGCCGCGTCGCGCTGCGAGCCCTTCAGGCCCTTCAGCGCCTCGCCGATCAGGATCTCGTTGTGGCCGCTGCCGTAGAAGTCGCCGGTGTCCAGCAGGGTGATGCCCTCGTCCATGGCGGCGTGGATGGTGGCGATGCTTTCCGCGCGGTCGGACGGGCCGTACATGCCCGACATGCCCATGCAGCCGAGCCCGAAGGCGGAGACTTGCGGGCCGGTGGCACCGAGTTGGAGTGTGTTCATGGTGACGATCCTTTCAGAGGGGCCGCGTGCGGTTGCGAGCGGCATGGGAGGTAGTCTGGAAGGAAACGCCCCGTTCGATAATCCGTCCGCCTCCGCACGGGTTGTGCGGAAAAAAGCACAATCAGGCCATGAACGAACCCGATCTCTCGGACCTGGGCGCCTTCGTGGCGGTGACGCGGGCGCGCGGCTTTCGCGGTGCCGCGGCCTTGCGCGGCGTGTCGCCCTCCTCGCTCAGCGAGGCCATGCGCAGGCTCGAAGCGCAGCTCGGCGTGCGGCTGCTGAACCGCACCACGCGCAGCGTCACGCCGACCGAAGCGGGCCAGCGCCTGCTCGACCGCATCTCGCCAGCGCTCGACGACATTGCCGGCGCGCTCGACACGCTCAACAGTTTTCGCGACAGCCCCACCGGCACGCTGCGGCTGAACGTGCCGACCATCGTGGCACAGCGCGTGCTGCCGCCGCTGGCCAGCAGCTTCCTGGCGGCTCACCCGGGCATCACGCTCGAAGTGACGACCAACGACACCTTCATCGACGTGCTCGCGGCGGGCTTCGACGCCGGCATCCGCTACGACGAGAGCATTGCCCGCGACATGATCGCCGTGCCGCTGGGCCCGCGCACGCAGCGCTTCGTGGCCGCCGCTTCGCCCGGCTACCTGGCGAAGCACGGCACGCCCAGGCACCCGACCGACCTGCTGAAGCACGCCTGCATCGCCCACCGCTTCCAGAGCGGCGTACTCGCGGCATGGGGTTTCGTGCGCAAAGGCAAGGCCGTCAAGATCACGCCGACCGGCCCGCTGGTTGCGTCGATGCTCAGCCTCGAACTGCACGCCGCCGAAGCCGGGCTGGGCCTGATCTACACCTTCGACGAATACCTGCGCCCCTCCATCGACCGCGGCACGCTGGTGCCGGTGCTCGAAGACTGGTGGCAGAGCTTCTCGGGGCCGTTCCTGTACTACCCGAGCCGCACGCACATGCCCGCGCCGCTGCGGGCCTTCGTGGATTTCCTCAAGCGCGAAGGCTCGACCGGCTGACGGATATTTGGCCAGCGGATAACCAAGCGCGCGAATCTTCGTTCGCACGGCGGGCGGCGCGACCTAGAGTGCCCAGCTCTCTTTGTTTGCTTCCCGGAGTTGCCCGTCATGCGTTTTCAGTTGCGCGCGCCCTCGCTGGCACGCTGGTCCGCCTCGCTGCTCGGCAGCCTTGCGCTGGGCCTGTTCATCCACGTGTCGGCCCAGGCTGCCGACCTGCGCGTGGGCTTCATGCCCGGCCCGTATCGCGACGCCTTCACCAACGGCATCGAGCCCCAGCTGAAGAAGCTGGGCTACACCGTCAAGTACGTCGAGTTCAGCCAGGGCGTGCAGCCCAACGACGCCGTGGAGCGCGGGCAGATCGACGCCAACATCTTCCAGCACACGCTGTACCTCAACGCCACCAACAAGCAGCAGGGCTTCGACCTGGTGCCCATCGTGCATGTGCCGACGCCGCCCATGGGCCTGTATTCGCAGCGCCACAAGTCGCTCGACGCGGTGCCTGACGGTGCCACCGTCACGCTGCCTTCGGACCCGGTGAACGCGGCGCGCGCGCTCAACATCCTTGCGGCTGTGGGCTGGGTCACGCTCAAGCCGGGCGTGAGCCCGATCGCGGTGTCGGAGCGCGACATAGCGAGCAATCCCAAGCGCCTGAAGCTGGTGCCGCTCGAAGCCGCGCAAGCCCCGCGCTCGCTGGCCGACGCCGACATCGCCGCCGTACAGGGCAACTTCGCGGTGGCCTCGGGGCTGAAGCTCACCGAGGCGCTCAAGCTCGAGGACATGACGCTGCCCTACGTCAACGTGGTGGCGGTCAAGCGCAGCAACGAGAACGCCAAGTTCGCGAAAGACATCGTCGCCGCCTACCAGTCGCCCGAGTTCCAGCGCTTCTTCAAGGCCAACCCGACCTGGGCCGGCTACCGCCTGCCCGACTACTTCGCCCAATGAGCGCTTCGAACCCCGGCCCCCGGCCGCGCCAGCTGCACCTGAACGTCAACATCCTGCACTCGGGCTTCGTGCCTTCGGCCTGGCGCCTGCCGGAGAGCGACCCGTGGGCCTTTGCGGACATCCAGCACTACATCCGCACCGCGCAGATCGCAGAGGCGGCCAAGCTCGACGCCGTGTTCCTCGCGGACAACGCGGCCATCGTCGACCAGATCCACTTCCGCCCGATCACCGCGCTGGAGCCCACGGTGCTGCTGGCCTGCGTGGCCGCCGCCACCACGCACATCGGCCTGATCGCCACGGCCTCGACCAGCTACAACGAGCCCTACAACATCGCCCGCCGCTTCGCCACGCTCGACCATGTGAGCGGCGGCCGCGCGGGCTGGAACGTGGTGACGACGGCCGACCTGCCGTCGGCGCGCAACTTCGGTCTCGACGCGGTGCCCGACCATGCGAAGCGCTATGCGCGCGCCTCGGAGTTCACAGACATCGTGAAGGCGTTGTGGGACAGCTGGGAAGACGATGCCTTCATCGGCAACAAGGCCACGGGCAGCTTCATCGACACGGCCAAGGTGCACGCCATCGCGCACCGCGGCGAGCATTTCGCGGTGCAGGGTCCGCTGAACCTGCCGCGCCCGCCGCAGGGGCACCCGGTGCTGGTGCAGGCCGGCGCATCGGCCGACGGCCGCGAGCTGGCGTCGCGCCATGCCGAGGCGGTGTTCTCGGCGTCGCAGTCATTCGAGGAGTCTCTGGCGTACGCGCGCGCATTGAAGACGCGCGCCGCCGAACTCGGCCGCGGCCCCGACGCGGTGAAGGTGCTCGCGGGCCTGACCACCATCGTCGGCAGCACCGAGGCAGAGGCGCTGCGCCGCCGCGACGAGCTGGTCGACCTGATTCCGTGGGACTACAGCCTGACGCGCATCGCGGGCACGCTGGGCGTCACGCCCGACCGCCTGAAGCTCGACGAGCGCCTGCCCGACGACCTGCCGCTGCCGGCCAATGGCAACGGCAACCACACTTTTTTCAACGCCGTGGTGGCGGCCGGCCGCACGCACGGCTACACGGTGCGCCAGCTGATCCGCGAGCTGGCGGGCGGCGGCGGGCACCGCGTGATCGTCGGCACGCCGGAGCAGATTGCCGACGACATCGAGCGCTGGTTCAGGGCCGGAGCGGCCGACGGGTTCAACCTGATGCCCGATGCGCTGCCGCACGGGTTGCAGGACTTCGTCGACGGCGTGGTGCCGATCCTGCAGAAGCGCGGAATCTTCCGCAAGGACTACGAGGGGCGCACGTTGCGCGATCACCTCGGGTTGGCGCGGCCTGGTGGACGGGCTGTGCAGCGATTGGCTGCGTAGCGTTTTTCATTCAGGCGCTTGTTCGGGGTGCGATCAGGCCGACGGGGTACCTTGCTCCGCGAATGTCCCCCGGGGCTGCGCCCCTCCTCCTTTATTTCGCTGCGCAAGGCACCCCATCGGCCTGATCGTGTGCAGAGCGGTGATTCATAGGCTGAACACCAGCAGCGTGCCCTGTGCACAGGGCGCCGGGTACTCCCCGCAGCGAAATAAAGGAGGAGGCCGCAGGCCGGGGGACATTCGCGGAGGGGAGTACCCGGTGGCCTGTGCACGCGCCCCGAACAAAGAACTCACTCCTCGTCCGCGTCGTTCCCGGTCAAGGACAGCACTTCTTCGACAAACGCCTCGAACAAAGGCAAAGAAGCAGGCAGACCGTCGAGCGACTCCGCCTCCCCCGCATCGAAGAAATGCGGCTTGCCGGCCGGCATGGCCGCCCATTCACCGGCCTCCAGCAGCAGGCCGAGATAGCCGTCAGCAGTGGGCACATAAAACAGCCCCGCGCTGTCCAGCACCCGCTGCCCCTTCTTCTTCCCGCGCCCCCAACTCACACCCTGCCCCGCCAGGTGCTCGGTGATCCAGCCGTCGCACACATGCGTGTCGCGCCAGCTTCCTTGGGCATCGAATACGGCCAGAACGGGCATGGGGAGCGTCCTTCGTCGGATGAAAGGAAAGAAAGGCTTACTGCAGGAAGCTGGGCTTGGCGTAGCCCTGGAACTTGCTGTCGACCACCGCCTTGAACTCCTTCGAGCGATAGGCTTCGGCGATGTCCTTGGCCCACTGGGTGTTCTTGTCGGCGGTCTTCACGGCCACCACATTCAGGTAGTAGTCGGGCGTCTTCTCGAGCACCACCGCTTCGGTGAGCTTCAGGCCCGACGAGATCGCGAAGTTGCCGTTGACGATCGCGTACTCGGTGTCGCCCAGCGAGCGCGGCAGCTGCGCGGCTTCGAGCGGAATGAACTTCAGCTTCTTCGGGTTCTCGGCCACGTCCTTTTCAGACGCGCGCAGCGGGTCGATGCCGGCCTTGATGGTGATCAGCTTGTTCTGCTCCAGCAGCACCAGCGCACGGGCCAGGTTGCTCGGGTCGTTCGGCAGCGTCACGCGGTCGCCTTCCTTCACATCGGCCAGCGTCTTGCGCTTGGTCGAGTACACGCCCATGGGGGCGATCGGGCCCTGCACCAGCTCGGTGATGTCGAGCTTCTGGTCGGCCGCGAACTTCTTCAGGTAGACCTGATGCTGGAAGAAGTTGGCGTCGAGCGAACCCTGGGCCAGCGCCAGGTTGGGCTGCACGTAGTCGTTGAACTCCACCAGCTTGACCTTGTAGCCCTTCTTTTCGAGGATCGGCACGATGCCGGCCTTCAGCTGGTCGGCGTTGGAGCCGGCGGTGCCGCCGATCACCAGGTTCTTCTTGGCGGGGTCTTGCGCATGGGCCTGCAGCGAGAGGCCGCCGAGCGACAGCGCGGCCAGGGACAGGGCGAGAACGGAACGGCGCAGGAAAACGGTCTTCATGAGATAGAGAAAGCTAGCTAGGGAAAAGAAAGAATCAACTCAACGCTTGTCGAGCCTGCTTGCCGTGGTGTTGCCCACGAACTGCAGGATCTGTACCAGCACCACGAGCAGCGCCACGGTGAGCACCATCACGTCGGTCTGGAAACGGTAGTAGCCGTAGCGGATGGCCAGGTCGCCGATGCCGCCGCCGCCCACCACGCCGGCCACCGCCGAGTAAGACAGGAAGCTCACGGCCAGCACGGTCAGCGCCAGCACCAGGCCCGAGCGGGCCTCCACCAGCAGCACGCGCCAGACGATCTGCAGCTCGGTCGCGCCCATGGCATGGGCCGCCTCGATCACGCCGCGCGGCACTTCGCGCAGGCACTGGTCGACCAGCCGCGCCAGGTAGGGAATGGCCGCGAACGACAGCGGCACCGCGGCCGCCAGCGGGCCGATCGACGTGCCCGCGATGACCCGCGTGAACGGCACCAGCGCCACCAGCAGGATGATGAAAGGGAACGAGCGCACCGTGTTCACCAGCCAGTTGAGCACCAGGAACGCAGGCTTGTTCTCGAGCGACTGGCCCGGGCCCAGCAGGAACAGCAGGATGCCCAGCGGCCCGCCGATGAGCACCGCCGCCGTGAGGCCGATGGCCAGCATCATGAAAGTCTGGCCGGTGGCGACCCACAGCTCGGGGAGGATAGGGGCGATGTTCTCAAACACAGGCGGGCTCCTTGGCGGCCACGGCCGTCGCGGCGCGGTCTTGTTGCTGCTGCTGCGCCTGTTGCTGTTCGCGCACGTCGCGTTCGCGCCGGCGCACCAGTTCGTCGATTTCGCGGCCCAGCGCGGTCTTGCGCTCTTCGTTAGGCGCATCTTCGACGGCGAACTGCTCGATCAGGCGGCCCTTTTCGAGGATGGCCACGTTGCGGCACAGCACCTCGACCACCGACAGCTCGTGCGTCACGATCACGATGGTCACGCCGATCTTCTGGTTGATGTCGCGCAGCGTCTCCAGCAGCGAGCGCGTGGTCTCGGAGTCGAGCGCCGAGGTGGGCTCGTCGCACAGCAGCACCTGCGGGCGCGGCGCCAGCGCGCGGGCGATGGCCACGCGCTGCTTCTGGCCGCCGGACAGCTGCGCCGGGTAGGTGTCGATCTTCTCGGCCAGGCCCACCAGGGCCAGGCATTCGCGCACGCGCGCGTCGATTTCGGCCCTGGAGTGGCGGCCGTGGATCTTCAGCGGGAAGGCCACGTTGTCGAACACCGTGGCGTTCTGCAGCAGGTTGAACTGCTGGAAGATCATGCCGATGTTCTGGCGCGTGTCACGCAGCTCGCTGCGCGAGAGCGTGGTGAGGTCGCGGCCGCCCACGAAGACCTGGCCCGCGTCGGGCCGCTCCAGCAGGTTGATCAGGCGCAGCAGCGTCGACTTGCCGGCGCCGCTCTTGCCGATCAGGCCGAACACGTCGCCCTGCTGGATTTCGAGCGACAGCGAATGCACGGCGTCGAACACCTCGCCGCTGGGCAGTGCAAAGGACTTCTGCACGGATTGGAGTCGGATGACGGGTGCCGCGCTGGCGCGGCCCGCATCGGGCGAAGGATGGCTCATTGGGAAGAAGCGCGCCCGGCGAGGGCGCCGGGCACGGAGGTTCGCGAAAAAGGTGCCGAGTATGAAAACAAAAGCGGCAAAAGGGAACGAAGAAAAAGGATGCTGTTTATATCGCATACAGCATAAGAAAACCTCGATGCGCGCCATGCACGCCATATCGATATGCCTATTCGTTCGTTCCCAATTCCTTGCTGCAGTGCCACATTCGCGCCTTCATTTTTTCGATTTCCGCACTGTCATGCACTCCACTTTCCGCCGCCGCAGCCTTTTCATCGCCACGCTGGCCGCAGCAGTCTTCAGCGGCAGCGCTGCCCTGGCCCAGGACAAGAACAACATCAAGGTCGGCGTTTCCGTCGGCAACGGCGAGCAGATCTTCGAGGTGGTCAGGAAGGTCGCCGCCAAGGACGGCCTGAACATCCAGGTCGTGGTGTTCAACGACTACCAGCTGCCCAACGCGGCGCTGGCCTCGGGCGACCTGGACGCCAACGCCTTCCAGCACCAGCCCTTCCTGGACAACCAGATCAAGGCACGCGGCTTCGACCTGGTGCCGGTGGGCCTGACCATCACCGCGCCGCTGGGCTTCTACTCGCGCAAGATCAAGTCGGTCGACCAGCTGCCGGACGGCGCATCGGTCGGCATCCAGAACGACCCGTCGAACGGCAACCGCGCGCTGTTGCTGCTGCAGCAGGCCGGCCTCATCACCCTCAAGCCCGAGGCCGTGAAGAACAACAACGCCACCCCGCTGGACGTGGTGACCAATCCCAGGAAGCTGAAGCTGGTGGCGCTGGACGCCGCCCAGCTGCCGCGTTCGCTCGACGACCTGGCCATTGCCGCCATCAACAACGACTACGCGGAGAAAGCCGGCCTGTCGTTCAACAAGGACGCCGTGATCAAGGAATCGCCCAAGAGCCCCTACGCCAACCTGATCGCCGTGCGCCGCGCCGACAAGGACAAGCCCTGGGCCAGGCGCCTGGTGGCGGCCTACCAGTCGCCGGAGGTGAAGAGCTTCATCGAGACGCAGTTCAAGGGCTCGCTGATTCCCGCGTTCTGATGACTTTCTCCCTCCCCCGCCGGGGGAGGGTTGGGGTGGGGGCAAGCGGCGCTCGCACTAAACGCCCTGCCCGCCCCCATCCCGGCCTTCCCCCAGCGGGGGAAGGAGCAATACGGGGGCGCTCCCGGCCCGGTTGCCGGAGCATGAGAAAATGTCCGGTTTCCCCCGAACACAGTCAGGACACCCCATGGACGCAGAACAGATCAACCAAATCGGCGCAATGCTCGCGGACCTGAGCGCCCGCACGGTCGATTTACGGAGGTATCTTTGACTACGATGCCAAAGCTGAACGACTGAGGACAGTCAACGCATCGCTCGAAGACCCGAACGTCTGGAACGACCCGAAGAAGGCCCAGGAGCTGGGCAAGGAGAAGAAGTCGCTCGACGACGTGGTCGTCACGCTCGACCGTCTCACCAACGGGCTGTCGGACAACACCGAACTCTTCGAGATGTCGAAGGAAGAAGGCGACATGGACGGCCTGCAGTCCATCGCCGATGACGCCGCCGCGCTCGAAGCCGACATCAAGCAGCTCGAATTCCGCCGGATGTTCAACAACCCGGCCGACCCGCTCAACGCCTTCATCGACATCCAGGCCGGCGCCGGCGGCACCGAGGCCTGCGACTGGGCCAGCATGCTGCTGCGCCAGTACCTGAAGTACGCAGAGCGCAAGGGCTTCAAGACGCAGATCGAAGACGAAACGCCGGGCGACACCGCCGGCATCAAGGGCGCGACCATCAAGGTAGAAGGCGACTACGCCTTCGGCCTGCTGCGCACCGAAACGGGCGTGCACCGCCTGGTGCGCAAGTCGCCGTTCGACTCGTCGGGCGGGCGCCACACCAGCTTTGCCAGCATCTTCGTGTACCCGGAAATCGACGACTCCATCGAGATCGAGATCAACCCGGCCGACGTGCGCACCGACACCTTCCGCGCCAGCGGCGCCGGCGGCCAGCACATCAACAAGACCGACTCGGCCGTGCGCCTGACGCACATTCCGACCGGCATCGTGGTGCAGTGCCAGGACGGCCGCAGCCAGCACAGCAACCGCGACGTGGCGTGGAAGCGCCTGCGCTCGCGCCTGTACGACCACGAGATGCGCAAGCGCCAGGAAGAACAGCAGAAGCTCGAAGACAGCAAGACCGACGTGGGCTGGGGCCACCAGATCCGCAGCTACGTGCTGGACAACAGCCGCATCAAGGACCTGCGCACCAACGTCGAAGTCTCGGCCACCCAGAAGGTGCTGGACGGCGACCTCGACGTGTTCATCGAAGCCTCTCTCAAGCAAGGCGTGTAACCCCAATGAGCCTGATGCACGGCAAGGTCGAAGCCTTCATCTTCGACATGGACGGCACCATGATCGACTCCATGCCCTGGCATGCGCGGTCGTGGGTCGAATTTGCGCAGAACCACGGCGTGAAGCTCGACGTGAGCGAAATCCTTGCGCGCACCACCGGCCGCACGGGCACGGAGAGCATGCGCGAGCTGTTCGAGCGCGAGCTGTCCGATGCCGAGTGCCAGGCCCTGGTGCACGAGAAAGAAGAGATCTACCGCGCCATGTTCCACGACAACTTCACCGAAGTGGCCGGCTTCACCGCCTTCGCCAAGGCGGCCGAGGCGCGCGGGCTCAAGGTGGCGGTGGGCACGGCGGGCGACAAGGGCAACATCGAGTTCGCCATGTCCCGGCTGAAGATGGACCCGCTGCCGCTGGCCATCGTGGGCGGCGACGAAGGCTTCAGCGGCAAGCCCACGCCCGCCATCTTTCTCGAAGCCGCGCGCCGCATCGGCGTGGCGCCCGAGCGCTGCATCGTGTTCGAAGACGCGCCCTTCGGCATCGAGGCCGCGCGCCGCGGCGGCATGCGTGCCGTGGCCGTGTGCAGCACCCATACCGCCGCGGAGCTGGCCGGCCCCCACGTGATCGCCGCCGTTCGCGACTACAACGAACTCGCCCATTCAAATTTTCTGGAGACCCTCGATGCTGCAGCGTGACGCCCAAGGGCAACCCATTGCCATTCGCCGCGAAGACTATGCCGCTCCGGCCTACTGGATCGACACCGTCGACCTGACCTTCGACCTCGACCCCGCCAAGACCCGCGTGCTCAACCGCATGCAGATGCGCCGCAACCCCGATGTGCCGGTGCAGCCGCTGCGCCTTGACGGCGACGAGCTGAACCTGGCGCGCGTGCTGGTCAACGGCCAGGGCGCGTCGTTCCGCATGGAAGGCGACCAGCTCGTCATCGACGGCCTGCCCGATGCGTTCGAGCTCGAGATCTTCACCACCTGCTGCCCCATCAAGAACACCAAGCTGATGGGCCTGTTCGTGAGCGAAGACACCTTCTTCACGCAGTGCGAGGCCGAGGGCTTCCGCCGCATCACCTATTTCCTCGACCGTCCGGACGTGATGGCGAGCTACACCGTCACGCTGCGCGCCGCCAAGGCCGCCTACCCGGTGCTGCTGTCGAACGGCAACCTGGTCGAACAGGGCGAACTGCCCGAAGGCCGGCACTTTGCCAAGTGGGTCGACCCGTTCAAGAAGCCCAGCTACCTGTTCGCCCTGGTGGCGGGCAAGCTGGTGGCGCGCGAGCAGCGCATCAAGGCGCGCAGCGGCAAGGAACACCTGCTGCAGGTGTACGTGCGCGCCGGCGACCTCGACAAGACCGAGCACGCGATGAACTCGCTCATCAACTCGGTGCTGTGGGACGAGGCCCGCTTCGGCCTGCCGCTGGACCTGGACCGCTTCATGATCGTCGCCACCAGCGACTTCAACATGGGCGCCATGGAAAACAAGGGCCTGAACATCTTCAACACGAAGTACGTTCTGGCCAACCAGGCCACCGCCACCGACGCCGACTACAGCAACATCGAAAGCGTGGTCGGCCACGAGTACTTCCACAACTGGAGCGGCGACCGAGTGACCTGCCGCGACTGGTTCCAGCTCTCGCTGAAGGAAGGCCTCACCGTCTTCCGCGACCAGGAATTCAGCCAGGACCTGTGCGCCGACGCCTCGGCCCGTGCCGTGAAGCGCATCGAAGACGTTCGCGTGCTGCGCACCGCCCAGTTCCCCGAAGACGCGGGCCCCATGGCCCACCCGGTGCGGCCCGACAGCTACATCGAGATCAGCAACTTCTACACCGTCACCATCTACGAAAAGGGTGCCGAGGTGGTGCGCATGATGCAGACGCTGGTCGGCCGCAAGGGCTTCGAGAAGGGCATCACGCTCTACTTCGAGCGCCATGACGGTCAGGCCGTGACCTGCGACGACTTCGCGCAGGCCATTGCCGACGCCAACCCCGAATCCGAACTGGCCCGCCTGCTGCCGCAGTTCAAGCGCTGGTACAGCCAGGCCGGCACGCCGCGCCTTGCGGCCCACGGCGTGTACGACCCCGCAAACCGCAGCTACACCCTGAGCGTGGTGCAGAGCTGCCCGCCCACACCGGGCCAGCCGGTCAAGGAACCCTTCGTCATTCCGCTGAACGTGGGCCTGCTCGACGCCAACGGCCGCGAACTGCCGCTGCAGCTCGAAGGCGAAAGCGAAGTGACGCGCGGCACGCGCACCCTGGTGCTGTCGCGCGCCGGCGAGCAGATCACCTTCGTGGGGCTGGACGCCGAACCCGTGCCTTCCATATTGCGCGGCTTCAGCGCACCGGTGATCCTCGACTTCGAGTACACCGACGCCCAGCTGCTGACCCTGCTGGCCAACGACCCCGACCCGTTCAACCGCTGGGAAGCCGGCCAGCGCCTGGGCCTGCGCGCCGCGCTGCAGGGCATTGCCGCCCTGGCCACCGACACCACGCCGGTGCTCAACGACGCCTACATCGACGCCATGCGCAGCGTGCTGCGCAACCCGCAGCTCGACGCCGCCTTCAAGGAACTGGTGCTCACGCTGCCGTCGGAAACCTACATTGCCGAGCAGCTCGAAGTGGTCGACCCGCAGCGCGTGCATCTGGTGCGCGAAGCCATGCGCGCCCAGCTGGCCACCGCCCTCTTCGCAGACTGGCAACAGGCCTACGAAGACAACCACGACACCGGCGCCTACAGCCCCGACCCGACATCGTCGGGCCGCCGCGCGCTGGCCGGCATGGCGCTCAACTTCCTGTGCCTGGCGGCGCGCGCCTCGGGCGACGTGGTGTGGCCGGGCAAGACGCTGCAGCGCTTCAAGGACGCGGGCAACATGACCGACCGCTTCAACGCGCTCAACGCGCTGGTGTCGTCGGGCCACACCCTGGCGGCGCAGGCGCTGGCGCGCTTCCACGCCATCTTCAAGGACGAGGCGCTGGTCATCGACAAGTGGTTCTCCCTGCAGGCCGGCGCCAGCGACCGCGGCGGCGACATCCTGCCGCTGGTGAAGCAGCTGATGAAGCACCCCGACTTCTCGCTGAAGAACCCGAACCGCGCGCGCAGCGTGATCTTCAGCTACTGCAGCGCCAACCCCGGCGCATTCCACCGCCCCGACGCGGCCGGCTACGTGTTCTGGAGCGAACGCGTCATCGAGCTGGACGCCATCAACCCGCAGGTGGCCGCGCGCCTGGCGCGCTCGCTCGACCGCTGGAGCAAGCTGGCCGAGCCGTACCGCAGCGCCGCGCGCGAAGCCATTGCCCGCGTGGCCGCCAAGCCCGACCTGAGCAAGGACACCCACGAAGTGGTTACCCGCGCTCTCGCCGGAAACTGAAGCAACCGAACCCCACAAGACACATGGCTCAACAAAAGATTTCCCTCACCCGCTACCTCGTCGAACAACAGCGCGCCGACGGCCTCATTCCCGGCCAGCTTCGCCTGCTGCTCGAAGTGGTCGCCCGTGCCTGCAAGAGCATCAGCCAGGCCGTCAACAAGGGCGCGCTGGGCGGCGTGCTCGGCACGGCCGAGAGCGAGAACGTGCAGGGCGAGATCCAGAAGAAGCTGGACATCATCGCCAACGAAGTGCTGATCGAGGCCAACGAATGGGGCGGCCACCTCGCGGCCATGGCCAGCGAGGAAATGGAATCCATCCACGTGGTGCCCAACCGCTACCCGCAGGGCGAATACCTGCTCATGTTCGACCCGCTGGACGGCAGCAGCAACATCGACGTGAACGTGAGCATCGGCACCATCTTCAGCGTGCTGAAGAAGCCCGACGACCACCCCGGCGTGCAGGAAAGCGACTTCCTGCAGCCCGGCACTCAACAGGTGGCCGCCGGCTACTGCATCTACGGCCCGCAGACCACCCTGGTGCTGACCGTGGGCAACGGCGTGGCCATGTTCACGCTCGACCGCGAGCAAGGCAGCTTCGTGCTGACGCAGGAAGACATCCAGATTCCGGCCGACACCAAGGAATTTGCCATCAACATGAGCAACATGCGCCACTGGGACGAGCCCGTGAAGCGCTACATCGACGAATGCCTGGCCGGCAAGGAAGGCCCGCGCGGCAAAGACTTCAACATGCGCTGGATTGCCAGCATGGTGGCCGACGTGCACCGCATCCTGATGCGCGGCGGCGTCTTCATGTACCCGTGGGACAAGCGCGAGCCCGAAAAGGCCGGCAAGCTGCGCCTGATGTACGAGGCCAACCCCATGAGCTGGCTGGTCGAGCAGGCCGGCGGCGCCGCCACCAACGGCAAGCAGCGCATCCTGGAGCTGCAACCCTCCAAACTGCACGAGCGCGTGAGCGTGATGTTGGGTTCTAGAAACGAAGTTGAGCGCCTGACGAAGTACCACGCAGAGAAAGCCTGATTTTTTGTCTATAATCTGAGGCTTCGCCGGTGTAGCTCAGTCGGTAGAGCAGCTCATTCGTAATGAGAAGGTCGGGTGTTCGATTCATCTCTCCGGCACCAAATAAAAGCCCCTGATTCGCAAGAGTCAGGGGCTTTTTCCTTTCCGGCCCTTAGTCGGGCTCAGCCGCGAAATCAGGTTGGTTCAGACGCCTCCAGAACCCGAAGTCTTTCCCTCAGCATCAGATTCTTTGCCTGAGCGTGCTCGCCGTAGTGGACTTCTCTATGGCATGCAGGGCAAAGAGCCGCAACAAACTGCGGGTGATCAGGGCCACCGTCAGACAAGCGAGTGGTGTGGTGCGGCTCTAAGTACGGCAAACCATCGCTTCGACGAAAAGGCGCAGGCTCCTTGCAAAGCTCACAGACACCGGCCGCACGCTTCAGCACATAGTCGCGTACTGCTCGGCTGCGCTCGTATATCGTGCGGCTCCCGTTTTTGCTGTCATCCAAGCCACTGACCTTAGAAGCGGCAATTGCCCGACGTCTCGAATCTTGAAGCGTCATGTGCTTCGCAGGCTCATCTGCCGAGGCAAGCTCGAACTGCTCTAGTCGTGTGACAGGCACGAGTCTAAAAATGATTGCCCTACGGGAATTGCCGTCTACATCCGGCGCAATGACCCACTTGTGATCCTGATAGACAAATTCACCAAGATATTTTTGTCCCTTGCCCCTGCCGACGGCATGAAACAGGTGCAGCGCCTTGCCATGGCTTGAATGGTTCAGCACCGCCAAGTTGCCACGGACAAATTCCATGTGGCCCTTTTGGCCTTCACCGAAGTAAAAAAAGGTGCCCTCCTCGTCGAATCGGTCAGCGTAGCCGTAGCGCTCGCCGCTTCCGGTGAACAGGAAAGTCACGGGGGCCTGTGCGGAATTAGATATGCCACCCTGCCGCCCCCCTCCATAGACCAAGTGGAGATCCTGCAAGCGGCGATAGATATGCCCCAGCGTGAAGGTCGGAGGCGTTTGTGCATCCCCCATCTCAATTCGCAGCGAAATCAATCTGTGCCGACCGCCCAAGGGTCAATCCAACGGGGTGACAGGGCTCACTTCGAGCCCGTACTCCCTGAATTGCACAGAAATTGACGTTCATCACCCGCTCCAAGTTAACGATTGGTGACATACTTTAACGTCAACGTCCGCCGCAGTTAACGATTGCCTCGCGACGCGCTGTTCTTAGATGTGAGCAAGACCGCTCGCTTGCATCGCATTGGCCATGAAACACGCAAAAGCCCCCACATGACTGACGCCAGCAATTCGACGTCAAACACGGCACTCGTAGACCTCTCACAACTCGCAGCACAACTGGAGCAGTTTGCAGACGAGCGCGATTGGGCCCAGTTCCATTCACCCAAAAACTTGGTAATGGCACTGACCGGCGAAGTCGGCGAACTGAACGAAATCTTCCAGTGGATGCCGGAAGAAGCTTCCAAGGCGGCAGGCCGAGATCCACAAACGGCTCGCGCTGTTCAAGACGAGATCGCGGACGTCTTGCTCTATCTCGTTCGCCTGTCTTCCGTACTGGGCGTGGACCTCAACGCTGCCGTTCAACAAAAGCTGAAGGCAAACGCCCTGCGCTACCCCGCAAACAAGGTACGCGGCAGCAGCAAGAAGCACAGCCGGCCTGAAGCCGGCGAATCTGGGAAGGATTGATGTGATCGTCTACGAGGCAGACAAGAAGCAATTTCTCAGCGACAACAACGACCGAGATATCGAAGACGTAATCCTCGCCAAATACCTCAGCGCCACCGGGCGCAAAGTGCCGGCGGCTGAGATGAGGTCATGGCGTGATTCGCTCGGCTACATGTCCAAGGTACTCAGTGACTCTGAAATTCCGGACGACGTCGGCGTGGCCGTCGAACTGCACATCCCGCAAAGCTCCAAGCGCATCGATATCAGCTTGACCGGTCGAGGTCACGACAACGCGAAGAACGTTGTCATCGTCGAACTAAAACAATGGGACAAGGTGAAGTCCACTATGAAGGACGCACTGGTCAGCACCTACCTCGGCGGCGGACACCGCGAAGTCGTGCACCCCTCGTACCAAGCGTGGTCCTATGCCTCTCTGATGGAGGGCTTCAACGAGGCCGTCTACTCCGGTGGCATCGCCGTACAAGCCTGCGCTTATCTGCATAACTACGAGCGCGACGGCGTCATCGACTCGGACCACTACGCCGATTACATTGCGAAGGCACCGCTGTTTCTTCGGGGCGAGACCGAACGAGGCTTGCTGCGCACCTTCATCAAGCAGCACATCAAGTTCGGCGACCCGAAGGTGCTCTACGAACTGGCTAACGGCCGCATACGGCCATCAAAGGCGCTCAGCGACAGCCTTGCAGCCTTGTTGAAGGGGAACGCCGAATTCATCTTGATCGATGATCAGAAAGAGGTTTACGAGCACATCTTGGCCGCAGGCCGATCCGCATCGAGCGCGAGTCCCAAGGTAGTGATCGTCGAAGGCGGACCGGGGACTGGCAAGACAGTGCTCGCCATCAACGCATTGGTCACACTGATGGGTGCCGGCCTCAACTGCAAGTACGTCTCGAAGAACGCAGCGCCCAGACGTGTCTATGAGACCAAGCTCGTGGGCACAATGAAGCGCACGCACTACGCCAACCTCTTCACAGGCTCTGGTGGCTTCATCGATACGCCCGCCGATCAGTTCGACGTGCTGATCGTGGATGAGGCGCACCGGCTTAACGAGAAGAGCGGCTTATACGGAAATCTGGGCGAAAACCAGGTCAAGGAACTCATTGCTGCCGCCAAGTGCACGGTGTTCTTCATCGACGAAGACCAGCGCGTAACGCTGAGCGACATCGGCACCAAGAAGACCATCCGTGAATTCGGTGTTGGCAAGGGCGCGGAGGTGTCGGAGCACGAACTGGCCTCGCAGTTCAGGTGCAGCGGCTCGGACGGATACATCGCTTGGCTCGACAACACCCTTGATGTACGCAAGACCGCCAATAAAACGCTCACGATAGCCGAGTTCGACTTTCAAGTATTCGGCACACCCGGCGAGCTGCATGAATCGATCGCGGCGAAGAATACGGCAGGTACGGCACGCGTGGTCGCTGGCTACTGCTGGCCGTGGACCAGCAAGAAAGACCCGAGGTCCTTCGACATCGTTATTGGTGACTACCGGAAGCGCTGGAACCTAGACGTCGACGGAAGCCTGTGGATCATTGCGCCGAACTCGATCAACGAGGTGGGCTGCATTCACACGTGTCAAGGTCTGGAGGTGGACTACATCGGGGTCATCATCGGACCAGATTTGATCGTGCGAAACGGACACGTCCAGACTGTGCCGGCAGCACGAGACCGCTTCGACAAGACGCTGCGCGGCTACAAGACCCGCTTCAAGAAGAACCCCGAAAGCGCCGCTGCAGAAGCGGATCTCATCATCAAAAATACCTACCGCACACTGATGACACGCGGCATGAAGGGGTGTTACGTCTACTGCAGTGACGAAGAGACCGCCAACTACTTTCGCGAGCGGCTGTCACCCGGCGCGCTCGCTGCGGCTTCGCCATAGAGAGGGTCGGCGCAGCAAAGTGCGCGCCGCCCGATCCCCTCAGGCGCTTTGCCGATCCATCGCATGAAGCCTTTGCAGCAACTCCTGGGCGAGCCGGGCAATGTCGTCCGCCAAGTCGGACGCGAGCCACATGAGGTTGTCTCGATGCCGCTCGCCGATTTCTTCGAACCAGCCACTCCGGTCGCCGTAGCAGCAGCTCAGCAGAGATTGCATTTGGGACAACTTGTTCTCAAGAATGTCCAAGGCGTCGGGCCCAGTGGCGGTGTGGTGGGATGAGGGCGTGTTTTGCCCGGCGATAATTTGATCAGCCATTTGATGTGCTCGCTTTCCAAAGTCAGTGCACGTTGATTGGTCAGACGGCCATGGTGTTAGCGCACCTTGGCCGTCGCCTTTTGTGTCTCACATCGACATCGCGCGGTGTGCATCGATGTCCCGCCGTGAGGCGCGGCGACCGACAAATGTACGAAGGGAAGTGCCGCATTGGGCACACCGTGGCACACGAACAATGCGTATCCGCGCAATTTGCCCGCACCCGGAACTCGCTGCTATCGAGGCATCCGCTTCTGCAGTTCCGCGCAGTCCAGTGCACGCATATCGCGGATCAGGCCCAGCTCTTCCTGCATCGGCATCACGGTCGGCCGCGTTGCCCAATATGCCAATAGTTTGCCGGGGGCAATTGCGGTCATGGTCTTACAGGCTCTCGAAGAAGCAGGCTGGCACTGTGCCATCTACTAGTCCCTTGTCGAGCATGAGTACGTACAGCCGGGGCCATCGCTCAGCGCCGCAGCATCGAGCGGTAGTAGTCCGCGAGTGCGCCGGAAGAAAGCAGAGCACCGGCGATCTTCGTCAGTACCTGCACGTCGCCCTCCTCCTTGCGGAAATGAACCGTGACGCTGGATGGAAGCAGCACCACTTGGTCAAAGGAACATTCGGTCTGACCACAGGCTCAGTCGCTGAACGCCACAAGCCCTGCGCCCTTGCTCACCGCTCCTTCAAAGATGCCGCGCATCGCGTCGAACGCCGCAAGCGCCTGGCGGTTGCCGCCGAGTTCTCCCACATTCGAAGTGAAGATTTTCAGCAGCGTTGCAACCTGTGCAGGCGTCAACAGGGAATCTTCGAAATACTTGAAGCTTGCACCGGCCTTGGTGCCCTTGTCGAACAACGCCGCAAGCGAACGGTGCGCATCGAGTTCGATGGAACCTGCCAGTTCCAGGCTGCCCGGGTCTTCGGGCATGTCCGTTGTGGAGGGGTCTGTGTAGTAGATGTCCAGCATAGTCAGTCCAGCGGGTGGAAGGTTCGAACGGTTCCGTCTTCGTTGACGGTGGCGCGATAGCGTTTGTATTGTCCGTCGTACTTCAGCCGGGACTCGAACACGGCCTTCCCCTCGTAGCTCGACTCCTTGCCGTGCTTGAGAGTCTTGCCCAGCAGCGATGAAATCTCTCCCTGGCTCATGCTGGAGTTGAACTTTGACTTGTTGGGGAACCGCGCGGGGTCGACGTGTCGGTCGTAGATGTGCTTCCAGCCCGAGGTGGCGTTGCCCTGCTCCAGCGTGAAGTTGCGGCTGCCCCTGTTGAAGCCGACCGGCCGTGCGAGCGTCTCGCCGCAGATCCAACCCAGCGGGTCGATCCATCGGATGGGGTTGGGCGAGTAGCTATGCAGGTTGTCGCCGCCCGCAAGCCCGATGGGGTCAGGGCTGATGAACCGCCCGATGTCCGGGTCATAAAACCGGAAGGTGTTGTAGTGCAGCCCCGTGTCCCTGTCCAGGTACTGGCCCTGGAAGCGCAGGTTCTGCTCGATGGCCTGGGGCACCGTGTCGGTCGATGCAACGGCGCGGCCATTCAGGGCCGTAACCTCCCACTGCTCGGTAACGGTCGCGCCCCATGTCCTGTAGTTCGCGCGCCAGCACAGCTGGCCTTCGTTGTTGCTCAGTTCTTCCGGCAGGCCGGCGGTGTCGTTGTGAAAGTGAAAGACCTGCGACGTGGTCGATGCCGATGCGGGCTCGGCCTTCGCATCGAGCCGCGCCACCGGCACGTGGCTGCCCGCCTCGTACACATAGCTCACCACCTGCGAGCCCCTGCGCTCCTCGATCAGCCGCATCCCCTCCCAGATGAACCGCGTGCTGCCGAATGCGTCGTGCTTGGCCACGCGACGCCCCATCGCGTCGTAGTCGAAGCGCGTGAGTTGCGTGGTGGCTTCGGGCGTACCCGGGCGCCGGGTGGTGTGTACGGCCACGAGGCGGCTTTCCTCGTCCCACTCGAAGCGCTGCTCTGTGTGCCTGCCCGCCCTCTTGCGCACCAGCCGGCCATGGCCGTCGTAGCTGTAGCGCTTGTCCTCGAACACGCGCACGAGGTTGTCGCGCACGTAGCCGGGCGCGCCCGACGATGGGTCGAGCAGGTTGCCCGCGGGGTCGTAGGCGAAGCGTTCGCTGTTGGCGGCAGCCGCGCCGCGCACGGTCTGCTCGATGCGTCCGGTGGCGTCGTATCTGTGCGCTGTGGTGCCCTGCAGCGAATGCCGGCTCTGCCGCAGCTCGCCCACGGGGTCGTAGCTGTATTCCTTCATCAGCCCGTCGAGCACGCGGGCGCCGGGGGTGCCGGCGCTGTCGATGGCCTGGCGCCAGCCCGGGTCTTGCGTAGTGAAGGCCGTGTCCAGCCCGCCGGCCCGGCACCACGACGCGGCGCGCCGGCCCAGCGGGTCGAGCGCGAAGCGGGTGTGCAGCGCGCCCTGGCTGCGCGCCACTTCGCGGTGCAGGTCGTCGCGCTCGATGTCGCTGATGAGCTGGTGCACCTCGGGTGCGTCGCCGTGCCGCTGCGACAGGTTGACCTGGTGCAGGTGGCCCGAGCCGTAGTACAGGTAGTTCAGCGCGCGCTGCACGCCCGGCTGCGACGCGACGGCGGGCAGCACGGTCTGCGTGCGGTTGCCGAGTTCGTCGTGCGCGTGGCGCAGGGTGTGCGTCTCGCCGGTGAGCTCGTCGATGGCGGTCTCTTCGATGAGGCGGCCGAGCTTGTCGTAGGCGAACACGGTGCGGTGCAGCGCGCGCGCTTCGCCGCCGGTGCCGGGTTGCGGCGCCTCCAGCTTGACCGCCTCGGTCAGCCGGTCGAGCTGGTCGTAGCTGTAGCGGTAGTGGTGGCTCCCGGTGCGCTTTGCGACGAGGCGGCCCACGGCGTCGCGCAGCAGTTCGGTGCGCAAGGGCCGGCTCGCGGCGGGCCGTGGCCCGGTGCCGTCGTGCAGCACGAGGTCTTCGTCGCCGATGCCCGGCACATGGGTGATGCACACCGGCCAGCCGTTGGCGTCGTATTCGACCTGCACGCGCGTGCCGCCCACGCGGCGCTCTTCCACCACGCGGTCGGCGGCATCTCGCACGAACTCGAAGTGCAGGCCGTTCTCGTTGACGAGCGACTGCAGGCGCTGGGCACTGTCGTAGTGCCATGCGATGCGGCGTCCCTCTGCGTCCTGCCGCGCCAGCGGCTGGCCGCGCAGGCCGAATGCGAACTGCGTGCTGCGGCTCAGCGCATCGGTGGCGGCCACGATGCGGCCGGCCGCGTCGCGGCGGAACGACTGGTGGCTCTGGTCGGGCAGCGACACCGACAGCAGATGCCCCATGGCGTCGTGCGTCAACCGGGTGCGCTGGCCCGCGGCGTCGGTCACACTCTGCAGGTGGCCCCAGCCGTCGTAGGCGTAGCGCGTCGTCTTGCCGGAGCAGTCGGTCAGGGAGAGCAGCTGCGCGCACTCGTTCCAGGCCATTCGGTTGGCGCCGCCCTTGGCATCGGTCACGACGATGGGCAAGCCACGCCTGTCGTAGGCGTACTCGGTGGTGCGGCCCAGCGGGTCGGTCTCGCGCACCAGGTTGCCCTGGTCGCTGTAGGCGTAGGTCCAGGTGCTGCCGTCCGGCAGGGTCTCGCGCCATGGCTCGCCGAACTCGGTCCAGCCGGTGCTCCGGGTGCGGCCCAGCGCATCGGTGCGGCTGCTCATGAAGCCCATGGGGTCGTAGGTGCAGCGCGTGGTGGCACCGCCGGGCTCGGTGATGGCGACGAGTTGGCGCAGGTCGTTGTACTCCGCATGCCACTGGCGGCCGGCCGCGTCGGTGTAGTCGGTGACCTGGTGGTCGGCGTTCCAGTGCCAGGCGAACTCGCGGCCGAGCTGGTCGACGACCAGTGTCTCGCCCAGCGCCAGTGCGTCGTCGGCGGCGGGGTGCATGCGGCGCACGGTGTAGCTCTCGCCGTCGTTGGTCCAGTGACGGGCCACGTGTGCGTCACCGGCCGAGCCGCGCCATTCGTAATGGCACTCCAGCCCCGCCGCGTCGGCGTGGAAGCTCATGAGGCCCTGGGCGTCGTAGCCGAAGCGGCGCACCACCGCGCCGTTGCGATTGGTCACGTCGAGCAGGCGGCCTTCGGCGTCGTGCCTGTAGGCCACCAGCACGCCGGGCAGCTCGCCGGGTGCACCGGCGGCCAGGCGCACCGCGGCCAGCCGGCGGCTCTCGCCAGGGTAGTCGAGTGCCAGCAGCCGTCCGGTGCTGTCGGTCAGCGCCGTGAGCCGGCCCAGCGCGTCGTGGCGCAGGTCGATGAAGTTGCCGTTGCGGTCTTCGAGCCGCGCGAGCTTCAGCGCCTGCGCGTGCGGCCCGCCTTCGGCCGGCGGCTCGAACATGAAGAACAGGCCGCCCGGCACGTGAATGAAGTAGTGGCCGCCTTCGGTACGGCACAGGTCCAGGCCGTCGCGCAGGCTGTACTGGCGGGTGCCGGGCTCGATGTCGGGCAGCACCATCGGGCGGCCCTGCTCGTCGATGAGCGTGACGATGGGCTGGCCTTCGTCATCGCTGCCCAGGCGCAGCTCCATCGCATAAGGCAGGCTCCAACCCTGCCCCAGCGCGCCGTCGCGGCGAAGGTCGTGGCTGCCGTAGAAGCGCTGCCAGGCAATGGGCAGCGGCCCGGGCAGCGTGAAGTCGAGCTCGCTCTCCCCGCCCAGGAACTTGCCGCCCGTGGCCGCATGCACCGGGTTGCCGAAGGAGCTGACCATGCCGTGGATGCCCATGCCCAGCCCTACCGCGCCTTCGATCAGGCAAGGCAGCGCGTTCGCGCCCTGGCGCGCGAGCTTGGGCAGGCAGCGCAGGCCGCGGTAGATCATGACCAGGTTGAACACGGTCACCAGCACCTTCGAGATGAGCGGCACCTCGTCGGCCACCTCGCGCACGCGCGCGGTCGGCCCGCCGATGAATACGGTGGGCGAGCCTTCGCTCACCTTGGCGCCGCATTCGGTGTGGTCGTCCTTGCGAGAGGCAACGCCCATGTTGACGAACACGGTCTCCGCGCCCTCGGCAAGAAGGATCTGCGGCGAGTCGTTCTTGCAGCTCACGGTGTCCATCGGCGTCTCCGGCGAGGCGCGCGCGGCGCCCATGGCCTTGCTGTCGATGAACACGTCCGACGATCCGCTGGTGATCATGCCGGTCACGGTGAGGGTCTCGGGCACCAGCGCATCGGCGATCGACTCGCCCAGGCTCGCGCCGAGATAGCCGCCGGCCATGCGCGCGCCCACCACCACGGCGCCCGCCACCAGCGGCCCCGCAAGCCCCCCGGTGCCGACCACGGCGGCCGCCGCCAGGCCCGCGGCAAAGCCCACCGCAATGCCGCCGATCAGCCCGCCCGCGAACTTGGCCCAGAAGCGCGCGTGCGCATTGGTGTGGGCAATGGGGTCGTGCAGCCGGGCGGCGGGTTTACCGGCCATGGGTCGTCGCGGCCTTCATGAAGGTGTCAGGCCCTGGGCTGAAAACTCTCGAGCGTGCGGCGCCAAAGCGCGAGCGCATCGGCATCGAAGGGCACGGGGCTGCTGGCCGTGAGAATGAGCACGGCCTTGCCCGCCGGGTCCTGCGGCAGCAGGAACACGGCCTGGCGCTGGTGCAGCGCCTGCCCGTTCTGCCTGAACTGCGTGGCAAGCTCGATGGCCCGCAGGCTCGCGATGGCCGGGCCCACGGCGATGTCGGTGCGCGACACCTCCTTCAGCTGGCTCACCTGGCGCGTCAGGTCGTTCATCTGCCGCGTCACGAACTGCGCCAGGCTCTCCTGCTCGCGCAGCGTGTCGCGGCTCACGATGAGCGTGGTGCCCGAGCCGTCGGGCATGGCCAGCACGTTCATCGAACGGTCGATGCGCCCGTCGTCGGGCACGTCGAACCGGCCTTCCTGGATGTGGTACTTCATCAGGCTGCTTTCTTGCGGGTGTTCTACGCGGGGTCGAAGGCCACGAAGGCCAGGCAATCGGGGTTGCGCTCGGTGAAGCCGAACGACAACCGGCCCCAGCCGAGCGTGGCCGTGTGGCTGGTCGATTCATCGAGCGAACGGCCGCGCGGCACGCCGGTGATCTCAAGCGCGGGGTAGTGCTGGCGCACTTCGGCCAAGGGCACGCAGCGGCCTTTGAGCTCCAGCACCAGGAAGCCGGGATGCGCGCCTTCGCGCTTGATGCGCAGGTCGATGCGCGCAAGCTCGGCGCCATCCGCCAGGCGCACCGGCGTGCCTTCGAAGAACTGGAACACGGTGCCGCCTTCGGCATGCGTGTCGCTCAGCGTGGTCGACAGCGTGCGGCCCACCTTCTGCATGGAGAACGGCAGCTGCGCCGCCAGCGCATCGATGGCCTGCCAGAGCGTCATGGACGTGGCTTGCGGGTTCATGGTTTCAGTGCTTCCCGGCATATTTCTTGTCGTAGGAGTTGCCGTAGTACTGCGTGTACTGCTCGCCGGTGGTCGACGTGGTGAGCGTGCCGTAGTACTTGCCGGCCGCGGCCCTGGCGGCCTCCCGGGTGCCGCCCTTCACCATGCTGTTGTAGGCATCGTTGAAGGCTTCCACGTTCGCGGGGTTCGCGCCCTTGAGGATGTCGACCTTGGCCGCGCGCCACACTTCGCGCTGCACCTGGATCTGGTTGAGCGCGGCCTCGCCCTCGGAGCCGAGCATGCTGTTGACGAACGCGGTCTTGGAAGACATGTCGGGCTTGAAGCGGTACGAATACACCGCGTGCCCGACCTCGTGCGACAGCGACGCGGCAGTCTTGTACGGGTCGCTCGCGTAGTTGCCGTCGATCACGATCTTCTTCACGGCGGGGTTGGTGTCGGCATATGTGCCTCCGCCCGCTGCGCCGTAGCCGATCTTCCAGCCCTGGCCCTGCAGGAACTTGACCTGCCGTTGCAGCGTGGGCGAGCGCGCCGCGATGGCGTCGACGCCCTTGCCGAGGCCGGTGGTGACATAGCCCGGCGGCGCGGCCGCGGGCACGGCATGCTCCGATGCCTCGGTCGACGTGGCGGCGGCCGCGGGCGCCACGGGCACGCCGTCTTCCACCACCGCTTCTTCAGGCTCGCTGCCGATCGGCGCGTCGCAGTTCAGGAAGATCTTGCTGCCGCGCTGGTCGAGCTCGCCCGTGAAGTTGACGAGGCCCTTCACGCCGTTGATGTTCACCGTGCCGTCCGCAAGCAGCACGATGGACGACTTGCCGCAGATCAGCGAGATGCTGGTCTTGCCGGTCACGAACACGTCCTGGTCGGCCGCCTGGATCACGACCGACTTGCGGCCGGTGATGTTGGCGTTGCTGTCGGTCGAGGTGATGGAGGCGTCGGTCTTCGACACCAGGTTGACGGCGCCGGCGCTGGCGTGCGAGACGATGTCGCCGCCCGACACCACGTTGACCTGCCCGCCCTCGCTCACCTGCGTGAGCATGCCGCCGGTGACCAGCTGCGTGAGCTGCGCGCCGGTGGTCAGCGTCATGGCCGAGGTGGCGCGCACCGACACGCTCTGCCCCGAGCTCACCACGATCGGCTTGGGGCTGATCATGGTCTGCCCCTCGGGGCTGACGATGGACACCACGGGCTTGTCGATCTTGCGCGAGAGGTCGAGCATCTGCTGCGCGTCGGCCATGGCCGGGTCGGGGTTGTCGGAAACGCCCGCCTCCGGGGTGCCGCCCGCGGCCAGCGCCGCCACGGCCTGCGAAACGCCGCCCGCGGCCTGCACGCCCTGCACCAGCCCCATCAGCGTCTGGTTCTTGCCTTGCGCCATCGCGCCCACCAGCGCCTTGGTGGCCGCAACGGCCTGGCCCGACGCCTGCATCAGCGCATTGCTCTGCGCCAGCGTGGCGCCCATGTGCTCGTGGCCGTCGGGGTTGTCGCGCGAGGCGCGCTGCGCGTAGTCCTGCGTGTAGGTGGTCAGCAGCAGGCCCTTGTCCGCGCGGATGGAACCCCACTCGTTGGTGCGCAGCTCGAAGCCGTAGCTGCGCTGCACGCCGCTGCCCTGGTTCATCAGGTAGCCCATGTGCAGATGGGTGTTGCCGTGGTCGGTGGAAAGCTCGATGTGCTCGGTGCCGCGGCTGTCCTCGAAGCGCAGCATGTGCTTGCCGCCGCCGCCCTTGCTCCAGTTCGTCTGGAAGCCGGTCTGGGTCTTGTGGCGCGGCAGCTCCCAGGGCGGCATCTGCGCGGCGTTGTAGACGCAGCCGGTGACGATCGGGTAGTCGGGGTCGCCGTTGAGGAAGTCGACGATCACCTCCTGCCCGATGCGCGGTATGTGCATGGCGCCGTAGTTGCTGCCGGCCCAGGTCTGCGATACGCGGATCCAGCATGAGGAGTTCTCGTCGCGCCGGCCATAGCGGTCCCAGTGGAACTGCACCTTGATGCGGCCGTATTCGTCGGTGTGGATCTCTTCGCCTGCGGGGCCGACCACCACCGCGGTCTGCGGCCCGGTGGTGCGCGGCCGGGGCGTGACGCGCTCGGGCCGGTAGGGCGCGCTGTCGGGCAGCACCTCGAAGGTCTGGCGGTAGCTGGTGCTGCTGGTTGATTCGCTGTAGGCCGCGTCCGCCGCGCCCACCACGCGCAGCGCGTTCTCCTGGAAGTCGTAGCTCACGGCCTCGATCAGGTAGCGGCGGTTGTCTTCGGCGTTGGGGTGGCGCGCCAGTTCGAACAGGTAGCCCGGCGCCATGTGGCGCAGGTTGCCTTCGGCGCTCACCAGTTCGCGGCGCCCTGCGAGCTGCTCCAGCCGCAGGCGCGCGTAGTTCTCGCCGTCGCCAAGCTCGGTGTAGCCGCCGGGCCAGTCGTAGATCTCGAAGTTGTCGCGGCTGTGGCCGGCCGGCTGCTGGCGCACGGTGTCGATCTCGGCGTTGGGCTTCCTGAAGTCGTAGTCGTCGGCCGCGAAATTGCCCGACGCGATGTCTTCCGAATGGCTCCAGCTGTCGATGAAGTCCTGCTCGAGGATCTGCGCGGCCAGCACGCCCGCGTGGTACGGCACCTTCACCGGGCCGTTGGGCAGCGGCGTGTGCGAATCAGGTCCGTCGCACAGCACCAGCTGGTGGCTGCCCTGCGCGTGCGAGAAGAAGTAGTAGATACCCTCCTGCTCCATCAGCCGGCTGACGAAGTTGAAGTCGCTCTCGGCGTACTGCACGCAGTAGTCCCAGGTGCGGTAGTTGCCGCTCAGGCGCGCGTCGATGGCAAAGCCGTAGGGCGCGAGCACCTCCTGCAATATCTGCGGCGCCGTCTTGAACTGGAAGATCTTGAAGTCGGAGCGGCGCGTGGCGTACCACAGCCACGGGCGCAGCGTGGCCTCGTACACGGACATGTCGCCGTCGTCCTTGCCCACGTAGGCAAAGCGCGTGACCTGCCCGCTCAGGAAGCGCTTGCCGGCGCCGCCAAGCTCGGTGGCAAGGTTCACCTCGATGCTCATGTCCTCGCCCAGCATGCGCTTGGGCTGGATGTTGGGCATGTCGCTGATGAGCCGCACGCGATGCTCGAACAGTGCGGAAATGCGCTCCTGTCCCGTCATCGAGCGGAACTTCAGGCGCTCGCCCAACGCGCTGTGGGCGATGAAGCTGCGGGTCATTCGTGGAAGGCTCCCTGGTCAACGCACCCGACGAAGGGAACTCAAGCTTCCTTGTTTTCCTTGATGTTCCAGCCCAGCACCGTCTCGGCGCCCTTGCCGCCCTTGTCGGTCTGTTCCCAGTACTGCTGCTTCACCTTCGCGGCCTGGAAGGCGTACTGCACGAACACGGCGTCGGAGCCCTGCTCGGCCGTGTACTGCACCGAGGTGACCAGCACTTCTTCGAGCGTGATGCGCGTGTATTCGATCTGCGAGCCGCCGGCCTTGCACACCGACACCTCGACCTTGCTCAGGTGCTTGCCGCTGGCGCAATTCTTCAGCACCGACGGTGCCGCCTTGTCGATGCGCGCGAGCACCTGCAAGTCGTTGAAGCTGGCCTTGCCGACTCCACCGCCACCGCCGCTGACCATGTTTCCGGGCTGCGTTGCGCCCCACGCAAACGACTTGATGTCGCTCCACTCCTTGTGGTTCGAATCCTTGGATTCGCCGTTCGCGCCTTCGACGCGCATGAACATGTCTACTGCCATGAGATCAACTCCCTCAGAAATTGCGTGCCCATGCAGGGCACCGTGGAACCAGCCGCCCTGCCCTTGCAGCGGGACGGCAGCGAATCACAACCGGATGACGCCAGCGCTGGTGACACAGCGACGTCGGCGCATCGAATCCGTTCGTACCTTAAGCCAGGCACCCACCGCAGGCCAGTGCCAAACGGCATGCGCAAAAAGAATTACAGGCACCGGCTGAATGACTCACAACGGGTACGGTGCGCCCGCAATGCGCTCGCACCCCACATACCGGCTCCCGATTTCCAGCAGCCTGGACGGGTTCTCGATCCGCAGTTCCATCAGCCGGATGCCTGATCGCTTGGGCACCCAGCAGCGCCACGTCAGATAGACAGACGCCAGGCCGGCGTTCATGTCCACGTGGACGCCGTCGAGGGTCATCTCCAGCGCGGCTGCGTCTCCATCTTTCCAATGCGCGGCGGCAGACAGGCGCACGCCCGGCAGCCAGACCTGGATGTGAGAGTGGCCTGGATGCATGTGCAGAAGCTGCAGTTCTTCATCGCCGCTCAGGCGCTCCTCGTGAATGAGGCCGGGCGCGGCGTATTGATAGAAGCGGTAGTCGAAGTCGTCGGGCAGCAGCGGATGCTTTGCCTGCAGCCACGCATCGTCGAAGGTGCCCGTGAACTGCTGGCGCGGCCGCCATACCGGCGGCAACGGGGAGAAGCCCTGCGGCACGTAGTCGTGGCGCCGCCAGTCGAGCACCGGGTCGGCGGGGTCTTCGATGCAGGGCGCGGGAATGTCGATATCGCCGGGGCTGTGCTCCGCGTCCACGATGCCGCATCCGATGGGGTTGTGGCGATGGACGTCGGCGGGCGCCTGCCCGTCGCCCGTACCGGGTATCTCGCCTCCGAAAGCGCCACGCCAGTCGAGCGCCACGGCCTTCACCGGCGTGGCCGGCGAGAGCACCCACTCTTTCTTCTTCCCCGGAGCTCCGTGCTTCTCGTCGCCCTCCGGCTTCGCGGCGCATTGCCAGGCTCTGGGACCGTGCACCCGCACGACTTTCTCGAGCCTGCCCAGGCGCACGCCGGCAAGCCACGAGGCAGACGCCACCCCTTGCGGTGCCCAGCTCGCCCCCAGGATGGTGACATCGGCCGCCGGCTTGAAGGGCACGATGTCGCAGGTCCGCACCAGCAGGCCACCGGCGGGATCACCCTCGTAGCGGTCGGCGAGTTCGAGTTCTTCCTGCCGCGGTGCGAGCACGAGCGGCGCATTCGCCACCACGTGGAAGCTTCCGCGCACCGCCAGCACGGCCATGTCGGTGCCGTCGCGATGGAACTGCGAAAAGGCGAGTGCGGAAAAAGGCGTGCGATTCTCGAGGTGCGGAGCCATTGTGGAGTTCAGCAGGAAGCGTCCGCGCTCCGGTCAGCAGCGCAGGATCACGAAGACCCTGGACGCGCCCTCGTCGCGCACGGCGAACAACTGCGCCGGCAACTCGGCGAGCGCGCGTGGAATGTCGATGAAGGCGGCCGGGTCGTCGGCTGCGAGTTCGAGCACCCGCCCCGGTTCGCAGCGCCGCAACGCCTTGCGCAGACGCAGCAGCGGCGTGGGGCAGCGGGTGCCGCGGGTGTCGACGAGCAGCGCATGCATTCCGCCTGCGACTTCGGACGCAGGCCCCGTGCTCGCAGGCAGGAACGCGGTGGCCGGGCTCGGGCCGGCACCGGAGGACGTCAATTCGCCTCCTCCTTCATGGTCCGGAAATCGGGCATGGCTACCACGCGCTGCAGGAGCACGGATTCGATTCCCACCATCGATGCCTTGAAGTCCACGCCCACTACGCGACCGTCCGCCAGGAAGTGAACGATGCGGCGCCTGCCGGCACGCAGGTCGACGCTGCGGCCGAAGGCTGTGTCCGCCGACAGTTTTGCTCGCGCTCCCAGCGGAGTTTCTCGCCCGGCATCGAGACCGAAGGGCAGCGGCAGCCTGGCGGCATCGATCTCGAGTTGGTGCAGCACCCAGTGCTCCGGGTCGACGGCCTGCGTTGCGAAGGCACCGCGCAGCAGCATGCGAAGGCCGCGCGACAGGCTGGCGTAGTGAGCAAGCGCATGCGAAGGCTCCGGTGGCGGGCATGCCGCCGGCGTGAACTCCGCCCAGTCGGCAAAGCCGGGCAGCCAGTCGCCGAGTCCATGGCAGCCGATGCGCTGGGCAGCCTCGGCCACCCATTCCACATCGCGCTTCCACAAGGGCACGGCTCCGCCCGGCTCAGGCGATGGGCGGGTTGCCCGGGAAGACGATGCGCTCCCAGCTGGTGCCGTCGAAGCGCGCGATGTCCCGGTAGCCGATCGACCAGAGCACACCGTCGACCGCCTGCAGCACGTGGCCGTCGGCATACGCCGGAACGATGCCGGTGTCCACCGGCTCGACCGCATCGCCCTCGCGCACGAACAGCCCCTCGGCAGTGGCGAGGTAGACCTTGCCGCCGTAGATCGCCACGTCGCTGTAGTTGCGGGTGTCGTCGAGCGCCGAGACGTCGGTGAAGCCGCCCGCATGGCTGCCGTGCAGCAGCGCGCCTCCGTGGCCGCACGCCCAGACTGCGTCGGGGCCCTCCACGCACAGTCCTGTGAGCTTTGCGGTTTCGACCGGAACCGGCGTCCAGGCGCCATCGGCCCCTCGATGAAACAGCAGGCCGGCGTTGCGGTCCGAGTCCCAGCCGGCAAGGTAGATCGAGTCCTCGCCAGGCCCCGCGATCGCGTTCAGCATCAGGTTGTGCTCGCCTTCCGCGGGCTGCAGCAGGCCGTGGTCGACGTGCACCCATTCGACTTCGCCCTCGCTGTCGCCCTCTCCATGGTTCTCACGGCAATAGACCTGGCCGCCGTCGCCGCAGGCGTACAGGCGGACACCGATCTGGCGCACCGCATTCATGTAGCCCCAGCCCTCGGAGTCGTCGTCCCAGAGGCCCGCACCGGCAATGCGCTCCATCACCGGCGGTTTGCCGACCGGCAACCGCACGATGTCGCCGTCCTCGGCGGCAAAGACAAAGGCCTGCGCCGAGCCGTCGGAACCACCCGCGCTTTGCAGCGCCACGGCGCTGATGGTCAGCGGCAGATCGAAGTAGCGCCACTGCATGGGCTTGTCGGGCGTGAAGAGGCAAAGACGCGCAAAGCCGTCGAAGCGCTCCTCGAGCTTCGAGCACGAGACGATCAGGAACTGGCGGTTCACCGCGACACCGGTTTCGATGCGCAACTGGGGCGTGGAGGGAGGGGGAGGAAACTGATCCATGTGCGTGCGGTGTGGGTTGTGCGGGTGTTTCGCTTCACTCTATTCGATCGGCCAGCCAGAGGCCTTGAGCGCATCGCGCGCAGCCGCCTTCACGGCCTTGGAGGCCGATTTGTAGGCCCGTACAAGCGCGTCGTTCGACATCTTCTTGAAGAACTCGTCGGTGGCGGCCTCGAACTTGCCCTTGCAATCGGGCTTGGCCTTGCCGAGCGCGTCGTAGGCGATCTGCTTGACCTTCTCGAAGGGCACGGTGCCGGTGGCGCCCCCCGCCGTGCGGATCGCGTTGTCCATCAGGCGGTGCACCTCGCGGTGCTCGCTCTCGGAGAGGCAGATCGCCGGGCCTTCGTCCAGCGAAGGCGCGCCCGGCACCCGCGGGCCGGGCGCCTTGCGGGTTCCGAGCCGCAATATGTAGTCGGCAATGATGTGATGGGAATCCTGTCCCGGCGGGCAATCGTTCTTTCCGTGCGCGCCCGGATTGCACGGGTCTGGCTTGCCCTCTACGCGCACGCCGGCCTCCGGGTCGGGGTGGGCCGCGGGCTGGGCCTGCGAAGCCTGTGACTGTGCCTGTTGCTGGGCGCGCGTACGCTCCTGGGCGATCTGGTCTTCGACGGCCTTGCGCACTTCAGCGTCGAACTTGTCCGCACCCGTGGGCCACCACGAGTCATAGACGCCGGCCTTGTATTCGGCAAGATGATTCAAGGCCTGGTCGTAGATGGCCTGTTCTTGCGGGGTCTGCGGGTTGATGCCTTCCAGGACGGACCTGGCTGCGGACTTGCCGAGGATGAGGCTGTCGCCGGGCATCGGCGCACCTTGCGCTATCCAGAGCACGAAGAGCATCTTCCCCGCGATGCCGGCGGCCTTGCCGGCCATTCCGGCGCTGCCTCCGGGCCGGGGCATGCCCGCGGGCGGCCGGAAGACGTTGTCGTTGGCCGCCGGGCCGGGCCGAAAGCTCGGGGTCGGAGCCGGCCGCGTCTGCGGGATGACGCCGGGGCGCACGTCGCTGACCGGTGCATTCGGCATCTGCTGCAGCTGGGCTTGTGCAAGCAGGATGGGCTTCTCGCCCATCGCCGTGCGCACCAGGCTTGCGTAGTCGGCCATGCCCGTCGCGGGGATGAGGCGCGCCTTGCCGGTCTTCTCCTGGTCGGTCTCGTAGTACTCGATGACGGCACCATCGGCACTCGCCTTCGCGAGAAGCGCCTCGGCCTCGCTGTCGTCGATGGTGCTGCCGTCGTCGGGCGACCAGTAGGTGCCGCGGTCCTTCTTGTAGTTCAGCTCCCCAATGGTGTTGCGCCGGTTCATCCAGAAGGTGTCGCCGTCGCGTACCAGCCACTGGCCATTGACCCGGACGACTGTCGAAGCAGTCTTCGGCTCCGCGATGTCGCCGACAGTGCCCGACTTGATGCCAGTGGCCGAGCCCGCCTCGTCACCCTTGACGTTCGTGACGACGCTGTCGAACCTGAAGGCCTTCAGCCCCGTGAGGAACACGTCCTGCGAAGTGTTGGAGTCATCGCCGAGCTTGCCGGTGATCTGGTACGGAATGGGCGGCGTGGCCGAGCCGATGGGTGTCTTGCACACATCGGGGGCCGTGCACACCACGATCGCCTGCGCCGCGTCCCGGCCGGCCTCCGGAGGCGCCGCACTCGCGGGCGACCTGGGCGCGGGCCTGCCGACGATGACGGCCAGGCGGGCGATACGGCCCGGCCCCGCGCCGCCCGCAAACGCCCCGCCCGGGGAGGCAGGCAGGAAGGCCGACGACGCGGTGGCCTTGGGGTCCAGAGCCATGGATCGCGGTGTCCTGGTCTTCTCGGGTCTTCGGACCTCAGCAGAGGTCGATGACCTTGCCGTTGATCCGTACCGCACCGGTGGCGCGGAAATCGAACTTGGCGCCGGTGAGCGTCACCTGGCCGTCCTTCGTCATTTCCAGCCGGCTTTTGCCCACGGTGATCACGAGCCTCTCGCCGACGTCGAGCGAAAAATCTTCGCCAATGGTTTCATTCTTGCTCTTGCCCACCGCAACCGTCTGGGTCAGCCCGACCAGCGATGTCTTGGCGATGCCGACTTCCTCCGACGAAGTGAGCGCGACGAAGCGGTTCATGTTCTGCAGCACTGTCAGCAGCTCGTTGGCCTTGACCGTCTCCATGCGGTTGTTGCCGATGGTGATGGTTTCGTCGTGACCCACGGTTTCGGTGCGGTCATGGCCCACGTTCACGGTTTCGTCGCGCTCGATGGTCTTGCTGCGGTCGCGGCCGACCCAGTGGGTTTCGTCGTTCTCGACCTCGATGTCCTGGTTGCGCTCGGCATGCAGCCAGACCTGCTCCTGCCCCTTCTTGTCCTCGAAGCGCAGCGCGTTGGCATTGGCGTCGGTCGCGCCTTCGGAACTGCGCGTGAGCAGGCCGCTTTGCGTGGCGTTGGCCGGCAGCTCCCACGGCGGCATGTTGTCGGCGTTGTAGACGCGGCCGGTCACGATGGGCCGGTCGGGGTCGCCGTTCTCGAAGTCGACGATCACCTCCTGCCCGATGCGCGGGATCTGGATGCCGCCGAAGTTGGTGCCGGCCCAGGGCGATGAAACACGCACCCAGCACGAGCTGTTCTCGTCCTTCGTGCAATAGCGGTTCCAGTGGAAGCTCAGCTTCACGCGTCCGTACTCGTCGGTCCATATCTCGCGGCCGGCCGGACCCGTGACGATGGCGGTCTGCGGCCCCGTGGTGCGCGGACGGGGCGCCTCGGGCGCGGGCGCGCGAAAGACCTTGCTCGAAGGGATCACGTCGAAGTCGACCCGGCATTCGAACTCCTGCTGCGCGCTCGCGTCGCCCACGTCCTGCAGCCGCAGGTGCGCATCGGTCACAAGGTATTCGCGGTTGGCCTCGTTCTGCGGATGCCGCTCCAGCGTCACCAGGCAGCCCGGCACCACGGCGCGCAGGTTGCCCGAGCCGCTGGCGCGCTCGCCCTGGCTTCCGGTCTCTTCCATGCGCGTGCGCACGAGTTGCTCGCCCTCGGATTCGACGACGTAGTCGCCCGGCCAGCCGTAGCGTTCCTGCCTGCCTTGCGCGGTCTTGCGCGGCATGGCGCTCACCTGCTGCAGCCGCGCCTTGGGGCGCTTGAAGTCGAAATCGTCTGTCACCCATTGGCCGCTCTGCAGCGTCTCGCAGGCGTTGAAGCGGTCGCAGTGCTCGGCGCGCACGGTGTCGTCGGCACCGTAGAACGGAATCTTCCGGTAGCCCGCATTGGCGTACGGCTGGTGCGCGGACATGTCGTCCACGATCACGAGCTTGTGGCTGTCTTCGGCGTGCTCGAAGTAGTAGTACAGCCCCCACTCGTGCATCAGCCGCGCGACGAAGTCGAAGTCGCTCTCGCCGTACTGCACCTGGAACTCGCGCGTCGGGTAGCTGCGGGCAGCCTTCACTTCATGGGCGAATTCGTAGTCGGAGAACACCTCGCCGAGGATGTCGAGCACGGTCTTGTTCTGGAAGATGCGGTAGTCGCTCGTGCGTGTGGCCAGCGCGAGCCAAGGCTCCATCACCGCTTCGTACAACGCGCGGCGATTCTCCAGCCGCAGGAAGCGCACGCGCGTCACCAGCCCCGAAATATGGCGCCTGGCTTCGCCGGCGCCGGGGCGACCGTCGAGCACGATGTGCACCGTGAGCGTTTCGCCCACGAGCTGCTTGATGTTCACGTTGGCGGCCTGCCGCTCGTTGTAGCCGGCCTGCTCGGGCGTGCTGAACGTGACGGTGTAGCGAAACAGGCTGCTCAGGCCTTCGTCGCCTTCCATGGCCAGCGGCTCCAGTGCGGGCTGCCCGCCCAGTGTGGGCATGGCGGCACAAGAAGCGGTGAGAACGCGGATTGCCCGTGCTGCGCCTGTTGGCATGGCACTCTCCCTCCAAATCTGATCAACGCACGAAAGGCAAGACGGCAAGCCGGCACTCGCGGCCCACGCAAGAGGGATCAGGCTTCCTTGTTTTCCTTGATGTTCCAGCCCGGCACCGTCTCGACGCCCTTGCCGCCCTTGGCGGTCTGCTACCGGTACTGCTGCTTCACCTTCGCGGCTACTGCCATGATTGAGTGCTCCCTGAGTTGTCACATCACGATCAAGAGAATCCACATTTGCAAACTCTTGAGCGCGATGTTCGGGCGCGACTGTGACAAATCGATTGAATCTGGACAAATCTCTATCCTGATTTCGCCATTCCTCACGATTTATTTCCCATGGCCTGACATATCGCCCAGGAAATAAAGCAATTAGTTTTAGCCTGCTTCATCTCGCAGGTAAAAAGGCCCGCCGTCAAACGATGGCGGGCCCTTCCATTTGTCTGCACCGGGAACGGCTACGGGGCTCCGCGCGCTTCGCTCAACCACTTTGCGGCAAGCGCGGGCACGACGTCGGTGGCCCTGCCTTGCAGGAAGGTGAATCCGTACGGGACGTCTTCCATGTCGAGCGCAACCAGCACCTTCTGCGCAGCGCGATCCGCGTACCGAACCAACGATGCCGCCGGATTGACGGTGAGCGACGTGCCCACCACCAGCACGCGCGCCGCGCTGGCCACATGCATTTCCGCTTCCTCGAAGTGCTGCACCGCTTCGCCGAACCACACGATGTCGGGCCGCAGCTGAGTGCCGTCTTCGCACAACTGGCCCATGGCGATGGGTTCGCCGTCCACGCGATAGCGCGTGGGTTCCGGCTCCGACGTGCCGCGCGCATACGCGAGTTGGCCGTGCAGGTGCAGCACGTTGCGCGAGCCCGCACGCTCGTGCAGTGCATCGACGTTCTGCGTGACGATCACGACCTCGTATGCCGACTCGAGCGATGCGATGGCAAGGTGCGCCGCATTCGGCTGCGCCTGCCAGGCTTTCGCGCGCCGCTCGTTGTAGAAGGCAAGCACTGCCTCGGGGTACTTTCGCCAGCCTTCGGGGCTTGCGAGTTCCTGCCAGGAATAGGTGTTCCACAAGCCCTTGGCATCGCGGAATGTGGGCAGGCCGCTCTCGGCGCTCACGCCGGAGCCTGAGAGAACGACGATCTTGTTCGGTTGGACCTGGGGCTTCATGTGCAGATATTCTTTACGCAACCGTCGGCATCTTCGATGCAGATTTTTTCAAGTACCGTTGCGGCAACGCATTCTCCCCTTCACCTCCAGGAGCCCGCATGGCGTCTTCGCCCCTTGCAGCACATCCGCACTACGACCGCCTGATCTCCGCTGCACGCAGCCTGCCGCCGTTGCGCGTGGCCGTGGTTCATCCGGCCAATGCCGTGTCGCTCGAAGCGGCCTTCTCATCGGCAGCCTTGGGCCTGATCGCGCCGACGCTGGTGGGGCCGCGCGCAAAGATAGAAGCGGCGGCGCGCGAGGTCGGCATCGATCTCTCGAACACCCCCATCGTCGATGCGCCGCACAGCCATGCCGCGGCCGACGCAGCGGTCGCGATGGCCCTGCGCGGCGAGGTCGATGCATTGATGAAGGGCAGCCTGCACACCGACGAACTGATGGGCGCGGTGGTGCGCCGCGAAGGCGGACTGCGCACCTCGCGCCGCATCAGCCATTGCTTCGTGATGGACGTGCCGGGCCATGGGCAGCCGCTGATCATTTCGGACGCGGCCATCAACATCGCGCCCACGCTCGAAGAGAAAGTCGACATCGTGCAGAACGCGATCGATCTTGCGCACGCGCTGCAGATGCCCGCGGTGCGCGTGGCAATACTGTCAGCCACGGAAACGGTCAACGCGAAGGTACCGTCGACGCTCGATGCCGCCGTGCTGTGCAAGATGGCCGACCGGGGCCAGATCACCGGCGCGGTGCTCGACGGTCCGCTGGCCATGGACAACGCCATCGACGCCGAGGCCGCGCGCATCAAGGGCATCAATTCGCCGGTGGCGGGCCGTGCCAACGTGCTGATCGTGCCCGACCTCGATGCCGGCAACATGCTCGCGAAGAGCCTGACCTTTCTTGGCGGCGCCTATGCGGCGGGCATCGTGCTGGGCACCAAGGTGCCGGTGATCCTCACGAGCCGTGCCGATTCCGAACCGGCCCGGCTGGCATCGTGCGCGGTCGCATCCATGCTCGCCAAGGCAGGCCGCGACAAGCTCATCAAGGCGGTCGGCTGAACGGCGACGGTCAGCGCGCGCCGGCCACGATCGCAATGCCGCGGATCTGCCCGGCACCCGATGCGAACGCCGGCTTCGCGTAGCGCGACGGCGCAAAGCGATACAGCAACTCCGCCTCCCGCAGCTTTGCCGCTTCCAGGTTCGCGAGCTTGACGTGCCCGAAGCCGCGAATCGACATCGGCAGCGCGGCGATGCGCGCGGCCAGCGACTGGTTGTCGACTGACAGCTCATTGGCCATCGCGTCGAAGAGCCCGTCGAAGTGCGCGATCAGCTCGCGCTCCATGCGCCGCTCCCCGGTGCGGCCGAAGGGGTCGAACGCGGTGCCGCGCAGCCGCTTGCCATGCGCAAGCCACCGCATCGCGGGCAGCATCCAGCTGCCGATGCGGATCTTGGCAGGCGCACGGCCGTGCGTGCCGCGCGCCACCACGGGCGGTGCCATGTGGAATTCGAGCTTCAGTTCGCCTTCGAACTGCTCCGAAAGCTTCTTGAGAAACGCGCCATCGGTGTAGAGCCGCGCCACCTCGTATTCGTCCTTGTAGCTCATGAGCTTCAGCAGGCTGCGCGCGGCATTGCGCGTGAACGGCAGGCTTGCATCACCGCCCTGCAATGCGGCCTCGCGCGCCTGCAGGCCGCGGATGCGCGTTTCGAAGCGATCCGCCCATGCGGCGTTCTGGTAGCCGGTCAGATGGCGGCGCGCATCGGCGATGAGCATGTCGAGCGGAAGCTCATCGGCCTGCGACGACTGCGCATCGGCGGCAGGCGCGGCGCGCAGCTGGTCGAGCGCCGCAGGGTCTCCCGCCGCCAGCCGGCCCAGCGAAAACGCCGACTGGTTCGCGGCCACGGCCACGCCGTTGAGCTCGATCGCATGCATCAGCGCCTCCAGGCTCAGCGGCACCAGCCCGCGCTGCCATGCGTAGCCGGTCGCCACGATGTTCGCCGCCAGCGTGTCGCCCAGGAACTCTTCCGCCAGGCTCTGCGCGTCGAAGGTCTCGACCTGCTCTTCGCCGGCCACGAAGCGCATCTTCTCCAGCAGCAGGTCCACGTGCAGGTCGGCGTCCGGGTTGCGCAGCGACTCGGCCACCGGAATCTCGTGGATGTTCGCGAGCACCCGCGTGCGGCCGTGACGCACGGTCTGCAACGCGTCGGCCGATGCGCCCACCACCACGTCGCAGGCCAGGATGGCATCGGCCTGCTGCGTGTCGATGCGCACCTGGTGCAGCCGCTCGCGCGAATCCGCGAGCCGCACGAAGCTCAGCACCGAGCCGCCCTTCTGCGCGAAGCCCATGAAGTCGAGCACGCTGGCGGCCTTGCCTTCCAGGTGCGCGGCCATCGCGATCACCGCGCCGACCGTCACCACGCCGGTGCCGCCCACGCCGGTCACGAGCAGGTCGTAGGGCGCGCTCCACGCGTGCGCGGCCGGATGCGGCAAGGCGGCCACGCGATGCAGGAACGCATCGCGCCCCGCCGCCAGCGCACCGCTCTTGCGGCGCAGCTTGCCGCCGGTGACGCCCACGAAGCTGGGGCAGAAGCCCTTGGCGCAGGAATAGTCCTTGTTGCAGCTGGTCTGGTCGATCTTGCGCTTGCGGCCCATCGGGGTTTCGTGCGGCAGCACGGCCACGCAGTTGCTCTGCACGGTGCAGTCGCCGCAGCCTTCGCACACCGCCTCGTTGATGAACAGGCGCTTGGGCGGATCGGCCAGCTCGCCCTTCTTGCGGCGGCGGCGCTTCTCGGCGGCGCAGGTCTGTTCGTAGATGAGCACCGTCACGCCCTTGATTTCCCGCAGGCGGCGCTGCACGTCGTCGAGCGCGGCGCGGTCATGGAACTCGGTGCCTTGCGGAAAACGGCCTTTGATGTCGTCGTACTTGCCGATCGCGTCGCTCACCACCACGACCTTGCTCACGCCCTCCGATTCCACCTGCCGTGCGATGGCGTCCACGCTGATGACGCCGTCCACCGGCTGGCCGCCCGTCATCGCGACCGCGTCGTTGAACAGGATCTTGTAGGTCAGCGTGGCCTTGGCCGCCACGGCCTGCCGGATGGCGAGGTAGCCCGAGTGGTAGTAGGTGCCGTCGCCCAGGTTCTGGAACACATGCGGCGTCTTCGTGAACATGGCGTGCGAGATCCAGTCGACGCCCTCCCCGCCCATCTGTATCAGCCCCGCCGTGCTGCGGTCCATCCAGTTGGCCATGAAGTGGCAGCCGATGCCCGCGCGCGCGGTGGAGCCTTCGGGCACCTTGGTGCTGGTGTTGTGCGGGCAACCCGCGCAGAAGTAAGGCAGGCGCTTCACGGCATCGCTCGCGTTGCCCAGCAGCTCGGGCGGCGTGAAGTCGCGCACGTGCTGCAGGTGGTCGCCCAGGTCGCGGTTGTCGGGAAAGTGCACCGCCAGCCAGTGCGCCACCAGCTCGATGAGCCGCGAAGGCCGCAGTTCGCCGAGCGCCGACACCAGCGGCTGCCCCTCGCGGTCGTGCTTGCCCACGAGCACGGGCCGCGCATCGGGCGGTGCGTTGTAGAAGATGTCGCGCAGCTGCGTCTCGACGACGGCGCCCTTCTCCTCGACGATGAGAATTTCTTCGAGCCCCTTCGCAAATGCCTTGATGCGCGTCTGCTCGACCGGGAAGCTCAGGCCGATCTTGTAGAGCCGCACGCCGGCGCGGGCCAGCTGCTCCGGCGAAAGCTCGAGCCGGCGCAGCACTTCCATCAGGTCGTGGTGCGCCTTGCCGCAGGTGACGATGCCCACCCTGGCGTGCTCGCTCACGATCACGTCGCGGTCGATGCTGTTGCGCCTGGAGAAAGCAGCCACGGCCGCGAGCTTGTCTTCGAGCCGCGATTCGATGCGCAGCGAAGGCAGGTCGGGCCAGCGGTAGTGCAGGCCGTCCCCCGGCGCGCTGTGGCCGGTGGCGGCGCGCACGGCGTCGGCGTCTTCCCAGGCCTCGACGCGCGCGTTGACCACGTCCAGGTCCACCGTGCCCGCGCTTTCGACCACTTCCGACAGCGCCGCCATGCCGACCCACGCGCCCGAATAGCGCGACAGCTCGTAGCCGTACAGGCCGAACTCCAGGTATTCGGCCACGCTGGACGGTTGCATGATCGGCATGCGCCAGGCCATGAAGGCGTGGTCGCTCTGGTGCGGCATCGACGACGACACGCAGCCGTGGTCATCCCCCGCCACCACCAGCACGCCGCCGTGCGGCGACGAGCCGTACGCATTGCCGTGCTTGAGCGCGTCGCCCGCGCGGTCCACGCCCGGGCCCTTGCCGTACCACATGGCGAATACGCCGTCGACGGTGCGCTCGGGGTCGGACTCGACACGCTGCGTGCCCAGCACCTGGGTGGCCGCAAGCTCTTCGTTCACCGCCGGCACGAAGCGGATGCCGGTCTGCCTGAAGCGCTCGCCTGCCTTCCAGATGGCCTGGTCGACCATGCCCAGCGGCGAGCCGCGGTAGCCGCTGACGAAGCCCTGGGTGTGCAGGCCGCGCGCCGCGTCGCGCCAGCCCTGCATGACCAGCACACGGATCAGCGCCTGGGTGCCGGTGATGAAGACCGAGCCCGAAGGGGCCCAGAGATTGTCGGAAAGCTGGTAGCCGGGCCGCTTGAGCGCGGTCGCGTTGTGTGGGGCGTTCATGCCCGGAATTGTTCTGCCGCATTCCGGGGAAGTGCTTCTTCAATGCACTAGCGCAGACCCTTGTTTGGAGAAGAATTCACTTCTATAAGGCAGAAAAAGTTGCCCCTCTTCTCCGATTACCCGAATCCCGAGAAAACCCGACCGGCCGAGCTCAGTCCTGCCTGCGCATCGCGAAGAAGCCGCCCGCCACCAGGATGAACGCGCCGATGATCACCTTCTGCCAGGTGCTCGGCACGCCGGCCATGATCAGCACGTTGTTGATCAGCGTGACCAGCACCACGCCCAGCAGCGTGCCGCCCACCGTGCCGCTGCCGCCGGTGATGCGCGCGCCGCCCAGGATCACCGCGGCGATCACGTCCAGCTCGTTGCCCACCAGGTCGAAGGGGTTCGCCAGCCGCGTGCTCGACACGTGCACGATGCCCGCCAGCCCCGACAGGAAGCCCGCGTACGCGAACACGAAGACATGCACCGTGCGCAGGTTGTAGCCGAGCCGCTCCGCGATGGGTAGGCTGCCGCCGATGGCGTACACAGCGCGCCCGATCAGCGTGCGGTTCAGCAGCCACCATGTCAGCACCGCCGCGAAGGCGAGCACCAGCACGGTCGCGGGCAGCACCGCGTGCAGGCCCTGCGGCGTGTCGAAGCGCCAGAGCGCCAGCTTGCCGAAGGCGTCCATGGGCGCCGGCACGTTCATGAAGAACACGGTGCCCACGAAGGTCAGAAGAATGCCCCGGTACAGGTACTGCGTGCCGATGGTCACGATCAGCGAAGGCGCCTTGAGCCAGTGCACCAGCAGCCCGTTGAGCACGCCCAGCACCGCGCCGCTCGCGGCACCGGCTATCAGCAGCAGCGCGATGGGCGCTTCCGGAAAATAGTTCAGCACCAGCTTGGTGATGCTGTACATGGTGAGCGCTGCAATGGCCGCGAACGACACGTCGATGCCGCCGGCCGCCAGCACGATCAGCACGCCCAGCGCGAACAGGCCCAGCACCGTGCAGGCGCGCACGATGTCGAACAGCACGGGCAGCTGGAAGAAGCTCGGGTTGATGGCGCCGACCGCCAGGCTCGCCAGCACGATCAGCGCCAGCGTGAAGACGGAGGGGCGCTGCGCGAGCCAGCCGCGCAGGGAGGCCCGCGCCTGGGGCGGGGGCGTGGCCGGCGCGGAATGCGCTTGCATGGTGGAAGCCGTCATGGGAATGCGGGAGAAGGTGTGTCTGAAACCAGCGCGTGATAGAGATCGCTCTCGGCGAGCCCCGGCGCGTCGAAGTCGTTGGCGATGCGGCCCTTGCGCATCAGCAGGATGCGGTCGCAGTTCTGCAGCAGCTCCTGCAGGTCGTCGCTCACCAGGATCACGCCCAGCCCCTGCTCGGCCAGCCGCTGCACGATGCGGTAGATGGTGTCCTTGGAGCCCACGTCCACGCCCACGGTGGGGCCGTGCAGGATCAGCACGCGCGGCCCGATGGCCAGCCAGCGCCCGATGAGCACGCGCTGCTGGTTGCCGCCCGACAGCGACTGCACCGGCCGGTCCACGTCGGGCGTGGCAATCTGCAGATCGGCCACGGTGCGTTCGGCCAGCGCCTGGCACTGCCGCGCGTCGAGCGCGCCGAAGCGCCCGCGCAGGCGGTCGAGCACCGCGGTGACGATGTTGTCGCGAATCGGCTTGTCGAGGAACAGGCCCTCGCTCAGGCGGTCTTCGGGCACATAGCCGATGCCCTGGCGGATGCCGTCGGTGGGCGTCTTCAGCGTGATCTCGCGTGCGTCGAGCAGCACGCGCCCGCGGTCGGCGGCCTGGACGCCCGCCAGCGCCAGCGCCAGTTCGTTGCGGCCGGAGTCGAGTAGCCCGGTCACGCCGAGGATCTCGCCCTTGCGCAGCGTGAAGCTCACGTCGCTGAACAGCGCGCCGCGGCCGAGCGACTCCACCTTCAGCAGCTCTTCGCCGCCGTGCGAGCCGTGGCGGTAGCGCTCGCCGTCGAGGTGCTTGCCGGTCATCCAGTGGGCGAGCTCGGCCTTGGTGAAGTCGCGGATCGGTCCCTGCGCCACCTTCGTGCCGTCGCGAAAAACGATGGCCTGGCCGCCCATGGCGATGCACTCGTCGAGCTTGTGGCTCACGAACAGCACGGCCACGCCCTGCTCGCGCAGCGCCTCCACCACGTGCACGAGGTTGTCCACTTCCTTCTGCGTGAGCGAGGTGGTGGGTTCGTCCATGATGACCATGCGCGCGCGCGTGGCCACGGCACGCGCGATGGCCACGAGCTGCCGCGTGGCAATGGGCATTTCGTCGACGCGCCGCGCGAGAAACGCCGCGTCGGTCGGCAGCTTCACCGCCTGCAGCGCACGCGCGGCCGTGGCCGCCAGTGCCTTGCGGTCGAAGCGCCGCGCCAGCCTGCCGCCGGTGGCGACAAGCTGCTCGCTGAGCGCGACGTTCTCGGCCACGCTCATGTTCGGCAGCAGCGACAGGTCCTGGTAGACCGTCTCGATGCCCAGCGCGAGCGCCTGCAGCGGGGACAGCGATTCGTACGGCTTGCCGTCGATCACGATGCGGCCCTGGCTCGGGGGCTGCGCGCCCGAGATGATCTTGATCAGCGTGCTCTTGCCGCAGCCGTTCTCGCCGAGCAGGTGGTAGATCTCGCCGGCCTCGATGGTCAGGTCGATGCCGCGCAGCGCGTGCACGCCCGCGAAGCGCTTGTGCACGTCCTGCACCTCGAGAAAGACGCGGCGCCCCGCCGGCGCGGCCGGGGCGTGGGTAGAGAGCGCTTCAAGGGTCATGGCTCGCAGGCTCAGAAGGCGTACTTCTTGTAGTTCTGCTTGTCGACTTCGACCCAGGCCTGGCCCGTGACGACAATGCCGACGCCCGGCCCCTTCTTCACCGAGACCTTGTTGTAGCCCGGCACGCCCATGTCGGTGCCCTCGGTGATGGTCTTGCCGTCGAGCAGCATCTTGGCCGCCTTGTTCATGACGATGCCGGCGTCCTTCGGGTCCCAGAAGGCGATGCCGCCGACCGCGCCCGACTCCAGGAACTTGGCCGCCTCGCTCGGCAGGCCGGTGCCGAAGACGCAGACCTTGCCTTGCAGGCCGGCCTCTTCCACCGCCCGGCCGATGCCCAGCACGTCCAGCGAGGACGAGCCCTGGAAGCCCTTCAGGTCCGGATGCTTGCGCAGCATTTCCTTGGCCTTGCCGTAGGCCTTCTCGGCGTCGTTGAGCGACTCGTTCTTGGCGTCGACCAGCTGCATCTTGGGGTACTTCTTCGCGTTCGCCGCGCCGCCGTCGGCCCATTGCACCTGCGACTGGCTGCCCAGCGAGCCGACCAGCGAGGTCCACTTGCCCTGCTGGCCCATGCAGGCGGCCAGGCGCTCGTTGATGCGCGCGCCGTAGGCCGTGTTGTCGAAGGCCTCGATGTCGACCATGGTGTTCTTCTGGTTGTCCGCCTCGTGCGTGACGACCTTGATGCCGCGCTCCATCGCGCGCTTGAGCACCGGCTCCAGCGTGGGCGGGTCCATCGACACGACCGCGATCGCGTCGACCTTCTTGGCCACCAGGTCTTCCACCAGGCGCTGCTGCTGCGCGGCGTCGGACTGGGCCGGGCCGATCTGGCGCGTGGCGACGCCCGGCGTGCTCGCGCCGAACTCCTTCACGCCCACTTCCATGCGGTTGAACCAGCTGATGCCGGTGATCTTCACCACGGTGACGATGTCCTGCGGCTTGCCCTGCGCATGCGGCGCCGACGCGAAAGCCACGGTGCCCAGTGCCAGCACGGTGCAGGCGATCTTGGTTTTCTTCAGCATGTTCGTTTGTCTCCTAGCCCTCGGTGGTTCTCTGCGTCGCGCCAGGAGGGGGCTGATGCGGCGGTGCGCTGGTGCGCGAAACGGAAATGAAGCTGCGCAGGTCGCCCAGGCTCAGGCGCGCCGATGCCAGGAAGAACAGCAGCAGCAGGCCCCAGGCGCAGTCGCGGAAGAAGTTGGAAATGCCCAGCAGGTTGAAGGTGCTGGACAGCAGCTGCAGCGCCACGGCCGAGAAGAACAGGCAAACCATGCGCCCGTAGCCGCCCTGCGGCCGCACGCCCGCCATCACCGTGATGAGGATGGCGATCAGCAGGTAGGAGTTGCCGTAGTCCGACTTCACGCTGGCCGTGCGGCCCGCGATGATCACGCCCGCCACCGCCGCCAGCACGCCGCACAGCGCGTACGTGGCAATCAGCATGCGGCCCTGTGGAATGCCCGCGTAGCGCGCCGCCTTGGCATTGGTGCCCAGCAGGAAGAGCCGGATGCCGAACGGGCTCTCCTTGAGCAGCCAGCCGACGGCCAGCAGCATCACCACGAAGATCGCGAACGGAATCGGCACGCCCAGCACCGTCTCGTTGCCGATGGCCGACAGCGGATCCGCATTGCCCACGCGCAGGCTGGAGCCTCCGGTGAGCACCACGGCCAGGCCGGTGTAGACCAGTTGCGTGCCCAGCGTGCAGAGAATGGGCGTGAGGCCGACGCGCGCGATCAGCACGCCGTTGAGCAGCCCGCCCGCCAGCCCCACTGCGATGGCAATGGCCGCGAACGCGCCGGTGTAGAGCCACGGCGAGGCATCGGGCTGCACCAGCATCGGTGCCAGCGTGGCAGCCACCACGCCCGAGAGATTGGCCAGCGCCACGCCGGAGAGGTCGATGCCGCCGTTGCCTGAGATCATCGACAGCGCGACGCCCATGGCGAGCAGGCCGAGTTCGGGCAGTTGGCCGCCCATCGACTGGAAGTTGTAGACGTCGAGGAAGTCGCCCTTCGAAAGCACGGTGGCGACCACGAGGATCGCGACGTTGATGCCGACCAGGAAGTTGAGCTCGCGGTCCGAGAACCTGAATTTCACGAAAGACTCCTTTGCGGTTCGCGGTTCAGGCTGCCGCCCGGCCCAGCAGCGCGTCGACCTCGGCGCGCGTGGGCATCGACGGCGCGGTGCCCGCGCGCGTGACCGAAATGGCCGCCACGGCGGAGCCGAAACGCGCGGCTTCCAGCGGCGAGGCGCCTTCGGCCAGCGCGGCCGCGAAGCCGCCGTTGAAGGCATCGCCCGCGCCGGCCGTTTCCTTCACCGCGCCGGCGTTGAACACGGGCAGGTGCACCGACTGGTTCGCGCTGTGCAGCAGCGCGCCCTTGTCTCCGAGCGTGATGAGCGCGCAGCCCACGCCCTTGGAAAGAAAGAAGTCGCCAGCACGACGCGCGTCCTCGACGGTCTCGACGGCAATGCCGCTGAGCGCGGCGGCTTCGTGCTCGTTCGGCGTGATGTAGTCGCACAGCGGGTACACGGCATCGTCGAAGGGCAACGCGGGCGCGGGGTTGAACACCGTGACCGTGCCTGCCGCACGCGCGAGTTCCAGACCGCGCTGCGCGGCGCCGGCCGGCTGCTCGAGTTGCGTGACGAACACGCGCGCGCCGCGGATGGCGTCGGCGGCGGCATCCACGTCCGCGGTGTCGATGAGCGCCGCCGCGCCGGGCACCACGATGATGGCGTTGGCGCCCGTGACCTCGTGCACGTAGATGAAGGCCGCGCCGGTCGGCTGCGTCGCCACCTGCGGCACGCGCGGCGTGATGCCTTCCTGCGCCCACAGTGCGAGCGCGTTGGCGCCGAAGGAGTCCTGCCCGAGCTTGGAGATGAAAGTCACCTGCGCGCCTGCGCGCGCCGCCGCCACAGATTGGTTGGAGCCCTTGCCGCCGGGGCCCATGGCAAAGCCGGAGCCGGCGATGGTCTGGCCGACGCCCGGAAGATCGGCCGCGCGAAAGGCGAGGTCGGCCACGAAGATGCCGAGCACGGCCACGCCGTGCTGCTGCGAGGAAAAGGCGGTCATCGCGATTCAGGCCTCGGGGGCGAGCACGCCCTTCTTGAACACGAAGCAGCCGTAGAAGCGGCGCTCGCCCGTGGCGATCACGCAGTACGCGCGGCGCGCGGCCTCGTAGAAGGCGAAGCGCTCGATGGAGCCCATCGGCCGTGGGCGCCCTTCGGCCGCGTCGATCTCGCGCTGCATTTCAAGTTGCACCGGCGGGATCTCGTCGGACTGGCCCATGATTTCCATGCGCCGCGCCGGATCGTCCACCGCGTTGTCCAGCGGCAGCACCGAAAGAATGGCGCGCGCCGCTTCGGTGGTGCCCACGCCGTCGATGCGCAGCAGCCGGCCCAGCGTGGTCTGGCGTGCGACCGAGTCGGCCGGGAAGTTGGCGTCGCACAGCACCAGTTCGTCGCCATGACCCATGGCGCGCAGGGCGTAGAGCACGTCGGCGTTGAGCAGCGGATGAATGGACTTCAGCATGCGGTCTGTCTCCTCGAATTGGAACGGCTGTCGCGGTTGCGATCTTAAGTAAAGAAAACGTTTGCGCAAACGTTTGCTATTTGGGGATTTCCCTTGGTTCGTGTGACGGGCACGACGGCCGCCCGCTCATTCGCCATAGGGAATCCAGATGTTCTTGACCTGCGTGGCGTGCCGCAGGAACGCGGGGCCCTCGGAAGAGGCCGGGTCGTGCCAGTCGGTGGCAAGGCCGTGGTCGGCCAGCGTGCGCTTGAGGTTGCCGACCGACAGCAGTTCGGCATCGCGCGACAGTTCCTTCGCACCGAAAACCCACAGCGCATCGACATCGTCGTGCTCGGCCAGCGTGCGCGCGAGGCTCGCGGCCGGACCGGTCACGAGGTTGACGACGCCGGCCGGCAGGTCGGAGGTCTCCAGCACCTGATAGAAGTCGGTGGCGACCAGCGCGTGTTTCTCGCCGGGCACGATCACCGTGCGGTTGCCCATGGCCATGAGGGGCGCGAGCAGGCTCACGAAGGACAGCAGCGGCGCCTCGTCGGGACACACCACCCCCACCACGCCGATCGCCTCGACAGTGGCCAGCGCCACGCCGCGCAGCGGCGGCACATGCACCGCGCCCTCGTACTTGTCGGCCCAGGCGCCGTAGGCGAACAGGCGGCCCACCGATGCGTCGACCTCGGCCTGAGCGGCTTGCGCGCCAACACCGGTCAGGCTGGCGATGCGCGCGGCAAACTCGCCGGCGCGGGCCGAGAGGTTTTCCGCGAGGTAGTACAGCGCCTGCGCGCGGCGATGCGGCGTCGCGCTCGACCAGCTCGCCGCGGCGCGCGCAGCGGCCACCGCGTTGCGGATGTCCTTGCGGTTGCCCACCCCCACTTCGCCGGCGCGCTCTCCGCCGGCCGCGAAGACCGGGCGCGACAGCTCGCCGTCGGGCCGCACCTGCTTGCCGCCGATGAAGAGCTTGGCGGTGCGGTCGATGGCGGGCAGCGCGGGCGAAGAACCGTTACCGGTCTTCGCGGCGGCTTCGTTCGCCGCCACCGCAGCGGCCACATCTGCCAGGCGCGGCTTGCGCTGCGCCCAGGCACGCGGCTTCAGGTATTCGTAGCAGCCTTCTCTTCCGCCCTCGCGCCCGTAGCCCGATTCGCGGTAGCCGCCGAAGCCCACGCCCGCGTCGAACAGGTTGGTCGCGTTGACCCAGACCACGCCTGCCTGCAGCTGCGGCGCGATGCCCAGCGCGAGGCCGATGGTCTCGCTCCACACGCTGGCGGCGAGGCCGTAGCGGGTGTTGTTGGCGATCGCCACGGCTTCGTCGGGCGTGCGGAAAGTCATCGTGACCATCACGGGCCCGAAGATCTCCTCGGTCGCCACGGTGGATGCCGGTTGCACGCCCGTCAGCAGCGTCGGCGCAAAGAAGCTGCCGCCCGGCGGCAGCTCGCCCGGCGCCTGGTAGCAGGTCGCGCCCTCGCGCACGCCGGCGGCCACCAGCGAGCGCACGCGTTCGAGCTGCGTGGGGTCGATCAGGCTGCCCATGTCGATCGCCTTGTCCAGCGGCAGGCCCACGCGCAGGGTCTGCATGCGGCGCTTCAGGCGCGCGATGAAGTCGTCCGCGATGCCTTCCTGCAGCAGCAGCCGCGAACCGGCACAGCACACCTGGCCCTGGTTGAACCAGATGGCGTCGACCACGCCTTCGACGGCGGCGTCGATGTCCGCGTCGTCGAACACGATGAAGGGCGACTTGCCGCCCAGCTCCAGCGTGAGCGACTTGCCCGTGCCCGCCGTGGCGGCGCGGATCAGCCGCCCTACTTCCGTCGAGCCGGTGAAGGCGATCTTGTCCACGCCCTTGTGCGCGACCAGCGCCGCGCCCGTGGCGCCGTCGCCCGTCACCACGTTGAGCACGCCGTCCGGCAGGCCCGCCTGCGCCGCCAGTTCAGCGAAGAGCAAGGCGCTCAGCGGCGTGAGCTCCGCCGGCTTCAGCACCACGGTGTTGCCCAGCGCCAGCGCGGGAGCGATCTTCCACGCGAGCATCAGCAGCGGGAAGTTCCACGGAATGATCTGGCCGACCACGCCCAGCGGCACCTGGTCGGCGAACTCGCGCTCCTGCAGCTGCGCCCAGCCGGCGTGGTGATAGAAATGGCGCGCGGCCAGCGGCACGTCGAGATCGCGCGTCTCGCGGATCGGCTTGCCGTTGTCCAGCGCCTCGACCACCGCGAGCAGGCGCGCATGGCGCTGCACCATGCGCGCCAATGCGTACAGGTGCCGTGCGCGGCCATGGCCGCCGAGCGCATGCCAGCCGGGCTGCGCGGCGCGCGCCGCAGCCACCGCGGCGTCCACGTCCTTCGCGGAACCCTGCGCAACGCGCGCCAGGCGCTGGCCGGTGGCCGGCTCGGCCGTGTCGAAATGCACGCCGCCGGAAGCGGACGTGAAGCGCCCGTCGATGAAGTGGCCGAAGCCTTCGGCATGGCGCGCGAGCCATTCGCGTGCGTCGGTGTCGCTCTCGGGCGCGGGGCCGTAGTCCATGGTGTCGAAATAGCGCGCGACGCTGCTGCCGGCGGCGGAGTTGTTGTTGCTGCTGCTCATCGGGCTCATCCGATCGGGTGGCGGTTGTAGGCCGAGTAGCGGCCGGTGATGTGGTGCTCCAGCTGGCGCTCGATGTCGGCCAGCAGCGTGGAAGCGCCGATGCGGAACAGATCGGGCTCGAGCCAGTCGCGGCCCAGCTCTTCCTTCATGAGCACCTGGTAGTCGAGCGCGGTCTTGGCGGTGGAAACGCCGCCCGCCGGCTTGTAGCCCACGCGCAGGCCGGTGCGGGCCTCGTACTGGCGGATCATCCGCAGCATCGCGAGCGTGACCAGCGGCGTGGCGTTGACGCCCTCCTTGCCGGTGGAGGTCTTGATGAAGTCGGCGCCGGCCATCATGCAGACCATCGAGGCCTTGGCGACGTTGCGCAGCGTCTTGAGCTCGCCCGTCGCGAGGATCGCCTTCACGTGCGCCGCGCCCGCCGCGCGGCGGAAATCGAGCATCTCGTCGTAGAGCTTCTTCCACTGGCCGGTGAGCACATGCTCGCGGGTGATGACGATGTCGATCTCCGAGGCGCCGTCGCGCACCGAGGCTTCGATTTCCTTGAGCTTGAGCTCGTGCGGAATCAGGCCCGCCGGAAAGCCCGTGGACACCGCCGCCACCGGAATGCCGGTGCCCGCCAGCGCCTCGACCGCGGTCGAGACGAAGCGGTGGTACACGCACACAGCCCCGGTGTGCAGCTTGCGGTCGGCGAAGCCGAGGGCGGCCAGCAGGTCCGGGCGCACCGGCATCGCGGCCTTGGCGCAGAGCCGCTTCACGCGCTCGGCGGTATCGTCGCCGCTGAGCGTGGTGAGGTCGATGCAGGTGATCGCCTTGAGCAGCCAGCCGGCCTGCGCGTCCTTCTTGACCGAGCGGCGGCCGGGCAGCGTGGCCACGCGGCGCTCCGCAGCCGAGAGGTTGAAGCGGATGCCTTCGATCCAGCCCGCGTCGAACGGCTGGGCGGTGTTGCGGGCAGCGGCGGCATGCGCCTGCGCGGGCGCCGCCGGCAAGGCCGGGGCATCCGCATTGGCGGAAGCCGGCGGCGCCGGGCGCGAGCGCACCGCGCCGCTGGGGCGAACGAGGGAAGTGGAGGTCATGGATGGGCGGGCGCCGTCAGGCGCAAGGGCCGCGGCTGCGGCGGGCAGGCAATGGGCATGTCTTTTGTCTCCGGGCTGCGCCGCGTGGCTGCTCAGCCTTGATGCTGTTCGTGTTGGCCTAAATGTTATTACAACAACATTTATCAGCGCAATATGTTTTTCAAGAAACATTAATCCAGCGTGCCATGACCGATACTCCGCCACGTGGATCTGAGAAAACCGAACATGCGAAGAACAGCCGGAGCCGAAGCCCGGGCCATGCGCCTGGCCAGGATGCAGGAACTCGTCGAGGCCGGCGGCCCGCTGCCGATCAAGCAGGCGGCGCTGCAGCTCGACGTGACGGAAATGACCATCCGCCGCGACCTGTCGTCGGCTGAATCGCCCCTCTCCGTCCTCGGGGGCTACGTGCTGGCCACCACGCTGCCCGGTGCCGAGCGCTACTCGCTCGACGAGGCCAGCGACCAGCACGCGGCCAACAAGCGCCTGGCCTGCGAACACGCCGCCAGGCTGGTGCAGCCGCACGACAGCCTGTTCATCGACTGCGGCACCACCATGGTCCATTTCGCCGAGGCGCTGCCGCCAGAAATGCCGCTGAGCGTGGCGTGTTACTCCACGAACATTGCGCAGGTGCTGAGCCGCCGTCCGAACACGCAGCTGATGCTGATGGGCGGGCTCTACCACCCCTCTTCGGCCACCTTCTTCTCCGACGAGGGCCTGCAGTACCTCGCCAGGCTGGGCGTGAGCAAGGCCTTCATCTCGGCGGGCGGGATCGACCTGAAACGCGGCGCGAGCTGCTCCAACTTCCACGAAGTGCCAGTGAAGCAGGCGGCCATCCGCTGCGCGTCGCAGAGCTTCCTGGTGGTGGACGAAAGCAAGCTCGGCACCCTGCGCCCGGCGTTCTTCAGTCCGCTCGATGCCTTCGCGCGCATCGTGGTGGGCGGCTCGCCCGACGCTTCGCTGAAGAAGCAGTTCAAGGACCTGCCGCTGGAATTCGCGCGCGCCCGCGACGCATAGATTCGGCGCCGGCGGCGGCCGGGGCACAGCACCGGCCGGACACATCGATCAGTGAGAATCGCTGCGACGCCACTACCTGCGATCCCGCGATGAATGCCGGCACCGTTTCACTCGACGAGCACTGCCTCAAGATCCTCTCCGCGCTGCAGCACGACGGGCGACAGACCGTGCAGCAGATTTCCGAGACCATCGGGCTGTCGCCCACGCCTTGCTGGAAGCGCATCAAGGACATGGAGGCGGCCGGCGTCATTCGCGGCTACACCACGCTGGTCGACCCCGAGCAGGTCGGCCTGCACGTGTCGGCCGTGGCCGAGGTCAACCTCGACCGCCACAGCGAGGCGATGGTGCAGCGCTTCGAAGAAGCCGTGGCGGCGAGCCCACAGATCATCCGCTGCGTGTCGGCCACCGGCCCGGCGGACTACATCCTCAACGTGACCGTGCCCGACATGAAGCACTACGAGCGCTTCCTGCACGAGGTGCTGTTCAGCCTGCCGGGCGTGACGCATGTGCGCTCGAGCATCGTGCTGCGCGAGATCAAGTCGGAAACGGCGCTGCCGCTCGACCACCTGCTGCCGGGCACGCCAGGCAAGCCGCGCGCCACGGGCCCGCGCAGAAGCTAGACGCCGCTCAAGGGTATCGGCACCGCGTGCCGGGGGCCGTGTGGAGAATGGCCGCATCCTCCGCCCCGACCGCGCCTCGACCATGCCCCTGCCCAAGCCCCTCCTGCTGCAACGCGCCTATCTCCTGCTCATCGCCGTGCTGGTGTTCGTCGGCTGCTGGGTCGCGCCCATCGACGCGCCCGCGCGAGCCCAGGTCAACGACGGGCTGAAGCGCGCGCTGACCACCTTTGCCGCGGCACGCGCGCTGGGCGCGGTGGTGTCGGTGGCGCAGGGCACGCAGGTCGACGCCACGCCGGGCGGCGTGGGCGTGAGCTTCGCGCCGGGGCAGGCGCTGAAGCCGCTGAACGAACTCATCGAGCAATTCGCGGCGGTGATGCTCGCGGCCAGCGTGTCTTTCGGCATTCAGCTGGTGCTGCTGAGCATCGGCGCGCACCACCTCATGTCTTACCTGGTCTGCGCGGTGGCGCTGGCCTGGATCGTGTGGCGCTGGCGGCGCGGCAGTTCGCCGCGCTGGCTGCAATCGGCGTTGATCGGCCTGCTGCTGGTGCGCTTCGCGGTGCCGCTTGCGGCCGTGGCCAACGAAGGCCTCTACCGCGTGTTCATGGCCAACGACTACCAGGCAGCGCTCTCGGGCATCGAGAAGTCGCCGATCGCCGTCGTCGATGCCACGCAGGAAGCCCCCGTGGCGCAGGAAGGCTGGCGCGATCGCGTCGAACGCTGGCTGCCGAAGCTGCCCAACCTCAAGGCGACCTACGACCAGATCCTGAAATCCGCCTCCGACTGGGCGGAGCGCATCGTGAAGCTGATCTCCCTGTTCGTGCTGCAGACCATCGTGCTGCCGCTGGTGTTCCTGTTGGCGGCGTGGCGGCTCGCGCGGGCCGCGATACGCGAACCGGTACGCAAGTAGGCGCAGCCGCTGCCGACCGCCGCGGCAACACGAAGCAGGCCTACTGCGCCACCGCGTGGCCGTAGCAGGCCTTCAGGGCCGTGTAGTCGTAGTAGTGGGCGGTGCCCGCCTTCTTCGCGCCGTCGCAGGCGGCCTTGAAGTCGGTTTCCTTCTCGTTGTAGAGCATCTTCACCAGCAGCTTGCCGCTGGCGTCGGCATACACGTCCCACTGCATGTTGGCAGCCATCGGCGACACGTACTCGCCGCGCCATGCATTGCTGCCGTAGCTGAAGTTGGCGGCCTTGGGCACGCTCTGGTCCAAGCCCTTCAGGCCCATGCGCACGGCAAAGGGCATGAGGATCTCGGCGTGCGCGAAGCGCAGCTTGGCGGCGTGCGAGCGGTCGCCGCGCGCGATGGCGTCGACCTCGTTGAACATGTCGTCCACCAGGATCTGCGACATGCGCGAAGTGATGTCGCCCTTCTCGGTCATGCCGGGGCCCTTGTCGTAGAAGTCGGAGCCGTCGTTGAGCGCGGCGAAAAACTTCGCCTGCGCGGCGGGCATGTAGGCGGCGAAGTCGACGCCGGCCTCGCTGCGCATGGCCGGAGCGATCACGTAGAGCTCGTACAGCAGCGAACCGGCGTCGCCCAGGGACTTGATCGTGGTCTTGCCGTCACCGCTCAGGCTGGACGAGAACTTGCCGTCGTCGCTCGCGAAAGTGCGGGTGCCTGTATTCGCGAAGCTGTAGCTGCCGTCGGCGATCTTGTCGACGAAGCTCTTGGCGAACAGGCGCTCCAGCAGCACCCGGCCGGCCGCCGCGGCCTCGGGCGTGACCGTGAGGCCGCTCTGCTTGGCGGCCAGGTCGGCGTCGCCGGACTTGTAGGCCTGGTAGGCCTGGCTGTCCTGGTAGGTCGTGTAGAGCGGGTCAGCCGGCTTGGTCACCTGGTCGGTGGCCTTCACGAGCTTGTGGAAGTACAGCAGGAAGCGGTTGGTGCCGGCCGGCTGGCTCACCGCGGCGCCGGTGTCGGGGTAAGGCACCGGTGCCGCCGGGTAGGTGACGAGCGGCGCCAGCGCGGGCTGCGCCGCCTTGAGCGACTGCACGAAGAAGTTGCCGCTGTCGACCGCGCGGTCGACGCCGGAAGTGACGGTCACGATCTGCCGGGGCGCCGAGCCGGCGCTGTCGCCGACCTGCTTCCAGTAGGCCGGCAGCCGCTGCACCAGCCGCGCCGCCAACTGCGTGTGTTCGTTGATGCCGACCTGCGTCTCGTTGCCGTAGCCAGGCGTGCTGATGCCCGCCACGCCGTAGCCCAGCAGGAAGTTGGCCTTCATGATCTTCAGCACGTCGGGCCCGAGCTTCTGCCCGAGCGGCGTGAGCGCACCATCGTCCCGTGCCTTCTCCCACATGTTGTAGACGGCCAGGTCGTACTTGAGGCTGGACAGTCCGCGCGAGCCGTGGCGCGCGATCATCTCGGTGTAGACCGGCGCAAAGCCCGCGGGCGGCGCCTCGTAGGTGCTCACGTCCTGCTGCGGACGGTACGGGGCCTTGGTCTGGTAGTAGCGGTCGGTCAGGGCCGCGGCGGTCAGCACGGCCTTGACGTCGTCGCCGGCGGCGGCCGACGCAAGCGCATCGCGGATGCGCTGCAGCCCCTCGTCGGACGCGGCCTTGAGCGCGGCCTTGGCCACCGGATCGCCCTCGGTGTTGAAGTCGCCGAGCAGCTTGGCTGCCACCACGCCGACCGAGATGGCGACCTTGCTGCTGGCCGCCTTGAAGTCCAGGCCGCCGGCTTCCATTTCGGCGACCACGGCGGTCGACTGGTAGTCGACGACGCCCGGTGCCTCTTTCGGCGCGCGCAGCACGAGCCGCGAGGTCACGGGCTTCGAGGTGGAGGTGGCGGGATCGAGCTCGGTGGCATCGGTGCCGATCTCGGCCACGATGCCTGCGCTTGCGCCAGCCAGCGTGAAGCCGCCCTGCTTGTCGGTGCGCGTGGAGGGTTCGTCGGCATCGCAGCGGCCGTTGGCGTTGATGTCGAGGCAGACCTTCGCGTTGACGAAATAGCTTCCCACGACCACACCGCTCACGTTCGAAGAAGCCGCAGGTGCGGGCGCGGGCGTCGTGGCGGCCGGAGGCAGTGCGAAAAGAACGCCGCCGCCGCCGCCGCCTCCCCCGCCGCAAGAGGCCAGCAGCAGCGCAACAAGGCCGAGGGACGAAGACGGCAGGCCGGTCAAGGCACGGGGAAGGGGCAGGTTCGGCAACATGGAGGAAGGGCAGGAAACAAAAGTTTCGAATCCTTCCATCCGTGCATGACGCGCCGATGACCCGTGGCGCAAACCGCAACAAGCCTAGGAAACGACCTGGTAATAGAGGTTCTGCGGATGCCTGGCCTGCGCGAAGAAAAACCAGCGCTCGGCCAGCAGGCCCGGCGCCTGCACGGCGACCGCCAGCAGCCACGGCAGCACCGACGCGCTCGCGACGCCCCATGCCGCCAGCAACGCGGGCAGCACGAAGGCCAGCAGCAGAAAACCGAGCTTCATGTTCCCGAGCGCCGCGAGCGACACGCCATGGAAGAACTCCCGCGTGTTGAACGACCCGGCCGACATGCCCATGGACTTCTGCACCAGCTTCTGCGCGCGGATGCCCGTGGCCGACTGCAAGGTCGACTTGTGGCGCAGGCGCGCATTGCGCCGCAAGGCGCCGCCGCGCGCGGCCCAGGCGGCCAGCGTGGCGACGAGCGCCCATGGCCCGAACACCTGCACGAAGCGCGCCTCGCCGCTCGGGGCCGCCATCGCGCATGCCAGCACCAGCCCCGAAGACAGGCCGATCAACGTGAAGTTGAGCACCGTCAGCGGGTGCGCCCATTCCTCGATGAAGCGCAGGCAGGCGTAGATCATTGCGGTGCAGTACCAGAGCAGCATCGCACCGCACAGCACCAGCAGCGGCAACAGCCACGACCACGGCGCGCCCGCGCCCAGCCGCAGCGACAGCCACCACGACGCCACCAGCGCGATGAACACCGGCAGCACGATGACCTCGCGCGACATCCACGAAGTGCGCCACATCAACACCGCCCGCCATGCGCGCGTCTTGCGGCCCAGGTGCATGAACGATGCGGCAAGGCCCGCCACCAGCAGCACCTCGGCCACGCCCAGCGCAATGCCCAGGAAGCCCGGCGCCAGTTCCAGGCCGAACAGCACGGCCAGCGCCAGCGCGAACACCAGCCCCTGCGCGGCGCCGGCCAGCGTGGTGAAGAAAAGAATCGAGAACGCGGGATGCATGCGGCTACTCCTTCGCGTCCGCCGGCTGCGTGATGTGCCGGGGCAGGTACTGGTTGGCCGGGCCGGTCTCCCACTCGGGCATCAGCTGGTAGCCGCCGCGCTCGCGGATGGCCTTCGACACTTCGGAGTCCGGGTCCTTCACGTCGCCGAAGATGCGCGCGCCGGTCGGGCAGGCCTTCACGCAGGCCGGCTTGCGGTCTTCCTTGGGCAACTGCTCGTCGTAGATGCGGTCCACGCACAGCGTGCACTTGGTCATGACCTGGCGCTCCTCGTCGAGCTCGCGCGCGCCGTAGGGGCAGGCCCATGCGCAGTACTTGCAGCCGATGCACTTGTCGTAGTCGACCAGCACGATGCCGTCTTCCTTGCGCTTGTAGCTCGCGCCCGTGGGGCACACCGGAACGCACGGCGGGTCTTCGCAGTGCAGGCAGCTCTTGGGGAAATGGATGGTCTCGGTGACGGGAAAGGCGCCGGCCTCGTAGGTCTGCACGCGGTTGAAGAAGGTGCCGGTGGGGTTGGCGGCATAGGGGCGTTCATCGGCCAGCGGGCCTGCGCTGCCGGAGGTGTTCCATTGCTTGCAGGACGTGACGCAGGCGTGGCAGCCGACGCAGACGTTGAGGTCGATGACGAGGGCGAGTTGCTTGGCGAGGGTTTCGCCCTGCTCTGCGCGCTGGGTTGCATTGCTCCCTCCCCCTCTGGGGGAGGGTCGGGGTGGGGGCACGCCGGCCTTCGATGCAACAAGGCTTCCAGCTCCAACGCCGATGCCCCCACCCCCGCCCTCCCCCAGAGGGGGAGGGAGCGACACGGGGGACAGCAGATCCTTGAGCCACTGCATCATTTCTTCCCCCTCCCCGCAAAGTACGTCAGCACACTCGCCGCCTTCCCCAGCACCCCAGGCACCGCCGGCATGCTCGCAACCTGCGGATAGCTTTCTTCAGGCTCGCCGGGCTCCGCCGGCCGTATGCGCACCCGCACGTCGTACCACCCCGCCTGCCCGGTGATCGGATCCGAGTTGCTGATGGTCCCGCTCGCGGTGCCTGCGCAGGGCAGTTCCTCGCTGATCAGGTGGTTCAGCAGGAAGCCCTTGCGCGCCTCGTCGGCTCCCGGTGCCAGTTGCCATGCACCGTCGGCCTTGCCGATGGCGTTCCAGGTCCACACCGTGCCCGGCTCCACCGCCTCGCTGTAGCGCAGCATGCAGCGCACCTGGCCCCACCGGCTCTCGACCCAGCACCAGCCGCCGTCCGCAATGCCCGCCGCCTGCGCGGTCAGCGGATTCACGTGCAGGTAGTTATGGCTGTGGATCTGCCGCAGCCATGCGTTCTGCGAGTCCCACGAGTGGTACATCGCCATCGGCCGCTGCGTGAGCGCGTTGAGCGGATAGGCGGCCAGGTCGGTCGCCGCTTCTTCGAGCGGCGGATACCAGAACGGCAGCGGGTCGAAGTATTTGTCGATGCGCTCGCGCAATGCATCGGGCGGCTGCCGCCCCGGGCTCTTGCCCTGTGCCGCGAGCCTGAAGCTCTGCAGCGTGTCGGAATACAGCGCCAGCTGCACCGGGTCGTTGCGCTGGCGCCAGCCCTTGTCCTTGGCAAAGTCCAGGTACTCGCGGTTCCAGTTGCGCATGTAGTGCATGGTCTCGGGCATGTGGTACTGGAACACGCAGTTGTTCTGCGCATAGGCCTCCCACTGCTTGGGGTTGGGCGCGCCGCGCAGGTGCTCGGTGCCGTCCTTGCCGCGCCAGCCCATGAGAAAGCCGATGCCCGGCTGCGGCTCGAAGTTGACGACGAAGTCCGGGTAGCCCGTGTACTTGCGCCCGCCCTCCGGCGTGGTGAAGGCCGGAAACTTCAGCCGCGAAGCCAGCTCGATCAGCACCTCCTGGAACGGCCTGCACTCGCCCGTCGGCGGCACCACCGGCACGCGCACCGAATCGACCGGCCCGTCGAACTCCGAGATCGGCCGGTCGAGCATGCCCATCACGTCGTGCCGCTCGAGGTACGTGGTGTCGGGCAGCACCAGGTCTGCGAAGGCCACGGTCTCGCTCTGGAAGGCGTCGCACACCACCAGGAACGGGATCATGTGCTCGCCCTTCTCGTCCTTGCGGTTGAGCATCTCGCGCACGGCCATGGTGTTCATGCTCGAATTCCAGGCCATGTTGGCCATGAAGATCAGCAGCGTGTCGATGCGGTAGGGGTCGCCCTTGGCCGCGTTGGTGATCACGTTGTGCATGAGCCCGTGCGCCGACAGCGGGTGCTCCCACGAGAAGGCATGGTCGATGCGTATCGGCGAGCCGTCGGGGTTGATGGCCAGCTCGTCCGGGCCGGCCGGAAAGCCCAGCGGAGCCGCATTGAGCGGCGTGTTCGGCTGGATCATGCCGGGGTCGTTGAAGGCCCGGTAGTTGGGCACGATGTGGCGCGGATACGGCGCCTTGTGCCGGAAGCCGCCGGGTGCGTCGATGGTGCCGAGCACGCTCATCAGCACCGCCAGCGCGCGCACCGTCTGGAAGCCGTTGGAGTGCGCCGCCAGCCCGCGCATCGCATGGAAGGCCACCGGCCGCGCCTGCGTGGTCGGGTGCTTCTTGCCCCAGGCGTCGGTCCACGGAATCGGCAGCTCGAAGGCCTGCTTGAGCGCGGTCTCGCCCATTTCTCGCGCCAGCTTGCGGATGCGCGCCGCGTCGATGCCGGTGATGGACTGCGCCCACTCGGGCGTGCAGGCGGCGACGCGATCGCGCAGCAACTGGAACGACGGCGCCACGCGCGTGCCGTCGGCCAGCGTGTAGTGACCTTCGAGCGCCGGGTCGCAGCCTTCCTCGATGCCTTCGGGGTAGGCGTTTTTCACGCTGCCGCTGGCCTTGTCCCACACCAGCTTGTTGTGCGGATTGCGTCCGTCGCCGGGCGGGCCGCGTTGCGGGTCGGGGTCGAAGGCGAACAGGCCCTGCCGCTCGCAGTCGTCGAGCACCACGAGCTGCGGCGCATTGGTGAAGCGCTTGAGGAAGGCATGGTCCACGAGTTCGCTTGCGATCAGCTCGTGCAGCAGCGCCATGAACAGCGCGCCGTCGGTTCCCGGCTTGATGGGAATCCACTCGTCGGCAATGGCCGAATAGCCCGTGCGCACCGGGTTGATCGAAATGAAGCGCCCGCCCGAGCGCTTGAACTTGCTGATCGCGATCTTCATCGGGTTGCTGTGATGGTCTTCGGCGGTGCCGATCATCACGAACAGCTTGGCGCGCTCCAGGTCGGGCCCGCCGAACTCCCAGAAGCTGCCGCCGATGGTGTAGATCATCCCCGCGGCCATGTTGACCGAGCAGAAGCCGCCGTGCGCCGCATAGTTGGGCGTGCCGAACTGGCGCGCGAACAGGCCGGTGAGCGCCTGCATCTGGTCGCGGCCGGTGAACAGCGCGAACTTCTTGGGGTCGGTGGCGCGGATCTTCGCGAGGCGCTCGGTCAGCAGGTCGTAGGCGCGCTCCCAGCTGATGGGCTCGAACTCGGCCGCTCCGCGCTCGCTGCCGGCCTTGCGCAACAGCGGCTGCGTGATGCGCGCGGGCGACACCTGCTTCATGATCCCCGACGAACCCTTGGCGCAGATCACGCCCTGGTTCAGCGGATGGTCCGGGTTGCCGTCGATGTAGCGCACCTCCGGGCCCTTCTCGCCCTCGCGCAGGTGCACGCGGATGCCGCAGCGGCAGGCGCACATGTAGCAGGTGGTGGTCTTGACCGTGGTGTCGGCCGTGGGAGTGGGCGCCGACAGCGGGTCGTGCACGGGCTCGCGGGACAGGAAACTGAACACTGTCGGTCCTTTGTTTTCAGGCGTGGCGCAGCCGATGTTAGGCACACCCGATCAATCGGAAAAGCGCAGAATATCTCTCACCATGACCGGAAAAACAGATCAACTTTCGGCGCAGCGCCTGCGCCTGAACCTGCGGCAGCTGGAGGTGTTCGTGGCCACCGCGCGCGGCGGCAGCACCCGTGCGGCGGCAGACCGCATCGCGCGTTCGCAGTCGGCCTCGAGCAGCGCGCTGGCCGACCTGGAAACCTCGGTCGGCGTGCTGCTGTTCGACCGCATCGGCCGCCGGCTGGTGCTCAACGAGAACGGCCGCGCCCTGCTGCCCAAGGCGCAGGCGCTGCTCGACCAGGCGGGCGAGGTGCAGGCCCTCTTCAGCGCCGAGCATGCGGCGCCGTTGCGCGTGGCGGCGAGCTTCACCATCGGCGAATACCTGCTGCCCGAGCGCATGTCGCAATGGACCGCGCTGCATCCGCAGAGCCAGGTGCGGCTGCACATCGCCAACACGCGCGACGTGATCGAGGCGGTGGCGGGCTTCGACGTCGACGTGGGTTTCATCGAAGGCCCGCAGACCCACCCCGACCTGGTGGTGCGCGCATGGCGCAGCGACGAACTGGTGATCGTGGCCGCGCCGGGCCATGCACTGGCCGGCCGCGTGGCCACGCACAAGCAACTGTCGCAGGCCACCTGGGTGCTGCGCGAGCACGGCTCGGGCACGCGGCAGGTCACCGATGCCTGGCTGATCCAGAACCTGGAGCAGGTGAACGTGGGCTTCGAACTCGGCAGCACCGAGGCCATCAAGCGCGTGGTGGCCACGGGCACCGGGCTGGCCTGCCTGTCGCGCTACACCGTGGCGCAGGCGCTGGAAGACGGGCACCTGGTCGAACTGCGCACGCGGCTGCCGGCCGGCGTGCGCAAGCTGGCGACGGTGATGCACCGCGACAAGCTGCTGGGCGGCGCAACCGCCGACTTCCTGCGCCACTGCGGCGCAACGGTGCCGCGCATGGCCACCAGCGCCGCCGCGCGCTGAGCGCTCAGCCCGCGCTCAGCCCATGTGCAGCACGCGCGCGGTGTGGCGCGCGATCACCGCTTCTTCGTCGGTGCGCAGCACCCAGGCGCTCACAGGGCTGCCGGCCATGGTGAGCCGCGCAGCGCCGTCCCGGTTGGCGGCTGCATCCATCTGCACGCCCAGCCAGGCGCAGTCTTCGAGCATGCGTTGGCGCAGCGGCGCGTCGTTCTCGCCGATGCCTCCGGTGAACACGATGGCATCCACGCCGCGCAAGGCGCCCGCCAGCATGCCCATGTGCTGCACCACCTGCTCCACGAAATGCGCGATCGCCTCGGCAGCCGCCGGCTCTGCCGAAGCCTGCAGCGCACGCATGTCGCTCGACACGCCCGACAGCCCCAGCAAGCCCGATTCGCGGAACAGCAGCTTCTCGACCGCGTCGGCCGACATGCCGCGCGATCGCATCAGGTAGGGCACCACGGCCGCGTCGATGCGGCCGCAGCGCGTGCCCATGGTCAGGCCGTCCAGCGGAGAGAAGGTCATGGTCGTCGCGACCGAGCGGCCGTTGACCATGCCGCACATCGACGCGCCATTGCCCAGGTGCGCGACGATCACGCGCCGCTGCGCCAGCTCGGGCGCGATGCCCGCGAACTGCGCAACGATCGATTCATACGAGAGGCCGTGGAAGCCGTAGCGCCGCACGCCAGCGTCGTGCAACTCGCGCGGCAACGCAAAGCGCCGGTTGACCTCCGGCTCCACCGCATGGAAGGCCGTGTCGAAGCACGCCACCTGCGGCACGCCCTCGAAGGCGGCCATGGCCGCGCGCACGCCCGCCAGGTTGTGCGGCTGGTGCAGTGGCGCCAAAGGCTCCAGCTTGGCGAGTGCATCGAGCAATGCCGCGTCGACGCGCACCGGCGCCACGAAGTCCGTGCCGCCATGCACGATGCGGTGCCCCACCGCCGCGATGCGCCCGCCCTCGCCTTGCTGCGCATGCCATTCGAGCAGCGCGGCCAGCGCGCCCTGGTGCGAGGCGCGTGCGCCATCGAGCGGCTCGTCGAGCAGCGTCTTGCCCTGTGCATCGCGAATGCGCAGCCGCGCCTGCAGGCCCGCGCCCAGACCGTCCGCCTGGCCCGACCAGCGCGCCGACGGCAACGCATCGCCGCCGCCCGGATGTGCCGCACCGAACAATGCGACCTTGATGGACGAGGAGCCCGCGTTGAGCGTCAGCAGCGAATCGGTCATGGGTTCTTCAGACGTAGTCCTTGTACTTGTCGAGGAATCGTACCGGCTTGGACAGCGCGTCGCGGCGGAAGGGGTCGCCCAGCTCGCGGGTGCACATGATCTCGATGACGCAGGTCTTGCCTTCGTTCATCTGCATGTCGATGGCCTTCTTCAGCGCCGGGCCCACGTCTTCGAGCTTGTCGACCACGATGCCTTCGGCGCCCATGGCCTTGGCGATGCCCGCGAAGCTCTCGCTTTCCAGTTCGCCGGCCACGAAGCGGCGGTTGTAGAAGTCGACCTGGTTCTTCTTCTCCGCGCCCCACTGGCGGTTGTGGAACACCACGGCCGTCACCGGAATGTCGTGGCGCACGGCCGTCATGATTTCCACCATGCTCATGCCCCAGGCGCCGTCGCCGGCATAGGCCACGGCCGGGCGGTCGGGTGCGGCGCACTTGGCGCCGATCATGGTGGGCAGCGAGTAGCCGCAGTTGCCGAAGCTCATCGGCGCGAAGAAGCTGCGCGGCTCCTCGAAGCGCAGGTAGCTGTTGGCAATGGCGTTGATGTTGCCGATGTCGGTGGAGACCATCACGCGCGGCGGCATGGCCTTCTCAAGCTCGCGCAGCACCTGGCGCGGGTGCAGGTAGCTGCCGCCGGTGGGCGTCTTCTCGCCCTTGGCTTCCTCGATGGCGTCGAGGCTGAACTGGTCGCGCTCGTGGGTCCACTCGTCGAGTTCCTTTTCCCACGCGGCCTTTTCGGCCTTGATCTTTTCGGCGCGCTCGGCCTTGGTGGCGTCGCAGGCCAGCGTCTTGCCCTGCAGGCGCTTGAGCAGTTCCTTGGCCGTGGCCTTGGCGTCGCCGTGGATGCCGACGGTGATCTTCTTCACCAGGCCCAGGTTGGTGTGGTCGGCCTCGACCTGGATGATCTTCGCGTCTTTCGGCCAGTAGTCCATGCCGTGCTGCGGCAGCGTGCCGAAGGGGCCCATGCGCGAGCCCAGAGCCAGCACCACGTCGGCCTGCGCGATGAGCTTCATCGCCGCCTTGGAGCCCTGGTAGCCCAGCGGGCCGGCCCACAGCGGATGGCTCGCGGGGAAGGAGTCGTTGCGCAGGTAGCCGTTGGCCACCGGCGCGCCCAGGCGCTCCGCCAGGGCCTTGCACTCTTCCACCGCATCGCCCATGACCACGCCGCCGCCCGAGAGGATCACAGGGAACCTGGCCGAGGCCAGCAGCTCGACCGCCGCGTTCAGGCTGTTCTCTCCGCCCGCGCCGCGCTCCACGCGCATCGGCTTCGGGATCTCGCACTGGATCTCGCCATAGAAGTAGTCGCGCGGAATGTTGAGCTGCGTCGGGCCCATCTCGGAGATGGCGCGGTCGAAGCAGCGCGCGGTGTACTCGGCCATGCGCTTGGGGTTGTTGACGTGGCCCTGGTACTTGGTGAACTCCTGGAACATCGGCAGCTGGTTGGCTTCCTGAAAGCCGCCGAGGCCCATGCCCATGGTGCCGGTCTCGGGCGTGATCATCACCACCGGGCTGTGCGCCCAGTAGGCCGCGGCAATGGCCGTCACGCAGTTGCTGATGCCGGGGCCGTTCTGGCCGATGACCAGGCCGTGGCGGCCCGACACGCGCGCATAGCCGTCGGCCATGTGGGCGCCGCCCTGCTCGTGCACCACCGGGATCAGCCGGATGCCGGCGGGCGCGAAGATGTCCATCGCGTCCATGAAGGCCGAGCCCATGATGCCGAAGATGTCGGTCACGCCGTTGGCGACCATGGTCTCGACGAATGCCTCGGAGGGCGTCATCTTCTGCACGCCCTTGACGGCTTCGCGGGTGGGGGCTGCGGCTGGCTTCTGGCTCATGGAAGGCGTCTCCTGAAAGGATGATGGGCGTTGGCTTGCACCCAAAAAGTCGGAACGACTTGTTCCGGAATTCATTCCGGCGGAATATAGGACGGCATCGGCACCGCGTCAAACAATTTACAAAAATCGGTACGCCTTGTCTCTTTTTTTGTAAAACATCTATGATCCGGCCCATGAAGATCGTCAAAGGGCTCCCCGTGGAAGCCGCCGAACCGGCGGGCGACACGCCCACCATGCGCCTGTTCGCGCTGCTCGAAGTCATGGCCGCGAAAGACCAGCGCTACTCGTTGCAGGGGCTGGTGGAAGAAACCGGCCTGCCCAAGCCCACGCTGCACCGCATGCTCCAGCAGCTCGAGGGCGCGGGGCTGCTGCAGCGCGAAGGCGACGGCCGGCACTACGGCATCGGCACGCGGCTGCGGCGGCTGGCCGAGAACCTGCTGCTCAACGACAGCCTGCACGGCGCGCGCCACACGGTGCTGCGCCAGCTGGTGGAAGAAATCGGCGAGAGCTGCAACCTCACGGCGCTGTCGGGCAGCGAGGTGGTGTACCTCGACCGCGTGGAAACCGCCGCGCCGCTGCGCTTCTACCTGCACTCGGGCTCGCGCGTGCCTGTGCACTGCTCGGCCAGCGGCAAGATCTTTCTCTCCCAGATGAGCCCGGCGCAACGCCGGCGGCTGCTGTCGAACGCGCCGCTGGAGCCGTACACGCCCAAGACACTGACCGACCCCGATGCGCTGGAAAAGGAAGTGCAGCGCATCCGCAAGGACGGCTACGCCATCGACCACGAAGAGTTCCTGCCCGGCCTCCTGTGCATCGCCACGCTGGTGCCTTCAGGCGACGACGCGCCCTCCAACCTCTGCATCGCGGTGCAGGCGCCGGTGATGCGACTCGATGCGGCCAAGGCGAAGACGCTGCTGCCAGCAATGCAGCGTGCAGCCAAGGCACTGAGCCGCATCGATGCCAGCGCGGCGTTCTCCGACCGCGCGCAGGCCTGACCCTTCTTCTTTCCAGAAAGCCCAACGTGACCGACACCGCCGACCTTCGCCCCGACCGGATGCTCAGCGTGCGCGAGGTGTTCGGCATCGACACCGATCTGCAGGTGCCCGCCTTCAGCGAACGTGACGATCACGTGCCCGAGGTCGATGCCGTCTACCGCTTCAACCCCGACGTGACGCTCGCCATCCTGGCCGGCTTCACGCGCGACCGGCGCGTGATGGTGCAGGGGCTGCACGGCACCGGCAAGTCGACGCACATCGAGCAGGTGGCGGCGCGCCTGAACTGGCCCTGCGTACGCCTGAACCTCGACGGCCACATCAGCCGGCTCGACCTCGTCGGCAAGGACGCGGTGGTGCTGCGCGAAGGCAAGCAGGTCACCGAGTTCCAGGAAGGCATCGTGCCCTGGGCGCTGCAGCGGCCGGTGGCGCTGATCTTCGACGAGTACGACGCGGGCCGGCCCGACGTGATGTTCGTCATCCAGCGCATCCTGGAGCGCGACGGCAAGTTCACGCTCATGGACCAGAACAAGGTGCTGCGGCCGCACCCCTTCTTCCGCCTGTTCGCCACCGCCAACACGGTGGGCCTGGGCAACCTCAACGGCCTGTACCACGGCGCGCAGCGGCTCAACCATGCGCAGATCGACCGCTGGAACATCGTGGCCTCGCTCAACTACCTGCCGGCCGAAGAAGAAATCGCCATCGTGCAGGCGCGCGTGCCTTCGCTGGCCGGCGAGGCGGGCACGAAGCTGGTCGCGTCGATGGTGGCCGTGGCCGACCTCACGCGCAAAGGGTTTGCGGCGGGCGACCTGTCGACGCTGATGTCGCCGCGCACCGTCATCACCTGGGCCGAGAACATCGAGATATTCAAGGACCCGGCGCTCGCATTCCGTCTCTCCTTCGTCAACAAGTGCGACGACGCCGAACGGCCGCTGGTGGCCGAGTACTTCCAGCGCTGCTTCGACCGCGAGCTGAAGGAGTCGCACCAGCTCTGCGCAGGTCCGCGCGAATGAGCCCCGAGCCCGCGAGCGCGATGCAGCGCCGCGTGCGGCAGGAGGAGCAGGTCGCGGAGCTCTGCGCGGGCGTGGTGCGCGCCTTCAGCGGCGAGCGCGACCTGCACTTTCGCGGACGGCGGCTGCACCGCGGCCGCATCGCGCTGCCGTGGTTCGCGCCGCACCTGCATCCCTCGCCCGACACCGACGACTTTGCTTCGTTCCGCGGCGTGGCCGACGGGCTCGCGCTGCGGCTCACCGTGTCGGATGCGGCGCTGCATGCAACACTGCAGCCACAGGAGCCGGTCGAACGCATGCTGTTCGAAATGCTGGAGCAGTTCCGCGCCGAGGCGCTGGCGCCCGACGCCATGGCCGGCATGCGCCGCAACCTGCGGCACCGGCATGAGCAATGGTCGCTGGCCTTCCATCACTCGGGGCTGACCGACACTGCGCGCGGCCTGCTGCTGTACGCCGTGGCGCAGATCTGCCGCGCCCGCGTGAGCGGCCAGCAGGTGGTGGAAGAAACAGAGGACATGCTCGAAGCCACGCGCTTCGCGCTTGCGCCGCTGATCGGCCATGCGCTGGCGGGCTTGCGCAGAGACCGCGACGACCAGGCCGCCTATGCGGTGCACGCCCTCGCCATCGCGCGCACCGTGGCCGCGATGCTGCACGAGGCCGGCGAGGAAGGCAGCGACACCGCGCGCGATCCGCATGTGGACGACAAGCGCAGCGTGTTCAGCCTCGTGGCCGACATGGACCAGGAGATCGTCGAGCGCTTCACCACCGCCGAGTCGGGCCGCAGCACGGTGCTCGACGACGCGGGCGGCGCCTACCGCGTCTTCACCACGGCCTACGACCGCGAGCACGACGCCGCCACGCTCGCGCGCAAGGAAGTGCTCGCGCAGCACCGGGAAAAGCTCGACCGCCGCATCGCCGCGCAGGGCGTGAACATCGCCCGCCTCGCGCGCGAATTGCGCGCCCTGCTGGCAGAGCCGGAGCGCGACGGCTGGGACGGCGGGCAGGAAGAAGGCCTCATCGACGGGCGCCGGCTCGCGCAGCTCGTCGCATCGCCCACCGAGCGCCGCCTGTTCCGCACCGAGCGCATGGAGCCGCTGGCCGACTGCATCGTCACTTTCCTCATCGACTGCTCGGGCTCGATGAAGGAGCATGCCGAATCGGTCGCGATGATGGTCGACGTGTTCGCACGCGCGCTCGAACAGGCCGGCGTGGCCAGCGAAGTGCTGGGCTTCACCACCGGCGCATGGAACGGCGGTCGCCCGCAGCGCGAATGGGTGCGTGCCGGCCGGCCGCCGCATCCCGGCCGCCTCAACGAGCGCAGCCACATCGTCTTCAAGGCCGCCGGCACACCGTGGCGTCGCGCGCGCCCCGCAATGGCGGCGCTGCTGAAGGCCGACCTGTTCCGCGAAGGCATCGACGGCGAAGCGGTCGACTGGGCCTGCACGCGGCTGCGCCAGCGCGGCGAGGCGCGCAAGCTGCTGCTCGTGATTTCCGACGGCTCGCCGATGGACAGCGCCACGCACCTGGCCAACGACGCGCACTACCTCGACCACCACCTGCGAGACGTGGTCGCGCGCCAGGAGCAGCGCGGCGACATCGCCCTTGCAGGCATCGGCGTGGGCCTCGATCTGAGCCCCTGCTACAGCCGCAGCCATGTGCTCGACCTGGCCGGCAGCAGCGGCAACACCATCTTTCGCGAGGTGATCGGGTTGATGGCCGGACGCCACCGCCGCTGACGCGTTACGGTCTCATGGACTCAATGTCGGCAATCGTGTCCGCGCTCCTGGTGCCACCACTGGCACCGGCCACGCTGGCCTACAGCCTGTGCGTGGTGTTCGCGGCCGGCATCGTGCGCGGCTTCGCGGGCTTCGGCTTCTCGGCCATCACGGTGGCGGGCATGTCGCTGGTGGTGTCGCCCGCGCTGGTGGTGCCCGCGATCTTCATGCTCGAGATACTGGCGAGCCTGAGCCAGCTGCGCGGCATCGCGCGCGACATCGACATGCCGTGGCTCAGTTGGCTGATGCTGGGCAACCTGATCTGCATTCCCGTCGGCGTGGCGCTGCTCGCGTGGCTGCCGGAGACGCCGCTGCGGCTGCTGATCGGCGCCCTGCTGATGTCGGCCGCCTTGCTGCTGCGCGCCGGCGCGCGCGCCACGCTGGTGCCGACACGCGGCGTGCGGCTGTCGGCGGGCCTGGCATCGGGCTTCATCAACGGCGTGGCCGCCATCGGCGGCATCGCCATCGCCGTGCTGCTGAGCACCGCGAAGATGGCGCCGGCCCGATTGCGCGCCACGCTGATCGCGCTGCTGCTGTTCAGCGACGTGGTGTCGCTTGTCTGCGCGGCGCTGATGCCGTCATCGGCGCATGCATCCGGCAACCTGCTGGGGCCGGACACGCTGAAGTGGGCGCTGTGGCTGGCACCGGCGATGCTTGCAGGCATCTGGTGGGGACAGCGCTCGTTCAAGGGCGTGTCGCCGGAGCAGTTCAGGAAGCATGTGCTGAATCTGCTGATCGGGTTGGCGGCGGTGAGTGTGGTGCGGTCGGTGGCGGGTTTGATCGGGTAAGTGGCTGGCGCTATTTGGACGGCCCCATCGCCCCCGCGTCAAAAGCCCCGCAGTAATCCTTCCAGTCTTTCACCACCTGCGCCGCGCACTGGTGCGCAGCCGCCATCAGGTCCTTGCGCCAGGACTTCGCCGAGCCGCCGAAGTCGATCAAGGCGTCGGCGGTGGCCGAGCCCTGGCGGCCTGAACTGCGCAGCTGCGCCCATGCCATGAGCTGCCCCATTTCGTCGGTGACGCCGCGGATCTGGTCGGGCGAGGTTCGCTTCACGTCAAGGCTCACGCGGTCTTCGCTGGGCTGCAGGCCGCGCAGCACGTAGGAGGCGGCAGCATCCGGCCCGGCGCCGGCGATGGGCTGCAGGAAGGCCATCGACACGGCCTGCATGCGGCGCTGCAGCCCCACCACGCGGTGCGCCTGCGAAGGCCAGGCGGGTTGCGCGAGCTTCAGGCGCGGCACCAGCGATGAAGGTAGCGCCTCCTTCAGGTCGAGCAGGTAGTTGCCGTCGGGCGAGCCCTTGCCCTCGACCAGCACGATGTAGCGCTCCACGCCCAGGCTGCCGGTGCCGGCGACGCGCCTCGCCACGTCGAGCACCTTGAAGAACCCGGGCTTGTCCTGCGTCGCGGCGTAGCCGTCGACCAGCTTCGTCGCGCGGTCGCGCTGCGCATCGGTGGCGGCGAGCGCACGCTTGTTGTCGATGCGAATGACGCGCCCGTGGCCCTTGCGGTCGGTGCGCTTGTCCAGGAAGGCCGGCCTGGTGCGCGCCTTGAGGGTGTCGAGCAGTTGCCCGATCAGGCCGCCGGCGTTGTCGCGGTCCACCCACCGCGCCTTGCCCGACTGCAGCGCACCGGCGTACGCGTCGAGCGCGGTGTTGCAAAGCGCATCGGCGTCGTCGGTGGTGGCGCAGAGGCCGTCTCCGGCCACGAGGATGCTCGACAGGAAACGCACAAGATCCCAGGTGACGGGCGCCAGCGCGGCTTCGTCGAAGTCGTTGAGGTCGAAGTACACGAGGCGGTTGTCGCCCTTGTAGCTGCCGAAGTTCTCCAGGTGCGCATCGCCGCAAACCCAGCCGGCGGGCGCCTTGCCGGCGAACAGCGCGTCCTGGGGCAGGCGCTCGTAGAACAGGTGGCAGGTGCCGCGCAGGAACACGAAGGGGTTGGTGCGCAGGTTGGCGTATTTCATCGCCAGGCGCTCGGGGTCGCGGCCGGCGTTGTAGTTGCGGATGGTATCGGCGACGTTCAGCATGCGTGTGTTCCCTTTGGCGTCATGGCGGATTCCGAAGCCGCCGGCACGGCGGAGCCGGCAGGTTTCAGAGCAGCGCGGTCATCTTTGCGGCGGCAGCCTTGAGCGCGTCGATGCGCTCGAGTGCATCGTCCATCGACATCCGCGCGGTGGGTGCATGCACCGCCAGCGCGGCGCGCACCGCGCCCTGCGCATCGCGCACCGGCACGGCCACCGCCACCAGGCCGGCAATGAACTCCTCGCGGTCGCATGAATAGCCCTGTTTGGCGATGGCGTCGCACTCGGCGCGCAGCGCTACAGCGCCGGTGATGGAGTTGGCGGTCATGCGCTCCAGCGGCAGCCCGTCGATGAGCGCGTCGCGTTCTTTCTTCGGCATCTGCGCCAGGAACAGCTTGCCGCTGGCGGTGCAGTGCAGCGGCACGTGCGAGCCCACGTCGAGCGTCAGCCGCAGCGGCCATTGCGCTTCCACGCGGTCGAGGTAGAGCACCTGCGCGCCATCGAGCGTGGTGAGGTTGCAGGTCTCGCCGACCTCGCGCACCAGTGCCGACAGCACTTCGTGGCGCAGTCCGCGCACCACGCCGTGGTTCAGCGTGTCGAAGGCCAGCTTGCGCAGCGCGGGGCCGACGCTGAACGAGCGCTCGTCCACGTCGCGCGCCAGGAAGCCGCCGGCCAGCAGTTGCGTGCAGATGCGGTGCGCGGTGCCCTTGGGCAGGCCCAGCTGCGCGGCCAGGTCGGCGAGCGTGAGCGCCCTGCCCTCGTTGGCCAGCAGCGCCAGCAGGCGAAGGCTGCGTTCGGCCGACGAACCGGAGGCGGATGCGGACTCCGGCTCCTCGATGGAAACCACTGCGGCGGACGGGCGCGCTGGACGGGGCATGCGGGTAAACCTTAAAAATGGAACGTTGCGTTCCGAAAATCATTGGCCTAGGATGCGGCCGAGCGAAGCGATTGTTCCACTCCACCGAAGCAACAGGCGCCCATTGCATGTCTGAAGAAGCGTTCGACTACATCGTCGTCGGCGCCGGTTCCGCCGGCTGCGTGCTGGCCGCCCGGCTGAGCGAAGACCCGGCCACCCGCGTGCTGCTGCTCGAGGCGGGGCCGGCGGACCGGTCGCTGTGGATCCACCTGCCCATCGGCTACGGCAAGACGATGTGGAGCCCCACCTACAACTGGCGCTTCGAGACCGACGCGGACCCGAACATGAACGGCCGGCGCATCTACTGGCCGCGCGGCAAGACGCTGGGCGGCTCCAGCTCGATCAACGGGCTGATCTACATCCGCGGCCAGCGCGAGGACTACGACCACTGGGCCGCGCTCGGCAACCCCGGCTGGGGCTACGACGACGTGCTGCCCTACTTCATCAAGTCCGAAGGCAACCAGCGCGGCGCCGACGCCTTCCACGGCGGCAACGGGCCGCTGAAGGTGTCGGAAATCGCGGCCAGGCACGAGCTGATCGAAGCCTTCATCGACGGCGCGCAGCAGACCGGCGTGCCGCGCACCGGCGACTTCAACGGCGCCGCGCAGGAAGGCGCCGGCTACTACCAGCTGACCACGCACAAGGGCTGGCGCTGCAGCACGGCCAAGGCCTACCTGACGCCGGCCGTGAAGCGGCGGCCCAACCTGCGCATCGAGACCGGCGCACTGGCGGACAAGCTGGTGTTCGAGGGGCGCCGCGCCGTCGGCATCACCTACCGGCAAGACCACGTGCTCAAGACCGCGCGCTGCCGCGCCGAGGTGCTGCTGTCGGCGGGGTCGATCCAGTCGCCGCAGCTGCTGCAGCTCTCGGGCATCGGACCGCGCGCGCTGCTCGACCGCTTCGGCATTGCGGTGGTGCGCGAGCTGCCGGGCGTGGGCGAGAACCTGCAGGACCATCTGCAGATCCGCCTGGGCTACGAGTGCACCAAGCCCATCACCACCAACGACCAGCTCAACTCCTGGTTCGGCCAGATGGGCATGGGCCTGGAATGGCTGCTGCACCGCACCGGCCCGCTGGCCGTGGGCATCAACCAGGGCGGCTGCTTCATGCGCGCGCTGAAGGATGCGCACGGCCGGCCCGTGGCGGCCACGCCCGACATCCAGTTCCACGTGGCCACGCTGTCGGCCGACATGGCGGGCGGCAAGGTGCACCCCTACTCCGGCTTCACGATGTCGGTGTGCCAGCTGCGGCCGGAGTCGCGCGGGTACATCCGCATCCGCTCGACCGACGCGGCCGAGCCGCCTTCGATGCAGCCCAACTACCTCGCCACCGAACTGGACCGCGCCACCACCGTGGCCGGCGTGAGGGCGGCGCGCGCGATTGCCGAGTCTCCCGCGATGCGGCCCTACGTGAAGCGCGAGGTGAAGCCCGGCCCCGACATCACGAGCGACGACAGGCTGCTGGAGTTCTGCCGCAACAACGGCGCCACCATCTTCCACCCCACCGGCACCTGCCGCATGGGCAGCGACGCGCTCGCGGTGGTCGACGCGCGGCTGCGGGTGCACGGCGTGGCGGGGCTGCGCGTGATCGACTGCTCGGCAATGCCGACGCTGGTGTCGGGCAACACCAACGCACCCGCCGTGATGATGGCCGAGAAGGCCGTCGACCTGATCAGAGAGGACGTGAGAGCGGCAACCGCCGCGCACTGAGTTTTTTGCAAACCCACGGCCCGCAGAGGCCGCCACGACAACCTCATCGGAGACAACGACATGAGCGCAAGCGACGAGAAAGCGATTCGCAGGGTGGTGGTTTCGGCGCTGGTGGGCGCCACCATCGAGTGGTACGACTTCTTCCTGTACGGCGTGGTGGCCGGCATCGTGTTCAACAAGCTCTACTTCCCGGGCAGCGACCCGGTGGTGTCGACCTTGCTGGCGTACACCACCTTTGCGGTGGGCTTCGTCACGCGGCCGCTGGGCGGCGTGATCTTCGGCCACTTCGGCGACAAGATCGGCCGCAAGAGCATGCTCGTCATCACGCTGATGATCATGGGCGTGGCCACCTTCCTGATCGGGCTGGTGCCCACCTATGCGCAGATCGGCATCGCGGCGCCGCTGCTGCTGTTGCTGCTGCGCGTGGCGCAGGGCATCGGCCTGGGCGGCGAATGGGGCGGCGCGGTGCTCATGGCTTACGAATACGCGCCGAAGGAAAAGCGCGGCTTCTATGCCTCGCTGCCGCAGATCGGGCTGGCCATCGGCCTGTGCCTGGCCTCGGGCGTGGTGGCACTGCTGTCGTGGCTGCTGACCGACGAGCAGTTCCTGTCGTGGGGCTGGCGCATCGCCTTCCTGATTTCGGGCGCGATGGTGATGGTGGGCATGTACATCCGCCTGCACGTGAAGGAAACGCCGGAGTTCGCGGCCGTGAAGGCGCGCAACGCCGAGCTGCGCATTCCGTTCATGGACATGATCCGGCGCTACCCCGGCAACGTGCTCAAGGGCATGGGCGCGCGCTACATCGACGGGGTGTTCTTCAACATCTTCGGCGTGTTCTCCATCAACTACCTCACCAGCACCATCAAGATCAGCCGCACCGAGGCGCTGCTGGGCGTGATGGCCGCGGCGGTGGCGATGTGCTTCGCCATTCCGTTCTTCGGGCGCATGTCGGACCGGCTGGGGCGGCCCAAGGTGTACATGTGGGGTTCGCTCATCACCGCCGTGTCGGCGTTCCCGGGCTTCTGGCTGATGACGCACAGCGGCGGCAACGTGCTGCTGATATGGCTGTCGATCATCGTGCCCTTCGGCATCCTGTATGCGTCGGTGTACGGGCCGGAGGCTGCCCTGTTCTGCGACCTGTTCGACGCCAAGGTCCGCTACACGGGCATCAGCTTCGTCTACCAGTTCTCGGGCATCTTCGCCTCGGGCATCACGCCCATCATTGCCACCGCGCTGCTGAAGTCCGGCGGCGGCGAGCCGTGGCAGATCTGCCTGTACGTGCTGTTCGCGGGCGTGGTGTCGGCGGTGTGCGCGTGGATGATCGGCCGGAGTGCGTCGCCGGCGGATGCGCCGGTGGCGGTGGCCTCGCGCTGACGGCGCAGCCTTTGTTCGTCATGGGGTCCTGCCCATGGCGAGTGCACGCATCACGGCCGCCGTCCGGGTCTCCACGCCCAGCTTCACGTACACATGCTCCAGATGCTTGTGGACGGTGCGGGGGCTTATCGACAGCAAGGCGGCGATCTCGGCGTCGGTCTTGCCGCGCGAGAGCCAGTGCATGACGTCGCCCTCGCGGGGCGTCAGGCCGACAGGCGGCACCTCAGGCAACGGCGCCTCCGCGCGGCAGGCCAGCCGGTACAGGAAGGCCACCGCCACCGCATGCTCCAGCCCCACGCGCCGGTAGTAGTCGGCCTGCAGTTCGGCGCGACGCAATTCGCGCAAGCCGTTGCCGCGGCCCGTGCCGCGATAACGCACGGGCGAACGCCAGGACTCGAGCTGCTCCAGCAGGCGAAGCGCGCTCGCGCAATCGTTGCGCGTCAGATGCGTCATGGCATGCCCCTTTCACGGCGGATACGCATTGCTGCGTATGGCGCCCGCTCGCATCGGGACGCAGGATGCTCGCGGGCTCCTTGCCGCGAATTCAGTATAGGCAGGCATGGGGCCAGCAAGCCGCCCGTCCGCAAGGACATGTTCCAGGAGCTGCCATGTCACGCCAATACATCGACTGCCGCGAGTACCCGAGCACGATGAACTGCAGCGTCGCGCTCTCGGCCGACACCGAGAGCGAATTGCTCGATGCCGCCGTCCAGCACGCCGTGGCCGTTCACGGCCACACCGACACGCCGGAACTGCGCAAGCAGCTGGCGGGCATGTTCAAGGCCGGTACGCCACCGCTGCAAACCTCGCCCGCGCAGAAGGTTCCGGCCTGAGGCCTCGGCAAACTGAATACTTTTGCATCCACCAAGAAACATCGGTTACGTGTGGATGCAGTTCGGTGCCAAGCCCGCCCAAGGGCTTGCGCAGGGTCTGGAAGCACGCCTTTCGGGCGTCGGTGCGCTCCAGGCAGGTACCCCCTTTCAGGCATATCGCCAGCCTGTACGCGTACTTACATTTTTGGCTTGAAGTTTGAGATTCGCGGCGTGTGGAGGAGCAAGAGGAAGAGCTTGCTGCTGCATACGGGCGCCTGCACGCAACAAGCCACTAATGAAAAGACGCCATGAACAAGATTTTCCGCACCCTCTGGAATCCAACGCTCGGTACTTGGGTGGCCGCGCCTGAAACTTCGCGCGGCCATTCACGGTCGTCCGCCAAGGGCGGCGACCTGCGGGCCGTGGCCGTGGCCGCCGCACTGCTCCTCGGAGCGGGGCCGGTGCTGGCCGCGGGCGGCACGGGCGGCCAGCCTGTCGGCGACCCGACGCTGAACGCCGGCTCCGGCGGCAGCAACGGCAGCGGCGGCAACGGCGGCCTGAACGACACCACGATCAACGCGACCGGGGGCACCGGCGGCTCGTCGACGCCCTCCGGCGTCACGGCCGGCTCGGCCGCCAGCACCACCAACTTCCCCGGCGGTGCCACGGCGGGCGCGGGCGGCGCGGCGGGCAGCGGCAGCACGGTCGTCAGCCCCGGCGTGATACAGGGAGCGGACGGCGGCGCCGGCCAGGCCCAGACAGGCGACGCCAACAACGGAAACGGCTACGGCGGGGGCGGCGGCGGCGGCTTCCAGGGCGCGACGATCGGCAACAACGTCGGCACCACGTCCAACAGCTACACCGGCGGCAACGGCGGAGCGGGCGGCAACGGTTACTGGGCGGCCGGCGGCGGCGGCGCGGGCGGCTACGGCTCCATCCTCAACGGCCCGCTGGGCAGCTACACGGCCACCGGCTCGTCGACGGGTGGTGCAGGCGGCGCGGGCGGCAATGCGTTCTCGCAGGCCGGCGGCGGCGGCAGCGGCGGCGTCGGCTTCTACCTGAACGCCACCACGCCGGGGCTCACGTTCGGCAACACCGGCACCATCGCCGGCGGCGTGGGCGGCGCGGGCGGCGCCGAACTGGCGACGCCGCGCCCCAACGCCTCGGGCGGCGGCGGCGGGGCCGGCGGCGACGGCGTCACGCTCGCGGGCAGCACCGTGCTCATGACCAACACCGGCCAGATCACCGGTGGCGCGGGTGGCGCCGGCGGTGCGGCCGGCGGCGGCGCTGGCGGCACCGGCACGCCGGGCGGCGGCGGCGACGGCGGCGCCGGCGTATGGTCCTCCGGCAGCGGCGCAACCCTCACCAACAGCGGCAGCATCACCGGCGGCGCCGGTGGCGCGGGCGGCGCCAACAGCAACGGCGGCGCGATCGGCGCCAACGGCGTGGGCGGCGTGGGCGTGGCGGGCGCGAACATCGCCATCGTCAACAGCGGCAGCATCGCGGGCGGTCTGGGCGGCGACGGCGTGACGCGCGCTTCGGCCATCGAATTCACCGGCGGCGCCAACAGCCTGACCTTGAACACCGGCAACTCGCTGACGGGCGCCGTGGCCATCGACAGCGGCGCCACCGCCAGCGTGATCGCCGGCGCCAACGGCCTGAGCGTGGGCAGCGCCCTGCTGCTCGGCGGCACCGGCACCATCAACACCAACGGCAACAACCTGAGCTGGACCGGCCCCATCTCGGGCGCCAGCGGACTCGTGAAGAGCGGCGCGGGCACGCTGACGCTGAGCGGCGCCAACACGTACGCCGGCAGCACCAACGTATCGGCAGGCACGCTGGCCGCCGGCGCGGCCAACACCTTCAGCAGCGCCAGCGCCTTCACGGTCGGCTCGGGCGCCACGCTGGACCTGGCGGGCCGCAGCCAGACGGTGGCCTCGGTGGCCAACAGCGGCACCGTCTCCCTGGTGGGCAGCGCGCCCGGCACCACGCTCACCGTCACCGGCCCGTGGGTGGGCAACGGCGGCACGCTGCGGCTGGGCACGGCGCTGGGCGGCAACAGCAGCGCGACCGACCGGCTGATCCTCAGCGGCAGCACCGCCATTGCCAGCGGTACCACCAACGTGCAGATCACCAACCTGGGCGGCCTGGGCGCGCTCACCAGCGGCAACGGCATCGAGGTGATCAGCGCCGTGAACGGCGCGACGACCACCGCGCAGACCACCAAGAGCGCCTTCAACCTCGCGGGCGGCCATGTGGACGCTGGCGCCTACCAGTACCGCCTGTACGCGGCCGACGCCAGCGGTGCGGGCGAGAACTGGTATCTGCGCTCGACCATGACCGTCGATCCGGTCACGGGCGCGCCCGTCACGGGCGGCGGAACCGGCAGCACGGGCGGCGGCACCGGAGGTGGCACCGGGGGCGGCACTGGGGGTGGCGTGCTCGTACCCACCTACCGCGCCGAAGTACCGCTGTACGCGGCGCTGCCGGAGCAGCTGCGCCAGTCCAACCTCGCGATGCTGTCCAACCTGCACCAGCGCGTGGGCGACGACACCGGCACCGGCCTTTCGGGCACCAACACCGCCACGCCCGAGATGGGCTACCGGCAGGCCTGGGGCCGCGTCATCAGCACCGACCGCACCATCGGCCAGAGCGGCACGGTCAGCCCCAACAGCAGCGGGCGCCTCACGGGCTTCCAGGCCGGCACCGACCTGTGGGCCGACCCGAACTGGCGCGTGGGCGTGTACGTCGGCCAGCTCGAGGGCGACATGCGCGTGAACGGCTTCGTCGGCGGACTGCAGAACGCAGCGGCCGGCACCAACAACCTGCGCAGCGAATACCTGGGCGCCTATGCCACCTGGAAGAACGACAGCGGCCTGTACGTGGACGGCGTACTGCAGGCCGGGCGCCACCGCTACACCGCTTCGCCCACGCTGGGCTTCTCGAGCAGCGGCAAGGGCAACAGCCTGCTGGCGTCCGTGGAAGTGGGCCAGTCCTTCGCCATCGCGGACGGCTGGGTCATCGAGCCGCAGGTGCAGCTGGTGCGCCAGCGGCTCGACCTGGGTGACACCGGTATCAGCGGCGCGCTGGTGCAGCAGAACAACCACGACGGCTGGCTCGCGCGTGCGGGCGTACGGCTCAAGGGCGAGATCGACACGTCCGCCGGCCGGCTGCAGCCTTATGTTCGCGTGAACGTGTACCGCAGCAGCAGCGGCACCGACGTGGCGAACTTCATCGGCCCGGCCGGCAGCACCCCCATCGCCACGCGCACCGGCGGCACCAGCAGCGAGCTGGCGACCGGCGCCACGCTGCAGCTCACGCAGAGCACGAGCCTCTATGCGGAGCTCGGCAAGCTGTGGTCTTCGGGTGGCGACACCCGTGTGCGCAGCGGCATCAACGGCAGCGTGGGCGTGAAGATCCGCTGGTAGGCAGGCAGGCAGGCAGGTAGGCCAGGCGGGGGCGCCGCGCTTCAGTGCGGCGCGGCCCCCTGGTCGGACCGCACGGTGGTGACGACCGACAGCACCGCGTCGATCACCGCCTGCGGGTCGTCGAACTGGATGTCGTGCCCCGCATTCGGCAGCAGCCGGTGCACGCTGCGCGAAGACCAGCCTGCCATTTCCGCGTGCATCTGCTTCCATATGGCCTGCACCTGCGTGCCCTGGGCTGGCGTGATCTTCATGCCGTGCAGCTCGGCTTCGGTGTAGGGCGCCATCGCCGTCAGCACCACCAGCGGGCGGTTGCCCAGGTTCCTGAAGCCGCGCGTCTCGGCAAGCGTGTCGTCCATCGCATCGCCTTCCATCAGCTGCGTGCGCATCGACTTGGGCGCGAAGGCGCGAACCGCCTGCGCGTCGTGCGCCGTCTGGTGCGGCGCGTGCGAGAGAAGCGCCGAGGCCGCAGCCCGCAACAACCCCGACCACGCCAGCGCCACGCCGATGCGCGACTGCAGCGACCGCGTTTCCACCATGAAGGCCGCCACCCGCGCCACCTGGTCCGGGTGCGAGGGATCGACCAGCACCAGCCCCGCCACCTCGTCGCCGAAATGCTGCGTGAAGTTCATGGCGTAGAGCCCGCCCATGGACTGGCCCACCAGCACGAACGGCCCCCGCTCGCCCGCGCGGGCCAGTGCCGTATGCAGGTCTTGCGCGACCTGCCTGGCGCTGTAGGGCGCGTCCGAAGGGTCGCTCCACATCAGCCCCGCGCGGCTGTACGAGCAGGCGCGCGTGTGGGCGGCCACCTGCGGCTGCACCGGCGCCCAGCTCAGCGAGCCGTCGATGCTCAGGCCCGCCTCGAACACCACGGTGGGCGAGCCGCTGCCGCGGCAGTCGAGCTGAATGCGCCGCCCGCCGCCGACGTCGATCATCCTGCCGGGCGGGGGAAAGTCGCGCATTGCGCGGTAGCGGCCGAGCTGCTCGCACACCACCCCCGCCAGCACGGCGAAGGCGAGGCAAGCCGCGCCAGCCAGGACGATGCGCATCGACGACATATGTTTCAACGAGGGCTTCACTGCGGCAGATGGTGCCACCGCCGGGCGGGCACCGCCACAGCCCCCGCTACTTCAGCCGGTAGCTGAGCTTGCGGTTGCCGCTGACCGTGGAGTCCAGCCCCAGCCATTCGCCCTGCTGCGAATACCAGACGTCGATCGGCTGCGCGTCGGTCGCAATGCGCCAGCGGGTGGCCTCCACCGGCTGGCCGCGCACCTCCACCGTGCCGCTGCCGGCCTTGCTGATGCGCACCTGCTCCAGCTTGCCGCTCTGCGAATTCAGCAGCCTGGCCTGCGTGCGGATCGCGGGGTTCCAGTAGGCGAAGCTCATCACGCAGCCGTCGACCGACTGGGTGCCCTTGGGCGTGGCAACGGCCAGCGCGTTGTCGCCAGCGGGCTCGGCGGTGACCTTCTCGGGCGTGCCGTCGTCGTCGGTCTTGGAGGTGAGCCGGTGCAGGCAGTCGCCGCGCCACAGTTCGGTGGCCTCGTGCCGGTAGCGGTACACCGTCACGCCCAGCAGCTTGACCGCGAAGCGCGCGTCGCTCACCAGCTTGCGCTCGCCGCCGTTGGTGGCCAGCGCAAAGCGATGCTCGCCGATGGGGGAGTCGTCCAGCAGCACGCGGAAATCCCATTCACCGCCCGACGGGCCGGCGGCCGAGGCGGTGGCCGCCCCGTTCGACAGCGCGGCCAATGCGGCCAGCGCGCAGAGCCAGTGCTTCTTCGTCATTTTGCTCACGGCGCCTTGCGGTTTCCGCGCACCGGCCCCGGCAGGAAGGCATTGGTGCGCGCGATGTAGTCGCGATACGCCGGGCGGCGCTCGCCGATGTCGCTTTCGAGCATGCTCACGCCCGAGACCTTCAGCAGCAGCCAGGTCATGAGCAGCGGCGACACCACGCTCCATGCCCCGCTCCACCCCGCGCCGCCAAGTGCCAGCAGCCACAGGCCCCACCAGACGCACACTTCGCCGAAGTAGTTGGGATGGCGCGTGTAGCGCCACAGGCCGCGGTCCATCACCTGGCCCTTGTTCTTCGGGTCGGCCTTGAAGCGCGCCATCTGCGCGTCGCCGATCGCCTCGAATAAGATGCCGAACAGCGCCAGCACCATGCCCAGCGTATCGAGCGCGCCCAGCGGCCGCGCCGCCGCCATGCCCGGCAGGAACGGCGCCGAAACGATCCAGGCCAGCACCGCCTGCAGCGCAAACACCAGGTACAGGCTCTTGAAGCCGAAGTTCGGCTGGTTGCGCGCGCGGATCGCCTGGTAGCGCCGGTCTTCGCCGTGGCCCCAGTTGCGCCAGGTGACATACAGGCAAAGCCGCACCGCCCACGCCGCGCCCAGCACCGCCATGCACAGCCCGCGCACCGTCTGCACCGGCAGCAGCAGGAAATAGACGATGCCCGCCCCCACGATGCAGACCGACCAGATGCGGTCGATCAGGCTGACGTCATGCCGCACCACGCTGGCCACCCATGTCAGGAAGCCCAGAGACGCCGTCAGGGCCAAACCGGCGAATGCAACCGACACCATGCCGCTCATGACGCAACCGCCCTCGAAGATTCAAGAGACGCCGTGGAACCGGCTCCGCCGGGCCACAGGCGGCGCCCCCGGCAGGGGGAAGGAGAAGCGACACGAAGTGCGCGAAGCCTGGGGGCGAGCCTCATGTACGTCGCTCGAACAGATAGTGGCTCACCCACCAGCGCTGGCCGTGGTCGAAGCCGAACAGTTCCGCCACCGACATGAAGAACAGCCGCCAGCGCGTCCACCATACGTTGGCCTCGGCGCCGTAGGTGGCCTGGAACAGCGGGCGCAGCGTGTCGCGTCGCGCGTCCATGTTGCGCAGCCAGGCCTCGGCCGTGCGCTGGTAGTGGCTGCCTTCCCAGCGCCAGCGGCGCAGCAGGCGCAGGTCGTCCTGGCAGTGCAGCGCCAGGTCGTCGCTGGGCATCATGCCGCCGGAGAAGAAATACTTGCTCATCCAGTCGCTGGGGTCGCGCACCTCGAAGGGGTACGGCGCCTCCTTGTGGGCGAACACGTGCATGAAGAAGCGCCCGCCCGGCCGGAGCCAGCGCGCCACGTTGGCAAAGGCCTGCGGCCAGTTGCGCAGGTGCTCGAACATCTCGACCGACACCACGCGGTCGAAGCGCTCGTCGGTGTCGAACACGTTGATGTCGCGCGTGAGCACCCGCACGTTGCCCAGGCCGCGGCGCGCCGCCTCCGCCTCGATGTATTCGCGCTGGGAATTGGAGTTGGACAGCGCCGTGATGCAGCTGCCCGGGTAGTGCTCGGCCATCCAGAGCGTGAGCGAGCCCCAGCCGCAGCCCAGCTCCAGCACGTCCTGCCCGTCGGCCAGGCCGGCGCGCTCGCAGGTGGCGGCCAGCGCGGCGGATTCGGCCTCTTCCAGCGTGCGGGTGCCCTCGGGCCAGTAGCAGCTGCTGTACTTGCGGTGGTTTCCCAGCACTTCGCCGAAGAAGGCGGCCGGAACCTCGTAGTGCTGCTCGTTGGCTTTTTCGGGCAGCGGCGCCAGGTTGGCCGCGCCCATGCGGGCGACGAAATCCTGCGTCAGCTCCGCCACCGCCAGCGCGTTGCCCGAATGCAGCTCCGCGAGCCGGTCTTTCAGCAACCGGCGAATGCCCCGGCGAACCACCGGGTCAGGCACCAGGCCCTTTTCGACCCAGCGGATGGCGAATGCGATGTCCTGCGGCATGACTTTTCCTCGGCTGAAGGCACGCCGGAATGCGTGCCACTGACACCCGTACGCAGCCAAGCGGCGACTGGATGCACCCGTTTTTCCTGATCGCATGGTAAGGCGGCCGCCGGAAAAACTGTGGCAGACTCATCCGCGATGGCCGGCTTCTGCCTGAGGACATGAGCGCCGGCGCGGTGCTCGCCAGGCGCCCTCGCACGGCTTTTGCACCGTCACCGTGAACAATCTCCCCGCCTTTCTTCCGTCGCAGCACAACCTGTGGGCCGTCGCCGCGTCCCTGCTCCTCGCGACCCTTGCTTCCTACGTGGCCCTCGACCTGTCGCGCCGCGTGCGGCACGCCAGCGGACGGCCGCACCTGCTGTGGTGGGCGCTGGGCTCGCTGGCCATGGGCACGGGCATCTGGTCGATGCACTTCGTGGGCATGCTGGGTTTTTCGCTGCCCATTTCGCTCGGCTTCTCCGGCGGGCTGACCCTGGCCTCGTGGGTGGCCGGCGTCATGGCGTCGGGCGTCGCGCTGTGGGTGGCCAGCAAGGCCGACTACGGACTGCGCCGCATCGCCGTGGCCTCGCTGGCAATGGCCGTCGGCATCTGCGGCATGCACTACATCGGCATGGCCGCGCTCGACATGGCGCCGCCCATCGTCTGGCACGCCCCCACCGTGCTGCTGTCGCTGTTGATAGGCCTGGGCGCCTCGGCCGCGGCGCTGTTCATCTTCAAGTACCTGGGCAATGCCCACAGCAACCACCGGGTGGCCTTCCAGTTTCTGGCCTCGGTGGTCATGGGCATCGCGATCTGCGGCATGCACTACACCGGCATGGCGGCGGCCAGCTTCCCGGCCGATTCGGTCTGCCTCAGCGCCGGCCAGCTGGGCGGCACCGGGCTCACCGCCATCGTCGGGCTGGCCTCGGGGCTGCTGCTGCTGGGCACGCTCTTCACCTCCATACTGGAATCGCGGCTGCAGCTGGTCGCCAGGCGCCTGTCGCGCTCGCTCGAAGAGGCCAATGCCGAACTCACCCAGGCCAACCAGGAACTGCAGAAGCGCGCCTTCACCGACGCGCTGACCGGCCTGCCCAACCGCGTGCTGTTCGAAGACCGGCTGCGCCACGCCCTGGCGCGCATGAACCGCGCCAACCAGCTGCAGGTCGAAGAGCGCATTGCGGTTCTTTTCGTCGACCTCGACGGGTTCAAGCCCATCAACGACTCCTTCGGCCACTCGGCCGGTGACCGCATCCTTTGCGTCGCCGCCGAGCGGCTGGCCCGCACCACCCGGGAAGGCGACACCGTGGCCCGCATCGGCGGCGACGAGTTCCTGCTGCTGCTCGAAGGCGTGCGCGACCGGGCCGAATGCGCGGAAGCCGCCAACCGCGTGCTGCGCGCGCTCGGCGAGCCCTTCAGCGTGCAGGGCAAGCAGCTGCAGATCGCATGCTCCATCGGCATCGTGCTGCACCCTGAACAGGGCGAGCCCGACAAGCTGGTGGCCAACGCCGACGCGGCCATGTACGAGGCCAAGCGCGCGGGCGGCGGCAACTACGTGATGTTCGAGTCGCACATGGGCGCCGATGCCGCCAAGCAACTGCAGTTGCAGAGCGACCTGCGCCGCGCGGTGGAGCTCAAGCAGTTCGAGCTCTACTACCAGCCCAAGATCAACGGAACAGGCCACGGCATCAGCGGCGTGGAAGCGCTGGTGCGCTGGAACCATCCGCAGCACGGCCTGATCGGCCCGACCGAATTCATCGGACTGGCCGAGCGCTTCGGCCTCATCGTGCACCTGGGCGACTGGATCCTCGACGAGGCCTGCCGGCAGATCGCGCAATGGCAGGCCCAGGGCACGCGCATGTGCGTGGCCGTGAACCTGTCGGTCATGCAGCTGCGCGAGGTCGACTTCGTCGCGCGCGTCGAACGGGCACTGCTGCGCCACGACGTGCCGGCCACGCTGCTGCTGTGCGAGATCACGGAATCCGTCGCCATGGAAGACATCAAGGCCACGCAGCGCACCTTCGAAGGGCTGGCGCGGGTCGGCGTGTTCCTGTCGATCGACGACTTCGGCACCGGCTATTCGAGCCTGAGCCACCTGCGCAAACTGCCCGCGCGCCAGGTCAAGATCGACCGCAGCTTCGTGCAGGACCTGCAGACCAAGGAAGACGCCAGGGCCGTGATCGACGCCGTCATCCGCCTGGCCCACGCGCTGGGCCTGAGCGTGGTGGCCGAAGGCGTGGAGAACGAGGCCCAGCGCGACATACTGATCGCGATGGGATGCGACGAGCTGCAGGGCTTTCTGTTTTCGCGTCCGCTGCCTGCGGGGGATTTGCTGGATTGGTATTCGAGCCGGTACGCGGAGGCGGCTTAGGTCAGGTTCCGGCGCTTTTCTTCTTGTTGCGCCAGCGCCGGTACAGCCAGTTGCCGGTGAAAGCGCCGGCAACGACGCAAAGTGCCTGCACAAAGATCGCGATCATGAAGGCATCGGAAAGGTCGTATTCGCTGCGCGCCACTTTCATTTCATACCAATGCCCGATTCCGATCAGGATGGCATTCGAGATGAATCCGAGCAGCAGTGCGCCGCAGGCGATGAAGAGAATTCGAAGAACTACGTTCATGGTACGTGCCAGAACCAAATGGCTTCTGCCTTCCTCATATCGGTTGCCCATCCTTCGACCGACAAATGCCAGTGAATACGAAACCAGGAAGAGAATTTGGTCAAGCGGGAGCCATTCCATAGATCAATGTGGTCACCCTGCCGTCCCTCTCCCCAATAGTTCTGGATGAAGATGATTCCGGTGCGGCCGGCAATTTTTTCGAACCCGTCCTTGCCTGTGTACTTCTCGGTTCGATGCATCAGCCCTGCCGCTGGAGAATCAAGCCAGTTTGCGAGTTCCTGCGCTCGTATCGGATACCTGGGCTTGTCCTTCTGCCACGAATAGACCCCTTTGAAGGATCGCATATCCATGGCAGATCGAATGAAGGCTGCACCGACATCAATCGCACATTGATCTGTGTAGACCTTCTCATCCAACAAGGTGTCATCACCTTTGACCTTCGGATGATTGGCCCAAAGCGTAGCGAATGTTGGCATTGATTCCCCCTGATGAAGATCGGATCTTGGAGCCTTGCAAGGCTCTCGTTTGAGCTTGCCATCCTACGCGACCCGGACGAGATATCGATGAAGGTGAAACTGCACAAGCGATCCGGCACGATCCGGCTGAAAGCCACAGAAGCGCCATCGCGCAGAGCCGCCTTGGGCGCCTACGAACAACAGCAACTTGTTCGCAGCCATTGCATGCCAAGCCCCAAACTTATCCCGCCGCCACAATCACATGCGCCCGGATCTTGCCGGCCACCGGGCCTTCGCCATGACGGCTCTCAATGGCCTGTGCCGCATGGTCCGTGGCGCGCTGCAGCGCGTTGGCGTCGCGCGACTCGATCTCGTTGCACAGCGGCGTTCCCTGGCAATAGGCAGTGGCCACGTCGCGCGCCGAGGGCGAGCGGCTCTGCTTCTCGCGCGTGTCGATATGGATGCTGGCGAAGCCGGCGCGGCGCAGGTCTTCGCGGATCAGCGCAACGTCGTGATAGCCGTGCGGCGTGCGCGCCAGGAATCGCGGAGGGTCTTGCGGGAACAGCTCGGCCATGGCCTCGGTGACCTCATCGGCAAAGGCGTTCTCCTCGATGCGGTCCCACACGCTGAAGACGAAGCGCCCGCCCGGCCTCAGCACGCGGCGCGCCTCGGCATAGCCGGCGGTGCGGTCGGGGAAGAACATCGCGCCGAACTGGCAGCAGACGACATCGAACGAGGCGTCTTCGAATGGCAGCTCGAGCGCGTCGGCCTGCTGCCATTCGATGTTGATGCGGCCATCCGCAGGCGCCGCATTTACGTCGACCGACCAGATCAGACAGCAGCGTTCCAAAAACTGCGGTACATGGTCATGGCGCAGCGTCCGCGACTGCTCGGACGCGCCACAGGCCCCAGCCAGTAAATAGCAGAGTGGGCGAAGGAAATCCTTGCCGACGTAGGCAAGCAGACCGTCGGCATTAAATGCGACTAGGAGGAAGTGAAGTGTCTATTGCGCGCGGCGGATTCCGGTCGTAAGGCCGCGACGACTGACTGTCCCGATCGGGCTCAAACCTGAACAACGGCCAGACCTCACCGACTGAGCCTCACCCGGAGAGCGTGCGACGAATTCCTTCGTCTGCTTTATTTTCCCTTACGTCCCCAACGCGCAGGAACTCTAGCCGGCCCGCGGCTGTGCCACTAGGCTCGCAACTTGCGCACTCAAGGCAAGGAGAGCGTTCCGTGCTTCTATAAACGCAAGGTCAAACTCCTCCAACGCCTCCGTGTGCTTGACCTTACGAATCTTTCCCGAGGTGCTGAGGATGTACAGCTTTGGGGAAATGCTGGCAGCACTTGGATCGTCTGTGACATCAAACGTCATATGGGAGTCTGTCGCGTGATGGGCGAAAGCGTTGCGCAAAGAAATCACCTTATGCATAGCGGCTGGGTCCAGCTTGATGTCCAGCATCTGAGCCAGCGCCATCACTGCTTTTACCTTCGATCCCAGGGGCATCACAGAACTGTCTAGGAGAACCTCGCCAAAGAACAACTGAGCGGTCTGCGCCGGCCTACAGAAGCCGGACAGGATCTGATCGAGCATGTTTTCGATCAGAGCGGTCCGATCAATTACGCGGGCAAGGTGGCTTTGCGTCATAGGTTTTCCAGCGCTACACGGTGGGTTGTGCGAGCCATATCTGACTCGTGCACGAGGGGCACAGCAGGTAAGCCGAGTTATTGGCCCCATGGAGATAGCGCAGGACTGACTTCTGACCCTTGTCGAAACACGCTTGGCAAACGTAATGCACTGGTTCTGGGTTGGGCGTACTGTCGTTCGGGGTGCTCACGTAAGCGAAATTTCCGAAGCAAACCTCCGCCAAGCTATACCTACCGCGTTCGCTGAGCTTCGCCTGTAATTGCTTGTTCAGCTCCTCTGACTCTAAAAGACGCTTCTGGAGTTCCATGGACTCATTTAAGGCTCCGAAGACAGCATGCTGAGCGGACAGCAGCTTTTGGTTCATCTCGCTCACCGTCAGCGCTAGCTTGTTTGCATCGCGTATTCCCACAGCAGCAACGCCGAGGTCATAGGTGGTCTTGAGGCTGCTCGCTAGCCCCGTAAGAAGTGTGATGTCCATGGGTGAAAAATGTACCGTGAGGGGTATTGGGTCACTTGGCCACTGCCGAAAGCGGTCATTTGAACTGCGTAGATTCGAACGTCTTCTCGCAGTCAGAGGACGTTCCAAATCGGCAACGGAATGTCTGATCTTGGCCTAAAAGCGAAGTCTATCCCCGGCCAGCGGTGGTCAGCTTCCGCCGCAAAGCGGAAACGCGCGAATGGGGCCAAAAGGCCACGGTAAGCACCAAGCCATCGCTAGAGACTCGGCGCCCCGAGCCCCCTACCCAGCCGGACTCATCTCCTGAAACAACGCCACAGCCTCCCGCGCCAAATCCGAAGCAATCCAAAGCAGATTCTCCCGATGCGCCTCCCCCGCATCCTGGAACCATCCGTCCCCGGCGCCGTAGAAGCACCACAGCAGCGAGTTCAGTTGCTCCAGCTTGTTCTCGAGAAGATCGGACGCCCCCGGTGTAGTGGGAGTGGTCGCGTCCGCGGATGCCGGCCTTGCAGGCCCGGCCATAATTCGTCCAGCCATTTGGTGTGCTCGCTTTCCAAAGTAAATGCACGTCACTTGGTTAGACGGTCAAGGTGTTCGCGCACCTTGGCCGTCGCCTTTTGCGCTCCACGCCTGCATCAATGCGCGTTGCACCGGTAGCAGGGTGTGGAATCACAAGGGCATTCACTGTAGAGAAAACCAGCCCGGCGCGAGAAAAACTTCTGCCCAGAAGTTCTCGAATGGCGCAGGTATTCGCGATGCGACCGCTATCGGCCAGTCGAATCAGCTCTGCCCGAACTTCCGCGCGTGCTCCACGGCGTACTTGATCAGCTCCGCCTGCCCCTCGATGCCCAGCCGCCGCTTGATGCTCTGCCGGTGCGCCTCCACCGTGCGCACGCTCAGGCCGAGGTCGCGCGCGATCTGCTTGCTCGATTCCCCTCGCCCCAGCGCCGAGAGGATCTCGCTCTCTCGCGGCGTGAGCAGGGGGCGCGGCTCCTGCGTGCGGAAGAGCTTCTTCGACACGGCGGGGCTCAGGAAGGTGCCGCCCGCCGACACGGCCTCGATGGCCGCGACGATCTCCGCCGCCGGCGCGTCTTTCAGCACGTAGCCGCGCGCGCCGGCCTGCAGGGCCTTCTGCACGTACTCGGGGTTGTCGTACATGCTGAGCATCACGATGTGCGGCGCGCCCTGGCGCTGCAGCAGCAGGGCCGCAAGCTCGATGCCGTTCATGTCCTTCATGCCGACGTCCATGAGCATGAGGTCGGGCCGCACGCTGTCGACTTGCGCGAGCGCCTCGGCCGCGCTGCCGGCCTCGCCGACGATCTCCAGGTTGGGCATGCTGCCCAGCCGCGCGCGCAGGCCGTCGCGCACCAGCGGGTGGTCGTCCACCAGGAAGAGGCGAATGGTGTCGGCGGTCATGCGGATGCGGCCCTTGCGTTGCGGGCCGGCACTTCGGCCTCGATGGAGGTGCGGCCTTGGTTCGAGTGCATGGCCAGCTGCCCGCCTATGGCTTCCATGCGCTCGCGCATGTTGCGCAGGCCGATGCCGCGGCGCGGGTCGAGCTGCACGGCATCGATGTCGAAGCCGGTGCCGTCGTCGCTCACCTCGAGCCGCACGCCGTCTTTCTCGTCGAAGGCCAGCGCCACGTGCACGTGCTGTGCGTCGGCATGCTTGCGCACGTTGGTCAGCGCTTCCTGCGTGAGGCGGAAGAGCGCGGTCTTCACCTCGGGCTGCAGCTCGAAGGCTTCGCCCTCGATCATCATCGACGCATCGACGACGCCTTCGTCCCGGAACTCGTCGACCAGCCGCTCCAGCGCGGCGGGCAGGCCCAGGGTGTCGAGCAGCGCGGGGCGCAGCCGGTGCGATATGCGGCGCACCTCCAGCAGCGAATCGTTCAGCCTTTGCAGCGCCTTGGGCAGCGCGGTCGGCGTGGGCTGGTGCCGGCTTTCCAGCGACTCCACGGCCGATTCGATGAGCAGCTTGGCCGACACCAGCGTCTGGCTGGTGCCGTCGTGCAGTTCGCGCGCAAGGTGGCCGCGCTCTTCTTCCTGCGACTGCACCACGCGCCGCGCGAGCAGCCGCAGCTTGGCTTCGGCCGTGCGGTGTTCGCTGAGGTTCAGCAGCAGCCCGGCGGCGCTGACCACGCCCAGGCACAGCGCGGCAATGCCGGCTATCCACAGCAGCGTGGCGGTGACGTTGGCGTTCATCTGCCGGTCGAGGGTGTCCATGGTCGACTGGATGTCGTCCAGGTACAGGCCGGTGCCGACCATCCAGTTCCAGCGCGGCATGGCGGTGACGTAGCCGAGCTTGGGCGCCAGCTGCGCGCTCGACGGCTTGCGCCATTCGTATTCGACGTAGGCGCCGCCTTTTTCCTTCGCGCCCTTGATCAGGTCCTGGATGGTGTAGCGGCCTTGCGAATCGCGCATGCCCCAGAGGTTCTGGCCCACCAGCTCGGGCTGGCGCGAATGCATGAGGGAGTTGCCTTCCATGTCGTAGACGAAGAAGTAGCCGTCGTCGCCATAGTTGAGCGCGGCCAGCCGGCGCAGTGCCTCGTTGCGGGTGGCCTCGTCGTCCTGGCCGGATTCGTACAGCGGCAGCAGGTTGCTCACGGCCAGGTCCACGTAGCTGCGCAGTTCGCTGCGGCGCTGGGCCATGTAGCTGTTCTCGATGAGGGCGCGCTCGCGCTGGGCAAGGTCGTGCTCCTGGTGGCGCACGGCAAGGGCCACCAGCACCAGTGCGATGAGCAAGGGCGCGACGGCAAGCGCAACGATCTTGAGGCGGAGATTCATCGGGCGGCAAGCCTACCACCGCGCACTTCTGCCGATGCCGGCCGCCTGGGCGGGCTGCTGATGCTGCTCAGTCTTGCGGGTTCAACGCGGGCAGCAGGCCTCGGTCACTCAGTGCGTCGAGCAATGCCTCCTGCTCGGCGCCGCCTTGCAGGATCAGGTCGAGCCCCTTGCCCGCAGGAGGGCGGATGGCCAGGAAAGAAAATTCGTAGCCGATGCCGCTCGCACGGCGAAGGCTGATGCGCGATTGCAGCAGGTCGGACTGCCATTCGTCGTCGGTGCTGCGCAGCCGCGTACCGTGGAGCTCGAAGGCCCGCACACGCGAGGGCGCGAAGGTGCTGATCCGCGAGATCGGAACGGCCCAGACCAGCCAGGCAACCAGCGGCATGAGAACGCAGAGGCCCACCATGGTCTTCACGAATCCCGCATTCGACGCATTGAGCAGCAGCGCGATGCCACCTGCGCCCGCCAGCGCATAGCCCGCCCAGATCCACGCCAGAAAGCACCGCCAGCAGAAAACCAGGGCGCGGCTTTGCAGCGTGCCTGCCCGCGTTGCCTTGGCGCTGCCTGCCTGTGCAAGATAGTGGTTGAAGACCGGCACGAGTTCATCGACGGGCGCCGCCAGCATCAGCTTTCTGAATGGCCGTGTATGAACGATCAGGTAGTTGTCGCTGTCGGGAATGCCTTCGAGGGCCAGCACGTCGATCCAGTCGACGTGGCCGAGGCCCTGCACGGAGAAGCCGGCTTCGCCGATGTCGACGGGCGTGCATTCGCTGAACGGCCTGGCCCGGCCCTTGGCCAGCCAATGCGTCTCGACCCAGATCCATGCGCGCACAACGGCCACCAGGCCCACCAGCCACAGCGCCACGAGTGCGAGCAAGGCCAACATGTCCAGCGCGATGTGCCAGCCCTTGGCGTCCAGGTCGATCGCCCATGCCGCCCCGGCGACCAGCAACGCGGAGTAGGCCGTGCAGAGCACCAGGATGGGCCAGATGCCGCTGGCGTCTGTCTGGGTTACCTGGATGGAGCGCGAAAAAACCGGCGAACTCATCGGCTGCAAGGCAACTACCGGCTGGCCGCCGCCGCAGCAGGCTGCTGGCGGAACTCGGTCGCGTAGTACAGCAGCGCCACCAGCACATAGCCGCCACCCAGCAGGCACAGCCCGCTCCAGCCATGGAAGGCATACACGGCCGCCGCAATGCCGGAGGCCACCGCCGCGCAGATGAAGATGAAGGTCATGAACAGCCCGTTGAGCCGGCCGCGCAGCTCCGGCGCCAGCATGAAGAGGCTGCGGAAGTTGAGCACCTGGCACAGCTGCACCGCGCCATCGAGCAGGATGCCGGCCGCCACCAGCCCGGCCAGCGAGCGGTAGTGCATGGCCACCGCCCCCAGCAGGAAGGAGAACAGCGCCACCGCAATGGCGATGCCCGTGGCCGGACGGGTCAGCCCGCGGTCGGCCAGCCGGCCGGCGATGGGCGCCATGAGCGCACCGGCGGCGCCGGCCAGCGCGAATGCCGCGATGCCGCCCTGCCCCATGCCGAATTCATGCGCCAGCGCCAGCGGCACTGCCGTCCAGAAGGCCTGGAAGCCGGAGAACATCATTCCCTGGTACAGCCCGCGCCGGCGCAGCACCGGCGTGTTCCAGACGATGCCCGGCAGCGAGGCCATGGTGCGCGCATAGCCCACCGACGCGTGCGGGCGGCGCTGCGGCAGCACGCGCCACAGCACCACGATGAGCGCGGCCATCAGCACCGCCGACAGCCAGAACACCGCGCGCCAGCCCAATGCGGAAGCCACCATGCTGGCAAAGGGCCGCGCCAGCATGATGCCGCCGAGCAGGCCGGCCATGATGTTGCCGACCACCTTGCCGCGCGTGGCCTCGGGCGCCAGGTGCGAGGCAAAGGGCAGCAGCACCTGCGCCGCGACCGCGCATGCGCCCACCACGAAAGATGCGGCCAGGAAGGTGATGGCCGAGTCCGAGAGCGCGATGCCCACCAGCCCGATCACCGCGCCGAAGAGCGCGCCGACGATCAGCCGCCGGTTCTCGACCACGTCGGCCAGCGGCACCAGCAGCAGCAGGCCGGCGCCGTAGCCGAGCTGGGTGAGCGTCATGATGAGCCCGGCCAGGCCGGCGTGCAGCTGCAGCGTGTCGGAGATGGGGCCGATCAGCGGCTGCGCGTAATAGATGTTGGCCACGCACAGGCCGCAGGCCACGGCGAAGACCAGCGTCAGCAAGGGCGTGAGGCCGGCCGGTGAATGAGGAGTTTTGGAGGTTGAAGACACGAGGAATCCCGGTTTCTGCAGGGCAACCTCTAGGGTTATCCCGAGGGCCGGGGACCATAGCACGGGAGGCCGATTCGTGCAGATGGCCGCCGGGGCAACCCTGGATTCAATCCACGCTGGTCGGCCGGCCCGAGGCCACCCATGCGTCGAGCCCGCCGGTCAGCGGCAGCGCCCGGCGCGCGCCACGGGCCAGCAGCACGCGCGCAGCCTGCGCGGCCGAGACCTCGTTGGGGCAGTTGCAATACAGCACCACGTCGCGGCCCCGGGCATGCGACAGGTCGAGGTTGCGCTGCTGCAGCGCCTTGAGCGTGTACGGCATGGCGCCAGGAATGCGGCGCGGATCGACCTGCAAGCCGGCCTTGCCCCGCACGTCGATCACCAGCGGAGGTTCTTCGCTGGAGAGCAGTTCGTGCAGCTCGTCGACCGAGATGCGCGGCATGCCGGTGAGCCGCATGAAGGCGCGGCGGCGCCAGTAGCGCACCGCAAGAATCACCAGCAGCAGCACGCCCAGCGCCACCGTGGCGATGCCGCCGGCCTGCGCCATGATGGCCAGCACCTCCTGGATCTGGTTGCGGAAGACCCAGCCCAGCCCGAGGAACAGGCCGGTCCAGACCAGCGCCGCGCCAATGTCGAAGCCGATGAAGCGCCGCACCGACATGCCCAGCGCCCCCGCCATCGGCGGCGCCACCACCGACACGCCCGGCACGAACTTGGCCGCCACCAGCGACAGCCCGCCCCAGTCGGTGATGAGCGATTCGCCGCGCCGCACGCAGGTGTCGGGCGACAGCGAAATGCGGCACAAGAGGCGCATGAACCGGTAGCCGAAGCGCCGGCCCGCATAGAACCACGCCGCGTCGCCCAGCAGGTTGGCAACCACCGCGGCCAGCACCACCCCGGGCACCGACACGTCGCCCGCCGCCAGCAGCGCGCCGGTGAGCACCAGCACGGCGGCCGCCGGCACGGGCAGCCCCAGGCGCGCGGCGAAGCTGACGGCAAACACCACCAGAATGGCGTTCTGCACGAGCAGCGACATCAGCTGCGCCATGCGGACTTTCGGGGGGGTCGGGAGGGGTTCATGCCACCGGCGATTGTCCCGCATGCCGCAAGAACGCACCGCCCAACGGTCATTCGCGCGATGCGCCGGGCAGTGCTACCTCGCAACGCTGAAGCCGAAGTTGTTCAGCCCGCCCTGGCGCGACGCGCCGACCTGCCCGCCGTGCATGCTCGCCACCGCCTTCACGATGGCCAGCCCGAGCCCGTGGCCGTGATGCTCGCCGCGGTCGTTGCGCGAGGCATCGGCGCGGTAGAAGCGATCGAACAGGTGCGGCAGGTGCCGCGCATCGATGGGCGCGCCGGGGTTGGACACGGTGATCCAGGTCACGGCCTCTTCCTCGCGCAGCGTGACGGCGATGTGCGCGCCCGGCTCCGAATGCTCGATGGCGTTCTGCAGCAGGTTCGACATGGCGCGGCGGAACAGCGCGCTTTCCAGCCGGGCCTCGGTGTGCACGTCGCCCTCGATGGAGACCTGCGTGCGGGTCTCGTCGAGCACGAACTCGAAGAACTCGATGGTCTTGTGCACCTCCTGCGCCACCGGCGTGAGCACCAGGCCGGTGGCCACCTCGCCGCGGTCGGCGCGCGCGAGGAACAGCATGTCGTTGACGATGGAGCGCACCCGCTCCAGGTCTTCCAGGTTGGCCTGCAGCACTTCCTGGAACTCGCCCGCGCTGCGCTGGCGCGACAGCGCCACCTGCGTGCTGCCGATGAGGTTGGCCAGCGGCGTGCGCAGCTCGTGCGCCACGTCGGCGTTGAAGGCCTCGAGCTGGCCGTAGGCCTCTTCGAGCCGGGCGAGCGCGCCGTTGAAGGCCTCGGTCAGCGCCGACAGCTCCACCGGCAGCGGCTCGGAGCGCAGCCGCTGCGACAGCGTCTTGGGCCGCAGCGCCTGCGCCTCGCGCGACAGCCGCTCCAGCGGCCGCAGCCCCACGCGCGCGATCCAGTAGCCGGCCACCGCCACCACCAGCACCGCGCCCAGCCCGAGCCCGATCAGCGCGGTCAGGAAGGCCTGGCGCGTGCGCTCGTACGGCTCGGTGTTGTGCCCGACGATCAGCCGCACCGCCGGCCGCTGGTCGAGGGGATCGATGTGCACCGACAGCGTGCGGAACGGCCGCGCCTGCCCCGGCAGCTCGATGACGCTGCTGTGGCCGTTGGCCTCGCGCGTGAGGCCGTCTATTTCTGCCAGGCCCTTGCCGTACTGGAAGCGCGGATCGTCGCTGAGCACCCAGAAGCGCACGCTGCCGTCGGCGGGCGTGAGCGCATCCATGCGCGCCTGCACGCGCGACCAGCGCTCGGGGGTGCCGATGGCCTTGATCCAGAACTGCAGGTTCTTGAGGGTGGTGTCCAGTTCTTCGTACTGGTGCCGCTCCAGCTCGCGCGCCAGCACGTTCTGCAGCGCGAAGCCCGCCAGCGCGAACGTCGCGAGCGCCACCGCCGCGAACATGAGCACCAGCCGGGCGGTGATGGAGCGCTTCACGGCGCCTGGCCCTCGGCCTGCGCGTCGCGCACCTCCATCACGTAGCCCATGCCGCGGATGGTGTGCAGCAGCTTGGGGCTGAAGGGCACGTCGATCTTGTCGCGCAGCCGCTTGATGGCCACCTCAACCACGTTGGTGTTGCTGTCGAAGTTCATGTCCCACACCAGCTCGGCGATGGCCGTCTTCGACAGGATCTCGCCCTGGCGCCGGGCCAGCACGGCCAGCAGCGCGAATTCCTTGGCGGTGAGGTCGATGCGGGTGCTGCCGCCACCACTGCCACGAAATGCCTTGCGCGCCAGCAGGTCGATCTGCAGGTCGGCAATGCGCAGCTGCATCGGCTCCTGCTTGCGGCCGCGCCGGTTCAGCGCCTGCAGCCGCGCCAGCAGCTCCAGAAAAGAGAAGGGCTTGATGAGGTAGTCGTCCGCGCCTTCGTGCAGGCCCTTGATGCGGTCCTCCACCCGGTCGCGCGCGGTGAGCATGATGACCGGCGTCTGCTTCACGGCGCGCAGCTCGCGCAGCACCGAGAAGCCGTCCTGCCCCGGCAGCATCACGTCGAGCACGATCACGTCGTAGTCGTGCGTGAGCGCCAGGTGCTGGCCGTCGATGCCGTTGTGTGCCATGTCGACCGCGCAGCCCTGCTCGGTCAGCCCCTTGGAGAGGTAGTCCGCGGTTCTCAGTTCGTCTTCGACAATCAGGATCTTCATGGCGTCTTCTTCTGTGTCTCCGTCCCTGCCCATGATGTCAGCCGGCGCTCGTCAATGCGCCTCGGCCGGCACCGGCGCCTTGCCTTCCTTCCCGGCTTTCCTGGCCTTGCGCGCTTCCTTGCGGCTCAGATACCAGTAGTGGGCGCGGTCGAGGTACAGGTAGACCACCGGGGTCGTGAACAGGGTGAGTGCCTGCGAGAGTATCAGCCCGCCGACCATCGCGTAGCCCAGCGGGCGGCGCAGCTCGGAACCCGATCCGTGGCCCAGCATCAGCGGCAGGCCTGAGAGCAGCGCGCACATGGTGGTCATCATGATCGGGCGGAAGCGCAGCAGGCAGGCCTGGTAGATGGCGTCGTGCGGCGACATGCCCTGCTCCCGCTCCGCCTTGAGCGCGAAGTCGATCATCATGATGCCGTTCTTCTTCACGATGCCGATGAGCAGGATGATGCCGATGAGCGCGATCACGCTCAGGTCGTAGCCGCCGGCCATCAATATCAGCAGCGCCCCCACGCCGGCCGAGGGCAGCGTCGAGAGAATCGTCAGCGGGTGGATGTAGCTCTCGTACAGCAGGCCCAGCACGATGTACACCGCCACCAGCGCCGCGGCAATCAGGTAGGGCTGGGAGGCCAGCGAGTCCTGGAAGGCCTGCGCCGTACCCTGGAACGAGCCGGTCAGCGACTGCGGCAGGCCCATGTCGGCCTGCGCCTTGTTGATGGCGTTCACCGCGTCGCCCAGCGCCACGCCCGGTGCCAGGTTGAACGAGATGGTCACTGCCGGGAACTGGCCCTGGTGGCTGATCGACAGGTAAGCCGTCTTGCTGGTGTCCACCTTCACGAAAGTCGACAGCGGCACCTGCTGCCCGGTGATGGGCGAGCTCAGGTAGAGCTTGCTGAAGAGCGTCGGGTCCTGCTGCAGGCTGGGCGTGACCTCCAGCACCACGTGGTAGCTGTTGAGCTGCGTGAAGTACTGCGCCACCTGGCGCTGGCCGATCGCGTCGTAGAGCGTGGCGTCGATGGTGGCCGGCGTGATGCCGAAGCTCGATGCGCGGTCGCGGTCGATGGTCAGCACGGCCGACGCGGCGGCGTTCTGCTGGTCGGTGGCCAGGTCGGTGAGCTCCGGCAGCTGCTTGAAGCGCGCGAGCAGCTTGGGCGCCCAGGTGTTGAGCTCGCCCAGGTCGGCGTCGGTCACCGTGTACTGGTACTGCGTGCGCGAAGCACGCCCGCCCACGCGGATGTCCTGTCCCGCCTGCAGGAACAGGTTCACGCCCTGCACCTTGGCCAGTTGCGGGCGCAGCCGCGTGATGATCTCGTCGGCGGTGGCGGTGCGGCCCTCGTCCTTGGGCTTCAGGCTGATGAAGAAGTTGCCGGTGTTGTAGGTGGAAGAGCTGCCGTTCATGCCGAAGCCGGTCACGTCGGGGTCCTTGCGCACCACGTCGGCCAGCTGGAGCATGCGCGCGTTCATCGACGCGAAGGAAGCGTCCTGCCCCGACTCGGCAAAGCCCGAGATGAAGCCGGTGTCCTGCTGCGGGAAGAAGCCCTTGGGAATCACCGCGAACAGCACGCCCGTGGCGGCCACCGTGGCAATGAACACCATCAGCGTGATGAACTGGTGGTCCAGCACCACGTGCAGCCCGCGCTTGTAGCCGCTGAGCATGGCGTCGAAGCCGCGCTCGAACAGCAGGTACAGCCGCCCGTGCTTGCTGCCGTGCTCGTTCTTGAGGAAGCGCGAGCACAGCATGGGCGTCAGCGTGAGCGAGATGACCACGCTCACCACGATGGTCAGCGTGACCGTGACCGCGAACTCGCGGAAGAGGCGCCCCACGATGCCGCCCATGAGCAGCAGCGGAATGAACACCGCCACCAGCGACACCGAGATCGAGATGATGGTGAAGCCGATCTCGCCCGCGCCCTTGTAGGCCGCCTCCATCGCCGTCATGCCCTCTTCGACGTAGCGATAGATGTTCTCCAGCATCACGATGGCGTCGTCCACCACGAAGCCGACCGCGATGGTCAGCGCCATGAGCGAGAGGTTGTCCAGGCTGTAGCCCAGCAGGTACATCACGGCCACCGTGCCCAGCAGCGCGAGCGGCACCGTCACGCTGGGAATGAGCGTGGCCGGCACGTTGCGCAGGAATACGAAGATCACGGCCACCACCAGCACGATGGTCAGCAACAGGGTGAACTCCACGTCCTTCACCGATGCGCGGATGGTCTGCGTGCGGTCGATGATGGCGTTGACGTCGATGGTCGGCGGAATCGAGGCCTTCAGCCGCGGCAGCGCCGCGTTGATGCGGTCAACCGTCTCGATGACGTTGGCGCCCGGCTGCTTGGTGATGGCGAGCACGATGGAGCGGCCGTTCTGCACGTTGCTGCCGGCCGGCGCGGCGGCACCGGCGTAGGCCCAGCCGGCAATCTTGGAGTTCTCGGGGCCGTCGACCGCCACGCCCAGGTCGCGCACGCGGATGGGCGCGCCGTTGCGGTAGGCCAGCACCACGTCGTTCCAGGGCTGTGCCTTGAGCAGCTGGTCATTGGTGTAGACGGTGAAGCTCTGGTTGGGCCCGTCGATGGTGCCCTTGGGCGCGTTCACGGTGGCCGACGAGAGCACGGTGCGCACGTCTTCCAGGCTCAAGCCCAGCGCGGCGAGCTTGGCCGGGTCGACCTGTATGCGCACGGCCGGCTTCTGCACCCCGCCGATGTTGACCAGGCCCACGCCCGATATCTGCGATATCTGCTGCGCGAGGATGTTGTCGGCATAGTCGTTCACCTCGGTCAGCGGCAGCGTCTTCGACTGCACCGACAGGATGAGGATGGGCGCGTCGGCCGGGTTCACCTTGCGGAACGTGGGCGGGCTCGGCAGGTTGGCCGGTAGCTGGCCGGTGGAGGCGTTGATGGCGGCCTGCACGTCGAGCGCGGCGGCGTCGATGCTGCGGTCGAGGTCGAACTGCAGCGTGATCTGGGTGTTGCCCAGGCCGCTGGTGGACGTCATCTGCGACAGGCCCGCGATCAGCGAGAAGTTGCGCTCCAGCGGCTGCGCGACGTTGGAGGCCATGGTCTCCGGACTGGCGCCGGGCAGGCTGGCCGAGACCTGGATGGTAGGAAAGTCGACCTGCGGCAGCGGCGCCACCGGCAGCAGCGGAAACACCGCCGCACCGACCAGCAGGATGGCCAGCGCCAGCAGCGTGGTGCCGATGGGGCGCTTGATGAATGTGGCGGAGATGCTCAATTGCTGCTCCCGCCGGCGGGCTTGTTGGCGTCGGCGCCGCCACCGGCCGCGCCCTTCTGCGCGGGCGGCGGCTCCACGACGGTGGCGCCGGGCTTGAGCTTGTACTGGCCATCCACCACCACGCGCTGGTTCGCGCTCAGGCCCTTGTCGATCACGGCCGTGCCGTCGGCGATCTGCACCACGTGCACCGGCACGTTGCCGACCTTGTTCTGGTCATCGACCACCCAGACGTAGGTGCTGTCCTGGCCGCGCTGCACGGCGGCGGCGGGCACGGTGAGCGAGTCGGGCCGGCGGTCAAGCTGCAGCCGCACGTTGACGTACTGGCCGGGCCACAGCGAATGCTGCGGGTTGGCGAAGCTGCCCTTGAGCTGCACGGTGCCACTGGTGGTGTCGATCTGGTTGTTCAGCAGGATGAGCTTGCCGGTGCCCAGCATCTGCGCGCCGCTGCGGTCGTAGGCCACCACCGTGAGCGGCTGGCTGCTTTTCTGCTGCAGGCGGTTGATGTCCTGCACCGCGTCTTCGGGCAGCGTGAACTGCACGGCGATGGGGTCGATCTGGTTGATGACCACCAGCCCGTTGGTGTCGGCCGCGTGCACGATGTTGCCGGGGTCCACCAGCCGCGCGCCGACGCGGCCGTCCATCGGCGACGAGATGCGCGTGAAGCTGAGCTGCACTTCGGCGTACTTCACCTGCGCGGCATCGTTCTGCACGGTGGCCTCGAGCTGGTTGACCAGTGCCTTCTGCGTGTCGAGCTGCTGCTGCGTGGCCGCGTCCTGCGCGATCAGCGTGGTGTAGCGCTTGAGGTCGGCGCGGGCGTTGGCAAGCGTGGCCTGGTCCTTCGCCCGGGTGGCCTGCGCCTGCGCGAGCTGCGCCTGCAGCGTGCGCGGGTCGAGCTGCGCGAGCATCTGCCCGGCCTTCACGTCCTGCCCTTCCACGAAGCCGACCTTGTCGAGCTGCCCGTCGATGCGGGCCTTGACGGTGACGGTGGCCATCGAGGCCACGGTGCCGATGCCGCTGCGGTAGACCTGCACGTCCTGCTGCTTGACGCGCGCCGTGGTCACCTGCACCGGCGGCGCTGCCTGGGCGGCCTCGTGCTTGGCGGCATGGGCGGAATGGTGGGTGAGCGCCCAGGTGCCGCCGCCCAGCACCAGCACAAGCGCGGCGGTGGCGAGCCAGGTCGATCGGCGCTGGAACAGGGGGTGGGCGGTGGTGGGTGTGGTCGTCATGGCATCAATTCCTGGAAATCTTGTCGGCGCCGGAGCTTGTGCCGGCCTGGGCATCGGCGGCGCTCCAGCCGCCACCCGTGGCCGCGATCAGCGAGACGCTGGCGGCCAGCTGCCGGCCCAGCACTTGCGCGGCGGTGCGCTGGTTGGTGAGCGACAGCGTCTGCGCCGTCACCACGCTCAGGTAGGTGGCCGTGCCGGCGCGGTACTGGGCCAGGGCCAGCCGCTCTGCAAGCTGGGCGGAGCGCACGGCGTCGGCCTGCAGCGTGGATTCGCTGTCGAGCACGCGCAGGGTGGCCAGGTCGTCTTCCACCTGCTGGAAGCCGCCGAGCACGGTCTGCTTGTATTGCGCGACGGAGGCGTCGTAGGCGGCCACGGCCTGGTCGGTGTGGGCCTTGCGCAGGCCGCCGTCGAACACGGTCTGCGCAAGCGCCGCGCCCAGCGACCACACGCGGCTGGGCGTGTTGAAGAGCGTGGCCAGGCTGGCCGCGCTGAAGCCGCCGCTGGCGCTGAGCGTGATCTGCGGGTAGTAAGCCGCCTTGGCGACGCCGATGTTGGCGTTGGCGGCCTGCACCCGGCGCTCGGCGCCGGCGATGTCGGGCCGGCGCTCGAGCAGTTCCGACGGCAGGCCCGCGGGCGACACCGGCAGCTGCACATGCAGTGCCGAGGCCGAGGAAAGCGATTCGGCCGTCTGCGGCTGGCCCGAAGATTCCAGCGGCGGCAGCGAGAACGAAGCCGGCGCCTGCCCGGTCAGCACGGCGATGGCGTGCTCGAGCTGCGCGCGCTGCGCTTCGAGGTCGACCGCCTGCGCCTGCGCGGTCTTGAGCTGGCTTTCGGCCAGCGCCACGTCGGAGCGCAGCACGGTGCCGGCGGCGTACTGGTGCTGCGTGAGTTCGAGCGCCTTGGCATAGGCGGCGGTGGTGCTGGCGTACAGGTCGCGCTCGAGGTCGATGACGCGGATCTGCAGGTAGTCCTGCGCGAGCGTGGTCTGGATGCTCAGGCGCGCGCCGGCCAGGTCGTCGGCGCTGGCCTGCTCGCTGGCGGTGCCCGCCTCCACCGAGCGGCGCACCGAGCCCCACAGGTCGGGCTCCCAGCTCGCGCCCAGGCCCAGGGTGTCGGTGGTGCCCAGCTTGACGACGCCGGTGCTGTTGCTCTGCGCCCGCACGGCGCCGGCGTTCAGGCCGACGGTCGGGAAGAAGTTGGCGCGCGCCGCCGCGGTGATGGCCTGCGCCTGGCGGTACTGGGCCTCGGCGACGCGGATGTTCTGGTTGGCCGCGTTGGCCTGCACCATCAGCGCACCGAGGGTGCTGTCGCCGTAGGCGTCCCACCAGGGATGCTCGGCGTCGATGGTCTGCGGCGCGGCGGTTTTCCAGGGGCCGCCGGTTTCCTTGAAGGCGGTGGGCACGTCCATCTGCGGGCGGACGTAATCGGGACCGACGGCGCACCCCGCAAGGAGCAGGACGGCCAGCGCGAGGGCCGCGCGCGATAGAGGGGGTGCGTCAGGGAGGACCATGATGGGGCCACTCTAGGCAACCCCTTCAAACCCCTCGCTGTCGACTAACTGACAGTTCTGACAGTTTCCGCTTTGCTCCCTCCCCCGCTGGGGGAGGGTTGGGGTGGGGGCACGGCGGCGCTCGATGACGCATTGCGCTTATCCGAGGTCCTGCCCCCATCCCGGCCTTCCCCCAGAGGGGGAAGGAGAAATACGACGAACTCAGCGTGGTGCGTCGCCTTTGCGGTATTCGGCGGTCAGTTCGTCGAGCTTCTGCTTCAGCGCCGGATCGAGCTTGTATTCGGCAGCCGCCAGCGTCGCATCGAGCTGGTCGGGACGGCTCGCGCCGAGCAGCGGCGCGGTGATCAGCGGGTTCGCCATGACCCACGCCACGGCCAGCGTGGCCAGCGGCACGCCGGCTTCGTCCGCCAGCTTGTGCAGTTGCGCCACGGTGTTGAAGCTGCGTTCGTTCCAGTAGCGGTCCTGGTACATGTTGCCGGCGGTGCCGAGGGTGAAGCGGGTGTTGTCCTCGGGCTTGGCGCCGGCCTTGTACTTGCCGGTGAGCAGGCCGCCGGCCAGCGGGTTGTAGGGAATCACGCCCAGGCCCTCTTCGCCCGCCAGCGGCAGCAGCTCGCGCTCGATCTCGCGGAACAGCAGGCTGTAGCGCGGCTGCACCGACACATAGCGCGTGAGCTTGTGCAGCTCGGCCTTGCCCAGCGCGCGGGCCAGCCGGTAGGCCAGGAAGTTCGACACGCCCACGTAGCGCGCGCGGCCCGACTTCACGATGACGTCGAGCGCCTCCAGGCTTTCCTCGAGCGGCGTCTCGCGGTCGTCGCTGTGCAGCTGGTACAGGTCGACGTGGTCGGTCTGCAGCCGCTTGAGCGACGCGTCGATGGCGTCCAGCAGGTGCTTGCGCGACGCGCCCTGGTCCCAGCTGTTGGGGCCGACCTTGCCGACCGCCTTGGTGGCGACCACGAAACGGCGGCGGCCCACCGGCCCTTGCTTCTGCAGCCAGCGGCCGATGATTTCTTCGGTGCGCCCGGTGGTCTCGACGGTGCCGCCGAGCGGGTACACGTCGGCCGTGTCCAGGAAGTTGATGCCGCCCTCGGCCGCCTTGTCGAGGATCTGGTGCGACACGGTCTCGTCGGTCTGCAGGCCGAAGGTCATGGTGCCCAGGGCCAGGCGGGACACGGTGAGGCCGGTGCGGCCGAGACGGGTGGTGGGAATGCTCATGGTGTTCGGTTCTCGCTCAGGGGAGATGAGAAATGAGGATGGAAGGGGCGGCGGCCATCATAGGCACGGCCGCGCAATCCTGCAGGCGGGTGGCGCTTTCAGGTGCTTTCCGCACGCACGCCGGGCGCGCCGCGCTCCACCGAGAAACGGGCCATGGTGCCGACCGGCGAGTCGGCCGTCTTCTCGTCTTCCACCGCGCGGAACTCGACCGCGCAGCCGCGCTCGTCGAGCGTCATGAGCGCGTAGCCGCGCCTGTCGGCCCGGCCGTAGCGCAGGTGCGGGTTCTTCGCGAGCATGTTGGCCACGCTGGCGGCGCTCGGCCCTTCGGAGGTGATGGCGCCGCCGACGAACTCGGTCGCGACCAACGGCCCCTGCTGCGCATCGCCCTGCCGCAAGTCGGCGGCCCAGAAGGCGTGCACGTCGCCGCTGGCCACCAGCGCGTTGCCGCCGCGCGCCTTGTGCGCGGCCAGTCCGTCGAGCAGGCGCGCGCGGGCGGCGGCGTAGCCGTCCCAGCCGTCCATCCAGTAGCCGTGATCGGGGCCGCGCTTGCGGTCGGCCTCGGCCAGCAGCGTGGGCTGGGCGATGAGGGTCCAGCGCGCGGGCGGCGCCGCGAGCTCGCGCGCCAGCCATGCCTCCTGCTCGGCGCCGAAGAGGCTGCGCTCCGGCGAAAGGCGATCGGCGCAATCGGCCAGCGGCGAGGCACTGCGGCCGGCCAGGCAGGCGTGGTGCGAGCGGTACTGGCGCCCGTCGGTCAGCAGCACGTCGAGCATGCGGCCGAAGCGGTGGCGGCCGTAGATGGTGGCATCGGCGCCGCGCGGGCGCATGCTGGCGGGCACGGGCATGTGCTCGTACCAGGCCTGGTAGGCGGCAGCGCGGATCGCGAGGAACTGCGCGGGATCGGCGGTGCGCGGCGACACGTCGTTCGTGTAGTCGTTGGCCACCTCGTGGTCGTCCCAGGTCACGAGCCAGGGGAAGGCGGCGTGCGCGGCCTGCAGTTGCACATCGGCCTTGTAGAGCGCGTAGCGGTCGCGGAACTGCGCCAGCTGCGTTGGAATGCCGCCCTCGTGCCGCCGCACCTGGCGCGAAGCGCGGGAACTTTCGTAGATGTAGTCGCCAAGGTGCACGACGAAGTCGAGCGGCTGCGCGGCCATGTCGCGGTAGGCGGCGTAGTAGCCCTGCTCGTAGTGCTGGCAGGAGGCGAAGGCGAAGCGCAGCGGCTGCGAGGCTTCGTCGGAATCGGCGGGCGTGGTGCGCGTGCGCCCGGCGGGGCTGCGATCGCCGCCTGCCGTGAAGCGGTACCAGTACCAGCGGCCCGCCGCAAGGCCGCGCACCTCCACGTGCACCGAGTGTGCGAACTCGGCCGTGGCGGTGGCCGCGCCTTTCGCCACCACGCGCCTGAAGCCTTCATCGTCGGCAACTTCCCAGCGCACCTCGACCGGTGCATCGCCCATGCCGCCGCCCTGCAAGGGCTCGGGGGCCAGCCGCGTCCAGAGCACAAAGCCGTCGGCTGTAGGCGTGCCCGAGGCCACGCCCAGCGTGAACAGCGCCCGCGACGCGGGCTGCGCGTTCAGCCTCAGGAAGGGATGGCCCAGCGAAGCGGCAGCGAGGCCGCTGAACAAAAGTTGCCGGCGGGAGAATTTCTGCATTGCCGCGCTCTTCTTCATTTGCAAGCGGCGGCGTTCACGTTGGCATCGATCATCCCGGCAATGTCGTCCGGTTCGCTCTGCCCTGTCAATCGGCGCGATCGAGCGGGCGCCGATGGCTCAGCAGGCGATGGCCGCCGGCCGCTGCCGCGCGTCGGCGCGGGCGCTGGCGATCGCCCAGCCGAACACGCCCATGCCCGCCAGCGCGAGCAATGCGCCGACCCAGCCGGTGGAAGTCCAGCCCAGCCCGGCCGCAATGGCGACGCCGCCGAGCCATGCACCCAGCGCGTTGGCCATGTTGAAGGCCGAGTGATTGAGCGCCGCCGCCAGCGTCTGCGCGTCGCCGGCCACGTCCATCAGGCGGATCTGCAGCGCCGGGCCGATGGCCACGGTGGTGCCGATGAGGAACACGTTGATGGACGCCGTCACCATGTTGTGGGCCGCGAAGGTGAACATCGCGAGCACCAGCGCGGCGTAGACCAGCAGGCCGCCGATGGTGCGCATGAGCGACTTGTCGGCCAGCCGCGAGCCCACGAGGTTGCCCATGACCATGCCGAGGCCGAACAGCGCGAGCACGAAGGGCACGCCGCCCAGCGGCATGCCGGCCACTTCGATCAGCGTGGGCTTGATGTAGCTGAACACCGCGAACATGCCGCCGAAGCCGATGGCGCCGATGCCCAGCGTGAACCACACCTGCTTGCGCTTGAGCGCGCCGAGTTCGCGCCACGGGCTGGCGCCGGCGGCCGGGGCCATGTCGGGGATGTCGCGGCGCAGCAGCGCGATGGCCAGCAGCGCGATGACGCCGACGAAGACGAAGGCCGCGCGCCAGCCGAAGATCTGGCCCAGCCAGGCCGCGATGGGCACGCCCACCAGCGTGGCGCCGGTGAGCCCCAGCATGACGAGCCCCACGGCCCGCGCGCGCCGCCCCGGTGGCGCGAGCGTGGCGGCCACCAGCGCGGCCACGCCGAAGTAGGTGCCGTGCGGCAGGCCGGCCGCAAAGCGCAGCAGGTTCAGCAGCAGGTAGTTGGGCGCGATGGCGCTGGCGAAGTTGCCGGCCGCGAACACGGCCATGAGCGCGATCAGCAAGGCGCGGCGGCGCCAGCCGGCGGCGAGCACCGCGAGCACCGGCGCGCCGATGACCACGCCGAGCGCATAGGCGCTGATGACGTGCCCGGCCTGCGGAATGCTCACGCCGATGTCCTTGGCGACTTCGGGCAGCAGGCCCATGATGACGAATTCGCCGGTGCCGATGGCGAAGCCGCCGACGCCCAGCGCGAGCACCGCGCGCAGGAAGTTGGCGGGCTTGCCGGACGGCAGCGAAAAGGAGGAAATGTCGGTGCCCGCGCTTTCCGGCGCGGTTGGGGAGGCGTTCAAGGCCAGGCTCCTGGGAGGTGCCCGGCAGCAGCGGGCAAAGCCCGATTTTAGGGTTAACCCTGAAATCCCGCCGATACGGAATTGCCCAAGACCTTGTACTCGCAAGGCCACGAGGCCCTGGTGGCAAGGCTCAGATGGCCACCAGCTGGCGCACGCCCTGTGCTTCCATGTCCTTGCCGAGGCCGCGCGCGATGACCTCGCCGCGCTCCATCACGAGGTAGTCGTCGGCCAGTTCCTGGGCGAAGTCGTAGTACTGCTCGCACAGCACGATGGCCATGTCGCCGCGGTCGGCCAGCATGCGGATGACGCGGCCGATGTCCTTGATGATGCTGGGCTGGATGCCTTCGGTGGGCTCGTCGAGGATGAGTAGCCTGGGCTTGGGCGCCAGGGCGCGCGCGATGGCAAGCTGCTGCTGCTGGCCGCCGGAGAGGTCGCCGCCTCTTCGGTTGATCATCTGCTTGAGCACGGGGAACAGGTCGTACAGCTCCGAGGGGATGGGCGTGCTGCCGCTCTTGTAGGCCAGGCCCATGCGCAGGTTTTCTTCGACGGTGAGCCTCGCGAAGATCTCGCGGCCCTGGGGGACGAAGCCGATGCCGGCCCTGGCCCGGTCGTAGGGGGTGGCCTTGTGGATGGGCTTGCCTTCGAGTTCGATGCTGCCGCTCTTGATGGGCACCAGGCCCATGAGCGACTTGAGCAGCGTGGTCTTGCCTACGCCGTTGCGGCCCAGCAGCACGGTGACTTTGCCCAGCTTGGCTTCGAAGCTCACGTCCCGGAGGATGTGGGAGCCGCCGTAGTACTGGTGGATGTTTTTTACTGTCAGCATTTTTTGGGCTCCTTCCTGGTTTCGTTTGGAGGGCGCCCGGTACGCGGCGCGGCGCGGTCGGCCCCGCTATGCCGGCCCTTCGGGCTCCCCTGCGGTGCTCGCGCTTCGCGGGGTCTCGCAGAACTCGCTTCGCTCAGACAGCTGCGAGCCCTGATCCGCGAAACGCTGCGCTCCTCGGCGGCACAGAGGGGCCGCCCACACCGCGCCGCGTACCGGGCGCTTGTCGTGATGTTGATGCCGTCTGCCCTCACCCCGGCCCTCTCCCAGGGGGAGAGGGAGGAAGGCAGGGGGTGCGCCACCGCTCTGACCACGGCGACGGGGGCTTCAGCGACCAAGATAAACCTCGATCACGCGTTCGTCTGCCTGCACTTCATCAAGCGTGCCCTGAGCCAGCACCGAGCCGTCGCACAGCACGGTGACGATCTCGGAGATGGTGCGGATGAAGCTCATGTCGTGCTCCACCACCATCAGCGAATGCTTGCCCTTGAGGGTGAGGAACAGCTCGGCGGTGCGCGCCGTTTCCTCGTCGGTCATGCCGGCGACCGGTTCGTCGAGCAGAAGAAGCTTCGGGTCCTGCATCAGCAGCATGCCTATTTCCAGCCACTGCTTCTGGCCGTGGCTCAGGTTGCCGGCCAGGCGCGACACGCTGTCGGCCAGGTGGATGGTCTCCAGCACCTCGGCTAGGCGGTCGCTCTGCGCCGAATCGAGCTTGAACAGCATCGATGCGCGCACGCCCTTGTTCGTCTTGAGCGCGAGCTCGAGGTTCTCGAACACCGTCAGATGCTCGAACACCGTCGGCTTCTGGAACTTGCGGCCGATGCCGAGCTGCGCGATTTCCGCTTCGCGATGGCGCAGCAGGTCGATGGTGCTGCCGAAGAACACGGTGCCCGAGTCGGGCCGGGTCTTGCCGGTGATGATGTCCATCATCGTGGTCTTGCCCGCGCCGTTCGGCCCGATGATGCAGCGCAGCTCGCCGGGCGCGATGTCCAGCGACAGCTTGTTGATGGCCTTGAAGCCGTCGAAGCTCACGCTCACGTCTTCCAGATAGAGGATGCGGCCGTGCGTGACGTCGACTTCGCCCGGCGTGACATGGCGGCCGAAGTCCGCGGTGCGGCCGCCCGACTCCGTGCTGCCGCTCACATAGTGAATACCGCTGGCGCGTGCGGCGCGCTCGGCGCCGGCTTCCATCAGGTCGGGCGTCATGCGCGTGCTCCCTTCGCGTCCACCGGCAGCGAGGCCAGGGCGTCGGGCTCCACGCCCTGCTCCGCGGCCACGGCGCGCCGTGCTTCCTGCACCGGCTCTTCGCTCAGCGCTTGCTTCTTCTCCCTCGACAACCACTTGCGCACCAACCCCACGATGCCGTTCGGCAGGAACAGCGTGACAGCAATGAACAAGGCACCCAGAAAGTACAGCCAGTATTCCGGGTAGGCCACCGTGAGCCAGCTCTTGGCGCCGTTGACGATGAAGGCGCCGATGATGGGACCGATGAGCGTCGCGCGCCCGCCCACGGCCGCCCAGATGGCGATCTCGATGGAGTTGGCCGCGCTCATCTCGCCCGGGTTGATGATGCCGACCTGCGGCACGTACAGCGCACCGGCCACGCCGCACATGACGGCGGAGATGACCCAGATCGTGAGCTTGTATGGCAGCGGGTTGTAGCCCGAGAACATCACGCGCGTTTCGGCATCGCGAATGGCCTGCAGCACGCGGCCGAACTTGCTGCCGATGAGCCACTTGGCGAACAGGAAGAAGCCCAGCAGCGTGGCACCGGTGAGCGCGAACAGCGTCATGCGCATTTCCTGCGTGGCGATCGGAATATTCAGGATGCGCTTGAAGTCGGTGAAGCCGTTGTTGCCGCCGAAGCCCGTCTCGTTGCGGAAGAACAGCAGCATGGCCGCGAAGGTCATGGCCTGCGTGATGATCGAGAAGTACACGCCCTTGATGCGCGAACGGAACGCGAAGAAGCCGAACACGAAGGCGATGAGGCCCGGCACCGCGACGATCAGGATCAGCGTGGCGATGAAGCTGTCGCTGAAGGTCCAGTGCCAGGGCAGCGTCTTCCAGTCGAGGAACACCATGAAGTCGGGCAGGTCGCTCTTGTAGTTGCCGTCGCGGCCGATCTGGCGCATGAGGTACATGCCCATCATGTAGCCGCCCAGCGCGAAGAACAGGCCGTGGCCCAGCGACAGGATGCCCGTGTAGCCCCAGATCAGGTCCATGGCCAGCGCGCAGATGGCGTAGCACATGATCTTGCCGACCAGCGCCACCGCGTAGTCGCTCATGTGCAGCGGGCTGTCCACCGGCACCCACATATTGAGGACGGGCGCCACCGCGCACACCACGATGAGTGCGACGAAGAAGGCCGTCCAGCCCTTGCCGCTCAGCAGCGGCCCCTTGGTTGGAAGTACGACCTTGCTCATGCCTCTGCGCTCCGGCCTTTCATTGCGAAGATGCCCTGCGGCCGCTTCTGGATGAAGATGATGATGAAAACGAGCACCGCGATCTTGGCAAGCACGGCGCCCGCCCAGCCCTCGATGAACTTGTTGAGAATGCCCAGCCCAAGCGCCGCATACACGGTGCCCGCGAGCTGGCCGACGCCGCCCATCACGACAACCATGAAGCTGTCGACGATGTAGCTCTGGCCCAGGTCGGGGCCGACGTTGCCGATCTGGCTCAGCGCGCAGCCTGCGAGGCCTGCGATGCCGGAGCCGAGCGCGAAGGCGTAGGTGTCGATGCGCGCGGTGTTCACGCCCATGCACGAGGCGATCGGGCGGTTCTGCGTGACGCCGCGCACGAAGAGCCCCAGGCGCGTCTTGCCGATGAGCCAGCCCATCGCCAGCAACACCAGGGCGGCGAAGATGATGATGCAGATGCGATTCCACGGCAGCGTGACGTTGCTCAGCATGGTGAAGCCGCCGCTCATCCAGCCGGGGTTCTCGACGCCGACGTTCTGCGCGCCGAACAGCGAGCGCACCAGCTGCTGCAGCATCAGGCTGATGCCCCAGGTGGCGAGCAGCGTCTCGAGCGGGCGGCCGTAGAGGAAACGGATCACGCCGCGCTCCAGCACCGCGCCCACCAGCGCCGATGCGAGGAAGGACACGGGAATGGCGGCGACCAGGTACCAGCCGAAGGCCGCCTCCGGCATGTACTTCTGGAAGATTCCCTGCATCACGTAGGTGGCGTAGGCGCCGATCATCATCAGCTCGCCATGGGCCATGTTGATCACGCCCATCAGGCCGTAGGTGATGGCCAGGCCCAGCGCGGCCAGCAGCAGCACGGAGCCCAGACTGATGCCGCTGAACACGGCGTTGATGCGGTCGCCCCAGACCAGCGAGCCGTCGATGCTGGCGATCGACGCGACGATGGCGGCCTTGACGTCGGCCTCGGTCTCGTCGGCCAGGCGCTGGTTGAGCAGCAGCTTGGTGTCGGGGTTGCGGTTGTTGCCAAGCTCCTTGGCGGCGGCGAGGCGCTTGGCCTTGTCGGCGCTGGTGAGCATGCTGGCGGCGCGCACCAGTTCGAGCTGCGCCTTGATCTTGGGGTTGGTTTCGGCGGCCAGCGCCTTCTCGACCATGGGAACGCGCGATTCGTCGGGCTCCTTGAAGAGCGCCTGCGCGGCTTCGGCGCGCACGGCGTCGTCCTTGCTGGAGAGCTTGAGCGCGGCCTGCGCGGCATCGAGCGCGCCGCGCATGAGGTTGTTGTTGACGACGTCTTCCGCGGTGTCGGGCACCTTCAGCTCGGCGCCGGTGACGGGGTCGTAGCCCTTGTCGTCCTTCATCACGAAGACCTTGTCCTCGGTGTACTTGACCGCGTCGTCTGACATGGCCTGGATGAAGGCGGCGGTCTTGTCGTCGGCCGTGAGCACGGCCTTGTTGAGCGCGGCGATGCGGGCTTCGGATTCGCCGGAGGCGATGGCCCGGGCTTCGTCGGCGGTCAGCGCGTGGGCGGCCGATGCCATGAGGAGCATGGCGGCGAGTGCGCAGTGAAGGGTTCGTCGAAGCATCATGAAACTGGAAGTTGGGTTGGCCCTATCCCCTTCCGGGGGAGGGTCGGGGTGGGGGCACGCGGCGCCCGTGCAAGCGCAATGCGCGAATCGACCGCCGTCAGCCCCCACCCCTGCCCTCCCCCGGCGGGGGAGGGAGAAACACACTTACATCGACTTGCCGGCGGGGTAGTCAGGCTTCTTGTCGTTGCCTTCGATGTACGGGCTCCACGGCTTGGCCTTCACAGGACCCGGCGTCTTCCACACCACGTTGAACTGGCCGTCGGCCTTGATCTCGCCGATGAACACGCTCTTGTGCAGGTGGTGGTTCTTCTCGTCCATCTTCGACACGATGCCCGAGGGCGCCGTGAAGGTCTGGCCGGCCATGGCGGCGATCACCTTGTCGGTGTCGGTCGACTTGGCCTTTTCCACGGCCTGCTTCCACATGTGGATGCCGATCCAGGTGGCTTCCATCGGGTCGTTGGTGAGCGGCTTGTCCATGTGGCCGGGGATCTTCTTGGCCTTGGCGTATTCGCTCCACTCCTTGATGAACGCCGTGTTGGTCGGGTTCTTCAGGCTCATGAAGTAGTTCCAGGCGGCCAGGTGGCCGACCAGCGGCTTGGTATCCACGCCGCGCAGCTCTTCCTCACCCACCGAGAAGGCGACCACGGGCACGTCCTTGGCCTTCAGGCCGGCGTTGCCGAGTTCCTTGTAGAAGGGCACGTTGGAGTCGCCGTTGATGGTCGACACCACCGCGGTCTTGCCGCCGGCCGAGAACTTCTTGATGTCGGCGACGATGGTCTGGTAGTCGCTGTGGCCGAAGGGGGTGTACTTCTCGTCGATGTCGGTTTCCTTCACGCCCTTGCTCTTGAGGTAGGCGCGCAGGATCTTGTTGGTGGTACGGGGGTACACGTAGTCGGTGCCCAGCAGCACCCAGCGCTTGGCGCCGCCGCCTTCCTTGCTCATCAGGTAGTCGACGGCCGGAATGGCTTGCTGGTTGGGCGCGGCGCCCGTGTAGAACACGTTCTTCGAGAGTTCCTCACCCTCGTACTGCACCGGGTAGAACAGCAGGCCGTTCATTTCCTCGACCACCGGCAGCACCGACTTGCGCGACACCGAGGTCCAGCAGCCGAAGATGACCGAGACCTTGTCCTGGCCGAGCAGCTGCTTGGTCTTTTCGGCGAACAGGGGCCAGTTGGAGGCCGGGTCGACCACCACGGGCTCGAGCTGCTTGCCCAGCACGCCGCCCTTCTTGTTGATGTCGTCGATGGCCATCAGCACCGTGTCTTTCAGCACGGTTTCCGAAATGGCCATCGTGCCCGACAGCGAATGCAGCACGCCGACCTTGATGGTGTCGGCTGCGAATGCGGGCGCAGCAGAAATGCTGGCCAGCGCGACGGCGGCGGTAAGCGCCTTGAGTGTGAAACGACGTTGCATGTGGACTCCTGCTCCGGGGTTGGTTGAACCTTGTCGACAGCGCTTGGCTGGCGTGGAGAGGAGTCTGCGGAATGCACCAGGAAGGTGAAATACGCCGGGTGGCGTACAAGCCCATTTTGGGCATTAAGATACCCAAAATGGGAAAGATCTCGCCGTCATCGCCGGAAACATACAAGCCCACAGGCCTTGCAGATGCCCTGTTCACGAAAACTCAGCAGCGCGTGCTGGGGTATCTCTTCGGCCAGCCGGACCGAAGTTTCTTCTCCAGCGAACTGATCAAGCTCACCGGTGCCGGCTCGGGAGCCGTGCAGCGCGAACTCAAATACCTGACCGACTGCGGGCTGCTGACGACCTCTCGCGCAGGCAATCAGAAACACTACCAAGCCAACGCCGCATCACCGATTCACGAGGAACTGTGCAGCATCGTGCGCAAGACTTTCGGACTCGCGGGCCCGCTGCACGAAGCGCTGCAGCCGATCGCCGACAAGATCGACGCCGCATTCGTTTTCGGTTCTGTAGCCAGGAAGAGCGACACGGCCGCCAGCGACATCGACCTTTTCCTTGTCAGTGACGAACTTGCGTATTCAGACCTGTTTCTGGCGCTGGACGCCGTCTCGGCACGCCTTGGCCGTACAGTGAATCCGACCATATTCACAAGGAACGAACTGATGCGAAAGCTCAAGAACGGCGAATCATTCGTCACGCGCGTGATGGCACAGCCCAAGCTCTGGGTGATCGGCGACGCGAATGCCCTCCCCGCTTGAAAACCTGTGCGGTCCCTCGAAGCCGCTTGTCGCGGAAGCGCCTGACGCTCGCGAATTTGCCGGCTTGCTGCGTTCCGGGCAGGCGCGCCTGGTGGATGCGCAACTGGTGCAGCTGTCGCTGGAGAGCCGTTTCGACCTCGTCTACAACGCGGCGCATGCCATGTGCCTCGCCGCGCTGAGGTGGCATGGCTACCGCTCGAGCAACCGCTTCATCGTCTTCCAGGTACTGCCTCATACCCTGTCGCTGGGACCGGAGGTCTGGCGGGTTCTGGCCAAAGGCCATGAGATCCGCAATCTGGGCGAGTACGAAGGCGACCTGAACATCGACGAGCGCATCGTTCGCGATCTGATCACCGCCTGCCAGCGCGTGGCCGAGAAGCTGTCCGCACTTCCCGCGCCGTCACGCGGTTAGGCATTCGACCAGGGCACAGCGGGCTCTCAGAGCTTCTTCGAGCCCTGAGCGGCCTTGAACTGCGCAACCGCAAAAGCCCAGGCCATGCGCGTCGCGTCCGGCCCTTCGGGGTCGCTGAACAGCAGCTTAGATGCGCCGCCGCTCCATGAATGGCCCAGCCCGGCGATCTCGCACAGCGTGACGAGCGTGCGGCCATTGCGCTTGAAGTCGGTCACCCGCATCGGCCGGCGCTTGCCGCGCTGCGTGTAGCGCGGCTGGCCCGGCTGCGCGCCGATGGCAGTGGCCCACACGGCGGCGCTGCTGACGGCGTTGCTGGGCGCGACCACCGAGTCGGCATCGCCGTGCAGCACCAGCATCGGCGGCAGGGTGGTGAAGACGGCCGCGGCACCCATCGCCTTGCCGACGGCCGTGACCGGCATGGGCGGCACGTTCTGGCCGCGCATCGCGCCGAGCGCGGTGGCCGACGACTTGGCGGCGCCGGGTGCGACGCCCGAATGCATGACGACGGCGCGGAAACGATTCGGGTAGCGCGTGGCCAACAGCGCCGCCATGCTGGCGCCCGCCGACAGGCCGGCCAGCGCCACACGGTCACGGTCCACCGGGTAGAGCATGCAGGCCTGGTCGACCGCGGCCATCAGCGTGGCGGCCTCGGCGTCGGCCTTGCCCGAGCGGCGCTCGTACCAGTTCCAGCAGCCTTGCGGGTGGGCCAGCCGGTCCTGCTCCGGGTAGAGGACGAGAAAGCGCTGGCGCACGGCCAGCGCGTTCATGCGCGTGCTGGCCGCGAAGTCACGCCCCGTCTGGCCGCAACCGTGCAGCATGACCATGAGCGGCAGCTTCTCCCCCGGCGCAAGCTGCAGCCCGGCCGGCCGGAACAGGTGATAGCCCCGCGCCCCGCCAGCCCCCACCGCCACCCCGCTGAGCCAGTCCCCACGGCCCGGCGGGGGCTTGAGCCGCTTGGCCGCCGCGCGCTGCACCTGCCCCGCCACGCGCTTGCTGCTGCTCAGCGTGAGCCGGGTCAGCGCCTTGAGGTTGCGCTCATAAGCGCGGGCAAAAACAGAAGCGGTGGAACGACGGGCCATGGCGCAGTGTGAAGGCAAAGCCCTCGCAAACCAACAGCGGCCCAGTCCAGAGACACCACGGAACCGGCTCCGCCGGGCCGTTGGTGTCGCCCCCTGCAAGGGGGAAGGAGAAGCGACACGAAGTGCGCGAAGCCTGGGGGTTAATAAATCTCCGGGACGATCATGCTCGCAGGCACCGGCTGGCGCAGGTAGTCCGCATGGCGCTCGCGCTCGGGCAGCTCGACGGCCGGGTGCGGCACTTCCTTGTAGGGCATCTGGCCGAGCAGGTGGCTGATGCAGTTCAGGCGCGCCTTCTTCTTGTCGACCGCCTGCACCACCCACCACGGCGCTTCCGGAATGTGGGTGCGCTCCAGCATGATTTCCTTCGCCTTGGTGTATTCCTCCCAGCGGCGGCGGCTTTCCAGGTCCATGGGGCTCAGCTTCCATTGCTTGAGCGGGTCATGGATGCGGCCGAGGAAGCGCATGTGCTGCTCGTCGTCGGTGATGGAGAACCAGTACTTGATGAGCTTGATGCCCGAGCGCACGAGCATCTTCTCGAACTCGGGCACGGTGCGGAAGAATTCTTCGTACTCGTCGTCGGTGCAGAAGCCCATCACGCGCTCGACGCCGGCGCGGTTGTACCAGCTGCGGTCGAACAGCACCATTTCGCCGGCGGCCGGCAGGTGCGCGGCATAGCGCTGGAAATACCACTGGGTGCGTTCGCGGTCGTTCGGCGCCGGCAGCGCGGCCACGCGGGCCACGCGCGGGTTCAGCCGCTGGGTGATGCGCTTGATGACGCCGCCCTTGCCGGCAGCGTCGCGGCCTTCGAACAGGATGACTACTTTCTGCTTGCTGTGCTGCACCCAGTCCTGCAGCTTGACCAGCTCGCCCTGCAGGCGGAACAGTTCCTTGAAGTAGGCCTGCCGGGCGGCCTTGTCGGTGGCGGCGCTGGTGCCGGCCGAGGGGTCGAGGCCGTCGATGTTGCGGTCCTCGATCTCCAGTTCCAGCTCTTCGTCGTAGCTGTCGATCAGGTCGCGGGCGATGCGTTGCATCAGTTCTTCATGGTCGGGAAGTGCGCTCGTCGGCATGGTGGGGCAGCAGGAGAAAAGGATTGAAGGAAGGCGAAAAGGCATGCTGCTCGCCCTGTATGACGACTACGTGACGGTTTTGACGCCGTTGACATGTAGTTGTCACACGCGGCGAACACCATCTGAAGCCATTCCAACACCCCAGAATCGTCCATGAACACGCTTGCAGCCCCGCATGCCGAGTTGCCGTCCGCGCCCGCTTCGCACCGGCCGAAACTCGACGCCAAGCCCGGTCCGCTCACGCTGATCACCTTCGTGGGCCTGCTGGCAGCCGGCCTGCTGTTCACGGCCTGGAGCCTGGTGGGCGACGTCGCCGCCTCCGGCGTGCCGGTCACGACCTGGGTTCCCTACATCCTGCTGGGCGTGGCGCTGCTGATTGCGCTGGGCTTCGAGTTCGTCAACGGCTTCCACGACACGGCCAACGCCGTGGCGACCGTCATCTACACCCACTCGCTGCCACCCAACTTCGCGGTGGTTTGGTCGGGCTTCTTCAACTTCCTGGGCGTGCTGGTTTCCAGCGGCGCCGTGGCCTTCGGCATCATCGCGCTGCTGCCGGTGGAGCTGATCCTGCAGGTGGGCTCGAGCGCGGGCTTCGCCATGGTGTTCGCGCTGCTGATTGCCGCGATCATCTGGAACCTGGGCACGTGGTGGCTCGGGCTGCCGGCTTCGTCTTCGCACACGCTGATCGGCTCGATCATCGGCGTGGGCGTGGCCAATGCGCTCATGCACGGTCGCGACGGCACCAGCGGCGTCGACTGGGGGCAGGCCACCAAGGTGGGCTATTCGCTGCTGCTGTCGCCGATGGTCGGCTTCGGCTGCGCCGCCCTGCTGCTGCTGGCGCTGCGCGCCTTCGTGAAGAACCGCGCGCTGTATGAGGAGCCCAAGGGCAGCGAGCCGCCGCCGTGGTGGATCCGCGGCCTGCTCATCCTGACCTGCACCGGGGTGTCGTTCGCGCACGGCTCCAACGACGGGCAGAAGGGCATGGGCCTCATCATGCTGATCCTGGTGGGCACGGTGCCGATGGCCTATGCGCTGAACCGCGCCATGCCCGCCAGCGAGACCATCAAGTTCGTGGCGGTGACCGAGATGGCGCAGAACGCGCTGAACCGCAGCGTGCCGGCCTCGCTGCCCGCGCTGCAACCCGAAGCAGCGCGCGAGACGCTCTCCACCTACGTGCGCACGCGGGAGTTCAATGCCGCGGTCGTGCCGGCCCTGGCCGCCGCCGCCGGCAGCATCGGCCAGCAGGTCAAGGCGCACGGTTCGCTGGCCGGCGTGCCTGCCGATTCCGTGGCCAACGTGCGCAACGACATGTACCTGGCCTCCGAAGCCATCCGCCATCTGGAGAAAAGCGGCGCCGCCAAGTTCGACGACGAGACCCGACTGCGCGTGGTCACCTTCCGCGAAGAACTGGACACCGCCACGCGCTTCATCCCGCTGTGGGTCAAGGTCGCGGTGGCCATTGCGCTGGGCCTGGGCACGATGATCGGCTGGAAGCGCATCGTCGTGACCGTGGGCGAGAAGATCGGCAAGACGCACCTGAGCTACGCGCAGGGCGCCTCGGCCGAAGTGGTGGCCATGATCACCATCGGCGCGGCCGACATGTACGGCCTGCCGGTGTCGACCACGCACGTGCTGTCCTCCGGCGTGGCCGGCACCATGACGGCCAGCGGCTCGGGCCTGCAGTTGTCGACGCTGCGCAACCTCGCGCTGGCCTGGGTGCTCACGCTGCCGGTGGCGATGCTGCTGTCGGGTTCGCTCTACTGGCTTTTCACTCGCATCTTCTGAATCACGCATCTTGTCGGCATTTCATGATCTCGCCGCCCAGTCCTACGGCGGCGACGAAGCCGGACTGATCTCCGGCTACCTGTTCGACGCGTCGGCGCCCGAGCCCGCGCGGGCGATCGACTCCGTGCAGGCAGCCGCATGGCTGGCGCAGCAGCGCGAGCGCGAATGCGCCGAAGAAAACCCGCCGTACGTCTGGCTGCACTTCAACCTGAGCCACGCGCATGCGGAGCGCTGGCTGGTGCGGCACGCGAACCTCTCCGACACCTTCTACGAGACGCTGCACGAAGGGCTGCCCTCCACGCGCATCGAACGCGCCGACGACTCGCTGATCGCGGTCATCAACGACGTGCACTTCGAGTTCAGCTTCGAGCCCTCGGACATCTCCACGCTGTGGATCAGCGTGGGCCCGCGCCTCGTGGTCACGGCGCGCACCAAGCCGCTGCGCTCGGTCGATGCGCTGCGCACGGCCGTGAAGGCCGGCGACGCGCCGCGCTCGAGCACCGAACTGCTCGAACACCTGCTGCGCGCGCAGGCCGACGTGCTGGTGAAGATCGTGCGCGGCGTCACCTCGCGCATCGACCGCATCGAAGACGAGCTGCTGGCCGGGCGGCTCGACCACAAGCGCGCGCGGCTCGGCGTGCTGCGCCGGCTGCTGGTGCGGCTGCAGCGGCTGCTGGCGCCCGAGCCGGCTGCCCTCTTCCGGCTGCTGCAGGGGCCGCCGGCCTGGATGTCCGAACCCGACGTGCAGGAACTGCGCGGCTCCACGGAAGAGTTCTCGGTGGTGCTGCGCGACATGCAGGCGCTGCAGGAGCGCATCAAGCTGCTGCAGGAAGAAATAGCCGCCAACGTCAACGAGGACAACAACCGCAGCCTCTTCGTGCTGACGGTGGTCACCGTGCTGGCCCTGCCGATCAACATCCTGGCGGGCCTGTTCGGCATGAATGTGGGGGGCATTCCGCTCGCGGACCACAAGCACGGCTTCTGGATCGTTGTCGCCATCGTGGCAAGCTTTACCGCGGTGGCGGCCTGGGCGGCTTTCCGCAAGAAGCGCTGAGCCGCATGCAGCGGGCCAGTAATGCTATTTATTTAGTAGCGTCGTGCATAGCATCCATGCGCCCGCACCGTTGTTCCATAGCCCCTAGAATGGTGGGGTGTCCTCCATCCTCAATGCCGATCTTCACTGCCACTCCGTGGTCTCCGACGGCACTCTGACGCCCGAAGAACTGGCCGCCCGCGCGGCCGCGAACGGGGTCGAGCTCTGGGCCCTCACCGACCACGACGAAATCGGCGGCCAGCACCGCGCCGCGGCGGCTGCCCGCGCCAACGGCATGCGCTACCTCACCGGCACCGAGATTTCCGTGACCTTCGCGGGAGAAACGGTGCACATCGTCGGCCTGGGCTTCGACCCGGACGACGCGGCCATCACGCAGGGCCTCTACGACACGCGCGGCGGCCGCGGCAAGCGCGCGCAGGAAATGTCCGAGGGGCTGGCCAAGGTCGGCATCCATGGCGCCTACGAAGGCGCGCTCAGGTTCGTGGGCAACCCCGAACTCATCTCCCGCACGCACTTCGCACGCTTCCTGGTCGAGCAGGGCCATTGCCGCGACACGCCCGAGGTGTTCCGCAAGTTCCTCACCGAAGGCAAGCCTGGCTACGTGCCGCACCGCTGGGCCTCGCTGAAGGACGCGGTGCACTGGATCACCGCCGCCAAGGGCATCGCCGTCATCGCGCACCCGGGCCGCTACAAGTTCTCGGCCAACGAGGAATACGCGCTGTTCTTGGAATTCAAGGCGCACGGCGGCCAGGCGATCGAGGTCGTCACCGGCAGCCACACGCCGGCCGAATATGTCGAGTACGCCGACAAGGCGCTCGAGTTCGATTTCGCCGCCTCGCGCGGCAGCGATTTCCACAGCCCCGACGAGAGCCATTGCGATCTCGGCAAGCTGCCGCCGTTGCCCGGCGCGCTCACTCCTGTGTGGGAACTGCTCGGCCACCGCATTCAGCAGTGAGCCAGAGCCCCGGGCCCGGCATCGACAACGCGGCAACCGTTGCGCTGGCCAGTGCACGTTCGGCGGCGCAGACGGCCCGCAGGGTCGAGGCGGAACGCATCCTCGCGGGCATCGGCCTCGTGCTGCTGGCGGTGGCCTGCTTCGCCACGCTGGACACCGCCACCAAGTTCTCCACCCTCGGCGTGCCGATTCTCATGGGCGTGTGGTTCCGCTATGCGTTCCAGGCCGTGGCGACCACCATCGTGCTGCTGCCGCTGCACGGCACCGCGCTGCTGCGCACGCGGCATCCGCGCTACCAGGCGCTGCGCGGTGCGTTGCTGCTGTCGTCGAGCGTCTTCGCGTTCCTGAGCCTGCGCTACATGCCGCTGGCTGAGTTCACGTCGATCGTGCTGATCGCGCCGCTGGTCATCACGCTGCTGGCCGCCACCACGCTCAAGGAGCATGTGTCGCCCTTGCGCTGGACGCTGGTGGCGGGCGGCTTCGCCGGCACGCTGGTGATCCTTCGCCCGGGCGGCGGCACTTTCAGCTGGGCCATCTTCCTGCCGCTGGGGCTGGTGCTGACCAACGCCTGGTTCCAGGTGCTCACCAGCAAGCTCGCGCAGACCGAGAACCCGCTGACCATGCACTTCTACACCGGCTGGGTCGGCACGCTGATCGCCTCGCTGGTGGTGCCCTTCGCATGGACCGCGCTGCCGTCGTGGGAATGGTGGGCGCTGCTTTGCCTCATGGGGTTCATGGGCACGGTGGGGCACTTCATGCTGATCCTGGCCTACCAGCGCGCGCCGGCCTCCACGCTCACGCCCTACCTCTATGCGCAGATCGCCTTTGCAATGCTCGGCGGCTGGCTAGTCTTTTCCCATGTGCCCGACCGCTTCTCGCTCATCGGCATGGCGATGATCGCCGTGTGCGGCGCGGCCGGCGCATGGCTCACAGTGCGCGAGCGGCGCGTGCCGATCGAACCCGCGGAATCCTGACCCGGAGATATTTCAAATGGCCCAGTACTTCGAAGTCCACCCCGACAACCCGCAGCAGCGCCTGCTCAAGCAGGCCGTCGCGCTGCTCGAGCGCGGCGAGATCGTGGCCGTGCCCACCGACTCCAGCTACGCCCTGGCCTGCCACCTGGACGACAAGGACGCGGTCGACCAGCTTCGCCGCATCCGGCAGGTCGACGACAAGCATCACCTCACGCTGCTGTGCCGCGACCTGAGCGAGCTGGCCAACTACGCACGTGTAGACAACAAGCAATACCGCCTGCTGAAGGCCGCCACGCCCGGCCCCTACACCTTCCTGCTCGAAGCCACGAAGGAAGTGCCGCGCCGCGTGAGCCATCCGCAGCGCAAGACCATCGGCCTGCGCGTGCCCGACCACAAGGTGCTGCTGGAGCTGCTGTCGCTGCACGGCGCGCCGCTGCTGGCCACCACGCTCATCGCGCCCGGCGAGACCGAGGCTCTGAACGACGCGCAAACCATCCGCGAGCGCTTCGAGAAGCAGATCGGCGCCGTCATCGACGCCGGGGCCTGCCCCTCGCAGCCCACCACGGTGGTCGACCTCACGCCCATGGGCACGGGCGACGACCCCGTCGTGGTGCGCCAGGGGCGCGGGACATTGGCCGTGCTGGGGCTCTGAAATCGGGCGGTGAGACCCGCCCTGTCTGACACAATCGCGCCGTGGATATTTCCAACCTGATACAGACCGTACTGATATACGCACTGCCGGTGATCTTCGCGATCACCGTGCATGAGGCGGCCCATGGCTATGTCGCGCGCTATTTCGGCGACAACACCGCCGAGGTCATGGGGCGCGTCACGCTCAACCCGATGAAGCACATCGACCCCATCGGGACCATCCTGATGCCGCTGATGCTCTACTTCGCGACCTCCGGCGCCTTCCTTTTCGGATATGCCAAGCCGGTGCCGGTCAACTTCGGGCGGCTGCGCCATCCGAAGCGCGACATGGTGTGGGTGGCGCTCGCGGGCCCGGCTTCGAACTTCATCCAGGCCATTCTCTGGGCGCTGGTGCTGATAGCACTGGTCGCGGCGGGCATCGATGAAACCTTTTTCATCAAGATGGCGCAAGGCGGCGTGCTGGTCAACCTCGTGATGTGGGCCTTCAACCTGTTCCCGCTGCCACCGCTCGACGGCGGGCGCGTGCTGGCAGGCCTGCTGCCGAACGGAACCGCGCAGAATTTCCTGGCGCGCATCGAGCCCTACGGCTTCTTCATCGTGATGGCGCTGGTGCTCGCCGGTGTCGTCAGCAACTACTGGCTGCGTCCGTTGATGGACGTCGGCTACTACGTCATCAACCTGGCCATCACCCCGCTCAAGGCATTGCTGTTCTAAGTTCCTCGTTCCATGTCCCCGTCTTCCAAAGCTCCACTGCGCGTCCTGACCGGCATCACCCCGTCGGGCACGCCCCACCTCGGCAACTACGTCGGCTCGATCCGCCATTCGGTGCGGCAAAGCGTCGCGCCCGGTGTGCAGAGCTTCTTCTTCCTGGCGGACTACCACGCGCTCATCAAGGTGCAGGAGCCGGCGAAGATCCAGCGCTCCACCCTCGAGATCGCCGCCAGCTGGCTGGCCTGCGGCCTCGACCCGGAGCACGTCACCTTCTACCGCCAGTCCGACATCCCCGAGATTCCCGAGCTCACCTGGTTCCTCACCTGCGTCACCGGCAAGGGCGTGCTCAACCGCGCGCATGCCTACAAGGCGCAGATCGACAAGAACACCGCAAAGGGCGAAGACCCCGACGCCGACGTGACGGCCGGCCTCTTCATGTACCCGGTGCTCATGGGCGCGGACATCCTGATGTTCAACGCCCACAAGGTGCCGGTGGGCCGCGACCAGGTGCAGCACATCGAGATGGCGCGCGACATGGCGCAGCGCTTCAATCACCTGTACGGCGAGCACTTCACGCTGCCCGACGCCGAGATCGACGATGCCGTCGCCACCTTGCCCGGCCTGGACGGCCGCAAGATGAGCAAGAGCTACAACAACACGATCCCGCTGTTCGCGCCGCGCGCGTACCTGCGCAAGCAGATCACCAGCATCGTGACCGACTCGCGCGCGCCCGGCGAGCCCAAGGACACCGAAGGCTCCGCGCTGTTCCAGATCTACCAGGCCTTTGCCGACGCCGACGAGACCGAGATGCTCCGCAAGGCCTATGCCGACGGCATCGGCTGGGGCGATGCGAAGCAGCTGCTGTTCGAGCGCATCGATCTCGAAGTGGCGCCGCTGCGCGAGCGCTACGACGCGCTCATGAACAACCCGGCCGAGATCGAGCGCCAGCTGCTCATCGGTGCCGAGAAGGCCCGCGCGCTGTCGAAGCCCTTCATGGTGGAGCTGCGCCATGCGGTCGGCCTGCGCAATCTCGCGGCCGGCAAGGACAAGGCCGGCGCCAAGGCGGCCAAGGTCGCGAAGCCCAGCTTCAAGCAATACCGCGAGAAGGCCGACGGCCTCTTCTATTTCAAGCTGCTCGATGCGCGCGGCGAAACCCTGCTCCAGAGCCGTGGATTCGCGTCGCCGCAGGAAGCCGGCCGTACCATCGCGGCCTTGCAGGAGCAGCGCGGCGCGGCATTGACCGCGCTGGCCGGGCAGCTTGAACCCATCGACACGGAAGGAACAAGCGCCGTCACCGAGGCGCTGGAAGCACTGGCCGAGGCAACGCCCAACAACCAGGGAAGTTGATCCGGCGGAACCCACCGGCCTACCCGCCGGTGAGCAGGAAGAGAGAAGACGGTGCGATCACAAAGGAAGAAAACATGAGCATTTATGTCATCGACGACCACCCCCTGATGCGCGACGCGATCGTGATGGTCTTGCGGCGCTTGCGACCGGCCGAGAACATCGTCGAGCTCGAGCGCCTCGACAAGCTCGCGGGATCCGTCCAGCAGCGCGGCGCTCCCACCCTCTTCTGCCTTGACCTGAAGCTCCCGGACACCAATGGCGTGTCGGGCGTGATCGCGGTCAAGCAGGTCTATCCCAACGTGCCGATCGCCGTGTATTCGGCGGCACCGGCGGCCGACATGGAAGACGCCTGCATCGAGGCGGGCGCCGACACCTACATCGAGAAATCGGCCAGCTCCAACGAGCTGGCGGCCGCCCTGCGCGGCCTGCTGATGGCGGGTTCGGAAGACGAAGCCGACGAGCCGCCGGCCGCCAACAGCGGCAAGCTGTCGAAGCGCCAGACGCAGCTGATCGCCATGCTCGACAAGGGCATGAGCAACCGCGACATCGCTACGGACCTCGAAATCAGCGAGCACACGGTGAAGGTTCACCTGTGGCGGCTGTTCCGCCGGCTGGGTGTGAAGAGCCGGACGCAGGCGCTGCACTACGCGCGCACGAACGGATTGCTTTCAGGCTGACCCCAGGCTTCGCGCACTTCCTTCCCGGTGTTTCTGGAATGAAAAAACCGCGCATTGCGCGGTTTTTTTCTTCAGCCGCCGGAAGCCGTCACCCGAGCCTGCGCCACCGCCTCGTCCGCGTCATGCAGCGCCACGCGGAACACGCTGCCGCTGCCCAGCCGCGACCGCACGCTCACCGGGTGGCCCAGCACGTGCGACAGCCGCGCAACGATGGCCAGGCCGAGGCCGAAGCCGTCCGAGGTGCCGGCATGGTCGGCCACCTTGTAGAACTCCAGGAACACGTCGCGCAGATGCTCGGGCGCGATGCCGATGCCGGTGTCCCACACTTCCACGCGCAGGCCGTCGCGCGTCTGCCGTGCCGCCAGCAGCACGCCGCCTTCGGTCGTGTACTTGATGGCGTTGGCCAGCAGGTTGCCGATCATGCGGCGCACGCGGATCGGGTCGGTCAGGAACGAGCCTTCGCACACGTGCACCCGGAAGTCCAGCCCGCGGCTCTCGGCCACGGGGCGGTATTGCAGCTCCAGGTCGTGCAGCAGCTCGGGCACGTCGACGCGCTCGACGTGCAGGCGCACCTGGCCCGAGTCGATGCGCGCCAGGTCGAACATCGAGTCGAACAGCGCGTTCACCGCATGCGTGGCGCGCACGATCTTCGGGGCGAGTTCCAGCACCAGTTCGGGCTCGTTGCGCAGCCAGTCGGCGTACAGCGAGAGCGCCAGCACCGGCTGGCGCATGTCGTGCGCGGCGCTGGCCAGGAAGCGGTTCTTCATGGCCACGGCCGACACCGCCGCCTGCCGCTGCTGCGTGAGCGACTTGATCAGGATGTGGTTGTGGAACAGCAGCTCCAGGCTGTTGCGCGCCGTCTCGTAGATGTGCCGCCCGGCCCGCAGCAGCAGGAACCAGTGCAGGATCGGCAGGACCGGCATCAGGTAGCTGTACTGGAACTGGGGGTGATGCAGCATGATCCCCGACAGCCGGATCAGCACCGCGCCCAGCATCGTGATGAACAGCGTGTTGACGTAGCGCTTGAGCAGCGGAGGATGCAGCGCCAGCCCGTTCAGCGGGAAGGTGCCCACCCCGGCCACGATGAGCCAGCTCATGAACTGGTTGGCCTGCGGCGTGCGCTCGAAGAACAGCAGCACCGAGAAGCCCCACACCACCGCGCTGGTGCTCCACACGAAGCCGTAGCGCTCGGTGAACTGCAGCTGCGCCGCGGCACTGCGCCCCGCATAGCGCACCGCATAGACCTGCGCGCCCCAGGCGCGGCAGGCCGTGGCGATGAGGCCGGCCACCAGCCAGGTGATCAGTTCCCAGCGAGGTATGTAGGCCCAGTTGAGGCCGACCATGGCCGGCATCAGCGCGGCCGAGACGAGATAGGAGCCGCGCGCCGAGCGCATCAGGCTGCGGATGAGCTCGCCGCGCACCCATGATTCGGCCTCGTCGGCCGAAGCCGGGGCGGGTGTCAAGCTCGCGATCGAGGCATTGGCCATGTGGTGATGACCCTTGTTTGTCCGGCCATGAAGAAAGCCCCTTCTGCACGGGGCGCCAAAGAGGTGGGATCTTAACGGGGTGTCGCCCGTTGTTTCTGCGCGTAACAGGAGAAAACGGCGCTCCCACGGGCCACGGATAATGGCCGGCTCCTTTTTCCACGAATCACGAGCCCCCGGAAATGTTTAACAACCTGGCCCCTTTTCTCATCCACTGGGCCATCACGGCCATCTCGCTCTGGGTGGCGAGCCATCTGTTTCGGGGGATCAAGTTCGAGAGCACCGGCGCGCTGGTGGTCTCGGCCCTGCTGCTGGGCCTGGCCAATGCCGTCGTCAAGCCGCTGCTGATCGTGCTCACGCTGCCGCTGACGCTCGTGACGCTCGGCCTGTTCCTGCTGGTCATCAACGCGCTGATGATCCTGCTGGTGGCCGCGCTGGTGAAGGGCTTCCGCGTGTCCGGCTTCTGGACCGCGCTGTTCGCGAGCATCTTCATCTCGATCCTGAGCGTCGTCATCGGCTCGTTCGTGACGAGCGACGACCCGGCCGAGAAGGTGCAGATGCCGCAGAGCGGCAACTGGCTCTGACGCCAGGCTGCCGGCGGCGCTAGCCGAGCACGGCGCCGCCGCGCAGCAGCGCCTCGCGCAGCGCGGGCACCGGCACCTTGCGCACCTGTGCTCCCATGCCGCCCTCCGCCGCCCTGGCGGCCATGGCCGCGGCAATGCCGGCGGCCTGCCCGACCGCCATCGAGATCGTCATCACCCGGATCGCCGCCAGCGCCTCGTGGCTCGCCGAAATACCGCGGCCCACGCCCAGCGCGTTGTCGAGCGCCCTCGGCACCAGGCTGCGGTACGGAATCTGATACGCGTGGTCTGCGTCCATCGGCACGTAGTGCAGCGCACCGCCCGTCGCGGGGTGGATGTCGATCGGATATGCCCCCGCGGCGATCGCGTCGGGAAACCGCACCGGCTCCAGCAATTCGGCCGCCGTCAGCACATGGTCGCCCTCCATCCGCCGCGTCTCGCGCACGCCGACCTGCGTGCCGAAGGCCCGCAGCCGCCCGCGCTCGCAGCCGGGCACCGCATCCGCGAGGAAGCCAGCCGCCTTCCACGCCTGGCGCCGCCCTTCGATCTCGGCGGCGCCCAGCGCCATCGGGTCGGTGGCGTCGATGCCCAGGCGGCTGATGTTGAACCAGCCGTCGTCCGAATAGGGATCGCGGCTCGAATGCAGCGCCGCGCGCGCCAGCCGGCCCTGCGCGAAGCCGCGCGCCGCCAGTTCGGCAAGCTCGGCCTTCGACAGCGCACCGAAGCGCGCGAAGTCGATCGGCCCGAAGCGGAACATCATCGTCGCCGGCTGCAGCGCCTCGCCGTTGCCGAGTTCCAGGAAACGCGCGCCCGCCCGCTTCAGCACATCCATGTCGCCCGAGGCGTCGACCAGCACGCCCGCGCGCAGGTGCAGCACACCGCCCTTGGTCAGCACGCTCGCACGCTCGATGCGGCGGCCCTCGCAGGCCACGTCGAGCAGGCTGGCATGCAGCAGGGGCCGCACGCCGGCCTCGGCCACCATGTCGTCCAGCACCAGCTTCAGCACTTCGGGCGCGTATTCGACGCGGTCCATGCGGTGCCCGGTGGACATCACGAAGGTCTCGTGCGCGCGGGCTCCGTCGTAGCGGCGCAGCCGATCGACCACCTCCTGCGCCAGGCCGGCCACCACCTTGCGGCCGTTGCCGGTCTGCCAGCTGTTGAACTGCGCCACCGCGCCGGCCGTCGCATTGCCGCCGAGGAACCCGTAGCGCTCCACCAGCACGACCGACGCGCCCTGCCTCGCCGCCGCCACGGCCGCCATCGTGCCGGCGACGCCGCCGCCGCACACCACCACGTCGGCCTCGACCGTGCGGCTGCTTGCCTGCCCCTGAATCGTGCTGTCGTTCATTTCAGTTTTCCAGCTGGATGCCGCGGCTCTTCACCACTTCGCCCCAGCGGCTGCCTTCGGCCTTCAGGTATCTGGCCGTGGCCTCGCGACCGCTGGTGAACGGTTCGAGGCTCAGCGCGGCGAAGCGCTTCTTCACCGCGTCGGACTGCAGGGCCGCGGCCAGCAGCTTCTCGAGCCGGGCCAGCCCTTCGGGCGGAATCGAGCCCCTGGGCGCGACCAGCGTGGCCCAGCCCTCGACCTCCAGGCTCTGCAGCTTCAGGCTGCGGAAGGTGGGCACGTTCTGCAGTTCGGCCACCGGCTGTGCCGAAGACACGGCCAGCGCGCGCAGCCGGCCCGAGCGGATGTGCACGATCACGCTCGGCAGGTTGAGGAAGCCCATCGACACCAGCCCGGAGATCAGGTCGGGCATGAGCGCGCTCTCGCCCTTGTAGGGCACGCTGACCAGCGAGGTGCCGGTCTCCTGCGCGAAGAGCTCGGCCGTCAGGTGGGCCAGCGTGCCGGTGCCGCTGTTGCCCGCGCTGAGCTTGCCGGGCTGCGCCTTGGCCTGCGCCACGAGGTCGGCCACCGTCATCGCCTTCGACTCGGCCGGCACGACCAGCACCAGCGGCTGCTGCGAAACCATGCCGATGGCGTCGAAGTCGCGCGCCACGTCATATGTGAGCTTCGGGTTCAGCGCCGGGTTGATCACCATGCTGTTGCTGCCCATGAGCAGCGTGTGGCCGTCGCGGCTCTGCAGGGCCGCCGCCACGCCGATGGCGCTGCCGGCGCCGGGCTTGTTCTCCACGATCACCGCCTGCCCCAGCTGCGGCGCGAGCACCTCGGCCAGCACGCGCGCCGAGCCGTCGGCGCCGCCGCCCGGCGCGAAGGGCACGATGATGCGCACCGGCTTGGTGGGCCATGCCTCGGCGGCCCCGGCGCCACGCCAGGGCCCGGCGGCCAGGGTGCCCGCGGCGCCGAGCGCCACGGCCGAGAGAACGCTTCTGCGTGTGACGCCGGGTGCCAGCGCACCCCGGCCCGAGATTGGACGGTGAACCATGTCCTGTATGCCTCTGCTTATGGTTTTGATCGAATGAAGGAACACGCCGATGCTAGGAACGGGGCGCCGGGGCGGCAAATACCAACATGTGGCGAGCCCATAACATCGCGTTATCGAACAACGCCGAAGCGCCGGGCAAAGTCATGAACCTCCGACAGATCGAAGTCTTCCGCGCCGTCATGCTGGCCGGCTCCGTCACCGATGCGGCGCGCTCGCTGCACGTGTCGCAGCCGGGCATCAGCCGCATGCTGTCTCACATCGAGCTGCAGCTGGGGCTGCGCCTGTTCGAGCGCCGCAAGGGCAAGCTGCAGGCCACGCCCGAGGCGCAGGCGCTGTTCGCGGAGGTCGAGCAGGTGTATCGCGGCGTTGCGCGCATCGAGGACTGCGCGCAGGCGCTCAAGAGCGGCAAGATGCTCACGCTGCGCGTGCTGTGCAGCCCGAGCACCGGGCTCGACATGGTGCCGCGCGCGCTCACTGCGCTGGGCCGCGAGTTCCCCGCCGCCCGTTTCTACGTCGAGGTGCTGCTGGCGCGCGACATGGTAAAGCGGCTGGCCGCGCACGAGGCCGACGTGGCGATCTCCACCCTGGCCATCGACGACCCGCTGCTCAACGCGCGCCCCATCGGCCAATGGACGCTGGCCGGCGTGTTTCCCAAGGGCCACCCGCTGGAAGCGCGGCGCACGCTGAAGCCGGCCGACATCCTGGGCGAACGCATGATCGCGTTCAGCCCCGACACGCCGCAGGGCCGCATCATTGCCGACTGGTGCCTGCAGCAAGGCTGCCAGCCCGATGCGCAGACCGAGGTGCGCGCCGGCCAGACCGCCTGCGCGCTGGCGGCGGCGGGCGCGGGCGTGGCCATCGTCGACGACCTCACCGCGCGCGGCTGCATGACCGACCGGCTGAGCTTCCGGCCGATCGGGAAGGCGCCGTCGTTCGACGTGTTCGCCGTCACCAACGACAACTTCGCGGCCTCGCTGCTGGCCGGGCGCTTCATCACGCATGCCGAAGCGGCCCTGCGACAGCTGAAGAAAGAGCGGGCCTGAACCCTGAACACGCGCGAAGAGATACCTGTAACCCGGGCTTTCCGCAGACGCCGAGACCGCCATTACGCTCCGGAGTTTTCACAAACGCCGGAGTTCTCGTAGCATGCGTACAGGCGATACCCGCGTTATCGGTATCGCATCACGCCGCCTGCCTTCGAACCCGATTCCGAGAGAGCCCATTGCCCCCGACCAAAGCCTCCGTCCCTGCGTCCCGCCCGCCCACCATGGCCGACGTGGCCGCGCGCGTCGGCGTGTCGAAGATGACGGTCTCGCGTGCGCTCAACCGCAGCGTGGGCAGCGACCGCGTCACCTCGCAGGCGCTGCGCGAGCGCATCCTGCAGGCCTGCGAAGAGATGGGCTACGTGATCGACCAGACCGCGCGCACTTTCTCGAGCAAGCGCTCGGGTTTCGTCGCGGCGCTGATCCCGTCGCTCAACAACTCCAACTTCTCTGAGACGGTGCAGGGCATTGCCGCGGCGGTGGAATCGCGCGGGCTGCAACTGCTGCTGGGCTACACGGACTACCGCGTGGAGACCGAAGAGCGCCTGCTGCGCGCCATGCTCGCACGCCGGCCCGAGGGCGTGATACTCACCGGCGGCTCCCATACGCCCGCCGCGCGCGCCATGCTGCAGGCCGCCGGCGTGCCGGTCATCGAGACCTGGGACCTGCCCGCCACGCCCATCGGGCACACGGTCGGCTTCTCGAACGCCGAAGCCGCCGCGGCGATGGTGCGGCACCTGCACGGCAAGGGCTACCGGCGCATCGCGTTCATCGGCGGCACCTCGAACCGCGACACGCGCGGCGCCGACCGGCAGCGCGGCTATGCGCAGGCGATCCGCGAACTGGGGCTGCCCGACGGGCGCGTCATCAGCTTCGGCCAGCCGCCGATCTCGATGGCGCAAGGCGGCGAGGCCATCGCGCAGCTCGTGCGCCAGTGGCCCGACGTGGATGCGGTGCTCTGCGTGTCCGACCTCTCGGCCTTCGGCGCGCTGATGGAATGCCAGCGCCGGGGCTGGGACGTGCCCGGGCGCATCGCGATCGCGGGCTTTGGCGACTTCGAAGTCGCGCGCGCCTGCCATCCGCGCATCACCACCGTGGCGGTGGATTGCATGGGCATCGGCACGGCGGCGGGCGAGCTGCTGCTGCGGGTGATCGACGGCACGCGGGACGGGCATCGGCCGCCGCCGGAGACGGTGCTCATCCCGTTTCGCGTCGAGCAGCGGGAGAGCTCCTGAGCGGCCTCAGGCCGCCGCTCCCGCGTCCGCAAAGTCGATCAGCACCTTCATCGCCTGCTTGCGGTCGCTCGCCAGCTCGAAGGCCTCGCGCGCCTGCAGCATCGGGAAGGTGTGCGTCACCACCGGCGACAGGTCGACCTGGCCTTCGTTGATGAGCCGCACGGCCAGCGCGAACTCGGCATGGAAGCGGAACGAGCCGCAGATGCTCAGCTCCTTCGACACCACCATGTTCTGCGGAATGCTCACGTCGCCGCCCAGGCCGAGCTGCACGACCACGCCGCGCGGGCGCATCACTTCCAGGCCGTCGCGCAGCGCGCGTTCGTTGCCGGAGCATTCGAGCATCACGTCGAAGGTGCCCTTGTCGGCCGAATGGCGCGACACCCAGGTCTTGTCCTGCGCGACATTGATGGTCTGGTCGGCGCCCATGGCGCGTGCAATGGCCAGCGGCTCGTCGACCACGTCGGTGGCGGTGATCTCGGCCGCGCCGTGCGCGCGCGCCGCCGCGATGGCCAGCACGCCGATCGGGCCGCAGCCCGACACCAGCACGCGCTTGCCCAGCAGCGGCCCGGCACGCGACACGCCGTGCAGCCCCACCGAGAACGGCTCGGCCAGCGCGGCCAGCCGCAGCGGCACGTGGTCGGCCACCTTCACGCACTGCGTGGCCTCGCACAGCAGCATGTTGCGGAACGCGCCCTGTACGTGCGGCGTGCGCATCGCGCTGCCGTAGAAGCGCATGTCCAGGCACTGGTTGGGCAGGCCTTCGAGGCAGAACTTGCAGGCGCCGCAGGGACGGCTCGGGTTGACGGCCACCTTGTCGCCGATGCGCACGCTCTCCACGCCGGGCGCCACCGCCACCACGGTGCCGGCCACCTCGTGGCCCAGCACCATCGGCTCCTTGATGCGCACGGTGCCGAAACCGCCGTTGTGAAAGTAGTGCAGGTCGGAGCCGCAGATGCCGCCCATGCCGACCTTCACCAATACCTGGCCGGGGCCGATTTCCCCGGCGTCCTGTTCGTCCAGCCGCAGGTCGTCGGGGGCGTGGATCACGAGGCACATACAACGCAAACGCATGATTCTTTCCTTCGGGCGATCAGGCCACGGGGGTGATGAGAGGCTGGCCCGCGAAGTGGGCCTCGAGGTTGCGGCGCACCAGCTCGCCCATGGCGCGGCGCGTCTGTTCGGTGCCGCTGCCATGGTGCGGGGTCAGCACCACGTTGTCGAGCGCGGCGAAGCGCGGGTCGATGCGCGGCTCGTTGAGGAACACGTCGAGCCCCGCGCCGGCAATGCTGCGCGCCTCCAGCGCCTGCAGCAGCGCGGCTTCGTCGACGGTGGTGCCGCGCGACACGTTCACCAGCCAGCCCCTGGGGCCCAGCGCCTGCAGCACTTCGGCATTCACGATGCCGCGCGTGGCCTCGCCGCCCGGCAGGATGACGATGAGCACGTCGCACCAGTCGGCCATCGCGCTCAGGCTCGCGAAGTGGCGGTGCGGGCTGTCTGCCTTCGGGGTGCGGCTGAAGTAGCCCAGCTCCACGTCGAAGCCCGAGAGCCGCTTCGCGATGGTGCTGCCGATGCGGCCGAAACCGGCGATGCCGACGCGCTGGCCGAAGACGCGCGTGGCCAGCGGTACGCCGCCTTGCGCCCATGCGCCGCTGCGCACGAACTGGTCGCTGGCCGCTATGCGCCGCTGCAGCGCCAGCGTGAGCCCCACGGCAAGGTCTGCCACGTCGCCGTTGAGCACGTCGGGCGTGTTGGTCACGCGGATGCCGCGCGCGCGGCAGGCGGCGAGATCGATGGCGTCGGTGCCCACGCCGTAGCAGGCGACCAGCTCCAGCCTGGGCAGCGACGCGATGAGCTCCGCGCTCGCGCCCAGTTCGCCGCGCGTGGCGATGGCGCGGATGTCGGCCGCATGTTCGGCGACGAAGGCCGCCGGGTCCGGCGCCTCCCACAGGTGGTGCAAGGTGTAGGCCGCCCGCATCGGCGCCATGTCCCACTCGGGATAGGCGCCGGCCAGGAGCACGTGCGGGGAAATGGCGGTAGCGGTCAAGCGGAAGTCTCCTGCGGCATGAAAGATACCGGCAACTCTAACGAATTGCTTGCAGCAAAGCCAGCACGGGCTTCACCCATTGACGTTTTCAAAAGATACCGGTAACTTCCTGCCGTTGCCACGTACCGTGGCACCCCGCTCACGCCCCGTACCAAGGAGCTCTTCTTGAAACTGTTCGATCTTTCCGGGCGCACCGCCCTCGTCACCGGCTCCAGCAAGGGCATCGGCTTCGCGCTGGCGGCGGCACTGGGCCAGGCCGGCGCGCGCGTCGTGCTCAACGCACGCGACGCAGCCGCACTCACCGCCGCGCGCGACGCACTGCGCGCCCGGGGCATCGCGGCCGAATCGGTCGCCTTCGACGTGACGGATGCCGCGGCGGTCGAGGCCGGCGTGGCCGCGGTCGAGTCCGGCATCGGCCCCATCGACATCCTGGTCAACAACGCGGGCATGCAGCACCGCGGCGCATTCGCCGAATTCCCCATCGACGCCTGGCACAAGATCACGACCACCAACATCGACAGCGTGTTCTTCGTGGGCCGCTTCGTGGCGCAGCGCATGATCGAGCGCAAGCGCGGCAAGATCATCAACGTGTGCTCGGTGCAAAGCGAGCTGGGCCGCCCCGGCATCGCGCCCTACGCCGCCACCAAGGGCGCGGTGAAGATGCTCACCAAGGGCATGGCCATCGACCTGGGCAAGCACGGCATCCAGGTCAACGGCCTGGGCCCCGGCTACTTCAAGACCGAACTGACGCAGGCGCTGGTGGCCGACGAGGCCTTCACGGCCTGGCTGTCGGGCCGCACGCCGGCCGGCCGCTGGGGGGACGTCGAGGAACTCGGCGGCGCGGCCATCTTCCTCGCGTCGGACGCCTCGAGCTTCGTCAACGGCCACATCCTGTACGTGGACGGCGGCATCACCGCGAGCCTGTAGCCGCATGCACGCGCAGCAGCGCACCTGCGTGGTGGTGATGGGCGTGTCGGGCACCGGCAAGAGCAGCGTGGCGGCGGGGCTGGCGCAGTTGCTCGCGCTGCCCTGGATCGACGCCGACGACCTTCACCTGCCCGAAGCCGTGGCGCGCATGCGGGCCGGCCAGCCGCTGGGCGACGCGGACCGCTGGCCATGGCTCGACCGCGTGGGCGACAACCTGGCCGACCGCACCGCCGCGCCGCGCGGCGTGCTGGTGGCCTGCTCCGCACTGCGGCGCGCCTACCGCGACCGGCTGCGTGCCGCGTCGCCGTCGCTGCAGTTCGTGTTCCTGGACGGGCCCGATGCGCTCATCCGCCAGCGCCTGGAACGGCGCACCGGCCACTACATGCCGCCCAGCCTGCTCGACAGCCAGTTGCGGACGCTGGAACGGCCGGACCCGAGCGAAACGGACGTGTGGCATGCCGCCATCGACAAGCCCGTGGCGCAAATCGTGTCCGACATCGGCGCACGGCTCACCCGCCACGCGAAGGACGCCGCCGCCGCTTGAGCGGCGCCTTGCCGTCGAGGTCCGCCAGCTCCCACACGCCGCCCGCCGCGGACACCAGCGCATGCGCGCTGTTGATCAGCCCGATGTGCGAGAACGCCTGCGGAAAATTGCCGAGCTGCCGCCGCCCGACCGGGTCGTATTCCTCCGCGAACAGGCCCAGGTCGTTGCCCAGCGCCAGCAGCCGCTTGAACAGCACGCGTGCCTTGCGCAGCTTGCCCATGGCCACGTAGACGTTCGTCAGCCAGAAGCTGCAGGCGAGGAACGCGCCCTCCCCGCCTTCCAGGCCGTCGACGCCTTTCTCGGTGCGGTAGCGATACACCAGCCCGTTGAAGATCAGTTCTTTCTCGACGCGCGCGATGGTTCCCTGCACGCGCGGATCGTGGATGGGCAGGAAGCCGATCAGCGGCATCCACAGCAATGCCGCATCGACCGTGTCGGCGCCGTAGTACTGCACGAAGGAATTGCTGGCCGCGTCGTAGCCGCGCGCGCAGACCTCGGCATGGATCTCGTCGCGCGCCGCGCGCCAGTGGTCGACCGGCCCTTCGAGACCGAAGTCTTCCGCGCTCGCGATCATGCGGTCGAAGGCCAGCCAGCACATGATCTTGGAGTGGACGAAGTGGCGCGGCTCGCCGCGCACTTCCCACAGGCTGCAGTCGGGCTGCTTCCACAGCACCATGAGCTGCTTCGCGATGGCGCGCTCCAGCGGCCAGACCTTGTCCATGTCCGCCAGGCCCGCCTTGCGCGCCGCATGGAAAGCCGCGATGACCGAGCCGTACACGTCGAGCTGGCGCTGCCCGTGCGCGCCGTTGCCGATGCGCACCGGCCGGCTGCCGTCGTAGCCCGGCAGCCAGCCGAGTTCCAGTTCGGTGAGCGAGCGTTCGCCGTGCAAGCCGTACATCACCTGCAGTTCCTCGGGCGAGCCGCCCACGGCGCGCATCAGCCACCAGCGCCATGCGCTGGCCTCTTCCACATAGCCGGAGCCGATCAGCGCGTAGAGCGTGAGCGCGGCGTCGCGCAGCCAGCAGAAGCGGTAGTCCCAGTTGCGCTCGCCGCCGGGCTGCTCGGGCAGCGAGGTGCTGGGCGCGGCGACGATGCCGCCTGTGGGCTCGTAGGTCAGCGCCTTGAGCGTGAGCAGCGAACGCATCACCGGCTCGCGGTACTCGCCGTGGTAGCCGCAGCGATCGGTCCATGCGCACCACTCGGCGCTGGCCTGGGCCAGCAACGCGCTGGCGTCGCGCGTGACCGGCGGTTTCTCGTGCGAGGGAAACCAGTCGAGCACGAACGCGATCGACTGCCCGGCCAGCACGGTGAAATCGGCACGGCTCGCAAAGTCTTCATTGACCAGCGGCACGCCGGAGCTGATCCGCACCGCATCGGGCCCGGCGACGGCATGCACCGCGCCGTCGCGCCGCTCGACCCAGGGGCACCACTCGCCGTAGTTGAAGCGGATGCGCAACTCGGTGTGCATGTTCACCGCGCCGCGCACGCCCCGCACGATGCGCACCACCTCGTGCGTGCCGCCCGCGGCCGGGCGCGGCATGAAGTCGGTCACCAGGGCCGTGCCCTTGGCGGTGTGGATGGTGGTCTCCAGCACCATGGTGCCGGGCAGGTAGCGGCGCGTGACCCGGGCCTTGGCGCTCCTGGCGCGCATGGTCCAACGGCCGTTGCGCTCGTCGCCGAGCAGGCTCGCGAACATGGCGGCGGAATCGAAGCGCGGCAGGCACAGCCACTCGATGTCGCCGCCCAGGTGCACCAGCGCGGCGCTGTGGGTGGAGCCGATCAGCGCATAGTCGGCAATGGGCCGTGCCGGGCGGGCATGCCGCCGGCGCGTCGAGGGTTGCTTATTTTTTGGCGGCTGAGACAAGCCGTGAGCATCGCCCGCCGGCCGGCGGCACCGCGCCGGAGAGCGGCGCCAAGTGCTGCCGGACAACGCCTATCCGGCCGCGGCCGGCTGCGTCGTCGTCAGAGCAGGTCCTTGAGCTTCGCGCGCAGCCTGCTGATCGCCTGGCTGTGCAGCTGGCACACGCGCGACTGGCTCACTTCCAAGATGGCGCCGATTTCGCGCAGGTTCAATTCTTCCTCGTAGTAGAGGTTCAGCAGCAGCTGGTCGCGCTCCGGCAGCGCCGAAATCGCATCCACCAGCTGGTGGCGGAAGCCGCTCTCCAGCAGTTGCTCCAGCGGGTCGTCGCCACTGCGCCGGTCGCGGCGCGCGTCCTGCGAGTGGATGTCCAGGAACGGGTTGTCCGGGTCGTCCTTCGCGAAGTCCTCCACGTAGAGCAGCTGGCAGCCATGTATCTCCTGCAGCATGGACTGGTAGGCCTCCAGGTCCATCTTCAGTTCCTTGGCGATCTCGCCTTCGCTCGGCGCGCGCCCGAGCCGGTGGCCGAGCGCATGAATGGCCTTCTCGATGCCACGGGCCGACTGGCGCAGGCCGCGCGAGCCCCAGTCGCTGGCGCGCAGTTCGTCGAGCATGGCGCCGCGGATGCGCTGGCTGACGAAGGTCTCGAACTGCGCTCCACGGTTGTCCTGGTAGCGGCTGGACGCATCCAGCAGGCCCAGCATGCCGGCCTGGATCAGGTCGTCCAGCTCCACGCTGGCGGGCAGCTTGGCCATCATCTGCAATGCGATGCGGCGCACCAGCGGCTGATGCTGCGCCAGCAGGTGCGATTTCTCGATGGTTCCCTGTGCGGTGTACACGGACGTCCTCTTGCGGTTATCTGCCGGAACCGGGTCAGGCGGCTGCGGCCGCGTGCATCACGGCCTGGGCTGGCTTGCCTGGAGCAACGCCGGCGCGCGCATCGGCGCGCCAGGGCCAGCGGCCCATGTCGTCGGCCACGCGGCGGAAATCGACCGCCGCCGCGCTCGCGGGAAAGGCCTCGACGATGGTCTGCTTCAGCCGCCATGCATCGGCGACGCGCGCGTCGAAGCGGGCCCAGCCGGCCGCCTCCAGCGACAGCGCCAGGTAGCGGCTGCCGGCGTTGGCCAGGTTGCTCATGATCCGGCGCGCCGCCTCGACCTCGGCCACGCCGTTGACGAGGAAGCGCAATTGCTTGAGTCCGTGCGCGTAGTGCAGGCGCTTGATGCCCGCATAGGCGGTGGTGATCGACGCAGGCTGCGGCTGCAGCACCAGCAGGAGTTCGTCGGCGGCCTGCGCGAGCGGCGACAGGCGGCCTTCGCTGTCGAGCGCCGCGTCGACGATGACCACGCCGTCGCGCCACATCGTGCGCGGGTCGGTGGCGTCGCCGGCCACGCCGGGCGGCGCGGGCAGCACGTGCACGCCGCTGCCGGCGCGCACCGCCGCGCTCGCGAGCGTGAGCCGGCCGGAGGCCACGTCGGCCAGCCCGCCCAGCGGATCGATGGCCCAGACCTCGCAGGCCGAGCCGACCTTGGGACAGTGCTCATCGAGCAGCAGCACGTTCTTGCCCTGCTGCACCAGCGCGGCGCCGAGGTTCATCGCGGCCGTGGTGGCACCCGCGCCCGGGCCCATGCTCGTGACCGCGACCACGCGTGTCTGCGTCTGCGCCAGCAGGCGGCGCAACCCGTCGGCCTGGTCCGCGACCATCTTGCTCATTGCGATCTCCTCAACCCTGCGGCTCCAGCGCGCGCGGCGCCTGCACGGGCGCGGTGGACTCGGTGCCCAGCGCCTCCAGCAACAGGAAAAGCTTGCCCACGCCCGCATACAGCGCGCTGCCGCTCATGAGCCGGCCGTTGCGCACCGGGCGGCCGGTCAGCTGGCCCAGCAGCACGCGGGTGCGGTCGGCCCATTCGCCCTCGGCCTGCGCCAGGCGCCACACGGTGGTGGTCATCTGGCCGGCGATGAGCAGGCGCTTCATGTTGTTCGGGTCGCCCAGTTCGCCGATGCCGCCGACCAGCTGCACGCCGTCGCGCAGCAGGCGGAAGCACGGCTCGGCGTCGTTGGCCCAGGCCTGCCATTGGGCGAGCTGGCGCGCCGTCACCTCGGTGCCGATGTTCGTGAGCGCATAGCTCTGCGCCAGCACGTTGCCGCTGCGCGCGTCGAGCATGCGCGTGGCGACGCAGCGCAGCGCGGGCATGGCCTCGCGCCCGACGCCCGCCGCCACCGCGGCCGCGTTGAAGCGCAGCACCACGTCGACCTGCGCCTCGCAGCGCAGCGCGGCCTTGCCGCGGAAGCGCACGGCCTGCCCTTCGCTGAACTCGAAGTCCAGCCGCGCGAGCGTGTCGGGTGCGCCGGTGCGCGCATCGACCACCGCCGTGGAGCCCGGCGCGCGCGCCAGCCAGCGCTGGCCGCCCGCCTGCCACTGCAGCATCGACTCGAGGCCGGGCAGGCGCGTGAGCACATGCACCATCGGCTTGCCGCCGAAGTCCTGCTGGCGCAGCCACGGCACCTGGCGCGCGCCCGGCTTGCGGGAGGCGTCTTTCATGCCGCGCGTGGCGGCGGTGGAAAGCCATTGGTTGGGCGCGGCCAGCGGCAGGCCGCTGCGGTCCGACAGCAGCAGGCTGCCGTGGCATTCGTAGGCGTCGCCGCCTTCGTTGGAGCGCAGGCCGACCTGGCCGCACAGCGCAAGCACATGGGTCTTGCAGCCGGCCGCGATCTCGCCGCGCGCATGCACCATCAGGTCCTGAAGCACGGCCTTCTGGCCGATGTCTTCGTCGGCGGCATTGCGCCACAGCCCGCGCGCACGCTCGAAGCCGATCTGCGCGCCGGCCAGCGCGCTGGCGGCGGTAGCCAGCTCTTGCGCGTCGTGCGCCATCGCGCGGATCAGGTTCTGGTACTTCAGCCGCAGGCGGTCGGCTTCGCCCTGCGCCTGCACCACCTGCGCCGACGGCGCGGTGCCCGCGGGCTCTTCCTGCAGGTCGCTTTCGGCCGGCACGAACAGCGGGTTGTGCTGGCGCGGCTGGAACACGCTGTCCACCAGTTGCGCGCGGTCGGCCTGCATCAGGTTCTCGGGCACCTTCTGGCCGCTGGAGATGTAGTGCACCGGCAGGCGATGGCGGATGACGGTGTCGATCAGCGCGCCCGGGTGCGTGGACTCGTCGACCTTGGTGAAGATGCAGCCGGTCAGGTCGTTGCCGTGGCGGTAGGCGTGCACCACTTCGTTGAGCGTGTCGCCGTGGCTGGTGGCGTTGAGCAGCAGCAGCCGCTTCACCGGGCGCGGGCTCTGGCCCAGCATGGCGATCTGCTCGGGCACGGCGCGGTCGCGCTGGCTCATGCCGACGGTGTCGATCAGCACCATGTGCTTGTCGCGCAGGTCCTGCAGCACCAGGTGCAGGTCGGCAGCGTCCTTCACGGCGTAGACGGGCACGTTGAGGATCTGGCCGTAGATGCGCAGCTGCTCGTAGGCGCCGATACGGTAGCTGTCGGTGGTCACCAGCGCGAGCTTGTCGGCGCCGAAGCGCATCACGCAGCGCGCGGCCAGCTTGGCGGTGGTGGTGGTCTTGCCGACGCCGGTCGGGCCCATCAGCGCATAGACGCCGCCCTGCGCGAACAGGGCGTCCTCGTCTTCATGCACAGGCACCGCGCGGATCAGCTCGGAGCGCACGTAGGCCATGCCCTCGGCGTAGGTCTGGCCGGTGGGCAGCTTCTCGAGCATGGCCTTCGACAGGCGCGCGCTGAAGCCGGCGCCCAGCAGCGTGCGCAGCAGGCGGCCGCGCACCGGGTCGCGGCGCTGCTTGTCGTTCCAGACCACGCTGGCGAGCTGCTCTTCGATCATGCCGCGCATGGAGTGCAGTTCGTTGAGCACGGTGTCGCCGTGGAGCGCGGGTGCTGGCGCGGGCGCGGCCACGGGCTGCGGCGCGGGGCGCGCGGCCTGAACAACAGGTGCAACAAGTGCGACCGGCGCGGCCTGTGCAACGGGCGCTGCGACAGCGACAGCCGCAGGTGCGGGCACGGGTGCGGCCGCGACAGCCGCCGGCGCCGCGTTGCGCGCCACGCCCTGCACATCGCCCTCCACCATGGCGACGATCTCGACGCCCTCGGCGGTGGCACGGTGGGTCAGCACGATGGCGTCGGCGCCCAGCGCCTCGCGCACCAGCCTCAGGGCTTCGCGGCTGGTGGCCGCGACGAATTTGCGTGCGGTGGTGCGCACGTCGTTCTGCTGGGAATTCAACCTCGTCCTCCAATGGCGGCGGTGATCTTGATGGTGCGGGAATCAGGGATTTCCGCGTGCGAAAGAACCTTGAGCTGCGGCAGGCTGCGCCGCAGGAAACGCGACAGCAGCACGCGCAGCGAGTGCTGCACGACGAGCACCGGGGCCAGCCCCATCTGCTCCTGCCGCTGGATGGCGGCCTGCGCCTGGTGCAGCAGGTTGTCGGCAATGCCGGGCTCGATGCCGCCGCTGCTGCCCAGCGCCTGCTGCAGCACGCCGTCGAGCGCGCCGTCCAGGCCGATGACCTGCATCTCGCCATCGCCCGGGAACAGCTGCTGCGTGATGGCGCGGCCCAGCGCCAGGCGCGTGAGCGTGGTGAGTTCGGTCGGGTCCTTGATGGTCGGCGCGTGCTCGGCCATCACGTCGAGGATGGTGCGCATGTCGCGGATCGGCACCTCTTCGTCCAGCAGGTTCTGCAGCACCTTGTGCAGCGTGCTGAGCGACAGCACCTTCGGCACCAGGTCCTCGGTGAGCTTGGGCGCGGTCTTGGCGATCTGGTCGAGCAGCTGCTGCACTTCCTGGCGGCCCAGCAGTTCGGCCGCATGCGTCTGTATGAGATGGTTCAGGTGCGTGGCCATCACGGTGCAGGCATCGACCACCGTGTAGCCGTACACCTGCGCCTGCTGGCGCTGGCTGGCGTCGATCCACACCGCGGGCAGGCCGAAGGCCGGGTCGCGCGTGGGCGCGCCGGGCAGCGTGCCCGACACCTGGCCCGGGTTGATGGCCATCCACTGGTTCGGGAAGGCCTCGCCGCGGCCGATCTCCACGTCCTTCAGGGTGATGACGTAGGTGTTGGGCTTGATCTCCAGGTTGTCGCGGATGTGCACCACCGGCACCAGGAAGCCGATGTCCTGCGCGATCTTCTTGCGGATGCTCTTGATGCGGCCCAGCAGCTCGCCCTGCTGCGACTGGTCCACCAGCGGAATCAGGCGGTAGCCGACCTGCATGCCCAGCGGGTCGACCATGGCCACGTCGTCCCAGGTGGCCTCGGCCATCTCGCTGCCGGGCGCGAGGTTGGCGGCCTGCGCGGCGGCCGCCTCTTGCGCCGCCTGCTGCTGCGGCTTGCGCTGCACCAGGCGGCGGCCCAGCCACACCAGGCCGCCCGCGATCAGCAGGAACGCCAGGTTCGGCATGCCGGGAATCATGCCCAGCAGGCCGACGATGCCGGCCGTCAGGAACAGCACCTGCGGGTTGGAGAACAGCTGCCCGGTGAGCTGGCTGCCGACGTCTTCGTCGGTGGTCACGCGCGAGACGATCACGCCGGCCGCGGTCGAGATCACCAGCGCCGGGATCTGCGCCACCAGGCCGTCGCCGATGGCCAGCAGCGTGTAGGTCTTGCCGGCGGTGGAGAAGTCCAGCCCGTGCTGCACCATGCCGACCACCAGCCCGCCGATGATGTTGATCACCATGATGAGCAGGCCCGCGATCGCGTCGCCGCGCACGAACTTGCTGGCACCGTCCATCGAGCCGTAGAAGTCGGCTTCCTGCGCCACTTCCTGGCGGCGCTTGCGGGCCACTTCCTCGCCGATCAGGCCGGCGTTGAGGTCGGCGTCGATGGCCATCTGCTTGCCGGGCATCGCGTCGAGCATGAAGCGCGCGCCCACCTCGGCGATGCGGCCCGCGCCCTTGGTGATCACCATGAAGTTGATGAGCACGAGGATGATGAACACCATCACGCCCACCGCGAAGTTGCCGCCCACCAGGAAGTGGCCGAACGCTTCGATCACCTTGCCGGCCGCGTCCGGGCCGGTGTGGCCGTTCATCAGCACCACGCGCGTGGAGGCCACGTTCAGCGACAGGCGCAGCAGCGTGGAGAACAGCAGCACCGCCGGGAAGGCCGCGAAGTCGAGCGCCTTCATGGTGTACATGCTCACCAGCAGCACCATCACCGACATGGCGATGTTGAAGGTGAACAGCAGGTCGAGCAGGAATGGCGGCAGCGGCAGCACCATCATGCTCAGGATCATGATGATGAGAATCGGCCCGGCCAGTCCCTTGAACTGCGATCCGGAGAACATCTGCGTCGGCAGACGCAACAGGTTGGTCATCGCGTTCATGCGGCTTTCGCTGTGTCTTTCACTGTGTATTCAAGGGCTTGCGGCACCTGCAGGTCGGTGGGGGTGCGCGGGGCGTCGCCGCCCTCGCTCTTCCAGCGCTTGAGCTGGTAGACCCACGCCAGCACTTCGGCCACCGCGGTGTAGAGGCCGCTCGGAATCTCCTCGCCCACCTTGGTGTGCTTGTAGAGCGAACGCGTGAGCGGCGGCGCCTCGAGGATGGCGACGTTGTGTTCCTTCGCCAGTTCGCGGATGCGCTCGGCGACCAGGTCGGTGCCCTTGGCGACCACGCGCGGCGCGCGCATGTCGCTGTCCAGGTATTTCAGCGCCACCGCGAAGTGGGTGGGGTTGGTCAGCACGATGTCGGCCTTGGGCACCTCGGACATCATCCGGCGCTTGGCGATCTGCTGTTGCTGGCGGCGGATCTGCGCCTTGATGTGGGGGTCGCCTTCGCTTTCCTTGTGCTCCTGGCGCAGGTCTTCGCGCGACATGCGCAGCTTGCGGTAGTAGCTCCAGAGCTGGAACGGCACGTCGATCAGCGCCACCAGGAACAGCGTGGCCGCGATCAGAACGCAGTGCTTGGCCACCAGCACCAGCGCGTGCGGCAGCGCGTAGTGCGCGGGCTGTGCCATGAGCGCCATCACCGTGCCGATGTCGCCCGCGATCACCCACCATGCCACGCCGCCGATCAGCGCCGACTTGGCCAGCGCCTTGACCAGCTCGGCCAGCGACTGGGCGGAGAACATGCGCGCGATGCCGGCCAGCGGATTGATCTTGCTGAACTTCGGCGCGACGGCCTCTACGGAGAACATCCAGCCGCCGAGCATCAGCGGCGCGGCCACGGCCGCCACCATCATCATGGCGAACAGCGGGCCGATGGCCAGCAGCGTCTGCAGCCCCATGAGCCCGGTCTGGGCCAGCATGTGCGAGGTGTCGAACGCGCTGGCGCGCTCGAACTGCAGGCCGCGGCGCAGCGAACCGTCCATGCTCTCGCCGAGCAGCCCCGCGCTGAACCACAGGCCCGCGCTCGCGGTGCCCAGCATCACGAAGGTGGTGAGCTCCCGTGAACGGGCAACGTTGCCTTCCTCGCGCGCCTTTTCCAGGCGCCGCTCGGAGGCGGGTTCCGTTTTTTCGAGATCGCTTTCCTCAGCCATTCATGCTCCGAACCAGCAGTGGCGAAGTACGCCTTGCTCATGACCAAATTATTGAATTCGGTCGTCCGGAACAATCTGCCGATAAGGGCCCTTATCGCCCTGCAGTTCGGCCAATGAAGCAGGGCCGGGCGGGCTCTAGAAGCCCAGGCTCTCCAGCAGGTCGTCCACCTGGGCCTGGTCGGTCACGGCCTCGGGGTTGCCGGGCTTGACCTGCGGGCCGTTCTGCAGGCTATGGGCGGCTTCTTGGCGCTTCTCGGGCGGGGAGTTGTCGATCAGCACCTGGAGCAGCTGCGTCTCCACGTCGTTGACCACTTCCATCATCTTCTTGATGACCTGGCCGGTCAGGTCCTGGAAGTCCTGCGCCATGAGGATTTCCATCAGCTGCGAGTTGATGGCGCTGGCGCGATCGGGCACCTCGTTGAGGTAGCCGCGCGTGTCCAGCACCAGCTCGCGCGCCTGGTCGAGCTCGAGCGGGTTCTCGAACCACTGGTCCCAGCGCTTGCTCAGGCCCTTGGCGTCGCTGGCCAGCGCTTCCTGCAGCGGCTGCGCCACGTCGATGGCGTTGAGCGCGCGGTGCGCCGCGCGCTCGGTGGTCGCCGCCACGTAGCTCAGGCGGTCGCGCGCGTCGGGAATGGCCTGGGCGGCCTTGGCCACCTGCTTGTCCAGACCCAGCTCGCGCAGGCCTTCGCGCAGCTGGCGCGTGAGCTGGCCGATGCGCCCGAGCAGTTGTTCCGCGGTGTTGTTGGTGGAGTCCGCGGCCACCGATGCGTCCTGGCTCATGTCAGGCTGCCTCTTTGGCCAGCTTCTCGAAGATCTTGGTGATCTTCTCTTCGAGCGTGGCGGCGGTGAACGGCTTCACCACATAGCCATTGGCGCCCGCCTGCGCGGCCGCCACGATGTTTTCCTTCTTGGCCTCGGCCGTGACCATCAGCACCGGGAGCTTCTTGAGCTCGGGGTCGGCGCGGATGGTCTGCAGCATGGTCAGGCCGTCCATGTTCGGCATGTTCCAGTCGGACACCACGAAGCCGAAATTGCCGCCGCGCAGTTTCTCGATACCGGCCGCGCCGTCCTCGGCCTCGTCGACGTTGAGGAACTCCAGTTCCTTCAGCAGGTTGCGCACGATGCGGCGCATGGTCGGGAAGTCGTCCACAACCAGGATTTTGATGCTCTTGTCGATCACGATATTTCCAACTCCAACAGGTCGATTTTCAAACTCGGTTCGCACGTTCGCCGAACGTGCGAAGGTGCGCCAGAACCCGGCGACTCACTTCACTCAGGGGGGATACGTCGTCCACCGCGCCCAGCGCGATGGCCTCGCGCGGCATGCCGAAGACCACGCAGCTGGCCTCGTCCTGCGCCAGCGTGTGGGCGCCGGCGCGCTTCATGCGCAGCAGGCCCTCGGCGCCGTCCTTGCCCATGCCGGTCAGGATGATGCCGATGGCGTTCTTGCCCGCGCACTTGGCGGCCGAATCGAACAGCACGTCGATCGACGGGCGGTGGCGGTTCACCGGCGGCTCCTGGTCGAGGTGCGCCACGTAGTTGGCGCCGCTTCGGCCCAGCGACAGGTGAAAGCCGCCCGGCGCGATGTACGCGTAGCCCGGCAGCACGCGCTCGCCGTGCTCCGCTTCCTTGACGTTGATGCGGCACAGGCCGTCCAGGCGCTGCGCGAACGAACGCGTGAAGCCGGCCGGCATGTGCTGCGCGATCATCACCGCGGGCGAGTCGGGCGGCAGCGGCTGCAGCACCTCGCGGATGGCCTCGGTGCCGCCGGTGGAGGCGCCGATGATGATCAGCTTCTCGGTGCTGAGCAGCGGGCTGCGCAGCAGCGATTCCTGCGGCGCGTCCGCCGGGGACTTGGCGGCGGCCGCATGCCGGCTCGGCAGCAGCCGCGCGCTGGCGGCCGTGCGGATCTTGCCGGCGATGAGCTCGGTGTAGTTGAGCAGGCCGTCGCGCACGCCCAGGCGCGGCTTGGTCACGAAGTCGATGGCGCCGAGCTCGAGCGCGCGCAGCGCGATCTCCGAGCCCCGCTCGGTCAGTGAAGACACCATGACCACCGGCATCGGCCGCAGGCGCATGAGCTTCTCGAGGAACTCCAGCCCGTCCATGCGCGGCATTTCGACGTCGAGCGTGAGCACGTCGGGGTTGGTGACCTTGATGAGGTCGCGCGCCACCAGCGGATCGGCTGCAGTGCCCACCACGGTCATGTCACTCTGGCTGTTGATGATCTCGGTCATCACGCTGCGGATCAGCGCCGAATCGTCGACGCACAGCACTTTTATTTTCTTTACGCTCACCGGTTTCCTTTGATGGCGGCCAGGGGCGCCATGCGGGCGCCCGGGGCGTTGCTTGTTTTCTCCAGGTCGGGCACCGCGCGCAGGCCGGACAGACTGCGCAGCAGTTCGCCCTCCTCGCGCTGGATCGACCGGACTTCCGTCTGCGCGCGCAGCTTGCGCACGATCGCCTTGCCGGTGGCCGGCATGAAGTACACGCGCCGCGCGTGCGGCCCGCGCAGGTCTTGCGCGGCGACCTCGATGCGCTCCGTGCGCAGATAGCGCAGCACGAAGTCCGCGTTGCGGTCGCCGATGTTCAGCGTGGTCATGTTGGCCAGCACCGCGCCGCCGCCGAACACCTTGGCCTGCAGCCGGTCTCGGCGAGCGCCCGCGCGCACCAGCTCGCGGATCAGCACGTCCATCGCGTAGGTGCCGTAGCGCATGGAGTCGACCGGGTCGCGCATGCCGGACTCGCTGTCGTCGGGCAGCATGAAGTGGTTCATGCCGGCCACGCCGGCCTCGGCGTCGTGCAGGCACGCGGCCACGCAGGAGCCCAGCACGGTGCTCAGCACGGTGTCGTCCGCCGTCACGTAGTACTCCGACGGCAGCAGCTTCACCGCCTTGTGGCCGACGTCGCGGTCGAAGTAGTGGTGGGTCGCCACCGAATCCGGCGCGCTGGGGCTGGTGTTGCTCATGCCGCGCCCGGGGCGCGCGTGCGCGCCAGTTCGTACACCGTCTGGCCCAGCGACTTGAACGCCTGGTTGACCAGCGACGCGTTCTCCGAATGCCCGGCGAACAGCAGCCCGTTCGGCTTGAGCAGCGGCACGAAGCGGTCGAGCACCTTCTTCTGCGTAGGCTTGTCGAAATAGATCATCACGTTGCGGCAGAAGATCGCGTCGACCGGCTCCTTGACGGACCAGGCGCTGTCCAGCAGGTTGAGCCGCGAGAACTTCACCAGCGCGGCCACCTCGGGGCGAATGCGCACCTTGCCCGCATTGGCGCCGGTGCCCTTGTTGAAGAAGCGACGCAGCCGCTCCGGCGACAGCCGCGCGACCTGCTCGGTGGTGAATACGCCGGCCGCGGCCTTGGCCAGCACCGCCGTGTCGATGTCGGTCGCGATGACGCGCGCCGACCCCGCCTTGTCGCCCAGCGCCTCCATCAGCGTGATGGCGATCGAGTACGGCTCCTCGCCGGTCGATGCGGCCGCGCACCACACCGTCACCGGTTGCGGCATCTTGCGCACATGCGCGGCCAGCGCCGGAAAGTGGTGCGCCTCGCGGAAGAACGAGGTCAGGTTGGTGGTCAGCGAGTTGATGAACAACTGCCACTCCCCGCCGTCCGCGCTGGACTCCAGCCAGTCGAGGTACGTGGAGAACTCGGGGAGCTGAAGCTCCCTCAGGCGACGCGAGAGCCGGCTGTACACCATCTGCCGCTTCTGGTCGCCAAGGGCGATGCCGGCGCGGCGATGGATGAGGGTCCGGATTCTCGAGAAGTCGCTATCGGTAAAGAGGAACTCGTTATTCACAGCCAGCCTGGAAGCATGGCTTTCAATGTACATACCGCTCCCCGTTTCCAATGGAGCGATCAGATGCACAAAAGCCCTGCACTTTCAATGTCATGTCAGGGCCCCGCCGCGGCCGGACTCGCGTCCTGGGACCACACCAGCGCCGAAAGTTGCGCCGCGTTGACCTGCGCCGCGCTGAGGAAAAGAGCCTCGGCCAGGCGCGGGGCCTGGCCGTCGTCCAGCTCGCAGCTCTCGGCCAGCGCCACGAACGGGCCGTAAAGGCCGCCGCGCGACAGGATGGCCTGCTGCACCGACTCGGTGAGCTGCACCTTGCGCAGCACGCCTTCCATCGACACGCCCAGCAGCTGGTCGAGCAGCGAGAACATGCCCGCCACGAACAGGTTGTCGGATTCGCTGGGCGGCAGCATGCCCTGCCCCATCAGCTCGACGAAGCGGCCGCGCACGATGGCCTTCTTCATCATGAACGGGGAGCTGGCCTTGTTGCTGGTGGCCAGCAGCAGCGACAGCCAGCGGTACAGCGGCGAATAGCCGAGCATGGCCACCGCATGGCGCAGCGAATGGATCTCCACCGCCATGCCGACCGAAGGCGAATTGATGTAGCGCAGCAGCCGGTAGGTGAGCGCCGCGTCGTGCTTGAGCGCCGCCTCGATGACGCGCACGTCTTCGTTGCGCTGGATCATCTGCATGAGCTGCACGATCAGCAGCGACTCGGGCTGCAGGGCGTCGTCCACGTCGCGCACCGGCGGATTGCGGAACGCGCCGTCGATGAACACGTTCACGCGCCGCGCGGCGCAGGCGTCGAATTCCTTCCAGGTGTTCACGCGGGGCGCCACCAGCTCGACCGGCGGGTTGCCTTGCTGGGTTTCCTGGCGCACGCGCACCACGGTCTCGGCGTCCAGCGCGTCCACCTCGAAGTGGGTGACGATGGCCCGCAGTTCGGGGTCTTCCGGCAGCGCCGCGGCGCCGCGCAGCATGAAGCCGAAGCCCTGTTCGCGCAGGAACAGCAGGATGGAGCGCAGCTCGGCGTCCATCAGGTCTTCCTTGTCCATGCACAGCACCACGCTTTGCGCCGGCAGCGACTGCAGTTCGCTCTGGAACAGCGCGTCGACCGAGACATCCACGAACAGCAGCATGGCGCCGAGCTGCCAGCCGCCGTCCTCGGGGTTGAGGTGCAGCGCCGCGGTGTCCATCAGCGCCTTGATGCCGGCGCCCGCCTGGGCGGCCGCCTGTTCGCCCGCCGGCCGCCAGGCCAGCCGGTAGCCGGTGACGCGCCGCTGCGCGTCGAGCAGCATGGCGTAGGCCACGTGGCCGTTCGCGGCGGCATCCTGGCCGCGCGCGGCGTCGGTGCCGTCCGCGCCATCGGCGCCGCCGGAACCCGAACGTCTGAAGAAGTCGAAACGCATTCAGCTGTCTCCGTGGGTCTCAGAGCGCGATGGCGTCGGCCCTCCGGGAGGCTCCCGCCAGGGCAGCCGCGCTCGCGGCTTGCGCGCGCTGGATGCGTGGCATGGCGCCCACGTCGATGATGAAGGCCACGCTGCCGTCGCCGAGGATGGTCGCGGCCGAGATGCCGGGCACCTTGCGATAGTTGGTTTCCAGGTTCTTCACCACCACCTGGTGCTGTCCGAGCAGTTCGTCGACCAGCAGCGCGAAGCGGCTGTCGTCGGCCTGCACGATCACCAGGATGCCCTGCGTCGGATGCGTCTGCGCGCCCGCCACGTCGAACACGCGGTGCAGTTCGATCAACGGCAGGTATTCGCCGCGCACGCGGATCACGTGGCCGTCGGCGGTGATGGAATGCAGGTGCTCCGGCAGCGGCTGCAGCGACTCGATCACGTAGCTCAGCGGCAGGATGTAGGCCTCGTCGCCCACCTTCACCGACATGCCGTTCAGGATGGCCAGTGTCAGCGGCAGCACGATGCGCGTGGTGGTGCCCTGCCCGCCGCGCGAGTGGATTTCCACATGGCCGCCCATTTCCTGGATGTTGCGCTTGACCACGTCCATGCCCACGCCGCGGCCCGAGATGTCGGTCACCTGGTCGGCGGTGGAGAAGCCGGGCGCGAAGATGAGTTGCCACACCTCCTCGTCGGGAATGGTCTCGCTCACCGCCATGCCCTGCTGCATGGCCTTGGCCAGGATGCGTTCGCGGTTGAGGCCGGCGCCGTCGTCGCTCACCTCGATCACGATGTTACCGCCGTGGTGCTGCGCCGACAGCAGCAGCTGGCCGGTGGCGTCCTTGCCCTTGGCCAGGCGCACTTCGGGCGTCTCGATGCCGTGGTCGAGGCTGTTGCGCACCAGGTGCGTGAGCGGGTCGACGATGCGCTCGATCAGGCCCTTGTCGAGCTCTGTTTCCTTGCCGTAGGTGTCCAGGCGCACCTGCTTGCCCAGCTTGGCGCTGACGTCGCGGATCACGCGCGGGAAGCGGCTGAACACGTAGTCCATCGGCATCATGCGGATGGACATGACCGATTCCTGCAGGTCGCGCGCGTTGCGCTCCAGGTGGCCGAGGCCGCTGAGGAAGCGCTCGTAGGCCACCGGGTCGAGCATGGTCGCGGCCTGCGTGAGCATCGACTGCGTGATGACGAGTTCGCCCACGAGGTTGATGAGCTGGTCGACCTTCTCCACGTCGACGCGGATGGAGCTGGATTCCTTGGCGGCGGACGCCGCGGCGGGCGCTGCCGCCACCGGCGCGGGCGGCGCGGCCTGCACAGCCGGCACGGCGGCGGCGACCACGGC
>NZ_JARVTD010000012.1:0-312237 GCF_030208835.1 Variovorax sp. efr-133-TYG-130 | reverse complement strand
CATACACCTGCTGAAATGTTCAGCGAATGCGTTGCATCGACCGGTTGAATCCGCCACCCAGTGCAGTCATACGGCTCGGGGAAGCACATGTCAGCTTTGCAGCGGCAGAGCCACCGCGCACCCCTGACTAGCAGGCATCCGGCCAAGCGCTGAAGGAGAATGTTCCGGCCGCAGGTGCACATCATCGGCATCACGGTCTCTGCCGAAAGCTCATTGTTGCGAACCGCCCTGGTTCTCGGCATTCGCCCGGCACTTGGCATCGTCGTGTATCTTCCAGCCCATCATGAGCAGCGATTCCAACTGGCTTGATAGCGCCCGCGCGCAGTGGCTTTGGCGAGGGCAGAAGCGCCCCCCGTTCGCCGATGTCCCTGCGCCGGGGCAGGTTTCGGTTTGGGATTTCCCGAGGCCGCCAGAGCTTGTACGCGAAGCCCGTGAGATCGTCGTGCTCTGGGGCAATCTCGAGGTAGCGCGCACCCGCGCCGCCTGGGCAGTCCGCGAAACGGCCCACCCCCCTACCTTCTACCTGCCGCTGGCCGACGTACGGCCTGGACTGTTGCAGCCCGCCGGCAATGGCTCGTTCTGTGAGTGGAAGGGACCGGCGCGCTATTGGAATCTGGTCGACGGCGCGCGCCGCTTGGACCAGGTCGCCTGGAGCTACCCCCATCCCTTGTCTGGTGCCGAGCCGCTGGCCGGCTGTGTAGCCTTCTATGCCCACGATCTTGACTGCCGTGTCGGCGGATCGAAGGCCCAGCCACAGGCGGGCCCCTTCTATGGGGGCTGGATCACCCCTGATCTGGTCGGCCCCTTCAAAGGCGAACCCGGTAGCGAAGGTTGGTAGCCAGTCGCATCTTCAGCATCCGGGCATGCACCTCGCTCGCAATGACGCCGAAATTCATCGGCCCCTCTGCCGACGTGCGGCCCACCCTGCGGCGCGGATTGAACGAGCGGAACGGATCCTGGAATACCATTTGCACACGCTTGCAACAGCTGTGCGCATCTGCGCTGCTCATTTCTCGATTCATCCGCTGTCGGGATGAGTGGGCTGGTCGTCACGCCGGAGCAATTCACTGCGCTTCAACATCGAGACGGCGCTTCGCCGTCGGATAACCAAGCATATGGTCCAGCGCAGCAACTCACCTTCGATGTCAGCCCCAGCGAAGCCAGTCCCGTTGGAGCTGCGTAGCAACGTTAAGTCGCGCGCAAGCCCAACAGCGTCTGCAGAAGCACCACGCGCGTCTGGCCCAGCACCATGCCCTTCCACTCGTCGTTGTCACAGTAAAAAGCATCGCGCAACTGCTGGCGAATCTCTCTTCGCTGCGACTCGGGCGCCTCGCCATGACGGCGCAGCCACGTGTCGGCGCTCAGACGAAACAGCATCTCGTGGTCGGGAATGGTGCCGAACTCGAGGCCCATCAGTGCGATCCGTGCTTGCGGGCATTCGTCGTAGGCGGCCGAGACAACCGGCCCCGACACATGCGCGGACACGGAGTCCTGACTGAACAGCGCGAAAACGTCGGCACCCCACCAAGCTCGAGCGAGCGCGAGATCTTTGGGCGTATTGCGGCCCGGGTACACCTTCTCGCCATGTCCATAAGGGCCCAGCCCCGTGTGCACGTCGATCCAACCCAGGTGAGTGGCCGAGGCCGCGTACTTGCGCAGGATGGCGCGGATGGTCTTGTTGCTCCACGTCGGTTCGGTGCCACCGTAGAACAGACCGTCGGGCGAGCCGTACTGGCCTTTTGTGATGGCGGTCCGGAAGGCGCGCATGCCATGCTTTTCGATGTAAGCATCCGCGGCCGCTTGGTCGGCTGGCGTCGGCGGCCAACTCGCGGGCAGCGCCAGCGGCTCGACATTGGCGTACTCGGCATTCACCGGCAGCGGAGCGCTAAAGTCAATGTGGTTGCGGTTGAGGTCGATGTTGTCCTCGTTGGTGCGGTGCAGATGCGAGAAGCCGTACGGGTTGACGCCATGCACCAGAAGCAGCGCCACGCCGGCCTGCTGCAGGCGCGAGAGCAGATCCTCGTCATGCAGGGTTGCGACCTGCGCGCCCGAGCCGCAGAAGCCTTCGGGCCCGTGTGTGCCCGAGGTCACGAGCAGCAGCTTCTTCGCATCGACGGCGCCGAGCAACGCGACGTCGGTCGCGAGTTCCTCGCCGAGCGCGCCCCGGTGGCCCTTGTTGACGAAGGACTCGATCAAAGCGCCGCGGCCGCTCGCGGCCTCGAGGAACTTGGCGCGGGCCTCGGCGTACGTGCCCGAGAAATGCCGCGTAACGGCGCTGCTGTGGGTGGAGGTTGTCATTGAAAGCTTCGAAGTAGAGGCGAGCGTTTCAGGCGTGCGAACCCGCCGCGTCGATGTCGCGGCCTGTATGGTCGCGCAACCAGATCAAGCCCAGCAACGAGACCGCGGTCATCGCGACCAGGTACCAGGCTGGCGCGAGCTTGCTGCCGGTGGCATTGAGCAGCCAGGTGCTGATGAAGGGCGCGAAGCCGCCGAACAGCGCGACGCCCACGCTGTATACCAGTGACATGCCACTGGCGCGCACCGCCTTCGGGAACATCTCGGGCAGCATTGTGATGCTCGGCGCGGTCTGACCCACCAATCCCAAACTCAGTACGCCGAGCACCACGAACAGCACCACGGGCGTGGGCGAGGCATTGAGCCAGAAAAAGCCAGGGTAGATCAGCAGCACGAGGAAGAGGCGACTCCAGAAGATCAGCGGCTTGCGCCCCACGCGGTCAGACAATGCACCGACCAGCGGCGAAGCCAGAAACAGGATCAGCCCTGTGATCGCCGCGCCGAACAGCGCGACCGATGGGGCGAGCCCCAGCTCGCGCACCGCGTAGGTCGGCATGTAGAAGGTGATCACGTAGGCAGCCGTGGTGCCGCCTACCATGGTGAGGATGGCCGCAAGTACTGTGCCGCCATGCTGCGTGCACACGATCCGCAAGCTGCTTTCGCGCGGCTTCGCGCCTTGATCGGGCGTGATTTCCAGCGACTCGTGGAGGTGGCGGCGGATGTAGATGCCCACCGGCGCGATCAGCATGCCGATGAAGAAGGGCACGCGCCAGCCCCAACTTTCCATGGATTGCGGCGACAGCGTGAAGGTCAGCGTGCCCACCACGACCGCACCGAGCATCACGCCCAGGCCCTGACTCGCGAACTGCCAGCTCGCCATGTAGCCACGGTTCTGCGGCGTGGCATGTTCTACCAGCAGCGTGGTGGACGCACCGACTTCGCCACCGGCCGAGAAGCCCTGGATCAACCGCGCCAGCACGACCAGCACCGGCGCCGCGACGCCGATGGTGGCGTAGGTGGGCGTGAATGCGATCACCGCGCAGCCAAGCGCCATCAAGAAGATGGTCAGGGTCATGGCCTTCTTGCGGCCCGCGCGGTCGGCGTAGGCACCAATCACAATGCCACCCAGTGGCCGCATGATGAAGCCGACGCCAAAGGTCGCTACCGTGAGCAGCAGTTGGCCGTAGCCGCTGAAGGTTGGAAAGAACAGCTTGCCGATTACCAGTGCGAGAAAACCATAGACGGTGAAGTCGAAGATCTCGAGGCCGTTGCCAATGGTCGTGGCGACGATGGTCTGTCGCCGGCTGATGGCGGTGTGCGCGGGGGTGGGGTTCATGAGCGTCGAGGTAGGCAAGAATGTCAGTGGGCACCGGTCGCAGCGATCACCGCCACCTCGACCAGGAGCGTGGGCAGCGCGAGCAGCGCGCCAACGGTCGCGGGCGCCGGTGCGCACGCCGGCGGGAGCCAGCCGGTCCACACACGGTTCATCTCGGGAAAGTCGTCGATCTCGGCGAGCCAGATGGTGGCGTTCAGCAGTCTCGACTTGTCCGACCCCGCCTGCGCCAGCAGCGCGTCGATGCGCCGCAGGACGCGTGCCATTTGTTCGCCCACGGTCACCTCCAGCGCCGCGAAATCGAGGTTTGCGCCCGTTCCCATCACGGAAGGAATGCCGAAGCTGCTGCCGAGCGCGCTCGACTCAGAGCCCGCGCCACCGTCAATGAAATCGAACACCGTGCGCGGCAGCGCGCGTCGTGGCAGTTCGCGAAAGTCGTCAATGCATTGCGCGTCTAGATAGTGGGACATGTTCGATAACATATTGAGCCGTCTAGACGGCATATTTATAGACACCCTCGGCGTCAAAAAGCACTCTTCCTGGGACGACATGGCCGAGGACTTTGTGCGCGGGCCCCCGTGGGTGCCGCGCTTGCTCAGTCCGCGGCCGCGACGCAGCGCGATGCATCGCGCCGCAGTTCCGCCAGGAAGCCCCGTCGCGGTTCGGGCAGGTAGCCCGTGAAGAGCGTCCGCTGCACTTCGGCGAAGAGCTCGGCTCGCGCATAGGGCTCGCCGGCCAGGAAGTCGTCAGCCTGCCCAGGGTCGTCGGTGGCCAGCAGCAGGTACATACCGACCAGCTCCCCGTCGACCAGCGACGGGCCGCCGTGCAGCACGCGCCCCTGGTTAGCGATCATGTAGTCGAGGTGGGCTGCACGGATCGGCAGGCGGTCCTGCGCGCCACCGGGGCGGTAACGGCAATCGAGGGCGATGGGCATGGCGGCGTTCCTCGATCAGGCAGTCTTCAGCGCGGGCGACTGCACGGCAGGCGGCGGTGCGTCGTGCGCAGCCAGCAGCGTGGCCAGATTGCGTCGGTACTCAGAGATGGCGCGCGCCTTCACATGCCCGTAGCCACGGATTTTCTCGGGCAGCGCGGCAACCGCCACCGCGCTTCCGATGCGCTCGTTGGTCAGTCCGTCAAGCAGGCGCTCGACGAGCCCTTCGTATTCGACCAGCAGCGCGCGTTCCTCGCGCCGCTCGGCCAGCCAGCCGAAGGGATCAATCGGCGTGCCGCGCAGGCCGCGCATCGCCGCGAGCCCGCGGAACACCGGCAACATCCAGGCGCCAAAGCTGCGCTTGAGCACCTTGCCGTCAGCGCCGCGTTTCTCGAAGATCGGCGGCGCCAAGTGGAATTGCAGTTTGAAGTTGCCCTCGAATTGACTGCGCAGGTTCTGAAGGAACTCGGGCCGCGCATGCAGCCGCGCGACCTCGTACTCGTCTTTGTAGGCCATCAGCTTGAACAGCGAACGTGCCACCGCGTCCGCCAGCCGCGGCCGCCGAGCTCCAGGTGCGATGCCTCGCTCAGCGGCCTCCACGCGGCGCACGGTATCGAGGTAGCGACGCGCATAGCGCGCGTTTTGATAGTCGGTGAGGAAGCGCACGCGTTCCTCAAGCAGCTTCTCGAAAGACTGTGGCAGGTTCAGTGTGACGACGCTGCGCCGGTCACCCATCAGGGTCTGGCGCCATTGCGGATCGGCGGCGGTGAGGCGGCCAGCCGCGAAGGCACGCTTGTTGGCTGCCACGGCCACGCCGTTGAGCTCGATCGCGCGCATCAGCGCCGCCAGGCTCACCGGCACGCCGCCCTGCTGCCAGGCATGGCCGAGCATCAGCATGTTGGCGCCGATGGCGTCGCCCAGCAGCGCCTTGGCGGTGGCGTTCGCGTCGATGCGCTCGACCTGCGCGACACCCGCGGCGGCCTCGATCTTCGCCAGCAGCGCGTCCTCGCGGTAGGGCAGGTCGGGCTGGCGCGTGAACTCGGCCAGGGTCTGCAGATGCGTGTTGACCACCACGCGCGTGCGGCCCTCGCCGATCACGCCCAGCACGTCGGGCAGTACACCCACCACCAAGTCGGCGGCGATCAGGGTGCGCGCGGTGCCCGGCAGCAGGCGCACCGCATGCAGGCGATCGGGCGTGTCGGCCAGGCGCACGTGGCTCACGACCGAGCCGCCTTTCTGCGCGAGCGCGGTGAAGTCGAGCACCGAGACGCCCTTGCCCTCGAGGTGCGCAGCCATCGCGATCAGCGCGCCGAGCGTGATGACGCCGGTACCGCCGACGCCCGCGATCATCAGGTCGAAGGGGTGCGCGAGCGAAGGCAGCGCAGGCAGCGCAAGCGCTGCAGCCAGCGCCTCGGGATCCTGCGCGGGCGCCGCCACCGTGCCCTTGCGCAAGCTGCCGCCGAGCACGCTCACGAAGCTGGGGCAGAAGCCTTCAGCACACGAAAAGTCCTTGTTGCAGCTCGACTGGTCGATCTGGCGTTTGCGGCCGAACGAGGTCTCCAGCGGCGCGACCGACAGGCAGTTCGACTGCGTGCCGCAGTCGCCGCAGCCTTCGCAGACCTCGGGGTTGATAAGTACCCGCCGCGCCGGATCGGGATAGCTCTTGCGCTTGCGACGGCGGCGCTTCTCGGCCGCGCAGGTCTGGTCGTAGACAAGAACCGTGACGCCGGAGATCTCGCGCAACTCGCGCTGCACCATGTCGAGCTCGCGGCGATGCCGCACCTGCACGCCCGCGGCCAAGGTCACGCCCTGGTAGCGCTGTGGCTCGTCGGTCACGACGACCACCTTGCGCGCGCCCTCGCTTGCGACCTGGGTGCATATCTGCGGCACGCTGGTCTGGCCGTCGACGGGTTGGCCGCCGGTCATGGCCACCGCGTCGTTGAACAGGATCTTGTAGGTGATGTTGGCGCCGCCTGCGACCGCCTGACGGATGGCGAGGTAGCCCGAGTGGAAGTAGGTGCCCTCCCCCATGTTCTGGAAGACGTGCGGCACGCGCGTGAAGGCGCCGCGCCCGAGCCAGTCGGCGCCCTCGCCGCCCATCTGCGTGAGGCCGCCCGTGTCGCGGTCCATCCAGCTCGCCATGTAGTGGCAGCCCACGCCGGCTTGTGCCTGGCTGCCCTCAGGCACCTTGGTCGAGCTGTTGTGCGGGCAGCCCGAGCAGAAGTACGGTAGCCGCCGCATGCCGTCGGCCTCGTTCGACAGCGCTGCGCGCGGGGCGAAACGCGCGGTGTCGATGCGCGCAGCCAGCGGATGCCCGATGGCGCGCAGCCACGTCAGCAGCGCGGCAGCGATGCTCGCTGGCGAGAGCTGGCCGGTCCAGGCCAGCAGCGGATGGCCTTCAAGGTCCTGCTTGCCACAGACCGTGGGCCGGCGCGCGCGGTTGAACACGCGGTCCTTGAGTTGCTGTTCGACCACCGATGCCTTCTCCTCGATCACCAGCACATGAGACAACCCCTCGCAGAAGCGGTCGGCGCCCTCGTTATCGAGCGGGAACACCAGGCCGGGCTTGTAAAGCCGCAGCCCGAGCGCCGGCAGGTCGTCGGCGCCGAAGCCGCAGCGCTGCAGCACTTCCATCAGGTCGTGGAAGGACTTGCCGACCGCCACGATGCCGGTCGTGGCCTCGGGCGCGGCCACCACCAGGCGGTCGAGCGGGTTGCCGCGCGCAAAAGCGCTGAAGGCTTCGAGCTTGGCGGCCAGCCGTATTTCGACGGCCGCCGTGAGGAAGTCGCTCGTGCGGTATTCGAGCGCTGAGGTATCGGCCAATTCGGAGGGCTCGGGCAATGCGAACGCCGCATCGATAGAAGCATCGACCGAGCGCGCGCTCTCGACCGTCTCCGAGATCGCCTTGAACGCGACCCAGGTGCTGGCATGGCGCGACGCGGCCCAGCCCCAGAGGCCGAAGGCTTCGTACTCGTCGACCGAGGCCGGATGCACGATCGGAATTCCCCAGCCCATCAGCGACAGGTCGCTGGCGTTCGGGATCGACGAAGACGTGGCGGCATGGTCGTCGCCCACCACCATCAGCACGCCGCCGCGGCGTGACGTGCCGGCCGCGTTGCCGTGGCGGATCGCATCGCCCGCGCGGTCCACGCCCGGCCCCTTGCCGTACCACATGGCGAACACGCCGTCGACCTCGCGCTCGGGGTCCAGGCCAACCTGCTGCGTGCCCATCACCGCAGTGGCGGCAAGGTCCTCGTTGATGGCCGGCAGAAAGCGGATGCCGTGTTCGGCCAGATCTGACTTGGCTCGCCACAACTCAGTGTCAACGCCCGCGAGCGGGGAGCCACGGTATCCGCTCACATAGCCGGCGGTGTTCCAGCCGCGGGCCTTGTCCTCTTGCTGCTGGCGGAACAACAGCCGCACCAGTGCTTGCGTGCCGGTAAGGAACACGCGGCCTGCGCGCGCGGTGCGGTTGTCTTCGAGCCGGTAGCCTGTCTCCAGCGCGAGCGCTGCTTCTTGTGTCTGCATGGTGTGGATCCGTCCATCGGGGGAAGATCAAATATTAATCCGTCTGGACAGCATATATAATTGCGATCCGTGCGGTGTTGGTGACAACCCGGCATGTTTCATTCCGGAGATTGCCACCATGGGAAAGACTGATTCGACGCCGCTGTCCGACGCACCCACTCGCCGCATCCTCGACCTGCTCCAGGCCGACGGCCGCATGACGGTGCAGGCACTGGCCGACGAGGTGGGCCTGTCTTCAGCGCCCTGCTGGCGCCGGCTTCGCGACCTCGAGGACAGCGGGATCATCCGCCGCTTCGTCGCACTGGTCGATCGCAACAAGGTCGGCCTGCATGGCTGCATGTTCACGCAGATCAGCCTGGAGCGGCATTCGGAAACGGTGGTGGCGGCCTTCGAGCGCGCGGTCCAGGCCACGCCCGAAATCCTCGAGTGCTGGGTCACCACCGGCGACAGCGACTACATCCTCAAGATCGTGGTACCCGACGCGCTGGCCTTCGACCGCTTCCTTCACCGCTTCATGCTGAAGCTCGAGGGCATCCGGCAGATCAAGACCTCGGTCGCGCTGCGCGAGGTCAAGAACGACACACGGCTCGACCTGACGCGGGTATCGTTCTGACGGAGCGGTTCACACGCTGGGTTGCCGCAGCACCTTACCCGGGTTCATCACTCCGCGTGGATCGAGCGCCTGCTTGATCGCCGCCATCACGCGCATCGAGGCGCCGCGCTCGAGTTCGAGGAAGTCGAGCTTGCCGTAGCCAATGCCGTGCTCGCCGGTGCAGGTGCCGCCCATCGCGATGGCGCGGCGCATCAAGCGCGCGTTCAGCGTCTCGGCACGCGCCATCTCGTCGACATCGGCGGGGTCGACCACCACGCACAGGTGGAAGTTGCCGTCGCCCACGTGACCGCACATGGGGGCGGTGAGCCCCAGTTCTTCGACGTCGGCGCGCGCTGCCAGCACCGCTTCGCTCAAGCGCGAGATCGGCACGCAGGCATCGGTGGGCATGCCCTGGCAGCCGGGGCGCAGTGCTAGCGCTGCCCACCACACGTCGTGGCGTGCCTGCCAGAGGCGGCTGCGCTCCTCGGGCGTGTCGGACCACGCGAAGCCAACGCCGCCATTCTCGCCTGCGAGTTCCTCGGCCACGCGCACCTGCTGTGCCACGCTTTCGGGCGCACCGTGGAATTCGAGGAACAGCGTGGGCATGACCGGCAGCCCGAGTTTCGCGTAGCGGTTGCAGGCCTCGATCTGCTGCGCATCGAGGAACTCGATGCGCCCCACCGGCACACCGGTCTGCATGATCGCAGTGACCGCGTCGATGGCCGCGCGCAAATGAGGAAAAGCGCAACGCGCGGCCGCGATCTGCTCGGGCAGCGGATGCAATCGCAGGCCCACCTCGGTGACGATGCCTAGCGTGCCCTCCGCGCCGGTGAACAGGTGCGTGAGGTCGTAACCCGCGGCCGACTTCCGGGCGCGCCCCCCGGTGCGCACCACCTCTCCATCGGGCAGCACCACCTCGAGCGACATCACGCTCTCGCGCATGGTCCCGTAGCGGACGGCGTTGGTGCCCGAGGCGCGCGTCGACACCATGCCTCCGATCGAGGCATCGGCGCCGGGGTCAATCGGGAAATGCAGACCGCTGCCGTGCAGCGCCGCGTTGAGCTGCTTGCGCGTCACGCCGGCTTGCACGCGGCAGTCGAAGTCAGCCTCGTGGATCTCGAGCACGGCATTCATGCGCGAAAGGTCGATGCAGATGCCACCGTGCAGCGCCGCGACGCCGCCTTCGCACGAGGTTCCGGTGCCGAAGGGGATCATCGGCACCGAGGCCGCGTGGCAAAGCCGCGCGACCGTGGCCACTTCCTCAGTCGATTCGGCGAACACCACCGCGTCTGGGGCATGCAGCGGATGGAAGGACACGTCCTTGCCGTGCTGGTCGCGCACCGCCTGGCCGGTCGTGCAGCGATCGCCAAAACATTCGCGCAATTGCCGAATCACCGCGGCTACTGGGCGCTCGTGCAGCGCAAGGGATTTCTCATTCATGCGTATGTCCTTCAGGCCGCCAGCACGACGGGCGGTATCAATTCGATGGGGGCCGACGCCGCTGCGGCGCGCCCCAAGTAGCTGTCGGCGACTCGCGCATCGCGCGCGACATCGGTGGCCGGCCCCTGCAGGCTCACGCGGCCCATCTCGAGCACGTAAGCATGGTCGGCCACCTCGAAGGCGGCGCGCGCGTTCTGCTCGACCAGCAAAATCGCCACGCCCTGCGCCTGGAGCCGCCGCACGGTCGCGAAGATGTCACGCACCACCAGCGGCGCGAGCCCCAGGCTCGGCTCGTCGAGCAGGAGAATGCGCGGGCGCGCCATCAACGCACGGCCCAAAGCGAGCATCTGCCGTTCGCCGCCTGAGAGCGTGTGCGCCAGCTGGGCATGCCGCTCGCCCAGGCGCGGGAACAGCGCGTACACGCGCTCCATCTCGGCGGCGATGGCACGCCGCCCCGCGCGGCGCCAGCAGAAGGCGCCGAGCTCAAGGTTGTCGGCCACGCTCATGGTCCCGAAAAGGTCACGCTGCTCGGGCACCAGTGAAAGGCCCATCGCCACGCGGCGCTCGGGCGAGACGAAGCGCAGGTCGGTGCCGTCAAGCCGGACTTCGCCGCTCATCGGCAGCCGACCCATGAGCGCGGCCAGCAGCGTGGACTTGCCTGCGCCATTGGGTCCGACCACGGTGACGATGCCCGAGGGCGGCACCGCCACGTCGACTTCGTGCAGCGCCGGGATGCGGCCATGGAACGCGCACAGGGCGCGGGCTTCCAGCGTCATGCCGCACTCCCCAAGTAGGCTTGCTGCACGCGCGGGTCGTCGCGCACTGCCTGCGCCTCGCCCTCTGCAATCTTTTGGCCGAACTGCATCACGACCAGTCGGTCGGCGATGTCCATGATGAATTCCATGTCGTGATCCACGATGAGCACGGTCACCCCCTCGCCGCGCAGCTGCTTGAGCAGCACGGCCAAGTTCCTTTTCTCCTGGTGCCGCAGGCCAGCAGCGGGCTCGTCGAGCAGCAGCAGCTGAGGGCGGGCGCACAGGGCGCGCGCGATCTCCAGAATGCGCTGCTTGCCCAGCGGCAGGCTGGCGGCAGGCGCGTCCGCGAGGTCCTCGAGGCCGCAGCGCCTCAGCTGAGCCAGCGCCATGGCCTGGATCTCGGCCTCCTCACGACGGTCCAGCCGAAGCATCGCGCGCAGCCAGCCGTCTCGCCCGAGCAGATGGCAGCCGAGCGCCGCGTTGTCTCGCACGCTCATATCGGCCACCAGCTTCACATGCTGGAAGGTGCGCGCCACGCCACGCGCGGCCACGCGGCGCGCGCCGAGCGCATCAATGCGCTGGCCGCGCAGCGTGATCGCGCCGGCGCTGGCGGGCAAGAGGCCGGTGATCAGGTTGAACAGCGTGCTCTTGCCCGCGCCGTTGGGACCCAGCAACGCAACGATCTCCCGGTCGCGCACCTCGAAGGAGACGCGGTTGACCGCGACCAGCCCACCGAAGCGCTTCTCGGCCTCGTCGACGCACAGAAGCACCTCACCTGCCGTGGCGGGCGCGCGCTGCGCTGGCATTTGCAGCACGGCCGGTTCGCCGCTCGCCACGGGCCGCGGTGCCGCCGCGGGCGCGGCGCGCGTCCAGCGCGCCAGCAGTGGCCACAGTCCCGCATTGGCGCGCGCGAGGATCAGCAGCATCAGCACGCCGAACACCGCCATTTCGAAGTTGCCCGAGCGGCCGAGCAGTGCCGGCAGCACATCCTGGAGCACCTGCTTGAGCACCACCACGACGCCAGCGCCTACCAGCGCACCCCACAGCGCACCCACGCCGCCCATCACGGCCATGAACAGGTATTCGATGCTCATCTGCAACCCGAAGGGCGTGGGGTTGAGGAAGCGCTGCATGTAGACGTAGAGCCAGCCCGCCATGCCGGCCAAGCCCGCGGCGGTGCAGAACACCGCGACCTTGAGCCGGAACGCATGCGCACCAAACGCCTCGGGCAGGTCGGCACCGGCGCGCAGCGCACGCACGGCGCGCCCCAACCGAGAGTCGAGCAGGTTGCGCACCAGCCAGAAGGCGAGCGCGAAGCCCAGCGCGATCAGGCAGAACATCGACCGCTCGGAGGCGAAGTCGAGACCGAAGAGGGTCAGCGCGGGAATGCCCGACAGGCCGTTGAAGCCGCCCAGCGGCTCGACAATGCCCAGCCCGTAGTAGACGACCACGCCCCATGCCAGCGTGGCCAGCGACAGGTAGTGGCCGCCCATCGAGAGCGTCAATGCGCCGATCCCTGCGGCCGCGAGCGTTGCGAGCGCGACCCCGGCCAGCAGCGTGGCCCAGCCGGGCACGCCGTGTGCCACCGCGAGGTAGCCGGCCGCGTAGGCGCCGATGCCGACGAAGGCCGCCTGCCCGAAGGAGATCAGCCCGGCGAAACCGGTCATCAAGGTGAGCCCGAGCGCCACCGTGGCGTAGAGCAGCACGAAGCTCGCAAGCGTGACGTAGTAGCTTGAGGCGAACAGCACGACGCCAGAAATGGCCGCCACGGCGAAGGCCGCGAGCACCCAGGAACGAAACGTCATGAAGCCTCCTGCGAATGCGGGTCGGCCAGCGACCGCCACAGCAGCAGCGGCACGATCAATGCGAACACGATGATCTCCTTGGCAGCGCTCGCACCGTAAGACGAGAAGGCCTCGAGCAGGCCCACTACGAGCGAGCCTCCAGCGGCAAGGACGTAGCCCGAGAGGCCGCCGACAATCGCACCTACAAAGCCCTTGAGCGCAAGCAGGAACCCCGAGTCGTAGTAGATGGTTGTGAAGGGGCCGATCAGCACGCCCGAGACGGCGCCGATGAAGGCGGCGATGGTCAGCGCCAACTCGCCCGAGTGGTCAGGCGAAATACCAACCAGCCGCGCGCCATCGCGGCACACGGCGGTGGCGCGCAGCGCCTTGCCGCTCAGCGTGTGGCCGAAGAAAGCGAAGAAAACGGCCACGAGCACGGCACTCGCCATCACCACAGCCAGCGTCTGGGGCGCCACCGGCAGTCCCGCGAGCAGGCCGGCCGGCAGTTCAAAGCCCGGCAGCCGCGAGCCCTCGGGCCCGAACACGTACAGGCCCAGCGCCACCAGCACGAAGTGCAGCGCGATCGCCGCCACCAGCAGCACCAGCGGCGTGGCATTGCCCATCGGCCGGAACACCGTGCGGTAGATCAGCGGCCCCATCGCCGTGACCAGCGCCACCGCCGCGGCCGTCTGCATCCAGGCCGGAGAGCGCGCGTCGACGCCGAACCACGCGAAGGCGCAGGCCGCCATCGGCAGCGCGCCGAGCAGCGCGATCCGGGCACCGAGCCCCGCGAGATTGCGCTGCCGCACACGCCCGGCGGTTTCCATGCCGCAGGCCAACAGAGCCACCGCCGCGACCGGCACCGCCAGTCCCGGCGCATGGCCCTGCTGGAACGCCGCAATGGTCAGCACGCTGCAACTGACGAATTCGCCCTGCGGGACGAACACGATGCGCGTGACGGTGAAGACCATCACGAGCGCCAGCGCCAGCAGCACGTAGACCGCGCCACTCGCAAGGCCGTCCTGCACCAGCAGGCCGAAGATCTGCATATCCATGATCTTTCGTGTCCGGCGTGCGTCAGGGGATGTACTTCCAGCTGCCCTTCTCGATGCGCACCATCACCCGGCTGCGCTGGTCCAGGCCGATGTGGTCCTTGGGCCCGAGGCTGTAGACGCCGTTGGTGGCATGCAGGTCCTGCGTGGCCTCTATCGCGTCGCGCAGCGCCTTGCGGAATTCGGGCGTGCCGGGCTTGGCGCCCTTGAGCGCGCGCGGCGCCGCGTCCTGCAGGATCAGCGCCGCATCCCAGAGGTAGGCGGCGAAGGTGGAACGTTGGCCCGCGTTCGGCAGCGCCTCATACTTTCGGATGAATTCGAGCGAGGGCTTTTTCGCCGGATGGCTGTCAGGCAGTTGCTCGGCCACCAGCACGGGGCCAGCCGGCACGAAGGTGCCCTCGAGCTTGGCGCCTCCCACGCGCAGGAAGTCGTTGTTCGCCACGCCATGCGTCTGGTAGACCTTGCCGCGGTAGCCGCGGTCGAACAGCGTGGCCTGCGGCAGCACCGCCGGCGTGCCCGAGGCCGCGATGAACACCGCATCGGGCTGCGAGGCCAGCAGCTTGAGTACCTGCCCGGTAACCGAAGCATCGGTGCGCGTGTAGCGCTCGTTGGCCACCACCTCGATCTTGCGCAGCTCCGCGAGCTTGTTGAACTCACGCCACCAACCTTCGCCGTAAGCATCGTTGAAGCCAATGAAAGCCACGCGCTTCACGCCGTTGTCGGCCATGTGCTTGATGATCGCAGTCGCCATGTGAGTGTCGCTCTGCGGCGTCTTGAAGGCCCAGCGCCTGCGTTCGTCCACCGGCTCGACGATGGCGCCCGAGCCCGCGAGGCTGATCATCGGCGTACCGCTTTCCACCAGGACGTCGAGCACGGCCAGCGAGTTGGGCGTGAGGCTCGGCCCGATCAGCAGGTCAATTGCCGACTCGGAGATCAGCTTGCGCACGTTCTTGACCGTGGTCGAGGTGTCGGACGCGTCGTCGAGCAGGATGTAGTTGATCTTCTCACTACCCGCACTGGCGGGCAGCACCGACACCGTGCGCTGCTGGGTCACGCCGACCGAGGCGGCGGGCCCGGTGGCCGAGACCACCACGCCCACATTGATGTCGGCCCGCGCGCCCGTGAGCGCCGCGAAGCACAGTGACGCGCCGAAGGCGGCAGCCCGGAAATGGGCCTTTGCAATCTCAATCATCGTTGTCTCCTTTTATATGTCTGTCGTGCCGGGAAGAAATCGGAAAAGCTAGGTCTGCGCCACCGGCGTGAAGCTGTCGGCTGAGATCGCCTCGCTCCCCATGCCTAGCGCGATGCAGGTGTCGGAGCAGGCCGCGACGAAGCCCGGCGAGCCGCCGATCACCGCGCGAGCGCCGGCCAGCGACTCGTGGTTCTCGCGCAGCCACGAGGGCGCGTACTGCTGCTTCGTGGAGAAGCGGCTGCGTGCCTCGGTCACCAGCAGCGCATAGCGGAAGTTCGGATGCGCGTGCGCCAGCCCCGCGAGGCGGTCCAGCAGCATCAATTCGGTGTCGTCGCGAACCGAGAACAGCAGCGTCATCGGGCTCGTGTCACCTTGCCCGAGCGCATCCTCCATGATCGAGAGCACGGGTGCCAGGCCGGTGCCACCCGCGAGCCCGAGCACCGGGCCCTCACCCTCGGGCAATCGGCAGGTACCGTACGGCCCGGTCACACCGATGATGTCGCCGAGCTGCAGCAGGTCGTGGACGTGGCCGCTGGCCGCTCCGCCCGGATGGCGCGCCACCAGCAGCTCTATCAGGCCATCGCTTGAGGGCACGGTCGCGAGGCTGTAGCGTCGGTGCGGCGAGAGTCCCGGCAGCGCGAGCTCCACATAGGTGCCGGCCTGCGCTTCGAAACGCGCCGGCTCGCACGCCTGCAACACCAGCCGCCGCACGCGCGGCGTGAGCGGTGTGTTGCATAGCACGCGCGCCTCAAAGCTCTGCACGGCCGAGCCCTCGCCGCCCGGGATCGGCTGCACCGTGCTCAGATGCACCTCGGCGCTCAACGGCCGCGACTGGCACATCAGGCAAAAGCCGTCGGCAATCTCCTGGTCGGAGATCGCGAGGCCCAGCGACCAGCCGTTGTCGACTGTGCCCTGCGTGACACGCGCCTTGCACATGCCGCAGGAAGCGCCCCGACACTGGTGCGGCAGGATCACGCCCTGCGACAGCGCGGCGTCCAGGATGATCTCGCCCTCGGGCACACCGAAGCGCAGGGCCTCGTTGACGACGATCGTTCTGCTCATGTTCATGAATTTCATTCGGCCTAGAAGATCGGGATCACCTTCTCGGGATCGAACACCACTTCCTTGCCCTCGATGCCGACTTCGGGCAGCGCGGGGAATTCGATGCCGTAGGGATCGAGGTTGGCCTTCATCCGCAGTACGGCCGTTTTCCAATTGGCCTTGCGCTCGTCGAGCGTGAGGATGCCCAAGCCGGCGCTGCGCGCGACCTCGTCGATATGACGCTGCGCGGGGATGAAGGTGGGCGGCAGCTTCCAGAACTGCTCGGGCGGCTCATACAGAATGCCTGAGAGGAACACGAAACCTGCGCGCAGCTGGATGCTGATCATCTGCTTGTCGTCTTCGGTGAGCACCGGCAGCAGTTTCTGCAGCACCGCGAGGCAGATGCCCAGGTGGCGTCCCTCGTCCTGCCCGATGCGCTTGAATGCTTCCTTGAAAACCGGGATAGTGGTGCGCTGGTACATCCCGTGGAACAGCGTGCTCGAGGCCACCTCGCCGAACAGGAAAGAGGTGAACAGAATCGCGAGTGGGTACTTGTCGACGCCGTTCTTGAAGCCGGTCCAGTAGCGCGAGCCGTTGTAGTAGAGCCACTCGATGTTGTTGCGCGCCAGATGCCCGAGCGGCGTCTCGGGGACATAGCCGAGCGGGCCGCCGGGTGTGAGGCGCTTGATGGCGCGCCCGCAGACTTCCTCGTGGTTCATCTCGTCGCGCACGACCGAGAAGAAGCACTTGCGCACGGGGTCCTCTTCCTTGCTCTCGTAGGTGTGGATCATGGCGCGCGCAAACACCGAGGGCCCCGAGCCGTCGAACACGGCGAGTAGCGAGAACCAGTAGGCCATGGCGTAGCGCTGGTCGAGGCTGTAGTCCTCCGCGCGCAGCGTGTCCCAGGCCAGCGTGTGCGGCGACCAGCCCGGATCGCGCGCGGCGTCGTAGATGTCGTAGAGCTTGGGTGTCTGCACGTGCCACTCGAGGGGAAAGATGTTCGCCCCGTCGATGCCGGGCGCGGTCTCGATCTCGGCGAGCAGCGTCTGCGGATCGGGCATGGCGAGCACCTGTTCGGGCGGCGGGATCAGCGCGCGCGCGAGCGCGGCGGTGTCCTGGGAAGCGGGGGACGGGTTCATCGGGAATCTCTCCTTGTCATGTGTTCAGTTTTCAGGGGTTGTTCATTGATTCGCCTTCCAGACGGCTTATCAATTGAAAAAAAAGGACGTGTCCGCAAAGACATCCGCGCGGGTGGTCCGCATGGTTGTGTGCGGTGCGTCATGCCAGATTGGCTTCTGCGGCGCTGCGCCTCAGCACGCGCGTGGCCTTGGCTTCGTAGCGCGGCAGTGCGCCCTCGTCGTGGCAACGCACTTCGCACGTGAGGCCCAGCCGGGCCTTGAGCCGAGCGCGCACCTCGCGCGCCAGTTCGTCGCCCGCGCAGGCAGCGCCAGGCACGCGCTCCACGGCCACTTCCATGTGGTCGAGCACGCTGCGCTCGCTGTCTATGTAGATCTGCCAGGCGTCCTTGGCCAAGCCCTCGACTCCGGCGATCACGTCCTCTATCTGCGAAGGATAGACCAGCACGCCGCGCACCTTGAGCATGTCGTCCGAGCGGCCAATGATGCGGCCTATGCGCGCATAGGCATGGCGGCCGCAAGCGCAACGGTAGGGCTGGGCGGAGCGGCGAACCAGGTCGCGCGTGCGCCAGCGCAGCACCGGGGAGGCCTCTTTGTCGAGGGTGGTGAAGACGATCTCGCCAACCTCGCCCGGCGCCACTGGGCGCAGGGTCTGCGGATCGAGGATCTCGCTGAGCACGCTGTCGTCATTGACCAGATGCATCTCGTCGTCACCGTGCGAATGCGCGCAGGAGACGCCGAGCACCGGCCCGCCGGCCTCCGTGGTGCCGTAGATGTTGTGCGCCAGAAAACCCTCGGGCATCAACGCCTCCATTTCGCTGCGGAAGGTGGCTGACACCGACTGGCCGCCGAACAGCCCCACGCGCAGTGACCAGTCGCGGCGCGGATCGATGCCGGCCTTGTGCGCCTGCTGGATCAACGTCATCAGCCATAGCGGCGACATGGTCGTGACCGTGTGGCGGTGGTCGCGCAGCCACTGGACCATCAGTTCGCCACGGCCGGGGCCGACAGGAAAGTTGACCGCGCCATAGGCCTTGAGCGCCTCGTCCATCGAGCTGCCGCCGATCCACAGCCCGTAGCCATAGCCCTGGTAGACGCGGTCACCCGCGCGAACGCCTACCGTGCGGTAAATACGTGCAAGCTGGCGCACCAGCGTGTCTTCCCAGTCCTTGCGCGTGAAGCCGAACAGCACCGGCAGGCCCGTGGTTCCCGAGGTCGCGCAGAAGCGCACCACCTGCTCGAGTGGCACCGTGAGCAGCGGATACGGATAGAGCTCACGCAGGTGGCTCTTCTCGAGCAACGGCAGCGCCTGCAGCGCGGCACGGTCCTTCAGGTCGAGTGGGGAGGCACCGGCGGCCGCTAAATGCGCCCGCCACTGCGGCGAGTCGGCGAGCCGGCGGCCAAGCGCGGCGAGCTTGGCGTCTTGGCGCGACTGCAGTTCGTCGAGCGACAGGAAATCGTCGGCGGCATCGGCTGCGGCCTTCGCATTGCGGGATTCGGTCATGGGCGTCTCCTTGGTTCTTGGCAGTGGCCGCGCCTCAGGCGGCGAGGTAGCGGCGCGTCTGCAGCACGCGGAAGCGCGGGAGCACGAAGGCCGTGTCGCACAGCGCCGCATTGCCGGCCGCGTTGTGGCCGCTCACGTGCAGGTCGCTGAAGGCCGCGGACTGGTTCACGAGCACCGGGCCGGTCATGTCGAGCGTGAGGTGCACGCCAGCGTCGGCGGCCGCGTGCTTCACGCGGCGCACGAAGGCCTCGTCGCGCGAGTACACCGACCAGGTGATCGCACCGCGCAAGCGCGTGACCTCGTGCGCATGCCGCAGCGCTGCGTCCGCGTCCTCGGTCACGATCAGCAGGCTGATCGGGCCGAAGTGCTCGCGCGCGATGGTGTCGAGGGCTTCGGGCGGCACTGTGTACAGGGCCGGCGTGCGCAGCACCGCATCGGGCATCTCGGGATGCGCGAGCCGGCGCGAGACGAACGCCGGCTCGCCGATCGACGTGGCTTCGACGGCGCGCGCCTCGGTGGCATCACTTTGGATCGCGCCCAGCAATTCGACGGCGCGTACCGGATCGGCGACCAGCTTGCCCACGGTTGCGGCGAGGTCGGCCTTGAAATCCTCGACCGTCTTCGCCATGCCGTCCTGCAGTCGGATGCCCGTGCGCGGCAGGTACAGGCTCTGAGGCGTGGTGCACATCTGGGCGCTGTAAAGGCTCAGCGTGAGCGCAAGGTTGCGTACCAGGCCCGGGTAGTCGCCGGTGCTCTCGATCAGCACCGCATTGACGCCGGCCTTCTCGGTGAAGACATGGGCCTGGCGCGCGTGAGTCTCGAGCCACTCGCCAAATTCGGGACCGCCCGTGAAGTCGATCAGCTTCACGCGCGCATCGAGCGCAAGCGCCTTGGTCTTGGGCGCAACGCGCGTGTCGACCAGCAGTTGCACCACATCGGCGTCGAGACCCAGGCGCGCGAGCACGGTGCGCGCCGTATCAACGCACAGCGCAAGCGGCAGCACGGCTGTGGGATGCGGCTTCACGATCACCGGGTTTCCCGTGACCAGGCTTGCGAACAGGCCCGGATAGGAATTCCAGGTCGGGAAGGTAGCGCAGCCGATCACGGCTGCGATGCCGCGCGGCAGGATCTCGAAAGTCTTCTCCACGCGCAGCGGCCGGCGCGCATCGGGCTTCTCCCAGAGCACGCGCGCCGGATAGGCGCCCATCTCGCGCACGGCGATGGCCACGGCCTCGAGCGCGCGGTCCAGCGCATGCGCCGTGCCGGCCTGGAAGGCCATCGCGAACGGCTGGCCGCAGGCATGCGTGCAGGCGAAAGCCATCTCGAAAGCGCGCTGCTGCAGCGCCTCGAGGATCTCGAGCGCCACCGCGGCGCGCTCGGCCGGGTCGAGCGCGGCCCATGCCGGCGCCACGGCTTCGGCGCGTGCGAGCACGGCGTCTACCGGCTCGTCGGCGTAGGCCGTGTCGAACGGCGCGCCGAAGGCGCTGCGTTCCTCGCCGCGGATCGCGCCATCGCGCTGCATCCAGCGCGCGCGCACAACCGCCTCGCCGGCTTCTCGCGAGCCATCGGCATAGACGGGATGCGCCGGATCCTCGGGATAAGCGCTGTGGTAGCCGCGGCGGGCCACGGCGGCGACGGCATCGGCCAGGCGGCCGGCGTGTTTCTGTTGGAGGGCTTGGAGTTTCATGGTGGGTTCAGAGCGTGGCGGCGGTGCCGAAGATTGCAGTGCATTGGCTCGACATGTAGCCGCCCGGCGCGTGGGCCAGCGCGAGTTCGGCGCCGGCCACCTGGCGCGCACCGGCATCGCCGCGCAACTGCACCACGGACTCGATCGCGGTGTAGATGCCGAACATGCCTGGATGACCGAGTGAGAGCCCACCGCCGTTGGTGTTCATCGGGAAATCGCCGCCTGGCGAGGTGCGACCGCCGTCGAGGAAGGCACCGCCCTCTCCCTTGGCGCAAAAGCCCGCGTCCTCGGCGAAGACGATCGGCATGATCGTGAAGGCGTCGTAGAACTGCACCACGTCGATGTCCTTCGGCCCGAAGCCGGCCTGTGCATAGGCCGTGGCCGAGGATGTTGCGGCTGCGGTGCGCACCAGGTCCGGCATCTGCGCGATGCTGCGGTGCGTGGCGGCCTCGCCCACGCCGAGCAGATATACCGGCTCGCGTCGAAGCTGTGCGGCGCGATCGGCCGAGACCACGACCAGCGCGCCGCCGCCGTCGGTCACGAGGCAGCAATCGCGCACGGTGAAGGGATGCGCCACCGGCCGCGCCGCGATCACATCCTCGATGCACAGCGGCCCCGGATCTGGCGCGTCGGTGTCCAGCCGCGCCCAGTCGCGCGCGCTCACCGCCACCTGCGCGAGCTGTTCGCGCGTGGTGCCGAATTCATGCATGTGGCGCTGCGCGACCATCGCGTAGGCCGCGAGCGGGCCCGGGTAGCCATAGGGCACTTCGTAGGGGTTGGGTTCGGAATGGGTCGCAAACTGTCCGCCCGCGGACTTCTGCGTGCTGCCATAGGCGATCAACGCGACCGAGCAGAGTCCGGCCGCGATCGCGGCTCGCGCGTGATTCAAGTGAGCGAGGAAGGCACCGCCGCCGACCTGGGTTGAGTCGGTGTAGCGTGGGCGCAGGCCCAGGTACTCGCACAAGCTGAGCGTGGGCATGAAGAGCTGCAGCCCGGCCGCGAACACGCCATCGACATCGGCCAGCGAGAGCCCCGCGTCGTCGAGCGCGCGCACCGAGGCCAACGCCATCGCGTCGAGAGGCGATGAAAGTACCGGCATCGTCGCGAAGCCGGTGCTGCCGATGCCAGCGATTGCGGTCGCGCCGCGCAGGTTCGTTGCCATCATGCGAGCGCTCCGAAGACCACGCGGTGCACATCGTTCCAGAGCTCGATGCGCGCGGCCACGCGCAGCCCGATGCGCAGTGCGCCGGGGGACGCATCGACCACCGTGGCCATCATGCGGAATCCCTCGTCGAGATCGACCAGCGCGATGTTGAACGAGCCGTCGCGCCGCTGCACCTCGGTGCACGCATGGACCGTACCCTTGCCACGGCTGGTGCGCCATTCGAGATCGCCGGGTCGTCCACCCGGTCCCACGGCCTGCGGCGGAAAGACCGCGCGACCCGCGCCGTGGTCGAACTGGTAGACCAGCCGGCCTTCGGCCAGCGCGGCAAGGAAGTGGGCGCGCGGCGAACGCGCTGTATCAGGAGCGGGGGTCATAGCCATCGCCTAGCGTCCGATGAAGCGCGGCTTGCGCTTTTGCTGGAAGGCGCCGATGCCTTCGATGCCATCGGGTCCTGCCAGCGCCTCGGTTTGCGCGATCGCCTCGAGCTCGAGCGTCTCTTCGAAAGAAAGCACGCGCGACAGGATTCGCTTCGACGCAACAAAGGCGGCAGTTGGACCACCCGCGATCTCGCGCGCCATCTGCAGCGCGATCTCGTCCAGCGCTTCGGCCGCCACGCTTCGGTTGACGAGCCCCATCGCTGCGGCTTCACGCCCCGAGATCAGCCGCCCCAGGAATATCAGCTCGGCTGCACGATGCTGCCCGACGCGTTCGCGCAGGTGATGATGACCGCCCGAGTCGAGCACCGCGCCGATGTTGCGGAACGGGCTGCCTAGCAGCGCATCGTCGGCAACGAGCGCGATGTCGCAGGCCAGCGCCAGCCCGAAGCCGAAGCCCAGCGCCGGGCCCTGCACCGCTGCGATCGTCGGCACCGGGCAGTCACGCACGGCGGCAAGGACCGGGTTGATCCGCTCGCGCAGGATCGCGAGCGTGTCGTCGGTCTCGGGATGCGTGTCCTTGAGGTCGCGTCCGGCGCAGAAGGCATGGCGTGTGCCGCGCACCAGCACCGCGCGCGCACCAGCGGACACCGCTTCGCCGATTGCGTCGGCGATCGCCGTCATCTCGTCGAGACGCAGGCTGTTCTTCGCAGCGGGTCGGTCGATCGCGACGACTGCGAGCGGCAGTTCCAGCGTCAGGCGCACCGCTTCGGTAGAGATCCCGCCGCTCATCGCGCAGCTCCCTGGAAAGCCATCAGGATGCGCAGTTCGCTGGCCATCAGCAGCAGCCCGTTTTGGTTGTGAACGTTCCACTGCAGCCGCAGCACCCCGTCGGTGGCGGGGCGCTTCACCGTCTTCTCGAGCACTGCGGCCTCGAGATGAATGGTGTCGCCGATGAACGCCGGCGCCGTGAATCGCAGCGCGTCGCTGCCGTAGTTCGCGACGATCGCCGGCGCAGCGGGCGGAATGCCGAGGCCGGCCGCGTAGGCCAGCAACATCAGGCCGGGCGCGATGCGTTGGCCAAAGCGCGTGCGCGCCGCATGGTGCGCGTCGGTGTGCAGCACGTACCAGTCCCCGGTCAGCGCGCACCACTGAAGTATGTCGGCCTCTGTGAGAGTGCGTCCGCGCGAACGGAAGCTAGCGCCCTCCTCGATCTGGTCGAAGTACTGCTCGAGAAATGCGCAGGTACTGGTGATGTCGGTCGTTTGCAATTTCTTTATCCTTCCAGACGGAATATAAATGAAGGGCAACACTTTGTGGCAGCTAGGGCTTACCCGCAGCCGGGCAACGCCGCCGAGCAGGAAGCAATGCGCCTCGCGCTATTCGTCGCTTGACGACTTTTCAGCGTTGCGCCGGTGGCCGTACCGCCAGGCGGCTAAGGATTCAGACGTGCGTGACGCCATGCTCGTCGCATCAAGCAAGCTCTCGTTTCTCTTGAAGCCGAACGAGGGCTTGAACCAGCCGCCAAGCCCGAATGCGTGCCGCCGGTGGTACGCCGGGCTGCGCGGTCTGCTCAAGCCCCGCGGGCTGAACGCGTAAATCCACTTGCTGTGCTGCAAAGCAGCGATGGCAGTTCTCGGTAGGCGAGGACCGCAATGGAGACGAGGGGTGCGCGTCTCCCCACTCGAAAGTTGGCTCGGTGCGCGGGAGGAGGCCCCCGGCTTCTATGTTGTCGCCGCTGCGAAGATGTGTTCCAACGAAGACGCTACACAATTCCATGCAAACACATGTCGGTCGCCTGATCGGCCAATGAATCGAGGCTAAGACGCCCTGTAGGTTGATACCAGGTGTAGGTCCAGTTCAGCATGCCATACATCAGCATTGCATGCGTGGTCGCCGCCTGGCGGTCCTTGAATTTCTGGGCGTTGATCTCGCGCAGCAGCGCACACAGAAAGTTCACCAGCTTCTGCTCGTTGGCATTCACCTGCGCGCGCAATTCATCCGGCAGGTGATAGACATCCTCGATCAGCACCGTGTGCCGGTCGCGCTGCTCGTAGTAGTACTTGAGGTGCGCGAGAAAGTAGTTGCGCAGCCGTGTACGCGGATCGATTGGAGCAGACACTAAGTCCGAGGCGATCGCCACCAAGGCGCTCACGTGGTTACCAAGCATCTCTGCAAGCATCGCTTCCTTCGAGGGGAAGTAGTGATACATGCGCGACTTCGACGCATTGCAGGCGGCGCCAATGTCGATGATGTTCGTGTTGCGAAAGCCGTTCTTGGCAAAGAGCGCCGCGGCCGCGTCGAGGATGGTGGCCCGGATGTCGTCAAAGTTGTCGGATTTTGTTCTGGCCATGTCGGCATTGCCCGCAAAAGAAAAATGCTTCGTTCGATGCACGCGCGTATTGCGCATGTTTCGTCCGCCCGCGCCCTACGCACTCGGGCAAAACAGCGAAATTTATTCCATCTGGACGGCCTACTCTAACCCAGGCCTTGCGGCGCTGTGCCGGCCCGAATCACGATCCACCCGAACCACGGAGTTGCGCATGAACCCGTCGAAACGCCACGTCCTCGCCTTGCTCGTCATCGCTACCCTCGCCGGCACACAGGCGCAGGCGCAAGACGCGCCTGTACGCATCGGCGTCGCCGCCCCGCTGACCGGCGCCATCGCCCACCTGGGAAAGGACATGGAGAACGGCGCGAGGCTCGCCATCGAGGACCTCAATGCGCAGAGCCTCGCAATTGGCGGCCGCAGGCTGCGATTCGAGGCGGTGGTCGAGGACGACCGGGCCGATCCCGCCAGTGCCACCACGGTGGCGCAGAAGCTCGCCGACATGCGGGTGAATGGCATCGTCGGCCATCTCAACTCGGGCACGACCATCCCCGCGGCTCGCGTCTACAACGACGCCGGCATCCCGCAAGTCGCGCCAGCCGCAACCAACCCCCAGTACACGCGCGCTGGGTACAAGTTCGCCGCGCGGCTCATGGCCACCGATGTGCAGCAAGCCGACGGCATCGCCGGCTACATCGCACGCACACTGAAGGCAAAGACCGCAGCGGTCATCGACGACCGCACCGCGTACGGGCAAGGCCTGGCCGACCAAGTGATCACGGACCTCGGCAAGGCAGGGGTGAAAATCATCAAACGCGAGTTCGGCACAGACCGCTCGACAGACTTTTCGGCCATTCTCACCACCCTGCGCGGGCTCAAGCCCGATGTGATCGTCTACGCCGGTGCCGACGCGCAGGCCGCGCTGGTCAACCGGCAGATGAAGCAACTTGGATTGACAGCCTCCTTCATCGCGGGCGATGGCGTGTGCACCAGCGAATGGAGCAAGCTTGCAGCCGGCACCAACGAGGGTGCCTACTGCTCGCAGGCCGGCGCGCCGCGCGAGGCCATGGTCGCCTTTGCGGACTTCAACCAGCGATACAAGGCGCGCTTCGGCACCGACGTGATTGTGTTCGCGCCCTATGCCTACGATGCGGTCATGGTGCTGGTGGAAGCGATGAAGCAAGGCGGCTCCACTGATCCCTTGGTCTACGGGCCGAAGCTGACGAGCGTAAAGCTCACCGGCCTGATCGGTCCGATCGCCTTCGATGCACGCGGAGACAATCTCCGCGGCACGGTGACGATATATCAGGTGCGCGCGGGCAAGTTGGTGCCGGCCCCATAGCAATTCTGCACGTGGCTCAAATTCGCAACTACCGGGACGTCGCTTGAATCCGAAGCCAAGTGAAAAGCTGCAGACAAGTTGGACACGCGCGCCGATGGATTCGCACCGCAAGCCACTCGACGCGCTCGGTCACCTTGACGGCTGAGGTGATCGAGCTGCTTTCACGGTGACCGCATCGAATTGGATGCGTGATCCAAACCGGTTCAAGCCCCGAACGCACCATCGATCGTGTGTATCGCCCCCGTGAAGAAGCCGGCTTCGGACCTGCGAGCAAGGAAACCATGCACGCCACTTCTTCCGCGGACTCCATACACCTGCTGAACTGTTCAGCGAATGTGTTGCATCGGCCGGTTGAATACGCTGCTGACTGTAGTCGAAGGAGGCCGAGGAGGCCCTGCCCGGGGCGGCTACACGGGACCCCTGCGGCGCAGTCCGCCATGTTTTCGGGTGGGATCCCGCGAGCGTGCATGGCGCAGGCCTACAGCGACGCGTCGCCCCGGAGGATACGAACGGGGGAACACAGAAAAAGGAGCTTCAGCCATGAGCCTCGAATCGACGATCAACGAATTCAAGAAAGTGGACGCCGCGCGCGCAGACTACCCCGGCGAGCACCTGGTGGTGCTCGGCGCGGGCGTGTTGCTGCTGCTGGCGGCAGGCCGCAGCCGCTCGTTCCTGGCGCGCATCGTGGCAGGCGCGGCGGGCGGTGCGCTGATCGGGCGCGCAGCCAGCGGAACCGGCGGCATTGCGAAGCTGGCGGGTGCATTGCAGACGGGAAGCCGGGCATGGCCGCGTCGCTGACACCGCGTGCCCGTCCGGTTGCCGGGCCCGAGCGCTTCTGGGCGCCGTGTCTGGCCGTGGCGCTGCTTGCCATGTTCCTCTTCTACGTGGCGCTGCAGGACCTGGTCCGCGAAAGCGCCGCGCGCGCACCGGTGCCGGTTGCCGTGATGCCCGCGCAGGTGGACGTGCGGCCGCCGCCCGTGATGGCCGAGCGTGCACAGCAGGCGCCGCGGCCCGTGAGGACCTATGCGCTGGCAGTGGCCGATGCCCCGCAGCAGCCGGTGGTCGCAAAGACTGTCAAGACGGTCGAGGTGAGCAAGTGCGTCACGCTTTCGGGCGAGTCTGAATACTCCGACGGCCCTTGCCCTGAGGGGGCCCGCGCCACCAAGCTGCGCTTGCGCCAGGAATGACGCACCATCCGCCGACAGCGACCTGTTGGCTGCGTGACCTGCTCTTGGAGGAAGGCGCGCCCAGAGCCGTTGTCTGTCATCAGGGAATCCAGGTTCAGTCCAACTGAATCTTCAGGCTCTTGATGAGGGTCTCCATCTTTCGGGCCTCGCTGCGGGTGACCTCCCCGAACTGCTCGGGAGTGCCTACGACGATGTCCGAACCGATCTCCTTCCACTGCGCCCTGAATGCCGAATCCTGAAAGATTCCCCGGATCTCGGCGTTCAGTCGGTCGATGACTGGTTTCGGCGTGCCGGCTGTGGTCGAGATGCCGTGCCATGCGTAGTAGTCGAAATTCGGGTAGCCAAGTTCGCTGACCGACGGAATGTCCGGCAGTTGTTCGGAACGGCTCCTGGTGGTCACGGCAAGCGCGCGAAGCTTGCCAGACCTGATGTGCGGCATCGAGCTGCCAAGAATGTCGAACATGCTGGTGACCTGGCCACCTATCAAATCCACGAGAGCGGGCGCCGCGCCTTTGTACGGAATGTGGGTGATATCGACCTTGACACCGTCCTTGAACAGTTCTCCGCCGAGGTGCTGTGGAGTTCCATTGCCCGCCGAAGCGAACGTGACTCGGTTGGCCGGCTTCCTGGCGTACTCCACATAATCCTCGAAGGACTTGAGAGAGCTCGATGCCGATACCTCCAGTACCAGGGGAAACTTCGAGATTTGGACGATCGGAGTCAGGTCCTTGATCGGATCGAAGCCCAGATTCTTGTAGAGATACTGGTTGACAGAGAGGTTTCCGCTCGCGGCCAGCAAGATGGTGTAACCATCGGGCTTCGCCCGGACAACCTGCAAGGTTCCGATGTTGCCGCTGGCGCCAGCCTTGTTGTCCACGATGACGGGCACGTTCAAGCGCTTCGACAGGGGCGTGGCAATCAGCCTCGCCATGATGTCCGTCGGCCCACCAGGCGGAAAGGGGACGACAAAGGTAATGGCTTTCTCCGGCCATTTTCCTTGCGCCATGGCTGCGATCGGCAGCAGCATCGCGGCGAGCAGAGTGAGTCTTCTCATGGTTTTGTCTCCAATGGTTCGGTCAGTGATTTCAGCGCGTGTCGTGAGAATGAATCTGCAGCGCTTCGAGAAACCGCGACACCATGTTGTAGGCGGCAATCGTGGCTGTGAGTTCGACAAGTTGCTGTGGTGCGAAGTGCGCCGCGACGGCCGCGAAAACTTCATCGTCGACCTGCACCTGTCGTGTCATCGCATCCACATATGCCAGCACCGCTCTCTCGATCGGCTCGAACAGCGGGCAATGGGGCCAGTCGGCCAAGCCTGCCAGCTTTCCCTCCGAGACCCCTTCGCTCACGGCGATCGGCGCATGCTGGTCGGCCTCGTAAGGTGCGCGATTCAGCAATGCAACGCGCATGATGACCAGCTCGCGCAAGGCTCCGTCCAGGCTTGATTTCTGTCGAATGGAGGTGAGATATGTGAGCCAACCATCGGCGACTGCAGGGCTGTGCAAAAGCATCTGGTACAGGTGAAGGACACTGCCGCGTTGGGCGATCATCTTGTCCACCAGCGGACGCACGGCACCAGTCTGCGTGTCGGCGTAGGGAATGCGAGCCATGTATGAGTTGTCCTGATTCTTGAATGGCGGCAATGCTATCCATCGGCGATCTATCGGTGAAGTTCCATATTTCTATTGATATATAGAATTCTGGAATGAATGTTTCCCCTCGACACCTGCGCATGTTTTTGGCCTTGGCGGAGTCGCTGAACTTCAGCAAGGCGGCCGAACAGTTGTTCATGACGCAACCCAGTTTGAGCAAGGCTGTTCGGGACTTGGAGGAGTCCTTGGGGCTACCGCTGTTCGAGCGCACCACGCGCCATGTTCGGCTGACAGCGGGCGGCGCGCAGCTCGTGGCGGTGGCGCGCAGTGTGGTGGGCGAGTACGACGCCGGTCTCAAGCGACTGCAATCCTCGGCGGAGCGCGAGGCACGACACCTGTCGATCGCGGCGTTTCCCTCTCTGGCCAGCGTGCTTCTACCCCAGGTGTGCGCCGCGCTGGAAGCACGCCACGCCGCGTCCCGCATCACCGTCAATGACTGCAGCAACACCACAGCTGTGGGACAAGTGCTGCGCTACCAGGTGGACTTTGCGCTGGCTTCGATCGCGCCCTCACATCCAGACCTTCACTACGAGGAAGTGGTCCGGGACCGCTTTGTCCTGCTGGCCGGCCGACGGTGGAGGCGGAAGTTGAATCCAGTCGTGTGCCTGGAAGAAATGATTTCCCTGCCGCTCATCACAATGACGGACAACAGCACGGCAATGCGCTACATCAGCGCCGCCTATCTGCAGCGCGGCATTGAATTCCGGCCGAAGATGCAATTCGATCAACTGGGTACCGTGGCCGCGTTCGTGACTGAAGGTTTGGGAGTCGCGGTGCTTCCTTATTTGGCGGCCATGCCGTTGCTCCGACTGCAGAAGGTCGACATCGAGGATGGGCCCCTGCGTTCGATCGGAATCGTCACGCGACGCTTGGGCAACCCGACGACGATCGCAGTCGATGCCATGGCGGAGGTTCGCCGAACATTCGAGGAACTGGTCCTGCAAAACCCGGAACGGCTGCTTGCACCGACAAAATCCACGCGCCGGGCAAATGCTTGATTAGTGCCGATCGGGCGCATGAAGCACTTGTTTATGTAGAGCTTCTCCCGATATCGCATGCCGGCTCCACTCAGAGTCGACTAACAGCAACACTTGCAAATAGGATTAAAGTCGCGCCCTGGACTCACATAAATTAGGTATACCCATGGCTCAGAAAAGCTACGCGCAAATTCAGAAGCAGATCGAGGCACTGCAACGGCAAGCCGACGAGCTTCGAGCCCAGGAGATCGAGGGCGTCGTCGCCCGTATCAAAGAGGCCATTGCCCATTACGGGTTGACTGCAAGGCAACTCGGCTATGGCGACACACCGCGAAAGGCAAGAAAGGTCGACGCGCGCAATGCGGGCTCCACCGGTGCTCCGGCCTATTCGGACGGCCTCGGCAACACCTGGGGCGGCCGCGGCCCACGCCCGCAATGGTTGAAGGCGGCGCTGGCTGCCGGCAAGTCACTCCAGGACTTCGCGTCGCCCAGCGGGCCTGCGCCTGCAAAAGCAGCGAAGGCACCCAGGAAGGCCAAAGGCGCGCCTGCCAAAAAGCGCAGCGCCACGGCATATCGCGATGAAGCTGGAAACACGTGGTCCGGCTTCGGCCCCAAGCCCCGCTGGCTGAAAGAAGCACTGGCGGCCGGGAAGACATTGGAGCAATTGGCCGCAATGGGCGCGTGACGCGAGCTCGGGAGCGAAGAAGCAGGCCGACGCTGTCGTAGCCTCTTGTATCGCGCCCCCAACCACATGCACAGCTTCTGGCAGGCGTTCACCTCGTTGGGTGACAGCGGATTTCTCTTGCCTGTCGGGCTGCTGATGGCGCTGTGGCTCTTCCTTGGCAAAGCCTCGCGTACGGCTGCCCTGCACTGGGTCCTGATGTTTGGCGCCTGCGGGCTCATCGTCATGCTGTCGAAACTCGCCTTCATGGGCTGGGGCATCGGCAGCGCAAAGTTCAACTTCACCGGCTTCAGCGGCCACACTGCGCTGTCCACGAGCGTATGGCCTGTACTGCTGTGGATGGCTGTGCCGCACATGACGCAACGGCGGCGACTGATCGCCGCAGCGCTGGGCTGGTGCTTGGCCATCAGCATTGGCATCTCGCGCCTGGCGCTGGAGGTGCATTCGAATTCGGAGGTCATCGCGGGTGCCGCGCTGGGCACCATTGTCAGCGCCGGCTTTTTGTGGTGCCACAGCCGGCTGGTTTCTCTTCCTCGAGGCAGGCAGTGGCCGCTGATTGCCATGGTCTTGCTGATTGCCCTGCTTTTGCAGGGGCGTCCGGCGCCGACCCAGGACGCTCTCGAGGTGATTGCGGCCAAGCTGGCAAACCGGGAGCGTCCCTACACCCGGCATGACATGCTGGCCAACTCCCCGGCCTCACCGGGCTGATGCGTCATGCAGGCAGCGCAGTACGGGCCTACTGCTTGACTTGACTATTGGATGAGGAGTCTGCTGGAGCCCTCTGCGCGGCGGCCGCCGCTTCGGCTTCTTTTTCCTTCTTGTTGGCCATATGCCGCCCGACCACGCAGCCGCCAGCAGCGCCAAGAAGACCGTGATGCCCCGCAACATGGCCGCCCACGCCGCCTACCACCGCACCCTTGATGCAGCCTTTGGCGTCTGCGGTGCCGGCCATGGTGAGCAATGCAACGGCGGTCGTCGCCGCAATCAAAGCGAATGAAGTCTTCATGACAGGTCCTTGTGTTGTTGATGGTTTAGGAACCACTCACACTAGCTGCTTCCGACGCTTGCAGCGTACGCGGCGGCGGCATCCATCTGTAGGCCAGTTTCGGCTTACCCGCGGAGTTGGCTTTACGGCGGCGCGTGGCCGAATCCATCGACTGACAGATCGCGCTTCTCCGATCACGTGGCGCGAGCCCTTGCTGGGCTTCTGAGCAGGCTCGCCACACTCCCCATCAACGCAGCCAGAGCCGCAATCGCCAGGCCCCAGTGCACTGCGCCGTGGGACGGCAGCATCCCGAACATCAAGCTCATCAGCAAGCTGCCGAGCGTCAACCCCGTGAGCCGTGCGGTGCCTTGCGCGCCACCGGCCGCGCCGCTGCGATCCTTGGGTGTCGAGAGCAACATGTTCTGGTTGTTCGGTGTCTGAAAGAAGCCGAAACCCAGGCCGGCGAGGCTCGTGAACACGGCGATCGGCAGGACCGGGTTTCCGTGCAGCGGCCACAGGGCACACAGGGCCAGGCCGCTTGCGAAGCACGCGCTTCCGGCCGCGCACAGCCATGCAGTCGGCACGCGCTGGGCCAGGCGTGCCGACAGCGGCGCGGCCAGCATCACCGCCAGGGGCCACGGGGTCATCAAGAGCCCGGCGGTCACCGCGCTCTGACCCAGTTCGTGCTGGATATAGAACGGCAGCGCCACGAGGCTGGCCATCTGGCCTGTAAAGCAGCAGACGGAGGCAATCACCGAGATCCGGAAGGAATGCACGCGCAGCAGGTCCAACGGAACCAGCGGCGCCGCCTTCGGCATCTCGCGCCGTACCAGCAGGACCATGCAAAGGGCCGACATGGCAAGCAACGCGCCGCCGTGCAACGGATGCACCACCAGCCGGTCACTCCCCAGCACGAAGGAGGCGAACATGACCGCGTTGAGCGCAATGCTCCACACGTCGATGCGACGCACCGAGCGCGGCGGGCTCGGCAAGCCCGCGCAGGCTGCGAGCACAACGAGGCCGATCGGCAGATTCACGGCAAAGAGCCAAGGCCAGCTTGCCGCGGAGAGTATGAAGGCGCCCAGGGTAGGCCCCGATGCGGAAGCGGCCGCGACTGCGAGTGCATTCCAGGCGATCGAGCGCGCCAGCAATCGATGCGGATAGGTGAAGCGCAAAAGCGCCAGCCCGAGGGGCATCACGGCTGCACTGCCCAAACCCTGGAGGCACCTCGCGGCCACGAGCCAAGGCAACGACGGCGCCACCGCGCACAACACCGACGCCGCGGTGAACAGCGCCACACCACCGGCAAAGACCCGCCTATATCCGAACCGCTCCCCGACAGCGGAAGCCGGCAACAGGAACATGACCACGGCCAGCTGGTAGGCCGTGATGATCCAGACGGCATCGGCGGGTGTCGCCTGCAATTGCTGCGCAATGCTTGGCAGCGCGATGTTGGCGATTGCGCCATCGAGCACCACCAGCACGCCTGCGCCCAGGATCGCGGCGACGGCTGCGTAGCGCCGCGGCAGAGGCAGGCCATCGGCATCGTGCACGGCATTCAGGTCGTTCGCCTCCCGGCCTTCGACGGCGCTAGCGATGGTGGAGGAAGGGTTCGGTCGAAGCGTGGGTGACAACATGATTGGACAACTGGAAGGGTCACGCTCTATTGCGCCAGGCCAGCTTAGGACTGCACGCACGGCTTGCACAGCGCGCGGCGCGCAGCTTGTCCCTGCATGGGGCGCCTGTCGAAATCCTCGCGGCCGTGCTAGGTTCGGGCATGCCGACAGAAGCCGACCTGAACCTGCTGTTTGCGTTGAACGCACTTCTTTCCGAGGGCAGCGTCGCGAAAGCCGCCGAGCGCCTGGGCCTGAGCGAGTCGGCAATGAGCCGCGCACTCGCGCGGTTGCGGGAATCGACCGGGGACCAGCTCCTCGTGCGCGCGGGCCGCGCAATGGTGCTCACGCCGCATGCGCTGACGCTTCGCGACCGCGTCAGGGACTTGGTGCAGGAGTCGCGCGCGGTGCTTCAGACCGCTGGCGCGAGCATGGATCCCCGCACGCTCCGGCGCCTGTTCACCATACGGGCCAACGACGGCTTCATCGAGGCCTTCGCGCATCGGTTGGTGGCTCGCGCCGCACACGATGCGCCCGGCGTTCGCCTGCGCTTCGCGCCCAAGCCCGACAAGGACGTTCGCCCGCTGCGCGAGGGACTGCTCGATCTGGATGTCGGCGTTCTCGGCGATTCGGGTCCGGAGGTACGCGTGCAGGCGCTCTTTCGCGACCGATTCGTCGCGGTGGTGCGCCAAGGCCACCCTCTGCTCGCCGAACCCGAGATAACTGCAGAACGCTACGCCGCCTGCGACCACGTGGTCACTTCGCGCCACGGCCGGACCGAGGGACCGGTGGACAACGCGCTTGCAGCGATGGGCCTGGTTCGCAATACCGCGGTAGTAGTGCCGAGCTTCAGCACAGCCCTGTCGATCGCGGCCGAGACCGACCTGGTTGCATTGATACCGTCTTCGTACTTTGAACACCTGAGGACGCGGGGCACGCTGTGCTCGTTCCCGCTGCCGGTACCCACGCAGCAGATCACCGTCTCGCAGATGTGGCATCCGCGTCTTGACCGCGATCCTGCGCATCGGTGGCTGCGCGGACTGGTGCTGGAAGTCTGCCGGCCGCTCGATGAGCCACCCAAGTAGACAACATGTACATCGCCCGTTAGCTACAACGCATCCAGCCGCTCGCGCAGCTGCCCAGCCTGCGTGCGCAAGGCCTCGCGCTGCGTGTCGGGCATCTTTTGCAGTTGGCGGTAGACGAGGGCAAGGCGCGGGTTGCCTTCCAGCGCGGGGGCGTGGCGCTCGAAAAAGTCCCAGTACAGCGCGTTGAAGGGGCAGGCACGTTCGCCGGTTTTCCGGGCCGGGTCGTAAGCGCAACCCTTGCAGTAGTCGCCCATGCGCTGCAAGTAGGCGGCGCTGCTCACATAGGGCTTGGTGGCGATCAGGCCGCCATCGGCGCGCTGGCTCATGCCCAGCGTGTTGGGCAGCTCCACCCACTCGAAGGCGTCGATGTAGATGCCCAGGTACCAGCGGTGCAGCGCCTGCGGCTCCAATCCGGCGAGCAGCGCGAAATTGCCGATCACCATCAGGCGCTGGATATGGTGGGCATGGGCGGTCTGCAGCGACTGGGTGATGGCCAGGTGCAGGCAGCGCATGCGCGTGTCGCCGCTCCAGAACCACTGCGGCAGCGGTGCGCGATGCGCCAGTGCGTTGTGCGCCTCGTACCCCGGCATGTGTGCCCAGTAGATGCCGCGCACGTATTCGCGCCAACCCAGGATCTGGCGCACGAACCCCTCCACGGCCGCCAACGGCGCCTGGCCAGCGCGCCAGGCGCTCTCGGCGCGCTTCACCACTTCCAGCGGATGCAGCATCTTCACGTTCAGTGCGAACGACAGCAGCGAATGGAACAAGCGCGGTGCGCTGCTGGCGAGAGCGTCCTCGTATTCCCCGAAATGCGGCAGTGCCGTGGCTATGAAGGCATCCAGGCAGGCCAGGGCTTCATCGCGGTTCAGGGGCCAGCGCAGGACAGCGGCCTGCGGGTCGCCAAAACTCGCGACACCCGCGCGTTGAACCATGTCCCACAGGACGCTGTGGTCGTGCTGGGGGCGCCAATCGGCGGGCTCGGGCGGCGTGCCGGGCCAGCGCTTGCGGTTGTCGTGGTCAAAGTTCCATTGCCCGCCTTCGGGTTCGCCGCCGGCATCCAGCAGCACCTGCCAGCGACGCCGCATATGGCGGTAGAAGTGCTCCATGAGCCATTGCTTGCGGCCGCGCATCAGCGCTGCGAGCTCGCCGCGCTGTGTCAGGAAATGCTCGCTGTCGACCACTTCCCAGGCCTGGGGCTGTGTAGCGGCCCATTCCAGCAATTGCGCATCCAGCCGCCATTCGTCGGGTTGTTGCCACTGGACCTTCTGGGCGCCGTAGTGCGCGGCCAGCGCCGCCAGGTTGGCAGGAATGGACTGCCGGTTGCTCGCGTCGTCCAGCGCCACATAGCGCACGCGGTGCCCGGCAGCGCGCAGCTGGCGCGCGAAGTCGCGCATGGCGGCGAATATGGCCAGGATCTTCTGGGCATGGTGGAGCACGTAGTCGGTTTCCTGGCGCACCTCCATCAGCACGTAGACCACCTGCGGATCTCGTTGGGCAAACCAGCTGTGCCCGGCGTTGAGCTGGTCGCCCAGCACCAGGCGCAGGGTATGGGTGGGACCGTTCATGCGATGCCCCACAGGCGTTGGCAGGCTTTGTCGTGAGCCAAGCAGTTCGCGAGCACTTGGCGCAGTCGGACGCTCAGATGGCCGGTGGCGGTGCTCATGGCGGCGTGCCCTGCGGTTGCGGGCTTGCGCGGTTGCGGCGGCAGCGCTCGGAGCAGTACTTGACTTCGTCCCACACCTCGGCCCACTTTTTACGCCAGACAAAGGGCCGGCCGCAGCACAGGCAGAGTTTTTGGGGCAGATGCGGTTTGCGATGCATGGCTCATGAATTCAGGCTCTGCTGCGGAGGTCGGGTGCGGCCTGTCGGCATGAACCATACAACGGTGTACATCGGGTTGCTTGTCGCGCGAGTATCCACGCCGCGCAGCCCTGGCCTGGCCAGCAGGCGGCCGCCTTGGGCGGCTAGGCTAGCTAGCGCGCGTAAAAGCCCGGCGAACTCGACAACAGCACGGCTTCGGCCTTGCCGCCACCCTTGATCAGCGATCGCTCGCGCTCCACCGCAACCTGCAGCAGCGCCAGCGTGGCGATACAGGTGAATACGGCAATCAGAAGCCAGAACTCGCCGCTCAGCGAGCTGGCAGTGGGTTTGCGGTCACGCTTTTTCGACATCGTCTTCTCTCTCTCTCTCATGGCTCCTGTTGATGGCGAAAAGGATGCGTCGGGGCCGAAGTCGCTGCTGTCAGACGGCGTTGAAACCAGTTGTAGCGGGCAGGATGACGCGGCGCGTAGGCCGAGCGCGGCGCCTGCCCTAGGACCATTCCAGCCGAAGGCAAATACGCTACCGGCTCGCCCGCACCCGATCTTCGAGCCGCGGGCAAACGCGCTCGCTTATGTGGACTCGGGGACCGACCGCAAATGACGGCATCATCAGGGGCTTGTGGGATGACTATGGAGGTTCTAGAAGCATGCTGGCACTTCGCCCCGTGGGGCAGATCGTGGCGGAACTGAGCACGCGACGTCGCGAACCCACGGCTATTTCCGTGACCGCGCGCGAAGCGCTCGCGGCAAGCCTGCCTGCAGGCTTCCTTTCGCTGGTCGATGAAATCGGCGGGCAGGAGATCGCCGGCGACTTCATGCTGCTGAACCTGGCACAACTGCTGCGCGAGACAGCCGACAGGGACCATCCCTTGATTGCGCTGGGCACGCAGTGGTGGGTCTTCGGCACCTCCGGCACGGGAGACGCGTGGCTGCTGGGCCCAACCGAACACGGCAATCAGGTGGCCTTTCTCGACCACGATCAGGGCACCGACGCGCTGTCGATCGAAATGTGCCTGGACTTCAACCAATGGCTTCAGTTGGCCGACCTGATGGCGCAGGTGGAGCACGTGGAGCAATGCGCGTCAGGCCTCGCGAACGTTGAGAAAATTACCCGGGAGATGAATCGGCTGTCCGAGGGCCTGTCGCAGCGCTATCCGTACAGCTTGGATGCCTGATCCGCACCGGCCCAGGCCGGCAAACGGTTCCGCCCACGGCTTGTGCGCGAGAATGGGCGACGCTCCAAAGGACAGCCCCACCCATGCGCAGACTGCGCTTTCTGACCAGCCGACACCGTGCGCCCTCGACGAACTGGGTGCTGGGCCTGCTGCTGGCCTTCAATGCCGGCGCGGTGAATGCGGGCGGCTTCCTGGTGCTTCACATGTACACCTCGCACATGACGGGGTTCGCGTCCCAGTTGGCCGACGGCCTGGTGCTGGGCAATACCAGGCTGCTGCTGAACGCCCTCGGGGCCGTGCTGGCGTTCACCTCGGGCGCGGCCGTGTGCGCGGTGCTGGTGAATTGGGGCCGGCAGCATCGCCTGCGCAGCGTCTATGCGCTGCCGCTGCTGCTCGAGGCCGCGCTCATGTTTCCGTTCGGGCTGATGGGTGCCGTGACACTCACCTGGGCCACGCCTTTCGCCGTGCCGCTCACGGTGCTGCTGCTGTCCTTCATCATGGGTCTGCAGAACGCGATCGCCTCCAAGACTTCGGGTGGCAGCATCCGGACCACGCACATGACCGGCAACATCACCGACCTGGGGATGGAGATCGGCAAGCTGCTCTACTGGAACAGGAAGTCGGCGCAGGCCCCGGCCTCCCCCGCTCCCGCCGTGCGCCACGACCGCACCCGCATGCGCAGGGCCGCCGGGCTGATCGGCATGTTCGTGCTCGGCGGTGTCGTGGGTGCGCTCGGCTTCAAATACGTGGGGTTCGTGTGCGTGGTGCCGCTCGCGGCATTGCTGCTGGCGCTGTCGGTGCCGCCGTTCATGCGCGACCTGCCGCGCTCCGGGCTGCTGCCGCGGTTCGCGAAGGGCCAGCACCAGGGTGGATAGGGGCCTGCTTTTCGACCACCACCGCATCGCCGAAAGCCAAAGCGCGCCCATCGGGCCCGGAGACCTTCAGGGGTGCGACCGGTTTGCCGCTTTTTCTTTCCACGAGCCGTGAATGGTGTTCGCCACGGCGAAAGAGGTTGTCCTCGCCCCATTGCCGCAAGCCGACGACCACAGGGAAGAGCGCTTGCCCCTTTGGCGTCAGAACATATTGCTGGTACGCCGTGCCGTCCGAAGCCGGCTGAACCTCCAACACCCCCTCCTCCACAAGCGCCTTGAGCCTGCTTGCCAGGATGTTGCGCGCGACGCCCAGGCTCGCCTGGAAGTCGCCGAATCGGCTGACCCCGTCGAACGCGTCCCGCACGATCAGCAGCGACCAGCGGTCGCCGATGACGTCGAGCGCTCGCGCCACCGGGCAACTCGCCGTGTTCATTCGCTTTCGTTCGGCCATCGACATCTCCGCGCAGCGTAAGCGCCGCCTTCTGGTTGCATTTTAAAACCAACAAGCTATGCTCCATCCAGTTTTAAAATGAAACCGGATGGAGATGAATTCCCATGGATACCGCGAGCAACCCTCCGACCATGCCGAGGAGGCTGGTCGCCCTGTTTGCCTGCACGAGCGGCGTGAGCGTCGCAAACGTGTACTTCGCACAGCCTCTGCTCGACAGCCTGGCGATGGACTTCGGCGTCGCGCCTGCCGCTATCGGCGGCGTCGTGACGGCCACCCAGGCCGGGTCGGTGCTGGCCTTGCTGCTGCTCGTTCCTCTGGGCGACCAGTACGACCGCCGACGGCTCGCCCGCCTTCAGTTGATGGGCCTCATCCTCGCCCTCGGCGGCGTGGCCATGGCTCGAAGCGCCGTCGCCCTGATGGCGGGCATGCTGGCGGTCGGCCTTTTGGGCACTGCCATGACGCAGGGGATGATTGCCTACGCGGCGAGCGCCGCGGCTTCTCATGAACGTGGGCGCGTCGTCGGAGCTGCGCAGGCCGGAGTGGTCGTCGGACTGCTGCTTGCGAGGGTCTGGTCGGGTGTCGTTGCCGACCTGCTCGGCTGGCGCGGCGTCTATGTCGGTTCCGCAGCGGTCATGGTGGTGCTCGGGGCGCTTGTCTGGCGGCAACTGCCCGCACAGCCGGCTGCGGTATCGCGTCTGCCATACATCCAGCTCGTGCGCTCGACGCTGGGCCTCTTGCTGACAGACCGGGAGCTTCGAACGCGCGGCACCCTGGCGTTGCTGATGTTCGCCGTCTTCAGCATCTTCTGGAGCGCGCTCGCCTTGCCGCTTACCGCGCCACCCCTGTCGCTGTCGCATTCAGCCGTCGGGGCCTTCGGGCTGATTGGTGCCGCCGGCGCGTTCTTCGCGGGGCGGGCAGGACGTTGGGCCGACCGGGGGTGGGGCCAGCGCACGAGCGCCGCTGCGCTCGCCCTGCTGCTCCTGGCATGGATACCTCTCGGCTTCACGGAGTCGTCGTTGTGGTGGCTGGCTGTCGGCATCCTGATGCTCGACGTGGGCTGCCAGGCGCTGCATGTCACCAACCAGGCGATGATCCTGCGAGGGCCGGCCGAATCGCATGGCCGCCTCATCGGGTGCTACATGCTGTTCTACGCAGCGGGCAGCGGTGCGGGGGCCATTGCATCAACGACGGTGTACGCGCACCTCGGATGGCTTGGCGTGTGCATGCTGGGCGCATCCGTGAGCGCGCTCGCGCTCGTCTTCTGGGCTTCCACCTGGGAGCGTCCTCGCCTCGGCGCGCCATGCGTGCAGCCGTGAGGGACTGAATTTTTCTTGTCGACCTGCACATGCGGAACCTCCGGAAGACCCGGGCCTCTTACCCAGTTTTTCTCTTTCCAGATGAATGAAATCCGCAATGCCGCCGCCGAGCTTTCCCGTTTTCGCCGCCGTGTGGTGGTGGTCGGCTGTGTGGTGCTGTTCGGTTTCGGATTGATCGGCGCGCGCCTGGCTTTCCTGCAGGTCGTGCGCCACGAAGAACTGGCCGACCGGGCGGAAAGCAACCGCACCGCCGTCGTGCCTGTGGTGCCCAACCGGGGTCAGATCCTCGATCGCAATGGCGTCGTGCTGGCTTCGAACCATGCGGCCTACACCCTGGAAATCACGCCCTCGAAAGTGGGGGACCTCGGCTCGGCCCTGGATGAGTTGGAGGCCATCGTCGAGATCACGCCGAGCGACCGGCGCCGCTTCAAGCGCCTGCGCGAAGACGCGCGCAGCTTCGATTCCATCCCCATCCGCACCCGCCTGAGCGACGAGGAAGTCGCGCGCTTCGCGGCCCAGCGCTACCGCTTCCCGGGCATCGAGATCAAGGCGCGTCTGTTTCGCACCTACCCGCATGGCGAGGTGGCATCGCACGTCATCGGCTACATCGGCCGCATCAACCAGCGCGAGAAGACCGCCATGGAGGACTGGGACGACGAAGAACAGGCCAACTACAGGGGCACCGACTACATCGGCAAGCTCGGCATCGAGCAGAGCTACGAGAAAACACTGCACGGCCAGACCGGCGTCGAGCAGATGGAAACCTCCGCCGGCGGGCACGCGGTGCGGCGTTTGGCCCGCCATCCCGCCACGCCGGGAAACACCGTGATGCTGTCGCTGGACATCAAGCTGCAGAAACTGGTGGAGGACATGTACGGCGAGCGCCGCGGCGCGCTGGTGGCCATCGACCCCAATACGGGTGAGATCCTCGCCTTCGTGAGCAAGCCCACCTTCGACCCCAATCTCTTCGTCGAGGGCATCGACCACGAAAGCTGGACCGCGCTCATCGAGTCCATCGACAAGCCGCTGCTCAACCGTGCCCTGCGCGGCACCTACCCGCCGGGCTCCACCTACAAGCCCTTCATGGCACTGGCGGCGCTGGAGACCGGCACGCGTGCCGCGGACAAGGTCGAGAACGACCCCGGCTCCTACAGCTTCGGCGGGCGCACCTTCCTCAGTCATCGGGGCGGGCTGGGCGGGGTGGACATGCACCGCGCCATCCAGTTTTCGAGCAACACCTACTTCTACTCGCTGGCCAACGAGATGGGCGTCGACCTGATTCACGAGTTCATGGCGCCACTGGGCTTCGGGCAGTTCACCGGCATCGACCTGCTTGGCGAGTCACGTGGCGTGCTGCCGAGCAAGGCGTGGAAGCGTGCCGCGTATCGCCGCCCCGACATGAAGACCTGGCACGCCGGCGAAACCATCTCGCTGGGCATCGGACAGGGCTACAACAGCTTCACGATGCTGCAGCTCGCATCCGCCAACGCCACGCTGGCAAACGGTGGCATGCACTATCGGCCGCACCTGGTGCGCGCCATCAAGGACACCGTCACCGACGAGGTGGTGGAGCAGGTGCAGCCCCAGGCCCGGGATCTGGGCTACGCGCAAAAGCACGTCGACGTGGTGCGCGATGCGATGGTTGCCGTCACGAAGGGCGGCACGGGCACCCGCGTGTTCGCCGGGGCCGCCTACACCTCGGCCGGCAAGACGGGCACGGCGCAGGCGGTCGGCCTCGGGCCGAAGGCGCGCGCCAGCGGCAAGGCACTCGAAGAACGACAACGCGATCACGCGCTCTACATGGCCTTTGCGCCGGCGGAGGCGCCGACCATTGCGGTGGCGGCCATCGTCGAGAACGCAGGCTTCGGTGCGGCCCACGCCGCACCCATCGTGCGCCGTGTGTTCGACTACTGGATTTCCGGGCAATACCCGAACGAAGCCGACATGGCCGCGGTCCGGATCGGGAAGGCCGCGGCGCCGATCGGCAAGCCTCTGTCGGCGAGCGAGATGCAGGCTCTCGAGGATCTGGCGGAGGCAGAAGAAGGCGGCGAGGAACCCTCGGCGCTCTGAGACCGCCCAGGGCGTCTTCGCGCGCCAGCGAGCGGACACCGATTCCCTGGTGGCGCATTGTGGAGGCCGATCCGCGCGAGGCTCGCGGAGCCGATCATTCCGGCGTTTCGCCCTTCGGCGGGCAGTCTGCGAACACGCGGGCGGCGGTCAGCCTCGCGACCATCCACTCCTCGTTCGTCCGAATGACACGCACGGTGACGCGGCTGCGGGCAACGGAAATCACGTCGGCATTGGCGGCGTTGCGCGACGCATCGAGGCGCACGCCGAGAAACTCGAGCCCCTCGCAGATGCGCGCCCGCACCGCCGCGCAGTTCTCGCCGATGCCGCCTGAGAACACCAGCGTGTCGAGCCCGCCCAGCGCGGCCGCGTAGGCGCCGACCCACTTCTTCGCTTGGTAGCAGAACAAGGCCACCGCATCCGCGGCCCTGGCATCGACCGCTTCGCGCGCAAGCAGGTCGCGAATGTCGGAGCTGGTCCCCGAGACGCCGAGCAGCCCCGATGCATCCTTGGTCATGGCGTCGAACTGCACGGGCGTCATGTGCTCGGTTCTTTCAAGATAGAGCGCCAGACCGGGATCGATGTCGCCGGAGCGCGTGCCCATGGGCATGCCGCTGGCGGGCGTGAAACCCATGCTGGTGTCGATGCCCGTGCCGTCCTTCACCGCCGCCAGACTGGCCCCGCTGCCCAAGTGCGCGAGAACCACCCGCCCCTTCGCGGCAGCCGGACCGGCAGCGCGCGCCAGCGCCAGCATCAGATAGGCGTACGACAAGCCATGAAAACCGTAGCGGCGCACGCCCTTCTCGCCCAGGCGCCGGGGAATGGCCAGCATCCTGGCCACGAGCGGCATGTGGCTGTGGAAGGCCGTGTCGAAGCAAGCAACGTGCGGCAGTGACGGCACGTGCTTTCGAACGGCCTCGATCAACTCGATCTCGTCCGGCAGGTGGTCGGGGTCGACCCACTGGATGCGGCGCAGGTCATCCAGCAGGTCGGGCGTGACGAGTTCGGGGTCGGTGTGGCCCATGCCGTGCACCAGGCGGTAGCCGACGGCGGCGAGCGTGTCGAAAACCTTGCGCGCGCTCAGCCAGTCGAGCACGGCCTTGGTGGCCGAGCTGTAGTCCCTGACAGCCCTGAGCGCAACTTCGTGCGCCACGCCGTCCGCCCCCGCGAAGCGCAGGGTGGAGCCGCCCACGCCGATGCGGTCCAGCTTGCCCTGAAGCTGGCACGCCGGCCTCCCGCCCATCCGGTACACACCGAACCGGATGCTGGAGGAGCCGCCGTTCAAGGCCAGGATGAGAGGGCGCGCGGGCTTCATGAGTGGCCGCAGTTTCTGGTCCCCGGCAAAAGTCCGTCTGTGCGGTAGCGAACATTCGCGACCACATGCACCTAGTCGTCAGAACAAGCCCTGCTGCAGGCTCGTCAGGGCCGCAAAGCTGTCGCCCAACGGCTGCAGGATGGCGTCGGCGATCGGCTGGAGCTGCTTGCTCAGGTAGTGCTCGTAGTCGATGCGGGAATGGCGCGTTTCCAGCGGCTCCGGCCCGTTGCGGGTCATGACATAGCGGATCCAGCCGCCGTTCTGATACTGCCTGGGCCTTCCGATGCGGGCGTTGTATTCGTCCGCTGTGCGAGCGGCGCGAACCTGCGGCGGCACGTTGACCTGATAGGCGTCGAGGCGATGGCGCAGGCGCTTCCTGTAGATGAGAAGGTCGTCCTTCTCGCCGGCGAGCATCGACTGCGCATAGGCGGTCACGAACGCCTTGTAGGGCTCGCCCTGGAAGATGCGCGACAGCAGGCCCTCCTGGAACTGGCGCGCCAGCGGCGTCCAGTCGCTGCGGGCCATCTCCAGCCCGCGGTAGACCATTTCCTCCTTGCCGTCGGCGTCCACGGCGAGGCCGGCATAACGCTTCTTGCTGCCCACCTCCGAGCCGCGAATGGTGGGCATGAAGAACTTCCGGTAGTGGGTGTCGAATTCGATTTCGAGGAAGTTCTCCAGCCCCTGCCCCTCGCGAAGCGTGCGCGTCCACCAGTCGTTGATGTCGCGCGCCAGGCCCGCCGCGACCGCATGCGCTTCCTCGTTGCTGTGGGTGCGCCTGAGCCAGATGAAGATGGAATCGGTGTCGCCGTAGATGGCCTCGTAGCCCCGGCGCTCCACGAAGTCGCGCGTGAGCTTCATCATCTCGTGGCCGCGCAGGGTGACGGCGGAAACGAGCTTGGGATTGAAGAAGCGGCAGTCGGCCGCGCCGAGCACACCGGCGAAGGAGTTCATGAGCAGCTTCAGCGCCTGGGACAGCGGCTCGTTCCTCGCGCGCTTGGCCTCGTCGCGCGCACGCCAGAGCGTGGTCACGATTTCCGGCAGGCAGTGCCTCTCACGCGAGAAGGCGGTCCCCTGCGGACCCTTGACGACCATCGTCGGGTCGCCGGCATTGGCGCCTTCCACGAGCCCCACCGGATCGACCAGGAAGGTCCGGATGATCGAGGGGTAGAGGCTCTTGTAGTCGAGGACCACGACGGAGTCGTAGAACCCGGGCTTGGAGTCCATCACGTAGCCACCGGGGAAAGCCTTGCTCGGGATCTCGCCCACGTTCGGTGCCACATAGCCCAGGCGATGCATCCTTGGAAGGTAATGGTGGCTGAACGCGGCAATGGAGCCGCCGAAGTGATCGGCCTGCAGGCCCGTGGTGTGCGCCCGCTCCATCACGAACTGCAGCAGCTTCGCCTTGTCGAAGATGCGCAGGACCAGCTCGCAGTCCCGGATGTTGTAGCGCGCGAGCGCGGGCTTGTCTTGCTGATAGCGCCGCTCGATCTCCGCCATCTTGTCGTATTCGTCGCCGATGGCCTTGCCCTCCCCCAGCATCGCCTGCGAGACGCTCTCGAGGCTGAAGGACGGAAAGCTCCACATCGCCGCCTTCAGCGCGTCGATGCCATCGATGATCACCCGCCCGGGCGTGGGCGCGAACAGGTAGCCCTGCTTGCCCGGATGGGTGCGCCAGTCGATGGGCCGACGCTCCCGCCCCAGCAGGAGCTGCGTCCCGCAGTCGTTGGCGGTCTTCTGGAGCACCCGCAGGTCGAACTGAATGACGTTCCAGCCGACCACGACGTCCGGGTCGTTGCGCTCGAGCCATTCATTGAACTGCTCCAGCATGGCCTTGCGGGTCGGGCAATAGACAAGCGCGAAGTCCATGGGCTCGCCCGACGGCTGCTGCTGCTGCGGCGGCGGCGGCGGCGGCTCGCCCAGCATGAAGACCACGCGCTCCTGCGCGCCGTCCAGCGCGATGGAATAGAGCGCCTCGTCCTGGCTCGTCTCGATGTCCAGCGACACCATCTTCAGCATCGGCCGGAATTCAGGCGCGGGCTTGAGCCTGCCGTCGTAAATGGTGGCGCGGTCTGCGCGGCCCTCCTCCACCAGGACGCCGGCGGTGATGAACCGCTCCATCAGGTAGCGGTCGTGCGGGCGCACGTCGGCTTCGAACACCCGCACGCCCTGCGCCTGCAGGGCGCGCGCCATGCGGCCCAACTGGCGGAAGTGCTTCGCATAGACGCCGAAGACGGGGTTCCGATCGAAAGTCTTTAGCTCCAGTTCACGCAGCTGCAGTCCCGGCAAGGCCGCAAGCTGCGCTTCCACCGCGGCCCTGTGCCGCGTCTCGACGAAGGCGACCGACGTCTGGGAGGTCAGGACCACTTTCCTCGGTCCTGCATCCGTTGCCAGCCAGTACTCGATCTCCGTGCCGCCCGGGGTGTCTCGCCAGTGGCGGGTGAGGATGAAGCCCGTGAGTCCGGTGGACGCCACGGGGGTCGGGGGTATCGGGTGAGTCGGGTGGATCGGAACGGCAGGCTTGGGCACGCCCGATTCTCCCCGGTCCCGGCCCGCCGCGCGAAGCGGTCGTGCAACGCGTCGCCGCGCTGCGCGGCGTCTGCTCGCTCACGCCGCCACCACGCCCTCGCCTTGCCGGATGCCCATCGCCTTGAGCGTCTGCCCGATCGCTTCCACCGCACCCGGAATGCCCGCTTCGCCGAAGTGGCCCATGCAGCCGACGCGGAAGGTCTCGACCTGGGTCAGCTTGCCCGGGTAGAGGATGTAGCCGCGCTTCTTCACCTCCTGGTAGAAGGTCTTGAAGTCGTAGTTCGCGTCGTCGGGCGCATGGAACGTGACGATGATCGGCGCCTGGATCGATTGATCGAGAAAACTGCGCAGCCCGAGCGCGGCCAGGCCGTCGACCAGCGCCTTGCAATTCCGCGCGTAGCGCCCGCCCCGGGCCGCGAGGCCGCCCTCCTCGATGTACTGCGCGATCGCTTCGTCGAGCGCGGCGACCACGTGCGTGGGCGGCGTGAAGCGCCACTGCGTGGTCTTCTCCATGTACACCCACTGGTCGTACAGGTCCATGCTCAGCGAGTGGCAGTTGCCTTCGCACTTCTCGAGCGTGCTGCGCCTGACGACCACGAAGCCCATGCCCGGAACACCTTCCAGGCACTTGCCGGAGGCCGCGATCACCGCATCGAAAGGCGTCTTGCGCGCATCGATCTCGATGGCACCGAAGGAGCTCATGGCGTCGATGATCAGGCCGCACCCGTGCCTGGCCGCCATGAGCGCGATTTCATGCAGCGGATTGAGCACGCCGGCCCCTGTCTCGCAGTGCACCACCGCCACGTGCGTGATGCTCGGGTCGGCGGCAAGGGCGCGCTCCACGTCGTCGGGCTGCACCTGCCGGTCCTCGGTGTAGTCGATGGTCGTGACCTTGCGCCCGAGCACCCGGCAGATCCGGGCAAGGCGCTGGCAGTAGGCGCCGTTGCTCGGAACCAGCACATGCCCATCGCGCGGCACCAGCGTGCCGACGGCCGCCTCGACCGAGAAGGTGCCGCTGCCCTGCATCGGAACGCATTCGTGCGTGCCCTTGCCGTGCACGATGTCGAGCACTCGCTCGCGGATGCGCGCGGTGATCTTGTTGAAGTCGCTGTCCCACGATCCCCAGTCGCGCAGCATGGCGTTGCGGGTGCGGTCCGAGGTGGTGAGCGGGCCCGGCGTGAGAAGGATGGGGCTGGTGATCGAACTCATCGTGATATCTCCGTACAGGTGAAGAGCGGGAAGGTCGAGGGGGAACGCGATCTCAGGTGCGCCCCAGCAGGCGCCAGGCCTGCGTGCGCGTCAGCAGCACGCGCGTGAGCAGCGAATAAACGATGCACACGACGACGGAGGTGACGACGATCAGGCTGGCCAGGGCGGCCGCGGGGCCGATGTCCCCCGCGTCGTCCATGTGCATGATCGCGACCGAAGCCAGGATGGTGTCGGGCGTGTAGAGGAAGATGGCGCAAGACAGGCTCGCCATCGACACCACGAAGAAGTAGCGCCCGATGTCCAGGATCGCGGGCAGGCACACCGGCACCGTCACGCGGAAGAAGGTCTTGATGAACGGGACCTTGAGCGAGGCCGACACGGCCTCGAATTCGTTGTCGATCTGCTTGAGCGCGGTAACGGCCGTGAGATGGCTCGAGGTGTAGTAGTGCACGATCATCGAGACGACCAGGATCGTCATCGTCTGATAGAGAAAGCCCAGCGGGTTGGCCGGATGGTTGAAGAACATCACATAGCCCAGGCCGAGCACCAGCCCCGGCACCGCCATCGACAGCACCGCCATCATGTGCATCGTGGGCCGCATCATTCCCAGATTGCGCGTCTTCTCGATCAGATAGGCCCCCACGAAAACGATGAAGGAACCGGCCACGGCCGTGACCGCGGCGACGGCGAGGCTGTTGGTGTAGGCGGCCGCCATGTCGCTTTCGAGCAGCGCGAAGCGATAGTGCTTCAGCGTGAAAGAAAGGTCGTAGGGCCAGAGCGTGATCAGGGAGGTGTAGACCGCCATGCCGATGATCGCCAGCAACAGCGCGCATACCGTCGCGCAGAACATGAGCAGCAGCGTGTCGGCCACCTTGCGCGGTTTCGGGCTGTAGGGCACCGAGCGGGCAGTGAGCTGTGCCTTGAGCTTGCGGCGCACCACGTAGTCGATCACGAAGGAGACGATTGAAGGCACCAGCAGCAGCATCCCGACCACCGCGCCGATCGAGAAGTTGTGCTGACCCACCACCTGCTTGAACACGTCGACCGACAGCACGTTGAAATTGCCGCCGATCACCTTGGGCGCGCCAAAGTCGCTCACCACGTAGGTAAAGACCACCGTCGACGCGCTGATCAGGCCGTACTTGCAGGAAGGCAGCGTGATCGTCATGAACTGGCGCATCGGCCTGGTGCGCAGCGCCTTGGCCGCCTCGTACAGCCGACCGTCGGTGAGCGACATGGCGGTCACGAGGATCATCAGCGCGTGCGGAAAGGTGTTGTAGACCTCGGACAGGATGATGCCGGGCGCCCCGTAGATCGAGACGCCGCCGAGCAGGAACTTGAGCGCGCCCTGATTGCCGAACCACTGCACGAACGAGATGGCCGACAGCAGCGACGGCGCCAGCAGCGGGATGAGCGCGATCAGCCGGAAAACGGCCTTGAGCCCGGCCGGCATGCAGCTGCGCGTGAGCGCGTAGGCAAATACGAAGGCCGCGGGCACCGAGATCGCGACGACCGCGGCCGCGACCCACACCGAGTTCCAGACCGCGCGCAGCAGGCTGGGCGTCTGGAAGTAGGTGATGAAATGCGCGAGGCCAACGAAGCGGCCGTCCTTGTCCTGCACCGCGTGCGCCAGGATGGTCACCAGCGGCGCGACCAGGAACACGAACAGCATGGCCATCACCGCAAGCAGCACGCCGCGCGCGATGATCTCGTCACGGCTCCAGCGCATGCCGGTGCGACGGTAGGCTGCGGGCGGTGTCATGGCGGGCGCGCCGGGCGCGGGTGGAGTGTGCGCCAGCGTGTTCATGCGACCGTCCGGGCGGCCGGTGCCGCGAAGGCGCGGATGCGGTTGGCCCGCAGCGCGATCTCGATGGTGTTGCCCTCGCGGATGTCGAGGTCGTGCAGCTGGTTGAGCGAGAAGTGCAGCCCCAGCGTCTGGCCGTGCAGCGCCTGCGCCGTGACTTCCGCGATGCACAGGCCGCCCAGGAACTCGACCTTGCTCACCAGCACGCTCATGCGGTTGGCGGTGTCTTCTCGCAGGTTCTCCGCCATGCGGTCTTCGGGCCTCAGATAGAGGTTGACCGCGTCGCCCGGCGCGAAGGCACCGTCGCAGGCATCGCACTGCAGCTCCAGGTCGCCGACCTTGAAGCGCTGCTGGCCCAGCGCCACCGCGCGCAGCACGTTGACCTTGCCCACGAAGTCGGCCACGAAGGGCGTGGCCGGCTGCTCGTAGATTTCCATCGGCGTGCCGACCTGCTCGATCACGCCGTGGTTCATGACCACGATGCGGTCGGCCATCGAGAGCGCCTCTTCCTGGTCGTGCGTGACCATGATGGTGGTGATGCCCACCTGCTTCTGCAGCCGGCGGATCTCGCCACGCAGGCGGATGCGCTCCAGCGCGTCGAGCGCCGACAGCGGCTCGTCCAGCAGCAGCAGACCCGGCCGCGTGGCCAGCGCGCGCGCCAGGGCCACGCGCTGCTGCTGGCCGCCCGAGAGCTGGCTGGGGTACTTGTGCGCGGAGGTCGGCAAGCCGACCAGCGTGAGCAATTCACTGACGCGCGCCTTGATCTGTGCTCTGCGCGCGCGCGAATTGACCAGCCCGTAGCCCACGTTGTCGGCGATCGTGAGGTTGGGAAAGAGGGCGTAAGACTGGAACACGATGCCGTAGTCGCGCCGCTCGGGCGGCAGCCACGAGACGTCTTTGCCGTTCTGCAGGATCTGCCCCGAGGTCTGCGTCTCCAGCCCCGCGATGATCCGCAGCAGCGTGGTCTTGCCGCAGCCCGAGGGCCCGAGAAAGCACAGCATCTCGCCCGGGTTCACGCGCAGGTGGATGTCGCGCAGCGCGCTGAAGGACTCGAAGTCCTTGCGAACGCCCGCGATCTCCAGCGCGGCGCAAGCGCCCGCGGGCACCGGGCTGGCAATGAACTTGGTATCGGTCATATCCATTTTTCGCACTCGTCGTTGGCGTACGCCGCAGGGATGGGCGCCGCGGGTTGTGAGAAGGGCTGCGGGTGTCGCCCCGGCAGGGGGCGGTTGACGCGACAGAAGATGCGCGCAGCCCCGGGGGCGGGCCCTATTTCGGTTCGGCCTTGCCTTCGTAGCGCTTGCTCCACTCCGCGAGGATTCGCTCGCGGTTCTTGGCCGCCCAGTTCAGGTCGTTCCTGGCCAGCAGCTTCTCGTAGTTGTCGGGAATGCCTTCGAGCTTCGATGCCACACCGGGGTAGGCCACCACCGCCCACCATGTGGAGGTGATCTGGTTGGCCTCCTTGCTGGCCATCCAGTCGGCGAAGCGCTTGGCCTGGTCCATCTTCTTGCTCGTCTTCATGATGCTGGTGGCCTCGATGTCCCAGCCCAGGCCTTCCTTCGGGAAGATCAGGTCCACGGGCGCACCGGACTTCTTGACCTGGTGCGCACGGAATTCGAACGAGATGCCGATGGGAAACTCACCCGCGCCCGCCTGTTTGCAGGGCTTGGAGCCCGAGTGCACGTACTGGGCGATGTTCTGGTGCAGCGCGTCCATGTACTTCCAGCCCTCGGCATCGCCCATGTTCTGCAGCCAGGAGGACACGTCGAGGTAGCCGGTGCCGCTGGAGGCGGGGTGGGGCATGGTGATGGCGCCCTTGTAGACGGGCTTGGCCAGGTCCTGCCAGCTCTCGGGCTTGGGCAGGCCCAGCTTCTTGGCCTCCACGCGGTTGAAGCAGATGGTGGCGGCCCACACGTCCATGCCGACCCAGGACGGCGGGCGGGCGCTGTCCGAGTACGCGGGATTGAGCGCATTGAAGCCCTTGGGCTCATAGGCCTGGAGCATGCCCTCCTGGGCCAGCAGCGCGAGGCTGCTGGCGGCCAGGCCGGCGACCACGTCGGCCTGCGGGTTGGCCTTTTCGGCCAGCAGCTTGGCAGTGACGATGCCGGTGGAATCGCGCACCCATTTCACCTCGATGTCGGGATTGGCTTTTTCGAAGGCGTCCTTGTAGAGCTTCATCGCGTCGGTTTCGAGCGCCGTGTAGACCAGGAGCGAGGTCTTTTGCGCCCATGCGGCGCCGCTGGCCGCAAGGCCTAGCGCCGCCGCACACAGAACCGCCGTGAGACGGCGCGTGCTTAGTTTCATCGTCATCTGTTTCTCCTGAGGGCTTGCTGTCACTGGAAGAGGTGAGTGAGTGGCGGGCTCCGGCAAGGGCTGAACCAAGCGCCGGTGGGCAAAATGTAGATTGGTGATTGAAGACTGTCAATAAAAAATTGTTGACAGTTTTCAATCCATCGGGAAAATACGCCCCATGGTCACCAGCAATCACTCCGCCGCCCTCGCATTCCTCCAGTCCAGCTCGCTGCCGATGCTGATGCAGGAGGAGATCGAGCGTTTGATCATGACGGGCGAGCTCCCCGTCGGCAGCCGCATCAACGAAAGCGAGCTCTCGCAGCGCTTCAATACCAGCCGCGGCCCCATCCGCGAAGCGCTGCGCGCGCTGGAAGAAGCCGGCCTGGTGCGCAACGAAAAGAACCGCGGCGTCTTCGTGCGCGAGATCGCATTCGAGGAAGCCGACGAAATCTATGAATTGCGCGAGGCCCTGGAAGAAGTCATCGGCCGGCGCGTGGCGCTCGCCATCAAGCCCGATGGCATCGAGCGGCTGCGCGCCATGCTCGACGCGATGCGCTCGGCCGCCCAGGCGCAGGACGTGGAGCAGTACGCGCAGCTCAACCTGCAGTTCCACGAGATCCTGCTCGACACCGCGGGCAGCAAGAAGCTGACCGAAACCTACAAGCGCCTGGTCAAGGAACTCCACCTTTTCAGAATGCGCGCGCTCGACAGCGGCGGCGGCCTGCGGGTCTCGGCCGACGAGCATCGCGCCATCGTCGACGCCATTGCCAGCGGCAACCCCGACGTCGCCGGACAGGCGCTGCGCCAGCACGTCGCCGGCAGCCGCGCACGCATGCACAAGGCCTTCGGCCGCGCCGATTTCGCTCCCATTGCAGCCCCGAACAACCCACCCCAAAAGGAAGTCTGAAATGACACAGGAGACACTCGAAGTCAACGCCCGCAGCTACCGCTGGATGTCGCGCCCGGTCGTCGTGGTGTGCGTGGACGGCTGCGAGCCGGCGTACCTGGACGCGGCCATCGCCGCGGGCGTGGCCCCGTACTTCGACCGCATGAGGAAGTCCGGCGCCGACCTGCTGGCCGACTGCGTGGTGCCCTCGTTCACCAACCCGAACAACCTGTCCATCGTGACCGGCGCGCCGCCGGCGGTGCACGGCATCTGCGGCAACTACTTCTTCGACCGCGAACTCGGCCAGGAAGTCATGATGAATGACCCCAAGTACCTGCGCGCGGGCACCGTGCTCGCCGCCTTTGCCGACGCAGGCGCCAAGGTCGCCGTGGTCACCGCCAAGGATAAGCTGCGCAAGCTCCTGGGCCACCGCATGAAGGGCATCTGCTTTTCCTCCGAGAAGTCCGACCAGGTCACGATGGAGGAGAACGGCATCGACAACGTGCTCGACATGGTCGGCATGCCCGTGCCCTCGGTCTACAGCGCCGAACTGTCGGAGTTCGTGTTCGCCGCCGGCGTGAAGCTGATGGCGTCGCGTCGCCCCGACCTGATGTACCTCTCGACCACCGACTACGTGCAGCACAAGGCCGCACCGGGCAGCCCGGCGGCCAATGCCTTCTACGCCATGATGGACGGCTACCTGTCGCAGCTCGACGCCCTGGGCGCCACCATCGTCGTCACCGCCGACCACGGCATGAACGACAAGCACGACGCGCAAGGCGCGCCCAAGGTCATCTACCTGCAGGACGTGCTCGACGGCTGGTACGGCCAGGACGAGGCAAGGGTCATCCTGCCGATCACCGACCCGTACGTGGTGCACCACGGTGCCCTCGGCTCCTTCGCCACCGTGTATGTGCCCGCGCAGGCAAGCGTGCCAGGCTGGATCGAGCGCATCAAGGGCATTCCCGGCATGGAGCTGGTGCTCTCGCGCAAGGAAGCCGCCGAGCGATTCGAGCTGCCGCCGGACCGCATCGGCGACATCGTGGTCGTCAGCGAGCAGAGCACGGTCATCGGCACCTCGGCCAGCCGGCACGACCTGTCGGCCCTCGAAGTGCCGCTGCGCTCGCACGGCGGCGTCTCGGAGCAGCGCGTGCCGCTGATCTGCAACCGACCGGTCACCGGGATCGCCGCCGGGCGCCGGCTGCGCAACTTCGACGCGCTCGACCTCGCCTTGAACCACGCTCAGTAACTGCGGAGAACCTCATGAGCCAAGCCATGCTGAAGCCAGGCACCATCCACAAGGAAGCGCTGCGCATCGCCGGGGAAAAGGTCTATCGCGATCGCACGATCGAAGTCACCTACCCCTACACCGGCGAAGTGATCGCCACCGTGCCCAAGGCCTCGCTCGAGGACCTGCGGGTGGCCTACAGGATCGCGCGCGACTACAAGCCCACCCTCACGCGCTACGAGCGCTACAAGATCCTGATGCGCGCGGGGGAGATCATCGCCTCGCGCCTGGACGAGATCTCGCGCGTCATCACCATGGAGTCGGGCCTGTGCCGCAAGGACTCGCTGTACGAGGTGGGCCGCGCCTCCGATGTGCTGCTGTTCGCGGCCAACCAGGCCCTGGTGGACGACGGCCAGGTGTTCTCCTGCGACCTCACGCACCACGGCAAGAGCCGCAAGGTCTACACGCTGCGTGAGCCGCTGCAGGGCGCGATCACCGCCATCACGCCGTTCAACCATCCGTTGAACCAGGTGATCCACAAGGTGGCGCCGTCCGTCGCCACCAACAACCGCATGGTGCTCAAGCCCAGCGAGAAGACCCCGCTCACCGCCTTCATCCTGGCCGACATCCTGTACGAGGCGGGACTGCCGCCGCAGATGCTGTCGGTGATCACCGGCGACCCGCGCGAGATCGCCGACGAGATGCTCACGAGCGACGACGTCGACCTCGTCACCTTCACCGGCGGCGTGGCCATCGGCAAGTACATCGCGGGCAAGGCGGTCTACAAGCGGCAGATCCTGGAGCTGGGCGGCAACGATCCGATCATCGTGATGGAAGACGCCGACATCGAGGAGGCCGCGACGCTGGCGGCCAGCGGCTCCTACAAGAATTCGGGCCAGCGCTGCACCGCCATCAAGCGCATGCTGGTGCATGAGACGGTGGCCGACCGGTTCGTCGAACTGCTGGTGGCCAAGACCAGGGCCCTGAAGTACGGCGACCCGATGGATCCGGCCACCGACATGGGCACGGTGATCGACGAGGCGGCGGCGATCCAGTTCGAGTCGGTGGTCAACGAGGCCATCAAGGCGGGGGCGAGGCTGCTGTGCGGCAACGAGCGCCGCGGCGCGCTCTACTCGCCCACGGTGCTCGACCATGTGGACCCGCAGATGACGGTGGCCAAGCACGAGACCTTCGGGCCGGTGTCGCCGGTGATCCGGTTCAAGAACATCGAGGAGGCGATCCGCATCTCCAACGGCACGGCCTACGGCCTGTCCTCGGCGGTGTGCACCAACCGCATGGACTACATCACGCGCTTCATCCGCGAGCTGAACGTGGGCAGCGTCAATGTGCGCGAGGTGCCGGGCTACCGGCTGGAGCTCACACCCTTCGGCGGCATCAAGGACTCGGGCCTGGGCTACAAGGAAGGCGTCCTCGAGGCCATGAAGAGCTTCACCAACTGCAAGACCTATTCGCTGCCCTGGTAGACCACGATGAGCCTGAGCATTCCCGACATCGTCGGCCTGTTCGAAAGCAAGGGCGGCGCGCAGTACGACGGCGAGCCGGTCACGCAACTGGAGCATGCGCTGCAGTCGGCGCACCTGGCTGAGCAGGCGGGCGCCGGCAGCGAGCTGATCGCTGCCTCGCTGCTGCATGACCTGGGGCATCTGCTGCACGACTTCGGCGGCACGCCGACGCAGCAGGGACTGGACGACCTGCACCAGTACCGCTGCCTGCCATTTCTTCGCGCGTTGTTCGGCCCGGCCACGCTGGAGCCGATCCGCCTGCATGTGGATGCCAAGCGCTTCCTCTGCGCCAGGGAGCCCGGCTACCTCGAAGCGCTGTCGCCCGATTCGAAACGCAGCCTGCAGTTGCAGGGCGGCGTGTTCGACTCGGCGCAAGCCAGCGCTTTCGAGGCCCTGCCGCATGCAATGGATGCGGTCCGCCTCCGGCGCTGGGACGACCAGGCCAAGTGCGCCGATGCGAGCACGCCAGACCTGGCGTACTACGCGCGTCACCTGGCGATCGCGTCCAAACACGCTGCCGCGGCACAGGCATGAGCGCGGCGCCAACGGTCGCCCTGACCAGGCGCCGGGCAACGACGCAGGACATTCCCTTTTTGCTCGCGCTGCGGCAGCAGACGATGAACGGCCACGTCATTGCATCCGGTGCCGAGGTCAGCGACGCGCATCACATGGCGCGGCTGATGCATCGCTTCGAGTGCGCCGAGGTCCTGCTGCACGAGGGGATGCCGGTCGGCCTGCTCAAGGTGTCGCGCGATCCGCATGAGTGGGTCGTCATCCAGATCCAGCTGGCGCCCGTCTGCCAGGGTGGCGGCATCGGCACCGGGCTGCTGGCAGAGGTCGTCGACCAGGCCTCAAGCGCCGGCGTCGACCTCACGCTCAGCGTGCTGAAGGCGAATCCCGCGAAGTCGCTCTACGAGCGCTTCGGGTTCGTCGTCGAGCGCGAGTCCGAGTTTTCCTACGAAATGCGGCGCAAGCCCTGACAACCTGCGAGGCCGACATGCGCCCCTTCTGGATCGAACAGGCCCTTTTCAACGACGGTGATCTCGCCCCCGCGCTGCAGGGCATGCAGCGCGCCGACGTGTGCATCGTCGGCGGCGGCTTCACGGGCCTGTGGACCGCCATCCAGGCAAAACAGCGCAACCCCGCACTGGACATCGCGATCGTCGAGAGCGACCTCTGCGGCTCGGGCGCCAGCGGCCGCAACGGTGGCTGCCTGCTCACCTGGTCGGCCAAGTTCTTCACGCTGCGCCGGCTGTTCGGGGAAGCCGAGGCGATCCGCCTCGTGAGGGCCTCGGAAGCCGCGGTGCAGCACATCGCGGACTTCTGCCGCGCACAGGGCATCGATGCCGAGTTGCGGCAGGACGGCACGCTCTACACCGCCACCTCGCAGGCCCAGGTCGGCGCACTCGACCCGGTGATGAAGGGGCTGGAGGACTGCGGCATCCACTCCTACCACCACCTGCCGCCGGAAGAGGTGGCGCGCCGCTCGGGCTCCGCACGCAACCTCGCCGGCGTGTTCTCGCCCATCGCGGCGACCGTGCATCCGGGAAAGCTGGTGCGCGGGCTGCGCCGCGTGGCGCTGCGCATGGGCATCCGCATCTTCGAGCGCAGCCCGATGGTCGACTTCACGCAGGGCCATCCGGTCACGGTGCGAACACCTGCCGGCAGCATCGAAGCGCCGAAGCTGGTGCTCGCGATGAACGCCTGGATGGCCAGTGCCCTGCCCTGCTTCGAACGCAGCATCGCCATCGTCTCGAGCGACATGGTCATCACCGAGAAATGCCCCGACCTGCTTCGCGCGACCGGCCTCATCGACGGTGTGTCGGTGCTCGACTCGCGCACCTTCGTCTACTACTACCGCACCACCGTCGATGGGCGGCTGATGCTGGGCAAGGGCGGCAACACCTTCGCCTGGGGCGGGCGCATCGCGCCGGTGTTCGACCAGCGCTCGCCGTACGAGGCCGACCTGACGCGCGCGCTGGGCGACTTCTTTCCCTCGCTGCGCCAGGTGCCCGTGACCGCCAGCTGGAACGGCCCCTCGGACCGTTCGGTGACCGGCTTTCCTTTCTTCGGCAGGCTCAACGGCACGCCGCACATCTACTACGGCTTCGGCTATTCGGGCAACGGCGTAGGGCCCACCTACATGGGCGGGCAGATCCTGTCGTCGCTGCTGCTGGACGAGGACAACGCCTGGACGCGGAGCCCGCTGTTGCGGGGGCCGCTCGGGCTGTTTCCGCCGGAGCCGATCCGCTACATCGGCTCCATCGTCGTGCGCGACGCGATCCGCCGCAAGGAAGCGGCGGAAGACCGGGACGCCCGTCCGTGGATGGGCGACCGCCTGCTCAGCAAGTTCGCCAATGCGGCGGGCAAGTCGGACAAAGCCTGAGCCAACTGCGGCACTTCGGCGCGATGCCCGTCGACGGAGCCGCAGCCCCCGGTTGTGGCGTACGCTTCCGGTGCAGTCAGGCAAGCGCACTTCGCGCCCTCAACTCCGGAACAACAGCATGCAATCCCACCAGCTCGAAATCTTCGCGGACTACTTTCAGTTCTACCTGCAGGACGAAACGGCGCAGGGCGATCTGTCGGATGCCTGGGATGACCCGGCCGTGGAGCGCATGCTCGCCACCTCATCGGGCATGGTCGGCCTTGGCACCGTCCGCAACATGCGTGTGCCGGTGACGCTCGAGTTCCTGGACGCGGAGCCTGCGGATGACCTCGCCCCGTTCGATCATGTGGCCGAAGGTTCGCTGGTGATGGAGACCGGCCCATTGGTCGTGGCGGGCTGCACGGACTATCTTCCGGACGCGGCCCGCTTCGACATCGAGCCCGGCACCTACCGGGTGAGGCTGTCGTGTTCAGGCCTGAATTCCCTGTCGGAGGATGGGCTGCAGGGGCAGGACCGCTATCTCGTGCAGCTGTGGCAGGCGCCTCCGATCGACCCGCGCGTGCTCAAGCAGCATGCCGGCTAGCGCCTCGTCCGGATCCGCCGCCCGGGCGAGCGCGCCCTTGGCGGAAAATGGCTCATGCACGATGCCTGCCCCCACGACCCCGCTCTCGTTCCTACCCACACGACCGCGGCCCCATCGTCCGTCGCACACTGGGTCTCGCACCACCACGGCATCCCGGTGCAGCAGTGCCACCTGATTCGCCGCGGCCTGAATGACAACTACGCGCTGCTTTCGGCGGACGGCATCCGCTACGTGGCGCGCCTGTACTCGATCCGCCCGCGCGGCGGCTTCAATGCGCATTTCGAAATTGCGCTGCTGGCACACCTGCAGTCCAAAGGGGTCGGGGTTGCCGCGGCCGTGCCGGCGGCGGACGGGCGCGCCTGCGTACCGCTGCAATTCCCCGAAGGACCGCGCGCGCTGGCCCTGTTCCGGAATGCCGAAGGCGCGATTCCGGAGACGCTGGAAGAAATCGAGCTGACCGGGTGCATGCTGGCCCGCATCCACGGGGCGGCACGTGACTACGCCGGTCCACCCAGCCGCTACACGCTGGACGGCCACCACCTGGCCGGGCGGACCCTGGGCTACCTGCAGGTGTATCCGGAGATCGGCACGCAGCTGCTGCAGGCTTACCGCCTCCTGGTGCAGCGCCTGCTTGAAGAACTGGCCGAGGTCGAGCCCGGGCTGACGCGCGTCGTCTGCCACGGCGACACGCACGGCTTCAACAACCATGTGAACACCGACGCGGACGGCATCCGCAGGACGGTGTTCTTCGACTTCGACGATGCCGGCCCGGGCTTCCTGGCCTACGACCTCTGCGTGCTGCCCTGGTCGTATCTGTTTCGCAAGAACCTCAAGGCACCGGACGACGTGCTGCGCGAGCGCTGGATGCACTACCTGCGCGGATACCGCGCGGGCGGCGGCGAAGTCAGCGATCGCGACCTGGCGGCATTGCCGCTGTTCATGCAGCTTCGCCACCTGTGGAACCTTGGCGAGGCGGCCGGCCGGCTCAACCACTGGGGAACGAACTCGGTGCCCGTGGATTGGCTGCAAAAGCAAATGGAAATGTTCGAGGCGTGGGAAGGGCTGGACCTGCGGGTCTGACACCGCTGCCGCACGACAACCCGACCATGTACCCGACCGGAACCCTGCGCGGCATCGCCGCGATGCTGCTGGCTTGCGCCTTCTTTGCCTGCATGGACGCGCTGCTGAAGAACCTCGCCGGCCACTACCCGCCAGTGCAGGTGATGGCGCTGCGCGGTCTCACGGCCCTGCCCCTGGTGTGCCTGTACATCGCGTGGCGGCGCGAGGCGGCCGGCGTCTTCAACCGCCGGCTGCGTTGGCGCCTGCACCTGCTGCGCACCACGCTGAACATGGCGATGCTCACGCTCTTCGTCCACGGGCTGAAGACGCTGGGCCTGGCCGAGGCCTACACGCTCACCTTCATCGCTCCGCTGCTGATGGTGCTCATCGCCGTGCCGATGCTGGGCGAGTCGGTGCAGCCGCGGCACTGGACCGCCATCGGGCTGGGCTTCGCCGGTGTCGTGATCGCACTGCGGCCCGAGCAGGGCGCGTTTCTCTCGACGGGCGCCCTGGCGGTGCTGGTGGCCGCCGTCTGCTATGCGCTGTCGAACATGCTGGGCCGGCTCGTGAGCCGTACCGAGTCGAGCGCCGCGCTGGTCTTCTGGGCCACGGCAGGCATGGCCGTGGGCGGCAGCCTTTTGTCCGCACCGCAATGGGTGCCCATCCAGGCCGGGCACGCGTGGGTGCTCGCGGGTCTGGCCATCAGCGGCTTTCTGGGCCAGCTGGCCATCGCCGAGGCCTTCCGCCACGGCCAGGCCGCCGCCATCGCGCCCTTCGAATACAGCGCCCTCGCCTGGGGGTTGATGCTGGACTGGCTGTTCTGGCAGGCCGCGCCCGACGCATGGACGCTGGGCGGCGGCGCATTGATCATTGCGAGCGGCTTGTGGCTGGCGCGCAGCGAGGCAGCAAAGCGGCCGGCCCGGAGCTGATCTGCTGCTCGGCCTGATATATCAACGAGGAGCCGAAGGACATGTCAATCAAGCGAATGGACAACATCCTGATCGTCGTCGACGATCTCGAAGCGGTGAAGGCGTTCTTTGTCGAACTGGGCCTCGAATTTGAGGGCCAGACAACGGTCGAAGGGCCCGCTGTCGGGAGCCTCATAGGGCTCGGAGACGTCCGAGCCACGCTCGCGATGCTGCGGACGCCGGACGGCCAGCGCATCGAGCTGGACAAGTTCCACACGCCAGCCGCGGTCAGGTTCGGGCCGGTGGACGCACCGGTGAACGCGCTGGGTCTGCGCCGCATCATGTTTGCCGTCGATGACCTCGACGGTGTCGTTGCGCGGATGCAGGCCCAAGGCGCGGAACTCATCGGCCGGATGCAGTACGAGGAGTCGTACCGGCTCGCCTATGTTCGCGGGCCCGAGGGCATCATCGTCGGGCTCGCAGAACAGCTCGGCCAGGAGCCTGCTTCAGCGGACCAGCCTTCACCGAAACGCTGAAAACCGTAGCCGCGCTTTGGCGCAGCGGATGCGATGCGTGCCCAATTCGACGGCACGCAGCATCCGAACGTCACTTGCCGAACAACCCGGCCACACGCTGCCACGTGCGCAGCATGAAGCCCGCGCGCTCCACATCGGCCTGCGCGACCAGCGGCGCCTCGCCCACCGCCTTGCCGTTCGACTCCGCGACGACCTTGCCGATCACCGCGCCCTTGGCCACCGGTGCCTCCAGCTTCGGGTTGATCTGCACGGAGGTGTTCACTTTCTGGCCGCGCGGCACCGTCACCGTCCAGGGTGCTCCAAGCCCCGCGGCAACCGTATCGGCCTTGCCGAAGCGGACGTTGGTCGTCGTGACCACGGCGTTGGGCTGGATGGGGGTGGCCTTCTCGAAGTTGCCGTATCCCCATCCGAGCAGCGCGCGGGTTTCGTCGGCACGTGCCTGCGCGCTGTTGGTGTTGAGGATCACGGTGATCAGGCGCATGCCATTGCGCTTGGAGGAAGTCACGAGGCAGTAGCCCGCCTCCTGGGTGTGCCCGGTCTTCAGGCCGTCGACCGTGGGGTCGGTATAGAGCAGCGCATTGCGGTTGCCCTGCTTGATGCCGTTGTACTTGAACTCGCGCTCCGCGTAGATCGGGTAGTACTCCGAGCTGTCGCGGATGATCGCGCGCGCCAGGATCGCAAGGTCGCGCGCGGACGACTTGTGATCGGGATCGGGCAGGCCCGTGGAGTTCACGAAATGCGTGTGCGTCATGCCCAGGCGCTGGGCTTCCGCATTCATGAGTTTGGCGAAGCCCTCCTCGGTGCCGGCCATGTGCTCGGCGATCGCCTTGGACGCGTCGTTGCCCGACTGCACGATGATGCCGCGCAGGATGTCGATCACGGTAGCCTGGCTGTTCAGCGGCAGGTACATGCAGGACTCGGTGCTCGAGCCGCGGCACCAGGCGTTCTGGCTGACCGACACCAGATCGTCCTTCTTGAGCTTGCCGGACCGGAGTGCCTGTTCGACCAGGAAGCTGGTCATCATCTTGGTCAGCGACGCCGGCGGCAGCGGCTCGTCGGGGTTGGCCGAGGCCAGCACCTCGCCGGAATCGAAGTCCATCAGCAACCACGCCTTGGCCGGCAGCGCCGGCGGGCCGCCGGCAACGGCCGTTTGCCCGGCCGCCGGTGCGGCGGCGGGCGCGGTGGCAGCGGGCTTCTTCTGGGCTGCAGGCTTGGCGGCATGGGAGGCCGCGAAAGCGGGTGCGGCGGAAATCAGGGCGCCCGTGGCGATTGCGAAGGCGAGCGGGAGGACGGAAGGAGTCTTGAATTGCATGTGCGTGTAGGAGCTGAACGGCGATTCTGGCGGATGTGGCGATTCGGGGGTGCTTGGCAGACCAGGAATCGCCGCGCAAGTTCGCCAACCGGTGGAACACCCCGGACGCTACCCGATCCGCACGCGGTCCGCGGTGGCGTTTCCTGCCGTTACCGCATGCCCGCCGCTCAAGCCTGCTGGAGACGGGGTTCGGTCGGGCCCGCCGCCAGGCGCAACCTCGAGGAACTGCGCAAGCGGCGGCCGGGGGCCAACTGTACACCGCCAGGAGCCGCCGGCACCCCCAGCGGCAAACGCCCCCTAGGAGCCGCCATTCACTGCTTGCATGACCGGGGCGTCGGATTCCACGACTGCGTTTCCATGCACAAGAGCCTGCGGACCGGCCTCGGCGGAAACCGCATCCGCGGACGCGGCGGCCAGCAGCTGGTAGCCACGTCCGTAAACCGGTACCAGCAAGAATCCGTTTTCCTTGCGCAAGGCCAGGCGGGTTCGCAACCTCGCGACACATACATCCAGCGCCCGGGAGCGGCTGCTTTGCGTGGAACCATTCCACAACGAGCCCATGAGCAGTTCCCGCGACACCACGTGGCCGATATTGCCGAAGAGAGCCATGGCCAGGTCGAACTGAAGCGGTTGAAGCTGAATTTCAAGGTTCTTGTGAATCACCACATGGCGGCCGTCCATCACAAAGCGATAGTCGCCCCAACTGACTTCCCGCTCGGCATCGCTGCGCACTGCACGAAAACCGGACCTGTGCAGGAGTGCTTCAATCCTCCATTCAAGCTCTTCCCCGCTCAACCTCGCGATGCCGATGACGCTGGCCCCGAAGAAATCGGCGTTGCGCGGAAGCGATCGCCATTGCATTTCATCCAGGCAGAGGAGGACCGGAACATCTTTTGCCCGACAAATGCCCGAGACGCCGAGCCACTCCGAATGGCGCTTGACAGTCAACACCAGCACATCGAACTCGTGATTTTCCGCGAGCCGCTCCAGGAATTCGTTGGAATCCTGAAACTCATGCACGGAGGGACCGATCCGCCGAAGAAGCGAACTCAGTTGATCTCTGCGACTCGGGTCTCGATCAACAAGCGCTGCCCTGATTGTCTTCAAGATTCCTCTCCACAACACACCTCGGCGAATCTTCTGAATTGTCCAGCCCATGGCGAAGCATTGCTAGGCGCCTGGGCGGCCTCCAGCGTGCGAATAAGCGCCTCCGCAGCCAGCGGGCGGCCGTAAAACCAGCCCTGCAGCAGGTGCACGCCGCGATCCCGGAAGTACTCAACCTGTGCGCTGCTTTCGACGCCCTCGACGATGATTTCCACGCCCAGTTCTCTGGCCAGCTCAATCACGGATGGGACGATTCGCTCCCTCAACGTGCCCGTGCCCACGGTGTCGGTGAATTTCTTGTCCAGCTTGATCTTGTCGACCTTCAGGTCGCTGAGGTAGGACAGGTTGGCGTACCCCGTGCCGAAATCATCGATATAGATTTCGTGGCCACGACCGCCCAGCTCCAGCATCACGGTCACTGCGGATTCGAGCCTTGCGGAAGTCCGCTCTGTGAGTTCAAAGGCCAATTGCGTCGGCGCGATGCCGGCTTCTACAAAGTGATGCTGCAGCGACTGATGGAAGCTGCTGTCCATCATGTCCGCGGGAACGACGTTCACGCTGATCTTGAAGTTCTTGTGGGTGCGAAGGAAATCGCCGAAGTCCTCGGAGACCCGCTGGAGCGCCAGCAGAGTCAACTTGCCGATCAGCTCATTCGCTTCGGCGATGGGGATGAATACCGCAGGTGGGACGCTTTCCCCGCTCTTCAGGGTCCATCGCATCAACGCCTCGGCAGACACCGTCTCGCCGGTCCGGTTGTCCACGATCGGTTGGTAGTGCATGAACAGTTCCTTCTTGGCAACCGCCTCGCGCAGCAGCGCGTCGATGGTGCGCATTCTGTATCCGCGAGCGGACCAGGATGCGACGCCGAGCGCCACACCGATGCCGGCAAGAATTCCCGTGAAGATGAGCAGCATCAGGTTGCTCATCAGGACAGCCAACCCGCGAGCCTTCAGCACATAGCAGGTGACCTGCCCAGGCAGGCACGCGACTGAAATGATGTCGCCCCGAAGCCAGTACGTGGAGCCCGAGATGAACAACGGTTGCGCGACGCCTGGATCTGCGCCACGCACAACGAGCATCGTGCCGGTTGCGCTGTTCAACAACACGACACTCAACGCGTAGCGGCCATCCTCCACCGTCGCCGGCTGCTTCTCCGGTGCGACGAGCAGCTCGTAGGCGCCTTCCTTGACGAGGGTGGATTTGACGCCGGGCGAGAGCGGCAGGTCGACATTGCGCCATATCCGGCGACCTGTCTCGGTCGTGAAATCGGGACTGTCGGAAGGAAGGCTGGAAGCGGCGGCGCCAATGTTGCCGTTGCACCGCGGGCCGGCGTTATCGCCCTGGTAGACGACGTCGCGAATGATCGCGGATCGAAAGGCGATGGACCGCAGTGCTTCAAGATGCGTCGCGGAGCATGGTTGGGCATCCAGGGCGCGCAGTTCCGCGAACGCCGCATTGATTTCGGCAACCCGCTCCAGCGGTTTGGAGATGACGGCCGCCGCGGCCGCGCGCATCGTGCGTTGTTCGTCGGCAATCAGAAATGCGCATAGCACCGCGAGCGTGGCCACAACGCCGAACGTGGACCACACGATGACGCGCTGTCTGTTGGACGCCATCTGACCCAGCACTGACGCATCGGGGTCATTGTCGCGCCGAGATATGGTTGATTTGCCTGGATGAAAGTCGGCACGGAACATCACGCAACTTTCATTCGCGGGTAAAGCCCGAACGATATTGCATTCACGCCCGCTTGGGCGAAATATGACGGAGGTGAGGAAGTAAAGCAGCGGCTGCGGACCTCTATCGACTCCGAAGTGTGATTCGAATCACAAGCTGCAGAAGACGGGGGTCACTCCAGATATCAGGTTCCACGACCGAGATGGCCGCCCCGTGGCGACCATTGTTCCCTCGCACCAAAGTTGCCGCGCGCTTTTTTTCCGCGCTTCAGCCGATCACGAACTTGCAAATCTCGCGCGAATACGCCTGGAGAAACGCATTCTTGTCGGGCAGTGGCTCCGTGGTATGCGGCGGGGGAATGTCCATGAATGAAAAGTGACCTGCTCCTTCCGTGACGCGGACGTCCACGGCAATCGAAGCGCGCATGGCACTCGCCATCCATTCGGTTTGGACTGGCGGAGTGATGCTGTCCGCCGAACCCACCCACGTCAGGACTGGAACTCGCACCGCATCAAGCGCTGCGGGCGCGCGGAAGAATCCGGTAGGGGGAGCCAAGAGAGCCAGACGAGTCAAGCGACCGTCCGGTGCAATAAAGACGCGTCGACCTGGCGCTAACCACATTTGAGCTCCCGCCATGGCAACGAGGGTGGCCGCGCCAATCGAATGCCCCACTCCCACCACCTTCGCCGATGGCTCAGTGAATGCGTCGAGTGCGAGGGAAAGACGCCTTGCGCGGAGAGTCAGTTCGTCCTCGCTCGGGGTGGTCGAAGCAAGCCGCTCGAAATGCGGCGCCACGATCTTGCAGCCAGAACCGGCCAAGGCACCGAGGAGAGTCGCGTGACGCTCTGGCTGGCCGCCCGTGCCCACCGCGAAAAGAACCACGGGAGCGCCGGCGGCCGCTTCCTGCACCGACACCTTGAATGAATCAACTCCGTCTTGCAGCGTCTGCGTCAGCATTGAAAGCAACTCCCTGTCATGTGTGGGCTCGATCGCGTTTTGCACGATGCAGTTTCATCAAGTTCTTGCCCCGTCCAGGCCCGCATTCTGCCGTGCCGACGAACGCCGGTCTCGTGCAGAAAAAGAGCGTGACAGCAGCCGAAAAGCTTTCCTCCAGAAGCGGCAACTTCACCCGTCTCCCAACACCTGACAAAGCAGGATCCGGTTTTGCAGTTGGGCAAGTCGCGTGGCGGCATGGGCGACCTCTGCCGCACGCAGGCGTTCCTGCGCATCCAGCCAGCTTCTCAATGGCAGCAGCCCGACCCGGAAGCGGGCCTCGTAGATCCGCGCCGCTTCTGCCGCCTGGAGCTGCGCCCTGCGTAACGCCACGTCCTGCTCGGCGAGTCGAGTGCGGGCGGAGAGCGCCTGCTCCACTTCGCCGAGTGCGGTGTACAGCGCTTTGCGAAAACCGATTGCGGCCTCTTCGTAGCGAGTCCGTGCGATGTCCGTCTCGATACCCAGCATGCGTGCCCGCAGAAAGGGCAACGTCATGCCGACACCAAAGGTGGCGACCGGATTGGCAAGTACGTCGAGGAGGGCTTTGCTGGAACTGCCCAGCGCACCGGTAAGTGCGATGCCAGGGTAGTAGCTGGCCGCTGCGGCGTCAGTGCGAGCGCCCGCGGCCTGAAGGCGCCACTGGGCAGCGCGCAGGTCGGGCCTGCGGCCGAGAAGATGGGCCGGAAGGCCTGGGTGGACCGGCGGCAAGGCGATCTCAGGCAATGCCCGGGGCTCGGGTTGCGGTACGGAAGCGCCATCGAGCAGCACGCGCACGCGCTCGCGCAGCACCACGGCTGCCTGGCGCCGGGCCGCCAGGTCGGCGGTGCGTTCCTCGCGCACTTGCAGCGCCTCGTGCAGCGCCAGCCGACCTTCGGCCCCCGCCTGGAAGCGGGCCTGGACAAGGGCCACAATGCGTTGGGCGTCGCCTTCGCTGGCTTCGGCCATCGCCACGCGGTCGTTGGCGTAGGCGAGCTGGAAATACAGGTCGATGACGCTGGCGACCAGCACCTGCCGCACGGCCTGCCTGTCCTGCTTGCTCGCCTGCGCCTCGAAGCCGGCGGCGTCCCGCAGCGCACCAAGACGCCCGAAAAGATCGAGCTCCCAGCTCACCGCGATCTGCCCGGTGCTGCTGGAGCCTGGATCTGGTTGTGCGCTGCCCAGCCCTCGCGCGACGCCGGTGTTCAAGGCGCCCGACACCGTCGGCGTCAACTGGGTGCCCGCGAGGCGGGCCTCCAGCATCGCGCGGCGCAACCGGACGCCCGCCATGGCAAGGTCGGCATTGCGTGCAAGGGCGGCGTTTATCCAGGTGTCGAGCACGGGCAGTTCGCCCGCGCGCCACCAGGCCAGCCCCCTGTCGCCAGCACGGGCCGCGGGCCCGGTCTCGGCATGGGTATACGCGGGTGGCAGCACTGGCATCGGCTTGGGGGGCTCAAGCGTGGCGCATCCCACCGCCGCGCAGGCCAGCAGCGTGGCGAACACGGCTCGGGGCAAGGACGCCCGCGGGCGAAGAAGAGCGGAAGGTAGGGATCGCGTCATGTCAATCCCTCGCGAGGGCCTGCACCGGCTCGAGCCGTGCGGCGTTTCTTGCGGGCAGGTAACCGAAAGCCACGCCGACCAGACAGGAGCTGACCACGGCCAGTACCACCGAGAGCGCGGAAAAGGACATCGGCAGCTGCGGCATCAGCAAAGCGATGAGCGCGCCCAGGCCGAAGGCCAGCAACACGCCGGCTGCGCCGCCGATCAGGCAGATCAGCACGGCTTCCATGAGGAACTGAGCCACGATGTCGGCGCGCCGCGCGCCCACGGCCATTCGCACGCCGATTTCTCGCGTGCGCTCGGTCACCGAAACCAACATGATGTTCATCACGCCGATTCCGCCCACCATCAGCGACAGGGTCGCCACGCCGGAGATCAGCAGGGCCAGGGTGCGACTGGTGCGCGTGGCGGCCTGCCGGACCTGGTCCGAATTCATGATGAAGAAGTCCTGGCTGCCGTGGCGGTCGCGCAGCACCGAAGCGACGGCGCCTTGCGCTGCACGGCTGGAGATTTCGTCCTTGATGCGCAAGGTGATGCTTTCGAGGAATTGCCTTCCCGCGAGTCGGGTCGCCACCGTCGTGTAGGGCACGAAGAAGCCCGGCGTGCTCGACGCGAAGCTGCTCTGCATCGGGCGCAGCACGCCGACCACCTGCACCGGCATCTCGCCGAGAAGCACGGTCTGCCCCAAGGGCGATGAGCTACCGAAGAGCGCCGTGGCCGCGCGTTGATCGATCACGGCCACCTGTGCGCGCGCTTCTTGATCGCGGGCGTCGAAGAAGCGGCCCGCGGCCAATGAAAGGCCGCGCACGCGGAACAGTCCCGCCCCCACGCCGTTGACCTGGGCCGATGCCGCCGCGGAGTCGCGCAGTGCCGTCACCGACACCGAGATGTTGGGCGAGGCACTGTCCACGTAGAACTGCTGCGCCAGCGCCTCAGCGTCGGCCACCGAAAGGTTCTCGATCGCACTCGCTCTGAGGTCGCCGAAGTCGCGGCCGGGAAAGATCTCCAGCGTGTTGGTGCCCAGCTCGCGGATCTGGGCCATGACTTGCTCCTGCGCGCCGCGCCCCAGCGCAACCACGCACACGAGCGCTGCAATGCCGATGACGATACCCAGCATCGTCAGCAGCGCGCGCAGCCGGTGCGCACGCAGGGCGAAAGTCGCCATGCTCAGCGTCTGCGCCAAGCGTGCAGGCGCGGCTCTGCCTTCACGTTGGCTCTCGCCTTCCGGCGGCGCCGGCAACTCAGCCGCGCCCGGCACCGTCGCGGCCTCACTGCGGCGATCGGAGACGATGCGGCCGTCGCTGATCTCGATCACGCGCGACGCGCGGCGGGCCACCTGGGCATCGTGCGTGACGATGATCACCGTGTGCCCCTGCCCATTCAGTTCGGCGAGCAGGCGAAGCACTTCCTCACCGCTGGAGGTGTCCAGGGCACCTGTCGGCTCGTCGGCCAATATCACGCTGCCGCCGTTCATCAGCGCGCGCGCGATCGAGACCCGTTGTTGCTGCCCACCCGAGAGCTGGTTGGGCCGATGGTCTGCACGCTCGCCCAGGCCCAGGCGCTCCAGGAGCAGCCGCGCACGGGCCTGGCGCTGCTGCGCATCGCAACCCGCGTAGATGGCGGGTAGTGCCGCATTGTCCAGCGCAGTCAGCTCCCCCAGTAGTTGGTAGCGCTGGAAGACAAAGCCGAAGTGCTCTCGCCGCAGCTTCGCCAGTCCATCCGCGTCCAGATCCGCGACCTCCTGGCCGGCCACGCGGTAGCTGCCCGAAGTCGGCCGATCCAGTGCGCCCAGGATGTTCATGAGGGTCGACTTGCCGGAGCCCGAGGCACCCACGATGGCCACCATCTCACCCGCGTCGATCCGCAGGTCGATGCCGTCCAGCACGGTGAGAGTGCCCTCCCCTGCCACGAACTCGCGGCGCAGGCCGCGTGTTTCCAGCAATGCCCTGGACGTGCTTACCATAGAGCCGGTCCTTGAGGCACTGCGGCATCGGCCGCGACCGGTTCGCCGACCACGACGCGCTCCCCGATGGCCAGGCCGCCGAGTACCTGCACCTGCAGCGGTGTGCGCAGGCCGGTCTGCACCTGGCGCTCGGTTACGTCCCCGTCGGGTTGCAGCACGCGCACCGTTCCGTGTCCGGCCTTCGCACCCGGTCCCAGCGCCACGGCGGGAATGAGCAATGCGTTCTCGACCGTCTTCACATGCACGGAGACCTGGACCGTCATGGAGGGCCGCAGCATGCCGTGCTCGTTGGGCACGTCGAACAGGGCGTTGTAGTAGACAGCCTTGGCCGCGGCGGCTGTGGACGAGGCGCTTCCAGCCGCCGCAGCCTCGTTGGCGATGGAATCGGGAGCCGGCTCTATCAGGGCAATGCGTGCCTGGTAGCGATCGGTGCGGCTGCCCGGCACGACGAAGCTCGCCGCCATGCCCACCGCCACCAAGTTCACGTCGGCCTCCGAGATTTCCGCGCGCACGGTCATCACGTCCAGCTTCGCCAGCATGACGATGGTGGGCGTGCTCTGGAAGGCATTGAGCGTCTGCCCCTGCCGGGTGACAACCGCCACCACGACGCCATCCATCGGCGCCACGATGCGCGTGTAGCCGAGCTGCGTGCGCGCCGTGTCGACCTGCGTGCGCGCCTGCACGACTTGGGCCTGCAGCGAGTCGATGTCGGCACGCTGCGTATCCACCGCCGCCTGCGCCGCCTCCAGATCGGCCTGCGCGGTCGCCTCGGCCACCGCCAGCGTCTGCTGGCGGCGCAGCAGCACTCGGGCCTGCGCCATTGCCACGCGCCGCGCGTTGAGCTGCGCACGCAGCGCGTCGACTGCCGCCTCGGCACTGCGCAGCGCGATCTGCTGAGGCTGAGCATCGACCTCGGCAATCAACTGTCCCTTGCCTACTCGCTGCCCCAGGCACACGTGCAGGCGTTCGACCCGACCCGACACCTGTGCGCCGACAGCGACCAACTCCTTGGGACGGACCCGGCCTACAGCCTGTACGTCCTTGGTCAGGGTGCCGCGCTCCACCGGCGCGGTGGCCAGATCGGGCGAGCCTGCATTCATTTCCACAAGCACGACCGCGGCGGCACTGGCAAGGACGACGGTGCCGACCGCGAGTGCCCATTTCCGAGCTGTCTTCAATGCATCGCTTTCAAGGTTGGTTTCATGGCCCTGTGCCGGGCCGCGAGAAGCGACCATCCGTGCGGCAACGAGGAATCCGTCCCATTGAAGGAACTGGAAGGGATTCTTGTGAGAGCGCATCGAGAACGCGCCGGCGCACGATCCAGATCTGGTCGAGAGCTGCTGCGCTCGGCCACGCCCTCGAGGCAGTTCTATTCGCCTTGATTGAACGTTGATGAAACCCCCAATGCTTCTGCATCGTGCGAAGAGAGCATTTCGTCACCGTCCACCCTGAAACTCACCTGGGCTCGCGCGCCTTCGAATGCACTCTCCGCTTGCAGATTTCAATTCCGTCCCTTCTACATCGACAGTGGTCGACCCCGCCGAGGCCGTACCCAGCGGCCCCGTATCGCGGCCCGTTCGGATCCGGCAGTCACCGCGGTCAGCGGAGTCGTGCGGTACCTCGCCTCGCCGGTCTAGCGGAGCCTGGGTCATCGCGCTGCTTGCCCTGTTTGCCGCCATCTGGTTGCCGCATCTTGCGCAATCGAGTCTCGTGCCGCCCACGGACAACATCGAGCAGCTCACCTGGGTGCGCAGCCTTGAGTGGGGCTACTACAAGCATCCTCCGCTGCCCACGTGGGTGCTTTGGCTTCCCGTGCAGTTGATGGGTTTGTCGGGAGCTGTCACCTATGTGCTCGGCGCGACCTTCGTGCTGGTCGCAATGGGCCTCTTCTGGCGGCTTCTCTCGGCCCTTCGCGGTTGCGTGCATGCCACGGTGGCGCTGCTCGCGGCCCTGTGCATCACTTACTACAACGGTCGTCTCTACTACTACAACCACGAAGTGGTGCTGATCCCGTTCGCGGTGGCAAGCGCTGCTCTCACCTGGAGAGCATTTGTATCGAGGCAGCGACGCTGGTGGCTGTGGCTGGGGGTCTGTCTCGGCGTCGGGGGGCTCGCTAAATATCACATCGCTGTGATGGCCGTGGCCGTGGCGGTGTTCTGGGCGTGGCAGGGAGGCTGGCGGGATGCGGATCATCGGCGAGGCCTTGCACTGGCCGCCGTCGTTTCCCTGGCCGTGATGGCTCCGCATCTGTACTGGCTCTGGACGCACGACCTCGGGCCCATCCGCTATGCGATGGAGTCGTCGCTGGGCCTCGATCTCCATGGGATGCGGAGGCTGGGCGTCTGCGTACGCTGGCTGTCCGATCAGCTACTGAACCGGGCGCTGCCTGCGTGGCTCTTTCTTCTGTCGCTGCTCATGTTCGCGGCCCGCGCACGCACGGATGCCCACGCGCCGTCGAGCGCGCCGCATGAGCCACAACCCGGCGATGCGGTAATGAGCCGGAGGCTCCTGCTGTGCTTCGGGCTCACACCGCTGGTCTTCACTTTCGTGCTGGGCCTGGCGGTGGGGGCGGACCTGCAGTTGCATTGGGGCGCTCCGTTCCTGCTGCTCGCCGTTCCGGCCTTCATGGAACTGGGTCGCTGGAAAGAAGCCTGGTACCGGGTCTCATTGAAATCGGCCCTCAAAAGCTTCCTCCTCGTCCAACTCGTGCTGCTTGCCTGGGGACAGATGATTTCTGCCAACGGAGAGTTTCGGCTGCAGCGTCATCACTGGCGGAATTTCGATGCGAAAGCCCTGGCCGACGCGGTGGCGCCGGCAGCACGCGCCCAACTTGGCGGACCGGTCCGCGTGATTGCGGGACCTCCCGCCGAAGCAGGCGCGCTGGCGCTTCAGCTCGGTGAGCGGCCCCTTGTACTGATCGATGGCCGCTTCGACATTAGCCCCTGGGTGAAAAAGGACCTGGCCGACGAGTGCGGCGTCCTGGAACTGAGCAAGACGGCATCAAACCCCGGATATCGCCCAGCAGGCGAAAAATTCCCCGGCCTGTACTGGCGAACGGTCGTCCCTCGCTCGCCGTCCATCTCCTGCACATGGAGCGCGCATGCAGCAAATTGACTCGCTCACCCGTAAGGCCCTGCTTGATGCCCACATGCGCTTGCACCTCGATGACTTCACGTCGGCCGAGCGGCCGGCGCACGATGCACCTCTGGCGCCGGCGCAAGCGACACAACCCATGCAAAGAGACCAAGGCGCTTCCATCAGCTGCGTCATTCCCTGCCGAAACGAAGCCAGGAACCTCGAACTGCTGCTGCCGCGCCTGATCACGGTACTGGTCACACTGAAGCGGGATTGGGAAGTGATCGTCGTCGACGATGGAAGTACCGACACCACCTGCGAGTCGGCGCTGCGTTGGCAAGACCAGGGCGTTCGGCTGCTGGAGCTCTCGCGCAACTTCGGCAAGGAAGCCGCGCTCAGTGCGGGCCTGGACGCGGCGCGCGGTGATCTGGTCCTCCTGATGGACGGAGACGGCCAGCACCCGCCCGAACTGATTTCCGAGATGATCGCCCGCTGGACCCAGGGCGCAGACATGGTCTGCGCGAGGCGCGCGAATCGCGATTCAGAGCGCTGGGTCAAGCGCGTGGGAACACGGATCTTCTACAAGCTTCTCGACTGTGACCGGCGCTTTCGGGTACCCGCCGACGCAGGCGACTTCCGGCTGCTGGACCGCGCGGTGGCCGACGCGTTGCGCGCGCTTCCGGAACGCAGCCGCTTCATGAAGGGGTTGTTCGCGTGGGTCGGTTTCCACGTGGAGCAGATGGCCTACGTGCCGCCTCCGAGGCCCCACGGCCGCAGCCACTACAGCCTGCAGGCACTTTGCAGCCTGTCGCTGACCGGGATCACCATGTTCACCAGCTGGCCCCTGCGCGCGGCCAGCGTGCTTGGTGGCCTGCTCGCCATCGCCGCGTTCGGCTACGGCGGCATGCTGTGCTTGTCGTACATGCTGTGGGGCAATGAAGTGTCGGGCTGGACCACGATCGTCGTCGCCATGTTCCTGCTGGCGGGGGTGCAGCTGGTGTCGCTCGGAGTGATCGGAGAGTACTTGGCGCGGGTCTTCGATGAAGTGAAGGGACGCCCGTTGTACCTGGTTCGCAGATCCCTGGGCGCCGGGCTGAGAGGCGCCGGCCCCGACGGTGGCGTCGATCCGCGGGAAAGCCCCACCGTGCGAGTCCCCGGACTCGTGTCGAAGGCCGGCAGGCCGGAAGCAGGGCGTTGAGGGAATGACGCAGATGAACAGGCAATCCACATGCTTCGCTGCGCAAGTTCGCAACATCCCGGCCGGCGCCGCCAACCCGACAGTCACATCCAGGCCATGTGCCCAGCAGGTCCAGGTCTTCACCAATGGGCTGCCCTCATGCCCGGAACGCACCATCGCAGTTTGCGTGGACGATTTCGGCCTGAATACCGGTGTCAACGCAGCCGCACTGCACCTGTCGGAGATGCGCCGCGTGAGTGCGCTGAGCGCGATGACCCAGGCGCCGGCGTGGGAAGACGGCGCAGCGCGGGCACGACGCCTGGACAACCGACGGATCGACGTCGGCCTGCATTTCAACCTCACGCAGTCGTTCCGCGGAGCGCCCGCGTTGGGATCTGTGCAGACCTTGATCGCGGCCACGCATCTTCGGCTGCTGCCAAAGCGCCATGTGCGCGAAGCCCTGTTGCGCCAGCTCGACGCATTCGAGGAAGAGATGTTCCGGGCCCCCGCCCATGTGGACAGCCACGAACATGTGCATCACCTGCCGGTGATACGGGATGTCGTGCTCGATGTGCTGCTCAGGCGATACGGCAGCGCGATGCCTTGGGTGCGCGTGAGCGCCGCGCCGGCTACCTCGCTGGCCGGATCTTTTCGAAGCGCCGATGGACGCAAGGCATGGTTCATAGATCGGCTGGTGGGCGCGGAGCATTTCCGCCGTCGTGCCCGCTCGCTGGGATTCGGCGCGAATCGCCGTTTGCTGGGCGCGTACGGTTTCGATGCCACTGAAACCGGGTATGGCTCCTTGTTGCGGCGATGGCTGAGGCAGGCTCGCAGCGGAGATCTGCTGATGTGCCACCCTGGGAGTTCGGCGGCGGGCGACGTCATCAGTCGTGGGCGCTGCGTCGAGTTCGCTGTGTGGTCCGACCCTCATCTTCCCCTCCTTCTGCGAGAACTGGGCATCCGCATCGCGCCCATGTCGGTTCTGCGGGCGGCGACGGCGTGAAGATCGTGGATCGACGCACAGTCTTTGGCGGGAGCTTCATCTGCTCGCTGGAGGCAGATTTCGGCGGCTTCGAGCTGGATGTACTGCCGGCGCCGTCGCACGCGTGCGCAGCAGCTCACGGACCGAACCAGTAGAACAACCACACAGCCACCGCAGCGAGCACCACCACCAGGAGCAACTTGTCGGCCCTGGCAGACACCCATGCCGAGATGGTCGAGCTATGCGTTCTGCGCGCGTCTGCGGAGTCCGGCGTGGAGAACACTTTGCGCCGCCTGGGAAACCGGAGCCGGCGCATCGGCCACATTGCAAATTCGGTTGTCCGCCTTTCAACAGCCGGGTGCCGGCGCAAGGCACGAGAACGCGACGGCTCGAACTGAAAACCCATGACTTGCCCTTGATGACGACACAAGCCGATGCTGTCGTGGCGCGATGGACTTGCGATCGAGTGTTCATGTGGTTTCTTTCAAGAGGCTGTCCTTGCACGGATTCGGATGTGATTCGCTTCGGCCGAGCCTGCGCAGTTGCGGCGAGGGCGGGTCTTGATCAGATCTTGACAAATGGTGGTTCGACGGTTGACAGACGCAGCTGACAATCGACTGCATCCCTGTTCGCTGTGCACGGTGCTTGCGTTGCCGTCCCACTCATGCGCGTTTCGGTCTCATCGATCTGGCGCCTGGCTTCATGGGCCACCCCATACCTCTTTGCAACCTGGCCGAGCCACCGATGTCTCTTCTGGAGCAGCCAGGACGCAGGAGGTCGCGCCCCCGCGTCACTGTGCGCTCAGGAGCGCGTCGGATAATGTCGGGGTTGCTCGCGAAGGTGCTGCCCCGCATGCTCCCCGTGGAAAGATTCCGCTCTTGCGCATCTGCAACCCCATCGCAAATCAATGTGATGCCCCCTTCAGAAAGAAGCATGATTTCCATGGCTAACGAGCGCATCCTGATTGTCGAAGACGATTCCCAGATCGCCGAGGTGCTGGCTGCCTATCTGCAGCGAGACGGCTACCTCACGTCCATTTGCAGCGATGGCGGCGAAGCCATGCAGATGTTCCGGCAATGGCAGCCGGACCTCGTGCTCCTCGACTACATGCTCCCGCGGGTCAATGGGAACGAGATCCTCGGCGCCATTCGCAGGACCGGCGATGTACCCGTCATCATGGTCACGGCCGTGGACGGAGAAGTGGAGAAGCTGGGCGCGCTTCGCTACGGTGCGGACGACTATGTCGTGAAGCCCTTCAACCCCAAGGAGGTGGTCGCGCGCGTGCAGGTCATCCTGAAGCGCGTCCGGAACAGCTCTCAACAGAGCGCCCAGTCTCACCTCGCGTGGGGTCCGCTGCAGCTCGATCTCGACGCCGTGATGGCACGTGTCGCGGACAAGCCCGAGGCTCTCGACCTGACCATCACCGAGTTCAAGCTCCTAGCGACCTTGATGCGCAATCCGCGCAAGGCCTTCAGCCGCCTTGAATTGCTGGAGGCATGCCTGCCCGAGAGCGATGCGCTCGAGCGGGTGGTCGACACGCATGTGCACAACCTGCGGCGAAAGCTGGAAGAACAAGGCGTCCAAGGCACCCCGACGGCTGTGCGGGGCGTCGGCTATCGCCTTGGCGATTCCAGATGAAGCCATCGCGCCGTTCGCTGTGGGCGTGGCTCACGTGGCGGATGATCGCGCTGGCGATTGCCGCGGCGGCGGCCGTGCAGGCGGGCATGTGGGTTCGCTACGGCTACTGGGAATCGAAGAACGAGGCCCAGCTGCCGCCCGGCGTCGCCGAGGAGATCAGGCACCTCGAGAGCGCGCCCAAGAGCGAGGAGGCCTCGAAGCGCCTGGTCGAGCTCTATACCCAGTACGGCGACCGCTTCGCAATGCCGTCGGATTCGGACGACTTGCTCATCCAGATGCTGCTGAGCCTTTCCATCACACCCTTCGTGGCGGGGTTCGGATTGCTCCTGGCGCGCCGCATCGTCGAGCCCGTCTCGGACGTCGCGACGGCGGCGGAATCGGTTTCGATGGGGCGTTTCTCCGCCCGCGCACCGGTGCTCGACTCCGCACCGGCCGAACTCCAGCGACTGGCCAATCACTTCAACGCGATGGCCGAGCGTCTGGAGGCCTACGATCGCGAATTGCAGGACTCCAGCGCCGCGATCGCCCACGAGCTTCGCACGCCGCTCACTGCCGCAATGGGGCGGCTGCAGGGCATCGTCGACGAGGTCTTCCCGCTCGATGAGAAGCAAATCCGGACCGTGCTCGATCAACTGGGACAGATCAACCGCATCATCGGCGACCTCCAGGTTCTGTCATTGGCTCAGGGTGGCCGCCTGCAGCTGGAAATGACGGAGTTCAACCTGCACGGATTCGTCGATGAGCGCCTCTCATGGGCGCTGCCCTCCCTTCAGAAACGCGGCATGACGGCGGCCAACCATGTGGACACCAAGGAGACCGCGCGCGCCGACAGGGGAAGGCTGGGCCAGGTCCTTTCGGCGCTGATCGACAACGCGGTGCGCTATGCGAGCGATGGCGGCCTGGTGGACATCGACTGCCGCGCAGATGCCTCCACCCTCGAACTGATCGTGCGGGATCGAGGCAAGAGCGCTTCGGTGGACGACGTTTCGCGCTTCTTCGAACGCTTCTGGCGCAGCGAACGATCACGCTCCCGCTACGCCGGCGGTACCGGCTTGGGACTTTCCGTCGTGCAGGCGATCTGCAAGGCCCATGGCGGTGAGGCCAAAGCTGCTGTGCGGCCTGGAGGCGGGCTGGAGATCCGGATCAGCCTGCCCCGCGATCAAGGGCTTCGCAGAGCGATCGGCTGTTAAGCGTTTCTTCCCTGGAAGGAGGAGCGCGGGATTCGCCTGCCTGGCGCGCCACGTCGCGCTTGGGGCCTCCTGAAAGAAATCCGCTTGACCAATCCTTGATGCCGTGCGCACCGATCTTCAATGAAGCATCGGCACCATTGCGCATCACTCATTTCCAGTGCCCCGAGAGCCGCATGTCGTCGCTGTTGCCGCAAGCGCAGGGCAGGCCATTCCATCACACATCAAGAACTTCAATGCAAGGAGCTTTCATGAAGAGCCCTCTACACAAAAAACTATGTCCATTCGCACTGGCTGCGCTCTTGCTGCTGGCAGCGGGGTGCGCGACCGCCGGCGTGAGCTGGTCCATCGGCATCAGTTCTCCGAATATGGTCGTGGTGCCTCGACCGCCGGCGGTGGTCTACGAAGCCGCGCCGAGCTATGTGATACCGGCGCCCGCGTATGCGGCCCCACCGCAGGTCGTTGTTGCTCCGCCGGCGGTCTATCAGCCGCCGTCCGTCGCCCTGCACATCGACCGTGACTCTGACCCCTACTACCACCACAGGCACGACGACGACTGCGACGACGACTAACGCTCGCCGATGCGCGACGCGGCGTGAGGTGCCGTGCGAAACGCGCCTACCCTGAAGTCATTGTCTAACCACGGGTCGTCGCTCGCGCCGCGTTTCGGTCCACCGCCAGGGCAGCGGACTTGCCGATTCGGGCTAACGGACTGCGGTGATCAATGGAACCATGACTGCGGCTGGCGTGCTGAACGCGCCTGCACTCAAGCACCCAGAGACTCACCGAGGTATGTTGTGAACGACATCGAATCCCTTCTCGAAAACCTGCATTTCCCCGACGCACCCAAGATGGCCGCGGGCCCCTATCCCGGACCGCGCGCGGCCGAAGCCCTGGCGCTGTCGGCTCGCACCGAATCGATGGCGCGCGGCGGCGGCCGCATGCCGGTCGTCATGGACCGCGCCTTCGGCGCCACCTTCAAGGACCCGGACGGCAGCACCTTCATCGACCTGTCGGCCGGCGTCGGCGTGAGCAGTGTGGGCCGCTGCCATCCGAAGGTGCAGAAAGCGATCGTCGAGCAGTCGCAGCAGCTCATGCATGCGATGGAGGTCAACAGCACCCGCCGCACCGAGCTGGCCGCGCGCCTGTCGGCCCTGATGCCCGAAGGCCTGCGCAACGACTGCATCACCTTTTTCGCGCAGAGCGGAAGCGATGCGCTCGAAGCGGCTGTGAAGTTCGCGCGGCGCGTGACGGGCCGCCACCAGATCATCGCATTCCACGGCGGCTATCACGGCGTGTGGCATGCGTCGAACGCACTGACCACGGGCACGGCCTACCGCAAGGGCTACGGACCGTTCATGGCCGGCGTGATCCATGCGCCCTACCCGTACGCCTATCGCTTCCCGTTCGACACCACCCACAAATCGGCCGAGCAGATCGCCGGCGAATACGTCGACTACCTGCTGAACACGCCCTACACGGCCGCCGACGACGTGGCCGCCGTGATCGTGGAGCCGGTGCAGGGCGAAGGCGGGTACGTCCCGCCTTCACCCGAGTTCCTGCAGTTGCTGCGCAAGGCCTGCGACCGCAGCGGCACGCTGCTGATCGTGGACGAGGTGCAGTGCGGTGCCGGCCGCACGGGCCGCATGTGGGCGGTGGAGCACACGGGTGTCAAACCCGACATGCTGACCTTCGGCAAGGGCATCGGCGGTGACGTGCCCATGGCCGGCATCGCCATGCGCAGCGAGCTGGCCGCGCGCATTCCCGATGGCTCGGTCCCCAACACCTTCGCTGCGAACTCGCTGTCTGCTGCGGTGGCCCTCGCCAACCTCGAGATCCTGCACGACCCCGCGCTGGGGCTGATGCCGCGCGCGGAACTGCTGGGCCAGGAAGTCCAGGAACGGGTGCGCGGCTTCCAGAGCCCCTATGTGGGCGAGGTGCGCGGCAAGGGCTTGATGATCGGCATCGAGCTCGTCGAGGACAAGGCCACCAAGGAGCCGCTGGCGCCGCAGAAGGTCGGCCAGATCATGGAATACGTGCTCGGCCACGGCGTGCTGATGGTGCCCTGTGGTCGCTATGGCAACGTGATGCGCGTGATGCCGTCGCTGACCATCTCGAAGCGGCTGCTGCACCGCGCGCTGGATGTCTTCGGCGAGGCGCTGGCCTCGCTCTGAACCGGCCGTGACGCGCGCGGCACGGCCGCCTCGCCTACTGCTGGGCGATGCGGGCCGTGAGCTCCGACGCGGCGGTGGTGATCAGCGTGCACAGGTAGCTTTCCTGGAAGGCCCGGAAGCGCTCGTTGCGTCCCACCAGCGTCATGCTGCCGAGCACGCGCTGCTTCTCGTCGAAGATCGGCGCGGCGACGCCCGTGCGGCCTGGGTGAAGCTCGCTTTCGCTGATGCAGTAGCCCTGCTTGCGGATCGCCAGCAGGCCCTTGGAGAAGGACTTCCACTCCAGCCCCTGCTGCTGCCCCTCGGGCGTGCTGGCATGGGCATCGAAGACACGGCGGATCTGCCGCGGCAGCAGGTAGGCCAGCACCACGCGCGAGGTCGCGCTGTGGAACAGGTCGATGGGGCGGCCGCGGCCTCCGCCCACAGGCCCGGGGTCGGGGCCGCGGCGGATCAGCACGTTGACCACCGAGTCGCCGTACCACTCGCTGATCACGGCATCCAGGCCCGTCTCGGCCACCAGCTTCTCGACCAGGTCGCGGCTGCGCACCAGGACCGGGTCGTAGTCGGTCATCTGGTGCTCCAGCGCGATGATGCGCGGCCCCAGCGCATAGCCGCGTGGCAGGCGCACCAGGAGGCCGGCATCGCCGAGCTCGCGCAGGTAGCGGTAGGCGCTGGCGGGCGTGTAGCCGAGCTGGTTGCAGATGATCTCGACGTCGATGACCGGCTGGTCGGGCCGAAAGAGATCGAGGACATCGAGCATGCGGCGAAGGCTGTTCATCGTCTGGGAAGGCTGCGGTCGTGAAACAAGAAATCGTACGGGCGCGCAAGCGCGCGGTGCCCTTTATTGTCGGGCACCATCCGCGGACCTGATCGGGAGCCGCGGCGGTCCCGGATCCACGAGATACAGAAACAGATACGCACAACACGAAGCAAGCAAAGACCATGGCCCTCGAGCAACCCATCCACACCCCGCGGCTCGTCCTCCGGCGCTTTTGCGAGCAGGACGCCACGGACCTGTTCGACTACCTGCATGCCCCGACCGCGAGCTGCTTCCTGTCGCTTGCACTCGCGAACGTCGAAGACGCTCGGGCCGAGGCTCGACGACGCAACACCAACGGCGAGCATGTGGCCGTGTGCCTCCAGGAATCGGGACAGCTCATCGGTGACTTGTTCGCCATGCAGGAGGACGACACCTTCTCGGTCGGCTGGAACTTCAACCCGCGTTTCGGCGGCACGGGCTACGCCCACGAGGCCGCCGCGGCGCTATTCGCCCATCTCTTCACCGCCCGGGCCGCGCGCCGGCTCTATGCCTATGTGGAAGACCACAACGGCGCCTCCCGGCGACTGTGCGAGAAGCTGGGCATGCGCGCCGAAGGGCTGTTCCTGGAGTTCATCTCGTTCAGGAACGACGCCCAGGGCAAGCCCGTCTACGAGAACACCATGCAGTACGCGATCCTTCGCAAGGAATGGCTACACGCTTCATCGGCTTGAAAGGGACGCACCGGGCTCAGCCGCGGTCCTTGCCGAGTGCGGCAAAGCGCGGCGGATCGCGTTTCGCCAGCCGCGATGCGGCCAGCCATCCGGCGGCCGCGGCGAGAGGCACGGTGACCACCAGGCCCCCCGAGATACCCCGGCTCGCACCGGTGAGCACATGGAAGTTGCCCACCGCCAGCACCAGCACGACCAGCAAGCCCGCGCAAGCCAGCAGCGGCAGCACGCGGATCCGCATCTGGCCATAGCCGTGCGACTCTGCCCTGAAGAAACGCACCACCGCCACGGCCGTAGCGATCATCAGCACCAGCAGGCACAGCGTGGCCAGGTTGCTGAGCCAGGCAAACTGGGTGAGCACCGGGTCGGCGCCCAGCAGCGCGAACAGCCCGACCGCCACGGCGCTGAGCGCCGTCTGCAGCAACGAGGCCACGTGCGGGCTGCGGTGGCGTGCATGCGTCCAGCCCAGGCGAGCGGGCATCAGGCCCTCGCGGCCCATGGCATAGAAATAGCGCGCGCTGGAGTTGTGGAAGGCGATCAGCCCCGCATAGATGCTGGCGATGAACATCAGGCGCAGCAGCACCGTCAGGCCATGGCCCGCATAGGTGTCCGACAGCAGGTACAGCAGGTTGGTCGGATCGGCCAGTGCCGTGATGGTGGCCACCACCTGGTCGCTGCCCGCGCCGAGCACCAGGCACCACAGCGAGAAGGAATAGAAGCCCCCCACCAGCAGCAGCGCCGCATAGGTGGCGATGGGAATGCTGCGCTTCGGGTCCTTGGCTTCCTCGCTGTAGATGGTGGTCGCCTCGAAACCAATGAAGGCCGCGAAGCAGAACAGCAGGCCGATGAAGGGGTTGCCGCTGGTGAAGGCCTCCGGCGAGAAGGAGTGCGCGTCGATGCCATGCGCACCGCCCCTGGACAGGATCAGCACGTCCAGGGCCAGCACCGCCAGGTACTCGGCCACCACGAAGACCGCGAGCACCCGCGCCGAGAAGTCGATCTGCCGGTAGCCGAAGACCGCCACGCTGGCCATCGCGGCGAAGGCGCAGGCCCACCACGGCACAGCCAGGCCGAACTGCGTCTGAAGCGTCTCGGACGCCACCGCGCCGAGCAGGCCGTAGAGCCCGAACTGCAGCGTCACGTAGCCGAACACCGCCACCATGGCGGCCGCCCCGCCCGCCCTGCCGCCCAGGCCGCGTGCCACCATCGCATAGAAGCCCCCGGCACTGGTCACGCAGGTGGCCATGGCGGTGTAGCCGGTCGCGAATATCAGCAGCAGCCCGAGTGCCACCAGCACCAGCACCGGCGTGCCGGCGCCGTTGCCCAGCATCATCCCGATCGGGAAGCCGCCCGCGACCACGCTCAGCGGACTCGCGGCCGAGATGACCAGCAGCGTGATGAAGCCGGCACTCAGCGTGCCGCGGCGAAGGCTGGTGGCGTGGGGGTGGCGCGTTTCCTGGGCAGGTGTCATCGCGGGAGTCAGCGTTTCCATGGTGCGTCGCAATGCATGCCGCGCGCAAACGCGTGCAGCGTGGGGAGGGAAGGCCATGCACCGCAGTGCCGGCCGCCGAGTGAGGCAGTCTAGGAAGGCATGCCCGGGCAGCGGTAGCCCGGATCGGCAATCCGGAAATGCGCGCGCGCTTCAGGCGTCATGCCACCTGGCCGCCCGCGGCGTCTGCGACGGCAGTTCGCCGAAAAGCTCCTGGTACTCCGCCGCGAAATGGCTCAGGTGGAAGAACCCCCACTGCCCCGCCGCGTCGCCCACGGTCAGGTCGCCGGCGCGGCTGCCCCTCAGGGCACGCCGCACACCGTTCAGGCGCACCGAGCGCAGGTAGCTCAGCGGTGTCGTATCCGCCACCGTGCGAAAGCTGTTCTGCACCGTGCGCCGGCTGACCTGGAGACGCTCGCACAACTCCATCACGCTCGGTGCGCTCATGGTTTCGGCCATGGCCATGCGGTGGCACTTCTCGACGATGAAATCCTGGGTGGAACTGCCGCTGCGCTGATGCCGGTCGCAGGCCGGGTCGATCACCAGTTGCACGAGCTCGCCCAGCAGCGCCTGTTCCAGTTCGTCCTGCCGCGCGGGGGTGCCGCTGAGTTCGTCGTTGACCAGCGCTTCGGAGAACATCGCCATCAGGCGCTGGCGGCATTCGGCGAAGCGCTGCGCCGGCACCTTGATGACGGGCTGGCGCAGCAGCCGGGCGATCTCTTCGGCAAAGGGGATTTCCAGGAGCGCAGCGTCGAAGAAGGCACGCTCGAAGGTGATGGACAGCAGGTCCATGCCCGTGGGCATGTGGAACATGAACTCCTCGCCGCCGCGCAGAAAAAAAAGGCTGTTGTCGTCCGCGTCGCGTCCCTGCATGCGGGCGGTGCCCGGAATGGCGATCGGGACCGCGAAGCACACGCGCTGGCCGGGCGCCTCGCCTTGCTGGACCACGCGCTGGTTGATGCGTTCGCGAAAGACGTGACAGCGGTCGCTGGACAGCTGCTGCAGCGAACTCTCGAGCGCACCGGCCGTCAGCTGGCTGTAGAGCTGGCTCCAATGGGCCACCGATGCGGCATGGGCATGGACGTCCTGGAAATGGCGGATGCTTCGGATCATGGCATGGAATCCTTGCTCAGAAGAAGCTCGGTTGCGCTCTAGATAAATGCAAATTTATCGAATAGAAGAAATTCTGCATATATTGGGCTCGGTGTCAGACAGAGGAAACCCGATGGCGGAAACGCGAACGGGGAATTGCTATCTCAAGCGGCGGCAGTCCTGTGGCGGCTAACCCTCTGAGCTGCTCGATTTCGACAAAGCAATAAACGTGCAAGACCGAGGTCGATCCCTCGCACCGTGGCGGTGCGCCGTGCATGGCAGCCGTGGCGCCCTCGCCAGCGTGCATGCGCGTTGCTGATTTGGGCTAACGCAGCGCGGTGCCCTCCCCGGACACTGCGGCCGCTCGAACATCCGCAGACACCATGACCCAGAACCTCAAGCATTTCATCGAAGGCGCCCACGCCGAAGCCTCCGACGGCGCGCGCATGCGGCTCGTCAGCCCCGTGGACGAACAGGAATACGGCAGCGCCGCCCGCGGCACCGCCGAAGACGTCGACCGCGCCGTGGCCGCGGCCCATGCCCAGCTCGAGGGCGGCGCCTGGAGCCGGCTGCACGCCGGCCAGCGCGCCCAGCTGCTGCTTGGCCTCGCCGACCTGGTCGAGCGCGACACGGCCCTGCTGGCCGACATGGACGCCAACGCCATCGGCCGCTCGCCGATGGAGCCGCGCATGATGGACGTGCCCAACGCCGTCGCCAACCTGCGCGCGGCCGCAGGCTGGACCCAGCAGCTCGAAGGCCGCACGGTGCCCACCGGGGGCTACATGGGCACGCCCACGCTGTCGTACACGCTGCGCGAGCCCGTGGGCGTGGTCGCGGCCATCGTGCCGTGGAACTCGCCGCTGATGATCACCGTGTGGAAGCTCGCCGCCCTGCTGGCCGCCGGGTGCACCGTGGTGGTCAAGCCCGCCGAGGAAACGCCCCAGTCCGCGCTGCACCTGGCGCGGCTGGCGCAGGAAGCAGGCTTTCCCGACGGCGTCATCAACGTGGTGACCGGCTTCGGCGACGTGGTGGGCCGCGCGCTGTGCGAGCACCCGCTGGTCGCCAAGATCAGCTTCACCGGCAGCCCCGAGGCAGGCCGCGCCATACAGCGCATTGCCGCACCGCTGTTCAAGCGCGTGACACTGGAGCTCGGTGGCAAGAGCCCGCAGATCGTGTTCGACGATGCCTCGTTCGACGACGCGCTGCGTGGCTGCGCCTTGGGCCTGTTCGTCAACCAGGGGCAGGTGTGCGCTGCCGGCTCGCGCATCCTGGTGCAGCGCAGCCTTGCCGAGCCGTTCGCGCAGGCGCTGGCGCAGGCGGCCCGGGCGGTCACTGTCGGCGACCCGCGCCAGGCCGGCGTGCAGATGGGGCCGGTGGCCAAGAAGGCGCAGTTCGAACGCGTCAACCGCTACATCCAGCTCGGCCTGGACGAAGGCGCGGTGCTGCTGGCAGGCGGCGTCTCCCGGCCCGAGAAGGGCTGGTTCGTGCAGCCCACCATCTTCGCCGAGGCCACCAACCAGATGACCATCGCCCGCGAAGAGATCTTCGGCCCGGTGGGCACCGTGATCCCCTTCGAGAACGAGGAGGAGGCCGTCGCACTGGCCAACGATTCGTCCTACGGACTGGCGGCCACGGTGTGGACCACGCAGCTCGCGCGGGCGCACCGCGTGGCCGCGCGCGTCAAGGCCGGGGCCGTGGGCGTGAACTGCTGGAGCCCGCTGGACGCCAACCTGCCATGGGGCGGCCTCAAGACCAGCGGCATCGGCCGCGAAGGCGGCCTGCCCGGCGCGCTGGCGTACACCGAGGAAAAGGTCGTCACCGTCCTGCTGCCGGCCTGAGCCCCGGGCCTGCACCGCACCGCACCGCACAAGGAAATCTGAAATGGGTTGGCGCAACACGATCGACGCCTGGGGGCGGGCCTCGATGCTCTTCCACTGGGCCACGGCCGCAGCCTTCATCACGGCCTACGTGGTCGTGTACTACGTGATCTGGTTCGTCGATCCGCAGACCAGCATCAAGCCAGGGCTGTTCGGCACCACGCCCAATGTCGAGCGGGTGGTGCCGCTGCTCAACATCCATTGGGTGCTGGGCCTGTCCATCGGCTTCCTCACGCTGCCCAGGCTGGTATGGCGCATTGCCGGCGGCGTGCCGCGGCATGTCGCCGGCTCGCGCCTGGAGCGTCTGTCGGCCGACGCGGCGCATTGGGCGCTCTATGCCATCCTGATCCTGATGCCGCTGTCGGGCTACATGACGACCTACGACCCGACCGACTTCGGGCTGTTCGTGATCCCTGCCTGCCGCGACACCGCCATCGCAGCCGCGATACGCGACGCCTTCGGTCTCTCCGTGGCGCAGCTGGAAGATGCGGCCTGGGCGGTGCACAGCTTCATCGGTGCCTGGCTGGCCTGGCCGCTGCTGGTGCTGCACGTCGGGGCCGCGCTGCTGCACCACTTCGTGCGCAAGGACGCCGTGCTGCGGCGCATGCTGCCGCTGCGTCGCAGCACCGGCTGATCCACCCCCTCCGCCACACGGCCCGCACAACGCCCGGAGCGGTGCGGTCGCGTGGCCGCAAACAGATGCCGATCTCGGATAACGGCCGGCACCGCCTCCCTCCGATAGTCCAAAGACCCCACTGCCGGTTGGTAAAGCGGGCATCGGCGCAGCCCGGGCACGGTCCGGGCGATTCGGATCCACACACCTCGCCTCTTCATCTTTCAGGAGTTCCCATGACCCAGCACTGTGCAAGAACCCTTCGCCCTCTCGCCCTGGCGGTGGCCGTCGCCGCCGGCCTGCTCTGCCCCGGTTTCTCCGCCATGGCAGCGCCCGACGCGGCCCAACTCGACAAGCTCACACCCTCGGGCGCGCAGCGCGAGGGCAACGCCGACGGCAGCATTCCCGCCTGGCAGGGCGCGGAGCCGCCGCTGGCCGGCTGGGAATGGGGCAAGCTGCGGCGCGACTTCTGGAAGCACAAGGACGAGAAGCCGCTGTTCACCATCGATGCGGCCAACGTCGACAAGTACGCCGACAAGCTCTCGGCCGGCCAGGTCGCCATGCTCAAGCAGCGCAAGGACTACCGCATGGACGTCTATCCGTCGCACCGCACCTGCGGCGTGCCGGATTTCGTTGCGGCCAACACGCGCAAGAACGTGGGCACCGCCCGGCTCAACGACGACGGCTGGAGCCTGAAGGAAGCGACCGTGCCGGGCTATCCGTTCCCCCTTCCCTCCAACGGCGTGGAGGCGATGTGGAACTCCAAGATGCGCTACCGCGGCGTGGGCGTCGACTACAAGGGCACCATCACCGCCGTCTCGCCGCGCCGCGGCAGCACCGAGTGGATCCGCGCCGACTCGGAGCAGACGGTGTTCATTCCCTCGGGCGCCAAGGGCTCGCAGCAACTGTCGTCGCTGCCGCCGGTGGAGTTCTACGTGTACTTCGGCTACACCTCGCCCGCCGCGCTGGCCGGCCAGGCCCTGGCGATCACCCAGTACATGAACCAGGCCGAGAACGAGACCTTCTACTACTTCCCCGGCCAGCGCCGCGTGCGCCGCATGCCGACCTACTCGCACGACTCCCCGCAGATCGGCATGGAGAACCAGTACACGCTGGACGAGCCGCAGGTCTTCAACGGCGCGCTCGACCGCTTCGACTGGAAGCTGGTGGGCAAGAAGGAGATCTACGTTCCCTACAACGCCTTCGGCGCCTACGACTTCAAGGCCAAGTTCGAGGACGTCGCGCGCGACGACTTCATCGCGCAGTCGCATCGCCGCTACGAACTGCACCGTGTGTGGGTGGTGGAGGCCACCGTCAAGGCCGGCATGCGCCATTCGGCGCCCAAGCGCACCGTCTACCTCGACGAAGACAGCTGGGCGCCGCTGCTGATGGACGACTTCGACGGGCAGAACAAGCTCGCCAAGATGCGCGAGGGTTTCCTCATCCCGGTGTACGAGACCGGCTCGTGCGACGCGATGGCCATGGTGCAGAACAACTTGGCCGAGGGTCGCTACGTCTTCGACACGCACACCGTGGGCGTCGGCAAGGACATCCGCTGGTTCACCGAGCCGACCGGTCCTCGCATGCGTTCGGGCTTCTTCACGGCCGACAACCTGCGCGCCATCAGCGAGCGCTGAGCGCCGCGCTTCGAACTTCGAACCACGACAACAAGCCCCGAGGAGAAGACCCGATGAACTTCACCGCCCGCCACGCCAGCACCTTCGCCCGGCTGGGCGCCGTGCCCGCCGCCTGCCTGCTCGCCGCAACGGGGGCCGCCCATGCCTTCACCTTCGAGACCGACAACGTGCGAGGGAGCTTCGACTCCACCATCACCATCGGCACCGGCATCCGCGCCAAGGACCCCTCCTGCACGCTCGTCATCCAGGGCGCGGTGGGCGTCGGCGCACCCGCCGGCTGCCTGGCGCCGACTTCGTCGCTGGGCGACCAGGGCAACCTGAACTACCGCAAGGGCGATGCCTTCACCACCTACGTCAAGGGCAGCCACGAGCTGCTCCTGAAGATGCCCGACGACATCACCTTCCTCGGGCGAGTGAACTGGGTTCGCGACCTCACGGCCACCCAGACCACCGGCTACACCAGCGCCGCCGCGCCGCAGTACCTGCCCGGCGGCCTGGCCAGCGACGCGCGCAGCGACCTGCGCTTCAAGGCCCGGCTGCTGGACTTCTGGGTGAGCAAGACCTTCCAGCTCGGCGGCGAGACGGCCCGCGTGCGCGTGGGCAACCAGGTGATCAGCTGGGGAGAAAGCCTCTTCCTGCCCGGCGGCATCAACGCAACCAACGCACTGGACATCATGCGGCTGTCGCAACCGGGCACGCAGCTGAAGGAGGCGGTGCTGCCCGCGCCCATCGCCAGCTTCGCCACGGGCCTGGGCCATGGCCTCAACTTCGAGGCCTACGTGCAGGCGCGGTGGAACGGCAACTACATGCCGCCCACCGGCTCCTACTGGTCGGTGGCCAACGGCATGGGCAAGGGCCACGACGCCTACGGGCTGATCCAGACGAAGCCGAAGAACGGCGGGCAGTGGGGCACCGCGCTGAAATGGCAGCCCGAGGGCACGCAGCTGAACCTGGGCGCCTACGTGATGAACTACAACGACAAGTCGCTGAACTTCAGCACCAACGCGGGCGGCACCGGCCGCCCGGGCTGGGCCTACCCGGAGAACCGGCGCCTCTACGGCCTGAGCGCCAACATGCCGGTGGGCGACTGGTCGGTGGGCACCGAGCTGTCGTACCGTCCGCGCGACGCCGTGGCGCTGAACCCGGCGGCGAGCGGCTGCTCGTTCAACCACGGCAACTGCTGGGTCGACGAGAAGAAGCTGCAGTGGCACCTGACCGGCATGCTCAGCCTCACGCCGAACAACGCGGGCGGCGTGCTGCGCTTCCTGGGCGCTGACACCGCGACGCTGATGGCCGAAACCGTGGTGGTGCGCTATCCCAACCTCAAGCCGTACTACGGGTCCGATCCGATCGCCGCGGGTGCGTGGGGCTGGGGCCAGGAGTTCAGCGCCGCTGGCACGCCGCAGCCTGTGGGTTCCAAGACGGCGTGGGGCTACAACCTGGACTTCAGCTGGGTCTACGACGGCACGCTGATCCCGGGCTGGCAGGTGATCCCCGAGGTGTACTACTTCCAGGCCGTGAAGGGCCGCACGCCCAACGGCGCGGGCCAGTTGATGGAAGGTGCCAAGTCGGTCAACCTCGTCGTGACCTTCGTGCAGAACCCGGCGAAGTGGCAGGCCTCGATCAACTACGCAGCCTTCTTCGGCGGCAAGCGCGTGTTCGACCAGCCTTACCGCGACCGCAACTTCGTGGGCCTGACCCTGTCGCGCAACTTCTGACCCCGCGCGCGCCTGCTGAAAGCACTCCGTGTCCGATCCCGACCACTCCCTCGCCCCCGCTTCCACGCTGCAGCGCAACGTGCAGCGCCTGGAAGCGTTCTGCTTCTCCCATCGCCGAGGCATCCTCGTCGCGCTGGTCGTTTTCACGCTGGCCATGGCGTGGTTCGCCGCGCAGCTGCGCATGGACGCCGGCTTCGACAAGCAGATGCCCTCGGGCCACGAGTACATCCGGACCTTCCAGACCTACCGCGAGGACGTGCTGGGGGCCAACCGGCTCGACCTCGTGGTCAGGGCCCGCCACGGCACCATCTGGACCGCGCCGGCCCTCAAGCGCCTGTACGAGGTGACGCAGGCCGTCACCTACCTGCCGGGTATCGAGCGGCTGGGCGTGCAGTCGATGTGGACACCCAACAGCTTCGTCAACGAGATCACCGAGGAAGGGTTTCGCGCCGATCCGCTGATCGACGCGACCATCACGCCGGATCGGCTCACGCCCGAGACCATCGCCGGCATCCGGCGCGCGGCCGCACAGGGCGGCTTCATCGGCACCCTGGTGTCGCGCGACCAGACCAGCGCCATGGTCACGGCCGAGCTGGCCGAGTACGACGCACAGGGACGCAAGCTGGACTACGTGGCCTACAACCACCTGCTCGAAGAGAAGATCCGCGCGCGGTTCGAGGACGGCGACTTCGAGGTCCAGATCATCGGCTTCGCCAAGCAGATCGGCGACATCGCCGATGGTGCGCAGTCGGTGCTCAAGTTCTGCCTGGTCGCGCTGCTGCTCACCGCCGGCGCGGTGTACTGGTACTGCCGCTCGGTGCGCTTCACGCTGCTGCCCATCGCCTGCTCGCTCGCCTCGCTGGTGTGGCAGTTCGGCACGCTGCGGCTGCTGGGCTTCGGGCTCGATCCGCTGGCGGTGCTGGTGCCTTTCCTCGTGTTCGCGATCGGCGTGTCGCACGGCGTGCAGCAGATCAACTACATCGTGCGGCGCATCTCGCAGGGCCACACGACCTACGAGGCCTGCCGCGACAGCTTCGGCGGCCTGCTGATCCCCGGCACGCTGGCGCTGGTGACGGCCCTCGTCTCCTTCGTCACGCTGCTGATGATCCCGATCCCGATGGTGCGCGAGCTGGCCATCGCGGCCTCCCTGGGCGTGGCCTACAAGATCGTGACCAACCTCGTCATGCTGCCGGTGGCGGCCTCCTTCTTCGAGGTGAGCCGCGACTTCGCCGACCGGGCGCTGCTGCAGCGCGAGCGCCGCTCGGGCTGGCTGCGCGTGCTGGCCCGGCTCGCCCAGCCGCGCCCGGCGGCCGCAATGCTGCTGGTCACCGCGGTGGTGTTCGGCGCCGCCGTGTGGCAAAGCCGCGACCGCGTGGTCGGCACCTTGCAGCCCGGCGCGCCGGAGCTGCGCGAGGACGCGCGCTTCAACCGCGACGCCGCGTCCATCGCACGCAATTTCGACACGGGCCTGGACTGGCTGACCGTGGTCTTCGAGGCGCCGCCCGAGAGCTGCGCGAACGTGAACATCGGGCTTTACCAGGACCGTTTCGTCTGGGCGATGCAGCCGGTCGAGGGGGTGCTCTCGATCTCGTCGTACGCCGGGCAGCTGCGGCTCTACAACGAGGGCTACAACGAAGGCAACCCCAAGATGTCCGTGGTGCCCATCGATGCGGCCAACTACGCCGCCTTGTCCACCGAGATCGCCCGCATCCGCGGCACCATGCGCAAGGACTGCAGCATGACGGCGGTGAACCTTTTCCTGACCGATCACAAGGCCACCACCATCCAGCGCGTGATCGACGCGGTGAAAGCCTTCCGCGACAGCCATCCCATGCCCGGCGTGAACATTCGCCTGGCCGCGGGCAACGCGGGCGTGCTGGCGGCCATCGACGACGAGGTCGAGAAGAGCGAGCTGCCCATGATGCTGTACGTGTACGCGGCGATCGTGGTGCTGGTCTTCCTGGTCTACCGCGACCTGCGCGCCGTGGCGGCCTGCTGCCTGCCGCTCACGGTGGGCACCTTCATCGGCTACTGGTTCATGAAGGAACTGCAGATCGGCCTCACGGTGGCGACCCTGCCGGTGATGGTGCTGGCGGTGGGCATCGGCGTGGACTACGCCTTCTACATCTACAACCGCCTGCTGATGCACATGGCCGCGGGCCAGTCCATCGTCAAGGCCATCGAGCACGCCATCCTGGAAGTGGGCACGGCCACCATCTTCACCGCCATCACGCTGGCCGTGGGCGTGGCGACCTGGTCCTTCTCGCAGCTGAAGTTCCAGGCCGACATGGGCAAGCTGCTGGCCTTCATGTTCATGGTGAACATGGTGATGGCGATGACCGCCCTGCCCGCCATGGCGGTATGGCTCGAAAGGCTCTTCCCGCGCCGCAAGCCGGTGCGGGCGACCGGGCTGCAGCACCACTGAACCCATCCCACGATCGAAGATGAAACCCACTTCCCTCCTTGCGCGCACGGTCCTGGCCAGCGCCCTCGTTGCCCTCCCGCTGGCCTGCGCGGCGCAGGCACCTCAGGCAAAGGAAGCCACCGCCGCCAACGATGGCGCACCCGTGCTGGTTCCCGCGCTGCGCGCCGCGCATGCCGCCCATGCCACGATGCTTGCCAGCACCCTCGCGGGCGAGCGCATCGTCGCGGTGGGCGATCACGGCGTGGTGCTGCTGTCGGACGACGGCGGCCGCAGCCACCGCCAGGCACGCCATGTGCCGGTGGACGTGGCGCTGACCTCGGTCTCCTTCGTCGATGCCCGGCGCGGCTGGGCCGCGGGCCACTGGGGCGTGATCCTGCACACCACCGACGGCGGCGAGACCTGGCAGGTGCAGCGCAGCGACGCGGCGCAGGACAGGCCGCTCTTCGCCGTGCACTTCTTCGACGACAGGCAAGGCGTGGCCGCGGGCCTGTGGTCGCTGGTGTTGCGCACCGAGGACGGCGGCGCCCACTGGGAGCCCGTCGAACTGGCGCCGCCGCCGGGCGGCAAGCGCGCCGACCTCAACCTGTTCGGGCTGTTCGCCGACGCGCGCGGCCGGCTGTTCGCGCCGGGGGAGCGCGGCATGGTGCTGCGCTCGGACGACAAGGGCCGCAGCTGGAGCTACATGCCGACCGGCTATGCGGGCTCTTTCTGGAGCGGCATCGCGGGCCCCGGCGGCACCTTGCTGGTGGCCGGGCTTCGCGGCTCGATGTACCGCAGCCTCGACGACGGCGGCAGTTGGCAGCGCGTGGATACGCACACGGAGTCGTCCATCACCGCGCTCGCCGGCGCCGGCTCGAAGATCGTCGGTGTCGGGCTCGACGGACTGGTGCTGGACAGCGAGGACGGCGGCGCGAACTTCATCGCCAGCACGCGCGAAGACCGCCTGCCCCTGACCAGCGTGGTGCTGGACGGTCAAGGCCGGGCGGCGATGTATTCGCGCCAGGGCGTGGTGGCAGCCGCCGGCGCCAAGGATCCGTCGGCGCGCTGAACGCCCCGGACCCGGCAGGACGCAGGCTACTGGCGGAACACACCCTCGGCGGCCGTCTCGGCGAGCGCCCGTCGATCGTTGGGCGTCTCGAGCTTGCGCACGCCATCGGGCAGCACGGCCGGATCGCCCTTCCTGCCGACGGCCACGACCGTCTCGATCGCATAGCCCTGCGGCAGCTGGATGGCCTCGCGCAGCTTCTCGGCGTCGAAGCCGGCCATCGCATGCGCCGACCAGCCCGACAGCGTGGCCTGGAACGCGAAGCTGGCCCAGGCGGCGCCGGCGTCGAAGGAATGCCACTGGTTGGGGGCCGCCTCGGTGCGACCCGGGAACAGGGCCTCGCGCTGCGAGACCACCACCACCAGCGCGGCGGCGCGCTTCGTCCACATCTGGTTGAACTCGACGAGGCTGTCGAAGATGGGTTGCCAGGCGGGTGTGTCTCGGCGCGCGTAGATGAAGCGCCAGGGCTGCACGTTGTACGCCGAGGGCGCCCAGCGGGCGGCTTCGAGCAGGCTCATGAGCGCCGGCTCGGCGATGCTCTCTTCGGCGAAGGCGCGCGGCGACCACCGGTTGGTAAACAGCGGGTCGATGGGATGGGCGGATTGGCGGGGATTGCTCATTGAAGACTCCAGGGAACGATGAAAGAAGATGCGGCACGGCGGTGCCGCGCGGGAAAAGCGAATGCGCTTGAGCCGGCCGTCAGGCGATGCCGGCCATGTTGATGTACTTGACGACCAGGTAGTCCTCGATGCCGTGGCGCGAGCCCTCGCGGCCCAGGCCCGACTGCTTGATGCCACCGAAGGGCGCGACCTCGTTGCTGATGAGGCCGGTGTTGACGCCGACCATTCCATACTCCAGCTGCTCGGCCACGCGCCACACGCGGCCCAGGTCGCGGGCATAGAAGTAGCTCGCGAGGCCGAACTCGGTGTCGTTGGCCATGCGCACGACCTCGGCTTCGTCGCGGAAGCGGAAGAGCGGCGCAAGCGGGCCGAAGGTTTCCTCGCGCGCCACCGTCATCGCCTGCGTCACGCCGGTCAGCACGGTGGGCTCGAAGAAGCTGCCGCCCAGCGGATGGCGGCGCCCGCCGCTGAGCACCTGTGCGCCCTTTGCCACCGCATCGGCCAGGTGCTCCTCCACCTTGCGAACGGCGGCCTCGTCGATCAGCGGGCCGATGCGCACGCCCTCTTCGTCGCCGGGCCCCACCTTGAGCGCACGCAGTGCCTCGGCCAGCTTCTGCGCGAAGGCGTCGTAGACGCGCTCGTGCACGTACAGCCTGTTGGCGCACACGCAGGTCTGCCCCGCGTTGCGGAACTTGGCCACCAGCGCGCCTTCGACCGCCGCGTCGAGGTCCGCGTCCTCGAAGACGATGAAGGGCGCATTGCCGCCCAGTTCCATTGACACCTTCTTGACCGTGGCCGCCGTCTGCTGCATCAGCAGCCGGCCCACTTCGGTGGAACCGGTGAAGCTGAGCTTGCGCACCACGGGGTTGGTGGCCAGTTCGGTGCCGATGTCGCCGGCGGATCCGGTCAGCACCGACAGCACACCCGCGGGCACGCCGGCGCGCTCGGCCAGCACCGCCAGCGCCAGGGCCGTGAGCGGCGTCTGGCTCGCGGGCTTGACCACCATGGTGCAGCCGGCCGCGAGCGCCGGCCCGGCCTTGCGCGTGACCATGGCCGCGGGGAAGTTCCACGGCGTGATGGCTGCGCACACACCCACCGGCTCGCGCACGACCACGATGCGCTGCGAGGCCACGGGTGAAGGAATGGTCTCGCCATACACGCGCTTGGCCTCCTCGCCGAACCACTGGATGAAGGAGGCCGCATAGCCGATTTCTCCGCGCGCCTCCGCCAGCGGCTTGCCCTGCTCGGCCGTCATGATGCGGGCCAGGTCTTCCTGGCTCTGCAGGATGAGCGCATGCCAGCGCGCAAGGATGGCCGAGCGGTCGTGCGCGGTGCGCCGCCGCCACTGCGGCCAGGCGGCTTCGGCCGCCTCGATGGCGCGCCGCGCGGCGGCGGCGTCCAGCCGTGGCACGTGGGCGATCAGCGCACCGGTGGCGGGGTTGGTGACAGCAATGGTCTGGTCGGCGGATATCCATTCGCCCGCCACCAGGCATTGCTCGCGCAGCAGCGAGGGGTCGTCGAGTTTCAGCATGAAGATCGAATTCAGATCTGGGTGATGAGCTTGGTACTGAGAAAACTGTCGAAGGACTCGGTGCCGCCTTCGCTGCCGAAGCCGCTGTCCTTCACGCCGCCGAACGGCAGCTCCGGATGCGCCATGCCCGAGTGGTTGATATTCACCATGCCGGCCTCGAGGCCGTCGCCCATGCGGGTCGCGGTCTGCAGCGAGCGGGTGAAGACATAGCTCGCGAGGCCGAAGGGCAACGCATTGGCCTGCTGCAGCGCCTCGTCCACGGTGTCGAAGCGCGACATCGCCGCCACGGGGCCGAACGGCTCTTCATGCATCACGCGGGCGCCCCGGGGCACGTTGGCAAGCAGCGTCGGCGCGTGGAAGTGGCCGTGCGTCCCGATGCGGCGGCCACCCGTCAGCAATTCGGCGCCCATCGCGCGGGCGTCCTCCACCAGCGCCTGCACGGCCTGGAAACGGCGCTCATGGATCAGCGGGCCCATCTGCACGCCATCCTCCAGGCCGTGGCCCACCTTCACGGCGGCCAGCGCGTCGGCGAAGGCGGCGGCGAAGCGGTCGTGGATGCCCGACTGCACGTGGAAGCGCGTCGGCGACACGCAGACCTGGCCGGCGTTGCGCGTCTTCAGCCGCGCCAGCAAAGCCACGGCGGCGTCGACGTCGGCGTCGTCGAACACCAGCACCGGCGCATGGCCGCCCAGCTCCATGGTCATGCGCTTCATGTGCAGGCCGGCCAGCGCGGCCAGCTGGCGGCCCACCGGAACCGAGCCGGTGAAGGAGACCACGCGCACCAGCGGCGACTCGATGAGCTGGCGCGAGATGTCCGCGGGCACGCCCCACAGCAGGTTGAACACGCCCGGCGGCAGGCCCGCATCGTGGAACAGGCGTGCCATGGCCACCAGCGCGCTGGGCGACTCCTCCGGCCCCTTGAGCACGATGGGGCAGCCGGCCGCGATGGCGGCGGCGGCCTTCTTCATGGCCTGGCCGAAAGGAAAGTTCCACGGGCTGAAGGCGGCGCACACGCCCACCGGCTCGCGCACCACCAGCTGGCGCACGCCTGGCTGGCGCGCGGGCACCACGCGGCCGTAGACGCGGCGGCCCTCCTCCGCATGCCAATCGACGTGCTCCGCGGCGTTCAGCACTTCGGCCACGGCGTCGGCCAGCGGCTTGCCGTTGTCCAGCGTCATGGCGCGGCCGATCTCCGGCGCGCGCTCGCGCGCCAGCGCGGCCACGCGGCGCAGCAGGTCCGAGCGCTCCAGCGGCGACACGCGCCGCCAACCGGCGAAGGCTGCATGGGCGGCCTGCACGGCGGCCTCGACGTCTTCGGCCTCGGCCCACGGCAGCAAACCCAGCGGCCGCAGCGTGGCGGGATCGTGCACGGCCTGAGTGCGCCGGCCCTGCGCGTCGATGAAGCGGCCGGCGATGTAGAGCGAGAGTTCTGGGTACATGGTGAGAAGGCCCGCGGCGCGGGCAGGTTGGCGCGGGCAGTTGGGCGCGGTTGGCGCGAGGCCTCAGGCCGCCAGGGCCTCGGCCTGCACGAGGGATTGATTGGCTGCGGCCTGAGGCCGCGCCGTGTCGTCCGGGCCCAGCACGGCCTCGCAGAAGCGGCCCAGTTCGGCCACGGCGTCGGCCCGGCGGCCCACGGCGGCGACGAAGCGGTCCGGGCGGATCAGCACCCAGTCCACGTCCTTGCCCTGGAACCAGAAATGCAGCGTGTTCTCCAGGTCCTCGATCACCGTGCCCGAGAGCTGCCCAGGCATCGGCGAGCCCGCCTCGTTGCCCATGCTGCGCGAGCGCACGGCCACATAGTGGTCGCAGCCCAGCCGGGCGAGCTGCGCGTGCAGCGCGGCGGGCGCGCCTTCCAGTGCGTCGCAGCGCCAACTCAAGACGGCGAAGCGCGCGCCGACCACGTCGTCGAGCTTCTGCGGCCGTCCGCGCTCGCGCTCCACGTTGGGCTGGATGAACATGCGGCCCACCAGGGCGTCGCGCCCGGCCACGCCGCTGTTGCGCACAATGCCCTTCACGAAACGTGGCATCGGCTTGAACTTCATCTGCAGCACGTAGTCCCGCACCTTCGGAATGCCCCGGATCGCCATGAAGAAGCAATCGCGCGCCCAGGCCAGCAGAGGGTTGCGCTGCGACAGCACGGCGCCGAAGGTGTCGGCCAGGTCGATCATGGCCTTGGCATGGGCGTGGCGTTCCTCGTGGTAGCTGGCCAGCAACTCGGGCCGCAGGCGGCCCTGGAGGATCCAGGCCAGCTTCCAGCCCAGGTTGAAGGCATCGCGCAGCCCGGCATTGAGGCCCTGGCCGATCCACGGCGGCGTGATGTGCGCGGCATCGCCGGCCAGGCAGACGCGGCCCGCGACGAAGCTGCCCGCCACGCGCGAGTTGTGGGTGTACACGCGCGCCCGGATGACGTTCAGCGCCGCCGGGTCGGCCACATGCCGGCCCAGCAGCTCGCGCACCTTGCCGGGCGCGAGCATCTGCTCGCCGTCCTCACCGGGAAAGAGCATGAACTCCCAGCGCCGCAATCCGTAGGGCAGGCGCAGGCAGACATAGGGACGCCCGGGTTCGCAGTGCAGCGCGGTGTAGGGTGCGTCCAGCGGATCCTGGTCGCATTCGATGACCACCCACTTGGCCGGGTGTGTGCGGCCCTCGTAGGGCAGCCCGAGCATCTCGCGCACGGTGCTTCGACCGCCGTCGCAGGCGACCGCGTAGGCGGCGCGCACCTGGTGCTCGGCGCCGGCCTCGTCGCGCAGGGTGGCGCTCACGCCCGCCTCGTCCTGCGCCAGGTCCACCAGCTCCAGGCCGAGCCGCAACTGCACATGGTCGAAGCGCGCGAGCCCGCGGCGCAGCGTCCTCTCGCCCAGGGGCTGCGAGAACAGGTTGCGGCGGAACCAGCCGAACTCGCGCGTGCTGGGCAGGATCTCGGCGAAGCATTGCTTGCGCGCGGTGTACATGCGCATGGGCACGTTCTGGATCATGTCGCGCAGCATCTCCTCGGCCAGGCCGGTGGACTGGAAGGTGCGCAGGGCCTCGTCGTCCAGCCCCACCGCGCGCGGAAAGTCGAACACCGCCGTGCTGCGCTCGACCACCAGCGTGTGCACGCCATAGGTGCCCAGCAGGTTGGCCAGCGTCACGCCGACAGGGCCGGCACCGATGATGAGGACGGGGGCTTCCACGGAAGCGCTCATGGGAACTCCTTGGGACTTGGACGGGAACGGCGGCCTGTGCGAGGGCCTCAGGCGGGCGAGAGCAGCCGGCTCTCCTGGCGCAGCAGCAGGTGGCGCACCTGCTTGCGGAATTCCGCGAAGGCCGGGTCGGCCATCAGTGCGGCACGGCGACGTGCGCGGTCGTCGAGGCTGTCGAAGGCCCAGTGGAAGACCAGCTGGTTGATGTCGCCGCTTTCCGGCGTCATCAACGCGACCAGTTGTCCGAGCGTGCGGGTCTGCAGTTCGCGGCCGCACTCGTTGTAGATGCGCAGGTAGTCGCGCACGCCGCCGGGCACCAGGGTGTAGGTTCTGAGTTCGTGGATCATGGGTGGGGTCGGCCTGCGGCGGCCGCCTCGGGCCGCTTCAGGAAGGCAGTGACGGCCGCCGCGAAGAGCGCCGGCTGGTCGTCGTGGACATAGTGGCCCGCGTCGGGAATCTCGAGCGTGGAGATGCGCGGGTTGAGGGTTCGCATGCGCTCGGCCATGGCCGGCTGCAGGTAGTCGGAGCGGCCGCCGCGCACCACGAGCGTCTCGCATTGCAGCCGCTTCACGCACGCGGCAAGGTCCACCTGGCGCGCGGGGTCTGGGTTCAGGCGCGTGGCGGCGATGCCCGCATGGTCGTAGCGCCAGGTGAAGCCGCCGCCACCCATCGGCTTGAGCATGCTGTGCAGCCGCTGCTGGCGCGCCTCCTCCGTCACCGTGGGGCGCAGTGCGCGCATGAACGCGGCGGCTTCGTCCCAGGAAGCGAAAGCGGTGGGCGTGCTCGCCAGTTCCTTGCGGATGCGGGTGGCACCGTCGCTCGCGTCGAAGGCGCCGGGGCCGGCATCCTCGATGACCAGGCGGCGCACCTTGCCGGGATGTCGCGCGGCATACACGATGGCGTTGATGCCGCCCATCGAATGGCCGAGCAGGTCGAAACGCTGCAGGCCCAGTTGCGCCACCAGCGCCTCGACGTCGGCGACGTAGGTGTCGGTGTAGTAGCCGTGCCCCGGGTCCCAGTCGGTCTCGCCGCGGCCGCGCTGGTCGAAGGCGATGACGCGGAACCCGGGCTGCAGTGCGCCCGCCACGCCCGCGAAGGTCTCGGCGTAGCCGCGGATGCCGTGCAGCATCAGCACGGGCCAGGCGTCGGGCTCGCCCCATTCGGTGATGTGGAAGCCCAGGCCATCGTGGCTCAGGCGGTGGTCGCGGCGTTGCATGTGCGGCTCTCCGGCGGCGCTCAGACGAGGCCGTCCTCGCCCTTGATTTCCGAGGCCTTCAGGCCGCCCAGGCGCGCGTTGAGCCGTCCGCGCGTGGCGAAGGCCCAGATCAGCACCACTTCGTCGCGGTTGGGGCCGTCGCCGAACATCGCCGAGACGGTGTCGTAGTGCGAGCGAACGTACAGCGCGTCCTTGTGCGCCAGCGGAATGTCGATGACGGTGCCGGGCCCGCCGCGCTTGCCGGTGGACGGCACCCACGACTTGCCGCCGCCCACGCCTTCGCGCACCGGGTTGGCGGCGGGGTTGGTCAGCAGCGCGTTGCCGTGCTCGTATTCGCCGTCGATGCCCACCAGGCAGGCCTTGCCGTAGCTCTCGATGGCCTGGCCGCCCGCAGCCTCGCGGATGCGGCGGCCGAACTCCTTGCCGAGCTCGGGCGAGGGCGCGATCCAGGACGACAGGTCTTCGACGTAGCGGCCCGCGAAGGGGTTGCGAAGGCAGGCGCCGATGACGATCTTGCGCAGCGGCTCGCCGTCGGCGGGTGCGCCGGTCTCGCCGGCCAGGGTGTCCTCGATCTGGAGGTACCACTTGCGGATGTGGAAGGCGCTGAGGTCGGGGGTGCTCATGTTGATCGTGTCCAGGAATGGGAATGGATGGAGTGGAGGTGCAGCAGGCAGTCGCTCACAGCGGCTGCAGGTCCAAGGCGTTGCTGGGCGCGTTGTATTCGCCCAGCAGGCGCTTGGCTTCCTCGTCGTCGTGGACGAGCTCGAGGAAGAATTCGAAGCGGTGGCCATCGGGGTCGTGGAAGTACAGGCCGTAGCCCACCTTGTGGTCGGTGGTCTTGACCACCTCCACGTTCTTGCGCAGCAGCATGCCGTAGAGCCGGCGCAGGTCGTCCAGGCCGCCCTCGATCTCCAGGCCGTAGTGCTGCATGTTCACCGTGCCGCGGCTGGCGGCCTCGGGCTCGTCCACCTGGATGAGCGCGATGTCGTGGTGCTTCTGCCCGAAGGAGAGGAACACCCATCGCGCCCCGCGCGCCGTGACCTGCATGCCCAGCACTTCCTCGTACCAGGGTGCGGACGCGAAGGGGTCCTTCACGAACAGCGCCAGGTGCGTGCGGCGGATGCGCGGACGGACCTCCTCGACAGTGCTGCCGGTGCCGTCGGTGGGCACGGGGTTGCGGGTGTTCATGGCCGGCCTCCTCGCGTCAGTGGATGGACTGCGGATGCGCATGCACCGGCGCCACGAAAGGCGTCCAGGCCACCGAGGTGATCTCGCTGAAGTCGCGCCATTCCTTGAACCAGCTGCGCCCGCCGTTGGTGGAGCGCAGCAGGTGGCCGTACTTGGTGCCGGCGAACAGCAGGCCGCGGTCGCTCGCATGGGCCCCGAAGGTCCACACGGTGGAATTGGGCGCGGTGTTCAGCAGCGTCTGTGCCCAGGTCTGGCCGCGGTCGCCCGAGCGATAGATGCGGGTGCGCGAACCCGGCGTGCCGTCGCCGATGGCCAGCAGCAGCTCGCGGCCCTCGGCGTCCAGCAGCTGCACCGTGCGGGTGTAGTACAGGCCGTCGAAGCGGTCCTTGGACGGGTGGCACACGAAGCTCTCGGCATCGTCGACGCTCTCGCACACCGAATTGACGGTCACCACGATGTGCTTGGCCGGCGCATCCCGGGTGGCCGGCAGCACCGAGATGGCATGGATGTCGGAGTTGTTGATGCCACGCCCGGGCGTGTCGATGCGCTCCCAGCTGTCGCCCGCATCGCGCGTGCGCCAGGCGCCGCCCTCCTCCACGCCGAACCATGCTTCGCCGGCGCGCTGCGGATGGAAGGCGATGGTCAGGATGCGCGGGCGGTGCACGCCGGAGCAGAACTCGGGCAACTCGACGTCGAGCAGCTCCCAGCTCAGGCCGCCGTCGCGCGAGCGGTACATGCGCGAGCGCGACGGCGCGCCGGTGCCGGCCAGCACCAGCTTCGGGTCCAGCGGGCTGAAGGCGAGCGCCCAGACGGTCTGGCCGTCGGCCGGCGAGGCCATGCGCTGGAAATGCGCGCCGCCGTCGATCGACAGGCAGATGCCCACGTCCGCGCCGGCCAGCACCCGGCTGGGGTCGGCCGGGTCCACGGCCAGCGCGCGCACCGTGCCGTCGAACTCGATGGCCTCCTTCAGGCCCAGGCGGTGCCAGGTGGCGCCGTCGTCCGCGCTGCGCAGGATGCCCTGCCCTGCCGTGCCCACGAGAATGGTTCCGTTCATGTCTGTGACTCCTTGGATGGATGGCTCAGAGGAAGATGCCGCGCGTGATGCCGCCGTCGACCGCGATGGACTCGCCGGTGATGGCCGCCGCGCGGTCCGAAGCGAGGAAGAGCACCACGTCGGCGATCTCGCCGACCTGCAGCACGCGGCGGATGGGCGTGGCCTCGGCGTAGTTCGCCTCGACCTGCGCGGGCGTGAGGCCCTGCAGCCTGGCTTCCTTCGCGTAGAGCTCGTGGATGTGCGGCGTCTCCACCACGCCGGGGTGGATCACGTTGACCGTGATGCCCGAGGGGCCGAGCTGGTCCGACAGCGTCTTGGTCATGTGCGCCACGGCCACGTTGCGCAGGCCCGAGAGCTGCTTGCTGCCGCGTCCGGTCAGGCCGCCGATGTTGATGATGCGGCCCCAGCCGCCCCGTCGCATGTGCGCCGCGCAGGCCTTGGCGAAGCGCATGTAGCCCACGACCTTGATGTCGATGTCCTGCAGCAGGCCTTCGGGATCGGCGTTCTCGATCTCGCTGCGCACCAGCCCGCCCGGATGGGCCGCGCCGTTGACCAGGATGTCGATGCGCCCGAAGTGCGCCGCCGCCTTGTCGACGGCGGCCTGCACCTGCGCGGTGTCGCTCACGTCGGCGGGCGTGGCCAGCACCTCCACGCCGGTCTTCGCGGTGATTTCCCGTGCGGCCTGCTCGAGCGCGTCCCGGCTGCGCGCCACGATGGCCACGCGCACGCCTTCGGCCGCGAAGGCTTCCGCCACTGCCCGGCCGATGCCCAGGCTGCCGCCCGTGACCACGGCCACCTTGTCCTTGAGTCTGAGATCCATCTTCGATTGCTCCTTGAATGCGTTGCGGCCGCCGCTGAGTTCAGAGGGCCATTTCGATGAGGGCCGGGCCGCGGCGCCCGAAGGCGGCGCGCAGCTGGACCGTGAGTTCTTCGGCCGTGGCGGCGCGGGTGGCCGGCACGCCATAGGACTGCGCCAGCCCCACCCAGTCGATGCGCGGCGAGTCGAGCGCGGTGAGCGCCTCGGCGCGCACGCCCAGTGCAGCGCCGCCGCGGCGCAGTTCGTTGCGCAGGATGGCGTACTGATGGTTGGCGGCGATGAGCACGACCACGTCGAGCTGCTCGTGCGCCATCGTCCACAGCGCCTGGATCGTGTACTGCGTGCTGCCGTCGGACAGCAGCCCCACCACCTGCCGCCCGGGGCAGGCGATGGCCGCGCCCACCGCCACGGGCAGGCCCTGGCCGATGGCGCCGCCGGTGTTGGTCAGCGTCGTGTGCGGCGCCGCGGCGGCCGATGCGGCATAGAAGGGGTAGCCGCAGGTGCCGCCCTCGACCGAGACGATGGCGCCTTCGGGCAGCGTGCGCGTGAGCACCGCGCCGATGGCCGCGGGCGTGAGCGCGCCGGTGGGTTCGGCCGGCAGCGGATGCACGGGCGCTTCGCAGGCCGGAGCCTGCAGCGCATCGGCCAGCTGCTCCAGCGCCTCGGCCACCGAATGGCCGGGCTCGCCCACGGTCAGCAGGCGATCGGCCTCGACCAGCAGGCTGGGGTGGCCCGCGTAGCCGAAGTAGGTGACGGGCGGCAGCGCGCCGGCCAGCACCACCAGGTCGGCCGGATCGAGCACGGCGCGTGCCGGCTCGGGAAAGTAGGGCAAGCGGTCGAAGGCCGGCAGGCCCTGGCCACGCTCCGCGCGGGCCGGAAACGTTTCGGCATAGGCCGTGGCGCCCAGCGCTGCGCACAGCCGCGCCGCGGCATGTTGCGCCCGCACGCCCAGGCCGCCGAGCTCGCCGCCGCCACCCAGCAGGAAGACGATGCGGCGCGCCGTGCGCAGGCGCTGTGCGCAGGCGGCGATGCCGATGGCCGCGGCCCGGGCTGCGGCTGGCGCCGGGGCGTCGGCGTCGTCGGACGCGCCGCGCAGCGGCTCGGCCTGGAAATCCGCCGGAAAGATCAGCGTTGCCCCCTGCCCGCCGTTGGCGAGCGACTGGCGCACCGATTCGGCGGCGGCGCGCGGCGCATCGGCCGTGCTGGCGATGCGGTGCACCCAGCCCGACACCGGCCGCGCCAGCGATTCGATGTCCGAGGTCAGCGGCGCATCGAAGGGCAGGTGCCAGCTGGTGTGGTCGCCGATCAGGTTGACGATCGGCGTGCGCGCGCGCCGCGCGTTGTGCAGGTTGGCGATGCCGTTGGCAAAACCCGGGCCCAGGTGCAGCAGCGTGGCGGCGGGCCGCCCGAGCATGCGTCCGTAGCCGTCGGCCGCGCCAGTGCAGACGTTCTCCTGCAGGCCTATCACGCAGCGGATCGAATCCTGGCCCTCCAGGGCGCGCACCAGGTCCAGCTCCGTCGTGCCGGGGTTGGCGAAGCAGGTGTCCACCCCTTCGCCGGAGAGCGCCGCCCACAGGGCCTGGGCGCCAGTCTGCTCAGTCATCGCCGATGTCCTCTCGTTGTGTCTTTTCAGGGAAGGGCCGCTGCGGTCGTCACTGCACCTTGATGCCGCGCTCGCGCACCAGGCGGCCGATGCGGTCGTTGTCCACGGCGATGCGCGCGTCCAGGTCGGCCGGCGTGGAAGCTCCCGCGCCCAGGCCGCGCTCGGCCGCCCAGCGCTTGAGTTCGGGCTGCGACAGCACCTTGGCCAGCGCGGCGTTCATGCGCGCCAGGATCTCGGGCGGCACGCCGCTCTTCGCATGGAAGGAGTAGGAGGTGGACAGCAGCATGTCCGCGCCGCCCGCCTCGGTGATGGTGGGCACGTTGGGCACGATGGCCTGCCGTTGGGGCGCACCCACGGCCAGAAGCCTGAAGCTGCCCTTCTGCACATAGGGCAGCATGGCCTCGACGCCGCCGGAAGTGACCTCGACCTGGCCGCCCAGCATGGCCGGGATCACCTCTGCCAGCGCCTTGTAGGGCACGTGCAGGAACTTGACGCCCGTGCCCGATTCGAGGAGCTCCATGTTCAGGTGCATCACGCTGCCCACGCCGCCGGTGCCGAAGGTGACCTTGTCCGGGTGGGCCTTGGCATAGGCCACGAAGGACTTGAAGTCGGTCACCGGCAGCTGCGCGCTGGTGACCAGGTACAGGTTCACGTCGGCGATGTTGCTGACGGAGACAAGGTCCTTCCGGGGATCGTAGGGCGGCTGGTAGAGCAGCGGGTTGACCGTGAGCGTGAGCCGGTCGACCAGCAGGTAGGTGTAGCCGTCGGCAGGCGCCTTCACTACCTCGGCCGTGCCGATGATGCCGTTGGCCCCGGCCTTGTTCTCCACCACGACGGTCGCCTTGAGCTCCTTGCCCAGCCCCTCGCCCACGAGGCGGGCCATGACGTCCGGACCGGTGCCCGGCGGGTACGGCACCACGATGCGGATGGGCCGCGAGGGCCAGTTGCCTTGGGCCGATGCCTGCAGCGGCACCAGCCACGATGCCGCAGCCAGCGCGATGGCACCGCAGGCCCGCAGAACGAACTTTCTTCTCATTGCACGTTTCCTTGGCACCCCTGTGAAGACGGGGCCGGCACCAGGAACCGGGGGAATGCTCCTGGGCGGCAATGGACAACTGGCAGCACCGATCGCCTCGTCGTTGTGGCAATCATATGCTTTTTTATCGAATAAGCGAAATAATGCATTTTTTATTCGCATCATTCACTTATTCGAATGCAACTTTTCATCCATTCGGAATGTAAGCACGCAAGGACCGTTCCAACCAACACATCGAGCCAGCGCAACCGTATTCTCGCAATGCAGTAAATCTCACAGCACGATAGATCTGCAAGAGGAAGCCTGCGTCCAGCTTCCCGTCGCCAAACACGCGGCCTTTCCGGCTCACATCTGGGTAGTTCCACCAACACACATCACACTCATCGATGGCATATTTATCGCATAGCAGTAATTTTATGACCGCAACTTCAATGATTTGCAACCAATCGGTGCACAGCCGCACCACGAGGCGGCACGCGCACCACGCGAGGAGCGCCGTTCGATGAAGCTCTACACGACCCTCCACACCTGCGCGCTGGCGGTGGATGTCGTGGCGCGCGAGATCGGCATCGCGCCCCAGCGCATCTGGGTCGACGTGCGCGCGAAGAAGCTCCGCGACGGCAGCGACCTGCACCGCATCAACCCCAAGGGCCAGGTGCCGGCGCTGGAGACGGACGACGGCCAGGTCCTCACGGAGGCCGCCGTGATCATTCAGTACCTCTGCGACCGCCACGGCGCGGACGGCTTGCTGCCGCGCAGCCTGGACATGGACCGCTACCGCGTGCTCGAGTGGATGAACTTCCTGGGCTCGGAACTGCACAAGAGCTTCACGCCGCTGTTCCGTGCCAACACGCCGCCGGACTACCGCAGCATCGCCATCGGCAACGTGCAGCGGCGCCTTGCCTGGCTCGACGAGGTGCTGGCCACGCGCGACTACCTTCACGGCGCGCGCTTCACCGCAGCCGACGCCCACTGCCACGCCATCGTGATGTGGGCCGAGCTCCAAGCCATCGACCTCGCGCAATGGCCGCGCCTGCACACCTACGTGCAGCGCATCGAAGCGCGACCCAGCGTGCAGGCGGCGCGGGCCGCCGAACGCGCCGAACTCGCCCGCTGTGCGGCAGCCTGAACGCCATGCCCCTTACCCGGAGAACCCCATGAAGCTCTATCACGAAGTCCGCGGCTGCTCGCTCGCGGTGGATATCGTCGCGCGCGAACTGCAGCTGCCGCTGACCCTGGCGTGGGTGGACATGAAAACCAAGCGCCTCGAAGACGGCCGCGACTACTTCGCCGTCAACTCCAAGGGCACCGTGCCCACGCTGGAGCTGCCCGACGGCCAGCACCTCAGCGAGGGCTGCATCGTCATGCAGTACCTGGCCGACCTGCGCCCCGGCAACACGCTGCTGCCGGGCGCGGGCCTGCCGCGCTACCGCGTGCTGGAGTGGATGAGCTTCATCGCCGCCGACCTGCACAAGGGTGGCTTCATGCCGCTGTTCAAGGCCGTGACGCCGCCCGAGTACAAGGCCATCGCCCGCCGCATCGTCGAGTCCAAGCTGCAGTGGGTGAACGAGCAACTGGCCGGCCGCAGCTTCCTCACGGGCGAGGCCTTCACCATCGCCGACGCGCACTGCTACACGATCGCCATGTGGACCCGCGCGCATGCCATCGACACGCGGGACTGGCCGCACCTGGAGGCGTACCTCGCACGCTGCGGCGCCCGTCCCAGCGTGCGCGCGGCCGAGGCCGCAGCAGCCGCCCAGGGCGAGCGCGAACGTGCAGCCGCGGCAACCGCCGCCGCGCACTGACCCCCGTCTTCGCCACTCTTGCGCAAGGACCGACCATGCCCATGCTCCGACGCTTCCTGCTGACCTGCCTGACCGCCCTGGTGCCGGCGCTGACCTGTGCCCAGGCCTCTCCCACGGCGCCCATCCACCTGGTGGTCGGCTTTCCGCCCGGCGGCGGCACCGACGGCGCGGCCCGGCTGATCGCCGAGAAACTGGCACCGGCGCTGGGCCAGTCGATCGTGGTGGACAACCGCGCGGGCGCCGGCGGCACGATCGGCGCACAGTCGGTCGCGCGCGCCAAGCCCGACGGCCACACGCTGTTCTTCGGCACCGGCGCCGAACTGCTGATCAACCCCGTCACGCGCAAGACCGCGCCCTACGACCTGCTCAAGGACTTCGTGCCCATCACCGAGGTCGGCATCGTGAGCTTCGTGCTCGCCGTGCCTGCGGGCTCGTCGGCGCAGAACGTGCGCGAACTCATCGCCACCGCGAAGGCGCAGCCGGGCAAGCTCAACTACTCGTCCTTCGGCATGGGCTCGACCAATCACCTGATCGGCGAGCTCTTCCTCCATGCCACCGGCATCCGGGCCACACACGTGCCTTTCCAGGGCAGCCAGCAGGCCATGACCTCGCTGCTGGCGGGTGACGTGGACTTCACCTTCGACACCACCGCCGTGGTGCTGCCGCAGATCCAGGCCGGCAAGCTGCGCGCGCTGGCCACGCCATCTCCGAGGCGGCTGCCGGGCCTGCCCGACGTTCCCACGCTGCAGGAGCTGGGCTACGGCGGGCTGGTGGCCGAGGGCTGGATGGGCGTGTTCGCGCCTGCCGGGACGTCGCCCGCCGTGGTGACGACCCTGGGCACCGCGCTGGACAAGGTGATCCGCACGCCCGAGATGGAGTCCCGGCTCGGCGCCCGCGGCGTGGCAGTGACGGCGGCGGCCGGGCCGCAGTTCCGCGCCAAGCTGCAGGCCGAGCTGGACAAGTGGCGGCGCGTGGCCCGCGAGGCCAACGTGTCGCTGGACTGACGACGCCGCCGCGTCTTCTTTTTTTCAGAAAGCTTGCCATGCCGACCCTTTCCTGCGCCCGCCGCCGCACCGCCATCTTCCTGCTGGCCGCGGCCTGTCTGCTCGGCAGCACCGCCGCGCGTGCCGAAACATGGCCTTCGCGCCCGATCACGCTCGTCGTCTCCTTCGAGCCGGGTGGCTCGACCGACATCTCGGCCCGGGCCGTCGCGCAGGCGCTGTCGGTGGAGCTGAAGCAGGCCGTGGTGGTCGAGAACCGCGCGGGCGCGGGCGGGCGCATCGGCACCAAGGCGGCCGCCCTGGCCAGGCCCGACGGCTACACGCTGTTGTGGGGCAGCGGCAGCAGCCTGACGGCGGCGCCGGCGATCTATCCCAACCAGGAGCATGTCGCCACGCTGGTGCCGGTGAGCCTGGGCGCCACGCAATCCTTCGTCTTCGTCACGAATCCGGGCCTGGGGGTGCGCACGGTGCAGGAGTTCGTGGCGCTGGCAAAGCGCCAGCCCGGCAAGCTCAACTTCGCCTCGGCCGGCATGGGCTCCAGCAACCACCTGCTGGGCGAGATATTCCTGGCCGCCACCGGCGCGCCGGTGGTGCATGTGCCCTACAAGGGCGCCGTGATGGCCAAGGACGCGGTGATCCGTGGCGAGGCGCAGCTGATGGACGAAGTCAGCTCGCCCCTGATCGGCGCTCTGCGCGCCGGCCAACTGGTGCCGCTGTTCATGACCGGCGAGCGGCGCGACCCGGCCTTCCCCGCCATTCCCACCGCCGCCGAGGCCGGCCTGCCGGAGATGACCATCCAGGGCTTCTTCGGCCTGCTCGCGCCCGCGGGCACGCCACCGGAAATCGTGGCGCGGCTCAACGAGGCCATGCGTGCCGCACTGGCATCGGAGGCCGTGGCCAAGGCCTTCGGCAACCTGGGTTTCACCACCGTCTACAGCACGCCCGGCCAGATGGCGGCCCGCATCGCCGAGGGCCGCGCCACTTATGACCGCATCGTCAAGACGCGGCAGATCCGCGTCGACTGACGGTCGGCTTCTTTTTCCTTTGCTCCGCTCCAATCCCATGACTGCGACCCCATCCCGTCCCCCACTTCTTCTCCAGCGCCGCAGGGCCCTCGGCGCGCTCGCCGCGCTGGCCGCCTGCGGCAGCGGCCTGGCGCGCGCTGCCGGCTGGCCGCAACGGCCGATCAACCTCGTGGTGCCCTTCGCAGCCGGCGGCGGCACCGACACCGTGGCCCGGCTGATCGGTCAGAAGCTGCAGGCCGCGCTGGGCGGCACGGTCGTCATCGACAACAAGCCTGGTGCCAACGGCCTGATCGCCGCGCGCGCCGTGCTCCAGCCACCGGCCGACGGCCACATGCTGATGTTCGGCAGCAACTCCACGCATGTGATCGCCGCGCTCGCCTCCAAGCAGCCAGTGGCGCCGGGCAAGAGCATGCAGGAGGCCTTCACCATCGTCAGCGTGATGGCCAATGCACCGCTGGTGCTGGCCGTGCGCGCCGACAGCCCGGCCAGGGACCTGCGCGCCTTCCTGCAGCAGGCCAAGACCGGCAAGCTCAGCTATGGCAGCTTCGGGGCCGGCTCTTCGGCCCACGTGATGGGCGAGGTTCTGGCCGAATCGGCCGGCGTCGAACTGCTGCACGTGCCCTACAAGGGCTCATCGCCCGCCGTCACCGACCTGATGGGCGGCCAGGTGGATGCCGTGTTCCTGACCGTCGCCGCCGTCGAGGCCATGGTGACGGCGGGCTCGGTGCGCCCGCTGGCGGTGACCGGCCTGCGCCGCGTGCGTTCGCTGCCCGCGGTGCCGACCTTCGAGGAGCTGGGCGTGCGCGACATGGGCAACGCCGGCTGGTTCGCGGTATTTGCGCCGGCCGGCACCCCCGAGCCGGTGGTCACCAGGCTGGCCACCGCGCTGCAGGCCATCGCGGGCGATGCTGAAGTGCAGGCGCGCATGGTCGCGCTGGGCCTGGAACCGGTGGTGAGCACGCCGGCACAGGCGCTGCAGACCTGGCGCCGCTCGCTGGCCTCGGCGGCACCTGTCGTCAAGAAGGCCAACATCGTGTTCTGAACGAGCTGGCCGGACGGCCACGTCGCAGGTGTCTACAAGTGCCCGTCGGCCGACAGCCGCACGCTGATCATGTGCGCGGTGCGCTTGACCAGTTCGGCGATGGCCTCCGCGTCGAAAAGCGCCAGTCGCGCATCGCTGCCCAATGCGGTGACGCTGGCCACCACCAGGCGCCCACGCCCGAAGATCGGCGCCGACACGCCGGTCTTGCCTTCGTTGAGTTCGCCCGAGGTCCGGCAGTAGCCCTCGCGGCGGATGCGCTGCGCTTCCTCGTAGAACACCTCCCATGGCGCGGTGTCGGATGCCTCGCTGGCCAGTTCCTGGTGCAGCCGGCGCAGCCGCGCCGCCGGCAGGAAGGCCACCAAGGCCTTCGCGCTCGCGCCGCGCAACACCGGCACCGGCCGGCCCCGGCCATAGCGCAGATGCGGCAGGGGGTCGTTGAATTCGGTGTGTACCGTGATGATGGAATGGCCGTACAGTTTGGACAGGAACACGTCCAGTCCCGTCTGCTCCGCCAGTTCCCGCATGGGCGGCGCGGCCGCGCGGATCACGGGGTCGGACTCGCGGATGCTGCGGTCCAGCTCGATGATGCGCGGTCCCAGCGTGATGCTGCGGTCCAGCCGCACCAGCAGGCCCACCTTCGACAGTTCCTGGATATAGCGGTAGGCCGTGCTCTTGGGTACCTTGAGGCGGGAGGCGATCTCTTCCACCGTGAGGGAGGGGCTGTCGGTGGAGAACAGGCCCAGCGTCCCAAGGAGGCGCGACAGGCTCGACTCCGCCGCGCCGCGCGATGGCGCATCGAGTTGCCTATCGGTCACGCCGGACACCCGCGGCGCGCGTGCGTGCGCGGGAACGCGGCCACCCGTACTCTCTTCACGGCGCGCCTCGCGCCCGCCCTCTTGCTTCATCGGGCCGATCTTAGTGGATGCGGTCCGCGGGGCGAGCCTCGCCATGCGAAGTAGCTCACATCGGCGGCCGGTCACCCGGCGATCTTCGGTGAGACGGTTTTCTGTGAGAACCGGTGATGCCGCTCAAGCCGGCTTTGACGGGGCGTGACGTGCTCGTTGAAGAGCTCGAGCACGCGCATGCCCCTTGCCATCGCGCGCCAGGGCGCTGGAACGCCCGGGTGCGTGCCGCCGCGCCCGGCGGCACGCACCCCTGCGCGGGTTCTACCTCACCTGGACCTGCACGCGGCGCGGCTGTGCATGCGCGGCCTTGGGAATGCGCAGCTTCAGAACGCCTTGCGCGAGCTCTGCCGTGACACCTTGCGTGTCCAGCTCCTTGCTCAAGGTGAACACGCGCCGGAAGCGGCCGAGGCCAACCTCCGTGTGGCTGGTCTGCAGGTCTTGCGGCACTTGCAGATCGGACTCGGCGTCGATGGTCAGCGTCGACGCCTCGACATGGAGGTTCAGCTTGTCGCGGCTGACCCCGGGAAGGTCGGCGTAGAGCGTGATGCCGTTGGCGTCCTCGACCACGTCGACGGGCGGTGTCAGGGCTGCGTCGCTGTAGCTGGAATGTTCCCTCTGCACATGCTCGCCGGCGGCGGCGTTCGCGGGGGCCTGGATGCTGTTGCTCATGGTGTGCTCCTTGTCACTGGATTTCGATGCGACGCGGTTGGGCGGATGCGCGGCGCTTCACGCTGATGTGCAGCACACCGTCTCGAAGCCTGGCTTCGACCGCGTCGGGGTCCGCGTCGTCGGGCAGGGTCATCGCCCGGCGGAAGGTCCCTTCGAAGCGCTCGTTGATGTGCACGGTGGCGGACTTGTCCAGCGCACCCGGCAGCGCGTTCTTGCGCTCGCCCGAGATCGTCAGCAGGCCGCGCTCCAGATTCACCTCCAGGGTCGAGGGATCCACACCGGGCGCGAAGGCGAAGATCTCCAGCGCCTGGGGCGTGCTTCCGACGTTGAGCGCGGGAAATCCGTTGCGCGCGACGCCGCGGATGGTGGGAGACAGGTCGAAGGCCTGCTGCACATCGCGCTGCAGGCGATCCATCTCCGCGAAGATGTCACGAGGAAACAGGGATCGATACATGGCAAAACCTCCTTGCAAGGCCGACCAGAGCGCCGGGCATGCGCCACGGGACTCGGTCGGGGAAATGGCGAACAAGAAATGACGTCAGACGGCTTCGGCGTCTGGCTCGCGGGCTTGCTACTGCGGCCGCGCGGGCTCCCGGTGGACTGGCGCAGATCCGCCTGAGTGCACAGGCGTGGCCGTCTTGATTCTTGGCATGCGCATTCGCCAGCGCGGCGGGCGCGATTCCGGATAGTTGAACCTCGCGAGTTCTTCCCGCCCCTTCTGCGTCACAGCCAGCACCTGGGCTGCAGCGGCGGCGCCCGACAGCGCCAGGGGATTCGCGGGCGACGGAACCAGTGCAACGACGAGCCCGGCGGCTCTGAGCACTTTGACCCGGTCGATGTCTTCGGCTCGATAGAACGAGATCGGCAAACGGGAGCCGGCAATCTGCCTGAGCAAGTTCATGGTCATTTCAGTACCTCCTTTTCGGTCGACCAATCTTTTGACGATAGGCAACATAGGACCCTGCGTCGCAAATTTCAAGAGGAAAAGATGCAACGCCTGCTGCTGGCAAAAAAGACCCGGCCTTGCGGGCCGGGTCGAGGTTTACAGCAAGGCCCGCACCTGAGGTGCGGGCGAGAAAATCTAAGACTTCGCCCGCGCATGGCGTGTCGGACAATTTCCAATCCTGCGCGGCGCCTACATGCCCGCAACGCCCTGGGCCAGCGCGAAATCGAGCAGCACCCGGTCCGAGGGCGCCTCGGGCCAAGTGACCTGTGCCAGCCAGCGATGGAAGGTGGTTGCCGCGATGCGGCTGGCGGGGCCGTCACGGCGCCATGCGCGGGCGATCGGGGCGGCGATCTGCGCGAGCCGCTCGGCCTCGAAGCGTGAGCGCATCTCGGCCTGCATTGCCTCGGGCATTTCCAGGTAGAGCGACTTGGCTTTCTGCATGCGGTCGTTTTCCCACAGCTCGCGGATCCGGTGCATGCGGTCCTCGCCAGCCGGTGCGGCTGCCTGTTTGCCTCTTGACGGCGAAGGCAACGACGGGGGCGCGGCGGCCTCCTCCCCCTTCACGCCGGCGTAGCCCTTCTTCAGGGCATCCTTGAAATAGGCAGCGGCCGACTTCAGTGCCGGCAGCGTCTGGCTGCGCAGGCGTTGCTCGACATGCTCGATCGTGCCGCGCAGCTGCCCTTCGTCGGTGGTCGCATACAGATCCTGGGCCTCGTCCTGCTTGAGGCCCAGCGCGATCAGCTTTCCAACCAGCTCCAGGTCGAAAACATTGCGCGCGGGATCGTCGGCTGCGCCCAGACGCTGCTGCAGCTTGGGCACCACCCTGAACTGGATTTCCTCGATGCGGCGCCCCCGCTTGTGCTCGATGAGCTCGAGGCTGAAGTCTTCGCACAATGCCTCGATCTCGGCCAGCGCCTTGCTGATCACGTCGCGCTTGAGGAAGCGATAGTCGACCTCGGTGATGTCGCTGCGCCCGGTGAGCACTGCCGCCCACCACAGCACGTCCTCGCGCATCGACAGACGGCTCGGCGACGTGAGGTAGCGCGCACCGATCTCGTAGAGCACGGCCGCGGGGTAGCTTCGCATCTGGCCGCTGATCTCCAGCAGGACGCGCGTGTATTGATGGGGCCTGACCAGCCGCTCACGTATCTCTTCCGGGTAGCGCCACGTGATGGTGCAGGGACGTCCTCGACCCTGTTCCTCGATGGTGACCGTCCCGAGCAACTGCGACGACACCCAGCGCTTGAGCCCGGTGCCGCTGGTTGACCATTCGATGGTGGTTGCCTGCATGTCCCGCAGATGAGACTTGAGCAGTTCGGTGTTGTTGGAGTTGAAACGGGCATCGCCGATCAGTTCGCTCAGGGCCAGCTTGTAAACCGGTTCGTCGACGCCCTGACGCTGCGAGTGATAGAGCAGCGCGTTGTAGATGCGCCTCGAAAGAAGTGTCAGACGCCCCCGTTTGGGCCGGATCGCGATGGCCTCATTGGCCTTGGCGACGCTCTGTTCGTCTGGGGTAGGGGATGGCTTGGGCGGTGGTCGTGGAACTTCGCCCTCTTCCATGGACTTCTTTCAGGTGATCAACGGGTTCACATCATGCCGAGGTTTTGTGATTCGGTCAATTTACATTTCGAACGCGCGTTCTTGATACTTTGATAAGAAACACTTGGAGAGATTGAAGAATTGAAGGTGCAGTTTCTTCAATCCTGACATGGACTTAGAAGGGTTTGTGTGAGTAACGCTGGGATTTCATGTGAGAACATTTGGGATCGGTTGTGAGGTCGAATGGGATTTGGACCGCGCCAATGTGTGATTGCTTGGGATTTGGCGTGAGTGGACAAGGGCTTCGACGCATGAACCGGGCGTCCGTCAGGACTCACAGGCACTGAATGCCGCTGCGCCAGGGCTTCGATCGCCTCATGGATGCCCGGATCCTTCGGAATCTGCACCACCTGGAGGCCCATCAGGAGAGGCAATCCCAATGGATCTCACCTTGGTCCCCAACCCTTCTCACAATAGAGGCCCACGGTTGGCGATTCTGTTTTCATATCTTGTTCATTCGACGGATTCTCATAGAATGGCTGAATTCTGTTGAATAAGGCCCTTCTTTATGGCGTTGCCCGCTCCCGCCGGCGCTGGAAACCAGGTTTCCACGCTCGCTCCCTCCAACCCCTCCCCTCCTCGTGCACGCATTGACATGCAGCGCATCGCGGCATTGGCCGTGCGCGCAGGCTCGATGGTCGAGCAGATCCGAGGGCGGTTGCTGGCACCTGAAGCCCGCAAGATTGCACCGATCTACTCCACTGCGCAACTGGCCGCATTGTGCGGTGTCGACAAGGCGCATGTGGCCTATCGCATCACGAAGGAAGATCTTCCCAGTGGCCGGCTGACGCCGGCGGGCGGCAAGCGCAGCTTCGAGCTGAACGAGTTGCGTGCCTGGACGCGCACCTACCGCGCCGAGAAGATGCGTCCTGCCGGCAAGAAGGCGTTCACGATCGCCGTGGGGAACTTCAAGGGCGGCGTGGCCAAGACGACGACAGCCATGGTGCTGGCACAGGGACTGAGCCTGCGCGGCCATCGCGTGCTGGCCATTGACACCGACCCGCAAGGCTCGCTCACCACCTTGCACGGTCTGCTGCCCGAAGCGGAGATCAGCGAGGACATGACCATTGCCCCGCTGTGCGACGGCAGCCAGTCCGACATCCGCTATGCGATTCGATCCACTTACTGGGACGGCCTGGACCTGGTGGCGGCGGCGCCTTTTCTGTTCTCGGCCGAGTTCGCCCTGCCGGCGCGCCAGATGCAGGAACCCGGCGCGCGCTTCTGGGATGTGCTCAACGCCGGGCTGGAGAGCGTGCGTGATCTCTACGACGTGATCGTCATCGATACTCCGCCCTCGCTGTCCTACGTGACGATCAACGCGCTGTGGGCAGCCAACGGGATCATCGTGCCGGTGCCGCCCTCGGGCCTCGACTTCGCATCGTCTGCACAGTTCTGGTCGCTGCTCGCCGATCTGGGGGGAAATCTCGATGCACAGGGCGGCGACCTCGCTCGCAAGGCTTTCGAGTTTTTGCATGTACTGCTCAGCCGAGTCGACCCCAGCGATCCCGCCACCCCGGCGGTCCGACAATGGATCCAGGCCACTTACGGTGAGTACACGTTGCCGGTAGAGATCCCCAAGACCAGCGTCACCAGCAACAAGGCGGCCGAGTTCGCGACCGTCTACGACGTGCAGAAGTATGAAGGCGCAGCGAAGACCTACAAGCGCGCAGCCGATGCATATGACGCCTTCGTCGACCTGGTCGAGCAGTCGGTGGTCAGCAGTTGGTCGGACAAGGCGCAGGTGCAATGAGAGCCTGGCTTCACGAACCGAAGAGGGCGGCGGAGCGGCCTGGAAACCCGGTTTCCACCGCGGCGCCGCAGCCGCTCGTCGCGCGCCGCTGGGCGGCGTTCCGTGCTGAAAGCGTAGGCCGGGAGCCGCGCGTCTGTCGCGGTTGGCTCAGTGCGTCCCCTGGGTGGAAACCGGGTTTCCACACGACGGTCGCGATGTACCGTTTGGAAACCAGGTTTCCAGACGTTCGGGCCCGGACGTCTTTTGCGTCCGTTTCAGTCCGTTCCCGTCCCACGCGTCTTGCGTGGAAACCAGGTTTCCATTGCCCAGGAGGTTTCAATGGCTAGCACCCGCAAGCGTCTCGAAGCATTGACGGCCGGCCTGTCGATTCCAGAGCCGGTTCCCGCCGCGGCGCCGGTCTCCGTGTCGACGACACCGGCCCCGCCTGCACTGCCGGGCGCAGCCCCCGTTGTGCTGGAAACCAGGTTTCCACCCGCACAAACGGGTCAGCCCGCCCCCCGCACCGGCCCCGGGCAGATGCTGGCCTTCCGCGGCCAAATGCAAGCTGTGGAAGGTGAACTGGCTGCGCTGCGCGAACGGCTTCGCCAGCACGATGGTTCGACTCCCACGCGCAAGATCGACCCCGCGACCGTCCGGCCCTCGCGCTGGGCCAACCGCCACCCGGCTTCGTTCGAGAGCGCCGAGTTCGCCGGGCTCAAGGCCGACATCGAACTGGCTGGCGGCAACGTCCAGCCGATCCTGGTGCGTCCGCTGGTGGATGAGCCTGGGCAGTACGAACTGGTGTTCGGCCACCGGCGCCACCGGGCATGTCTGGAACTGGGGATTCCGGTGCTGGCGGCCATCTGGCTCGATGAGCTCGGCGATGCCGAACTCTTTGCCGCGATGGATCGTGAGAACCGCGAGCGCGCAGACCTCTCGCCTTATGAACAAGGCGTGATGTACCAGCGCGCCCTCGAGGAGCAGTTGTTCCCGACCCAGCGCCAGCTGGCCGAGAAGCTTGGTGTGAGCCATACCTGGATCCGCAAGGCACTGATGGTGGCGCAGCTGCCTTCGGCGGTACTGGAATGCTTCCGCAGCCCGCTGGAAGTGCAGCATCGGCACGCGGAGCAACTCAATGCGGCGCTCGACAAGGATCGTCGCAGCGTGCTGAAGCGCGCCGAGAAGGTGCGCGGCATGAAGCTCGCCCCCGCCGCCGTGGTCGCCCGACTGCAAGGGTTGGAGTCGGTGGCGAAGGCGGAGAAGCTGGCCATCATGAACGACGGAAAGACGGTCGGTTCGTGCCTGCGTGCGCCTGACGGCACGGTCACGCTGACACTGACGCCCGGCGCCGTATCCGGCCTGACACCGGAAATCTTGCTGAAGTCCGTGGGCGAGACCCTGCAGAAGGTCCGGCTGCTCGGCTGATTGCGAGGGCGCGACGAGGAACCGGGGGAGGGGAGAGAAGCTGCCCGAGCAGCTGGATGTCGCCGTCCCCCCATTCAACCGAGGCCCTGGACTGGCGGAGCTTTCCCAGGGTCCTGAATCGGCGGGATGCAGACAGGCCGGACGTCTCGCCCGGTATGGTGAATCACCGGTCTGCATCGAACGCGCAGAGGCGCCGTCCCCCAAAACCCGCATCGCCGGCCTGTTCCTCTTCGTGGACGGGCCTGGCCTCGTCATGAGGGCCCAAGAATACCCCGCGCCACTCAGCCCCAAGTAGGCGGCCTGCCCGCGTCCACCGGCGAGCGCGCTCGGAGCTACGCCCGTTCACACTGTCGGCGACCGCATGCGCAGCGCCGGAAGCAACCGTCGGACTGCCGTCGTTCCCGTCGTGAGTGCGCCCCGTTGCTTGGGCCTTGATCAGGCTGACAAAGTCGAGCGCCGCGCAGAAGCACTTCCGGTGGATCACCTCCGCGCATGCATGCGATTTGGGTTCGGAGGGCCGGCGGCGTGACGTCTCGGGCACCCCACGCGGCTTTGCCGGCGTCGCCTGGAACCTTCCGGCCCATGCCAAAGGTGCATCGAGCGCCCAGGCCGACTGGCTTGCCCGGTTCGGGCTTTTTTCAAGGCGCTTGCAGCGCCTTGCTCAAACTGGGAGGGTACGTTCCGTTCCGCGCCGGGTTGTGCAATCACGTCTGCGGCAGGCATCGGTCGCGCGTGGCACGGGCGTCTGAACGTTGCCGCATTCCTTTCCGCCCGCCGGCAGACGTTCTGGTTGAATGCCGGTCAGACCCGACTGGCCGTGATGTGAGCATCGTTGGGATTTGAGCACGTAGTGCGTCACAACGCCCAGGGCCATCCGCGCCAAGGACCTGCGCATGCGCCGACGTGGTGCTCTTGCACGGACACGGGACAGCAGCCTTCAGCGGCTCGTTTGCGAAGCTGCCCCTCAGCCCGAAAGCGCCGGCCGCCCGCTGTCGTGGTGCACTGCGGCCCAAGATGCGCGGGCCGCTTGTCGTCGGCCCAGTTGCTTGCGCCGTAGTTTCTACCCTGGCGGCGCGCCGCCTCCCTGTTGTGGAGGGGGTCCACCCGTCCGCAGCACACCCCTCTTGGACCGTGCTACAGGAACGGAGACGTGCGAAGCACGTGGCCCGCTGCCCTACACAGGACTCGCCCTAATTCGATAAGTGTGCGCAAGCTAACTTTTAACAAGGCGGGTTAACTTGGCAAGACAGCCCGCTTCCGCACAAAGGCTCGTTCGCCCGCCAAATCCCAAAAGTACTCACAAAAGGGAACTGTGGAGACAACCGGGCGATGAGGACGTGCCCTTGGCGCGCTTGCCCAATACCTCTCACATTGCCTCGCGACAAAGAGGCTGAGCGCAACCCTCACGGCTTGCAGGAACAGCACGCTCGGCGACCGGCGCTGCCCAACGTCCCGCGCAGGGCGGCGAACCCTGACTCTGGCATCACGTGCTCCCCCCCATCGGCACACCGGCATTTAAGGGGGCAGGGTGGCACGCCGAGGTCCCCCTCGTAAATCCTCAATGCAAGCACCCACTTAAGAGTGGAAGCACATGAAGTGCCTCACCATACGCCTGTCTACCTCGATGCAATGCGCTTAAGTGGATTGCGGCATCGGAAAAAATAGCAATTGAATCAAAGACTTAGCGCATACCTCGACTTTCGTTTCTTCGAAATGGCTAGAGATCACCTAAAATTGACGTTGATGATTATGCAAAATCAAAACAGCCGGCCGAGCCGGCGCAGCCCGGGTGCCGCAAAGGAGATGGAGCACGCCTGCTGCCGCAGCCGCGGCGCGTCAGCCTCCACCAATCCTACGGACCAACCCTTGCAACAGCGTGCGGCCGTACGCTCGACGGCCCGAACACGGATGTCCTCGAGACCACCGTCGGCCTGGGGCCGAGCGCGCATTGCACGAGGAGCCGGCGGCGCCAAAACGCAGGGAGCGGGGCGATGAGCCGCCATGACGCGCCGAGTGCCGCGGAACTGGCCCAGTTGGAAGACGGCATGCTCGAGCGCCTGGCACTCGAATGGCGTTCGAGCGCATCGCGCGGCGAAAAGCAGGCCTACGGGGTCGCCCACATGCTGGAGGTCGAACTGCGACGCCGCGTCCGCGGCAGGCGGGCCGAGCAGCCGCCGCCGCCCGCGAGCGCCCCGCGGCCGTGGTGGAAGTTCTGGCACGCGCGACAGGCGCCCAGTGTGCCGCGCGCCCCATGAAAAAAACGACACCCCCGCGCAAGCTCCATCGCGGCCACTTCGCGTTCATGCGCGCGCTTGCCCAAGGGGTCGAGGAACGCGCTGCCTGGGATCGCTACCTGCGCCTGGAGGGCGAGCACGTCGACCTGCGCACGGTGCGCCGCACCGTGGCCTGGATCCGGGACGCGTTCGCCGCCGCCGCGCGCCGTGAACAGAAGCCCGGTACCGCGCGCCTGATCCTGCTCGACGCCGAGCGCTTCACCGCGACACCCGCGCTGCCGAGCTTGGCCGAGTTCGCCCAGGCCCAGGGCATGGAGGACTTCTCGGAGGCCGAACAGATCGAGGCGTATGAAGCCGCCTTTCCACAGGGCGGCGGCGCTTCGGGACCGGCGCGCGCGGGGGGAGGCGCCCAGCCTTCGCGCCGCGCACGTGTCATCGAGCGCCAACTGGAGGCGCTGCACTGGCTCGAGAGCCTCGTCGCACAGGATCCGCGCCCGGGCGACAGCGTGGCCGCCTGGCTGCATCCGGCGCTGGCCGAGCGGCTCGAACGCGCAGGCCTTGCGACGCTGTCCGCGCTGGTGCTGCACATCAACGACGCCGGCGCGCGCTGGTGGGCGAACGTTCCGGGCGTGGGCGAGCACAAGGCCGCGCGCATCCTCGACTGGCTCCACGCCAATGAGCAGGTGCTGGGGTTGCGCATCGGCGTGCATGCGGCGCGCCGGCGCGCGCAGCTCGGCCCCGCCGCGCTGGCCGAGGTGGTTCCGCCCGCCACGGCGCTGGTGCCCTACGAGAAATTCCTGCTGCCGCCTGGGCTGGACGGCCGTGCCGGGAGCGCCCGCGCGCCGAGGCAGGCGTGCCGACTCTCGGCGGCCAATGACCACGAGGCGATCGGCGCGTGGCTGCTCGCGAAGGGTGGCGGCGTCGCGAAGGAGCCCTTGTCGGCCACGCAGCGCTCGTACCGCAAGGAGGCCGAGCGGCTGCTGCTCTGGGCGGTGCTGGAGCGCGGCAAGGCCATGTCCTCGCTCACCCGCGAAGACGCGGCCGCCTATCGTGCCTTCCTTGCCCGGCCGCCCGTTGCCTGGTGCGGACCGCGACATCACCAGCGCTGGTCCCCGATGTGGCGGCCGCTGGAGGGCCCGCTGACGCCGGTGGCGCTGCGCCAGGCGCTGGTCATTCTCCGCAGCCTGTTCGCCTTCCTCACGTCCCAGGGCTATGTGACGGGCAATCCCTTCGACGAGACGCCCTTGCCCTCGCAGGCCGGGCAGCCGCTGGGCACCAACCGCACCCTGAGCTTCGCGCAGTGGGACCACATCGATGCGCGGTTGCGCTCGCATGGGGACACCGAGGCCGGTCGACGGTTGCGCCGCGGCATGCACTGGCTGTATGCGACCGGGCTGCGCCTGGCCGAGATCGCTGGCGCCTGCTGCGGGGACCTTCGTCTACAACAGGACGCAACGCCGGGCGACGGTTCGGTGCCGCGCGTCTGGCTGCTGACGGTGACTGGCAGAGCAGGGGGGCGGCGCGAGGTGCCGGTGGCGCCGGCACTGATCGAGGACCTGGAGGAAGAACTGGCGCGCCACGGCTTCGATCGACGGGTCGACGCACCCGCCAATCGCGACGTTCCCGTGCTGGCGCGTTTCGACACGGGGGCCGAGCATCCGGCCGCCTGGTCGTCCTCGGGGCTCTACCAGGCCATCAAGGCGTTCCTGGCGCGCACCGCACAGGATCTCGATGCCTCCGACGCCGAACACCTGCGAAAGGCCAGCACGCACTGGCTGCGCCATACCCACGGCGCGCACGCCCTGCAGGGCAGGGCGGGGCGGGCACCGTTGCCGCTGGCGGTGGTGCAGAACAACCTGGGTCACGCGTTGCCCAGCACGACCCGGATGTATGCCGCGAAGCGGCGACCCGCCTAGGCCGGGTCGTTCGTGCAGCGGCGACGAAGGCGCCCGACGCCTGGCACGGCACATCTTCAGTGTATTAAGGCCCCGGGCCCACGGCGCCCTGCAGACATCTTCGAGCCGTCATGTTGCGCGGCATGCAAGGACGACGAATCCCGCCCGCCCCCCTTCGGGGGACAGGCCTGGTCCGCGTCACGCCGCCACCGCACGCGGCTTCTTGCACGTGAAGCAGCAGTTGATTCGTCGCGTTCGTGAAGAAAGACTGAGCGTCCGATTTCCAACTTCCATTGCCATGTCATTCTTCCTTCTTCGATCGCTGGCCGTGCGCCTGCTGTGCCTTGTTGGAACGTTCGCCTGCGCCGGCGGCGTCCTTGCGCAACCGAGCGGCGCGGTGCGCGCCGAGCCCCCTCCGACGGGCACGTCGGGCACCCGCGCAGCGGACGTGAACTGGCCGACCCGGCCACTGCGCCTCGTCGTCGGTTTTGGTGGCGGCTCGTCTCCGGATTTTGTGGCTCGCGTGCTGGCCACGCCCATGGCGAAAGCGCTGGGCCAGCCGGTGATCGTCGAAAACCATGCCGGCGCCAGCGGCAACATCGCCGCGGACATCGTCGCTAAGTCCACCGACCGGCACACGGTCGGCATCCTCATCAACGGTAACATGACCATTGCCAGGATCCTCAACCCGTCGACGCCTTACGATCCGCAGAAGGACCTGGTGCCGCTGAGCATCATCTGCACGGCGCCCCTCGTGCTCGCCACGACAGCGCAGGTCTCGAAGGCTGATGCCCGCGGTTTCCTCGACGCGGCGCGTGTGGCCGGCGGCAGCTGGAGCTATGGCTCGCCCGGCATCGGCACGATCGGCCATCTCGGTATGGAACTCCTCAAGTCCCGCACCGGCATCGCCGCCGTGCACGTGCCCTACCAGGGCAATCCGCAGGTCATCACTGGCTTGATCGGGGGGCAGCTGCAGCTGGCGCTGCTCCCACCGGGCCTCGCCGACGAGCAGATCAAGGCCGGAAAGCTGCGCGCGATCGGTGTGACCTCTGCGCGCCGCTCGCCGCTCGTACCGGACTATCCGAGTCTGCAGGAAGCGGGACTGCAGGATTTCGAGCTCGAGATCTGGACTGCAGCGGCAGCCCCTGCCAGCCTACCTGCTCCGATCGTCCAGCGCCTGAATCAGGTCCTGTCCGAAGTCATCCGATCGCCGGAGGTTCGCCAGAAGCTCTTCCAGCATGGTTATGAGGCGGTCGGCATCTCGGGCGAGACGCTGGTGCGGCGGGTGCGCGCGGACACGGCAGCACTGAGCCAGATCATCGCGAGCCAGGGCATCAAACTCGAGTAAGGAGAACCGGCATGAATTCAGCCACCTCAGTCACGCAACAGCGCGGTCCGGCTGACGAAGAAGCCCAGCAGATCCTGCAGTCGCTGCGCGACGAGCTCGACAATCTGGACGCTGCCCTGCTCGAGACCCTTCGGCAAAGGCTGGCCTGCTGCTGCAGGATCGGCCTGCACAAGCGAACCCACGCGATTCCGATGATGCAGCCCCACCGCATCGGCGTGGTGCAGCAACGCGCGGCGGCCTTTGCCGCGGAGCACGGCATGAGCCCTGCGTTCCTGCGCGCGCTTTTCGAGCTGATCATCACCGAAACCTGTCGGCTGGAGGATGAGATCATCGGCGCGCCCGCCGCATCAGCCTGACGTCGCGAGGCGCGGCCCGGAAAGGCGAACGTCGATCCAGGGTGGTTGTCAAATGTCATCCGAGCGTGCGCTCGGATCGTTGAGGGATGGCACCTGATATATGACGCATTCTTCGATGCCATTGCTTAGAAAGACCACCATGAAAACCAAGCAGTTCATCTCCGCCGGCATCCTCGCATTTGCCGGCATGGCCTTGTTGGCCCCAGGCATCGCCTCCGCCGCGCCCCGCCACCATCCCAAGCACAAGGTGTGCAAGTGGGACGCGCGCCATCACCACCGTGTGTGCCACTGGGTTCGCTGATCCACCAGGAAAAGCCCGCCCCACCAAGCTCAGGATGCCTCGCGAAGCGGGGCATTTTTTCATTCGTTCGAAAAGAGCTGCGGCTATCGTCGAAGCAAAGAACTGCAAGCCCGCATGAAAAGTACCGCCCCCCAGCTTGCGATCGTGGAAGAGCGGCGTACGCTCGGCTGGATCGATGCGCTGTTCCTGCTGATCCTGCTGGGGCTCCTGTGGAGCGCGCTGCACTTCGGCAAGGGCATGCTCGTGCACTTCGATCCGGCGGCGGTGCCGCAGATCGACAGCTCGCCGAGCCAGATTCCCTATTACGCGGGCCGCACCCTGATGCGCATGTGGATCGCGTTCGGCTTCTCGCTGTTCTTCGCCATTGCTACCGGCTACCTGGCGGCAAAGAACCGCACGGCGCGCGCCTTCATCCTGCCGGCCCTCGACGTGCTGCAGTCGGTGCCGGTGCTGGGCTTCCTGTCTGCCACCGTGGCGGGTTTCATGGCGCTGTTCCCCGGCAGCCTGCTGGGCGTCGAGTGCGCTGCCATCTTCGCCATCTTCACGGGACAGGTCTGGAACATGGCGTTCGGGTTCTATCACTCGATGGTGACCATTCCCAACGACATGCAGGAGGCGGCGTCGACCTACGGGCTGACGCGCGCGCAGCGCTTTCGCACCGTCGAGCTGCCGGCTTCGGCTCACAGCCTGATATGGAACTCCATGATGTCCTTCGGCGGTGGCTGGTTCTTCGTGGCGCAGAGCGAGGCCATCAGCGTGATGAACAAGGACATCAAGCTGCCGGGCCTGGGTTCCTACATGGCGCAGGCCATCGCGCAGGGCAACAACACGGCCGCCCTCTGGGCCGTGGTGGCCATGATCTTGCTGATCCTCGTGAGCGACCAGCTGGTCTGGCGCCCGCTGCTGGCGTGGGCCGACAAGTTCAAGATCGAACTGACCGAATCGGCGACGCCGGCAACCTCATGGGTCTACAACCTGCTGCGCGGCGCCTACCTGTTCACCTGGATCGGCGAGCGGCTCTGGCTGCCGCTGAAGGACCGGGTGTCGCGGGTGCCCAATCCGGCCGCGCGGGTTCCGGTGCGGCTCGGGGCCGGCGGGCAGAAGCTGCTCTGGCGCGCGGCCGGCATCGTGCTCGCCGTGTGGATCGGCTTCGAGATCCTCAGGGCTCTGGCGGCCGCCGTGGCGGCGCTGCACGGCGCGCTGACGCTGGCCGCCTTCGGACACATCGTCTGGCTCGGCGCGCTGACGGCCCTGCGCGTCGCCGCCATGACGGTGCTGGCCACGCTGATCTGGGTGCCGGTCGGCGTGTGGATCGGCTCGCAGCCGCGCGTGGCGCGGTTCGCCCAGCCGCTGGCGCAGATCGGCGCGTCGTTCCCGGTGAACATGACCTTCCCGATCGTCGTGGGCTTCTTCGTGGCCGCCCACGTCACGCTCGACTGGGGCAGCATCCTGCTCATCGCGATGGGCACGCAGTGGTACATCCTGTTCAACGTGATCGCGGGCGCCATGGCCATCCCCAACGACCTCAAGGAAGCGGCACGGGTCTACGGCCTGCGCGACTGGAACCTGTGGCGCACGCTGATCCTGCCGGCGATCTTTCCCTACTGGGTCACGGGCGCCTGCACGGCCGCCGGCGGGGCGTGGAACGCGAGCATCGTGGCTGAACTCGCCACCTGGGGCAGCACCACCCTGAAGGCCCAGGGCCTGGGCGCCTACATCGCCACCGTCACCCGGGAAGGAGACACGGCGCTGATCATCGCGAGCATCGGCGTGATGTCCATCTTCGTCGTGCTGATGAACAAGCTCATCTGGCGCCGCCTGTACGCCTTCGCCGAGCGCCGATTCAAGCTGGATTGAAAATGAACACAACCTCCCGTTCCCCCGCGCCGGCCAAGCCGGTGGCCGAGCTGTGCGCCGTCACCAAGACGTTCAGGACCGCCGGCAACCACGAACTCAAGGTGCTCGACAACATCGACCTGGCCGTCCACGAAGGCGAGTTCCTGGCGCTGCTGGGGCAGTCCGGTTCGGGCAAGTCGACCATCCTGCGCTGCCTCACCGGCCTGATCGCGCCGACCTCGGGCCGCGCGCTGGCCGGCGGCAGATCGCTCGACGGCGTGAATCCCGATGCCTCGGTCGTCTTCCAGACCTTCGCGCTCTACCCGTGGCTGACCGTGGAGCAGAACGTTGCGGTGGGCCTCATGTCGAAAAAGATCGGCCGCACCGAGCGCGACGCCGCGGTCAACCGCGCGATTGAACTGATCGGCCTGGGCAACTACCACGCGGCCTTCCCCCGCGAGCTGTCGGGCGGCATGCGCCAGCGGGTGGGCATCGCGCGGGCGCTGGTGTCCCGGCCCAGGCTGCTGTGCCTGGACGAGGCCTTCAGCGCGCTGGACGTGCTGACCGCGGAGAACCTGCGCCAGGAGCTGATCAGCCTGTGGCGCGGCCCGAACGGCGACCTCAGCTCGGTCTTCATGGTCACGCACAACATCGAGGAGGCCGTGGAGATGGCCACGCGTATCGTGGTCGTGTTCCCCCGGCCGGGGCGTGTCGGGCTCGTGCTGGAGAACAAGCTGCCGTACCCGCGGGACACCAAGCACCCCGAATTCCAGCGGCTGGTCAGCGTGATCCACGAGTCCATCACCACGATGACGCTGCCCGACCTGCCGCCCGAGGCGAGCGAGAAGGGCCAGCCGATCTCGCGCGCCCGCACGCGCATGGAGTCCATTCCGCTGGTGCCGGTGGGCCAGATCCTCGGGTTGATGAGCATCCTCAGCGACTCGCCGGACCTGTCCAACATCTACGACATCTCGGACGAGATCGGCAAGGAGTTCGGCGAGACGATCGCGATCCTCAAGGCGGCCGAGATCCTCGACCTCATCGACACGCCCCGCCAGGAAGTGCGTTTCACGGAACTGGGCCGCAAGTTCGTGGCCGCGGACCGCCTCGGCAAGCGCGCGATCTTCGAGGAGCAGGTCTTCAAGCTGCGGCTCTTCCACATCATCATCGCGCTGCTCAAGGAGTACGAGGAAGTCGAGGCCGAGCGCGTGATCAAGGACATCGGCAGCGCCTTGCCTTACGACAATCCCGAGAAGACCTTCGAGACCATGATCGCCTGGGGCCGCTACGCGGGCCTGATGGACTACAACGCGAAGACCGGCATGGTGTTCGTCCCGCAGAACGATGATTCGAGCGACGACGCCCACCTGCACGGCGTGAACTGAACGGCCCTCTATTCGTCCGGCCTCACAGGTCGAACCGCAGCTCGGCCGTGTAGGTGCGCTGCGGATACGGGTGGAAGTTCCAGTACTGGTAGTTGTTGGCGTTGTCGATGCCGAAGGCGGCCGACCACTGCTTGTCGATCTGGTAGCGCACGCGGAAGTCGACCGTGAAGTACTTGCTCGCGCCGAAGTAGGCGAAGGCGTTCACGTCGCTGTTGTCCAGGTTGGAGTACTGCCGGCCGCTGTAGCGCGCCGCGGCCGTGAACGACCAGCGCGCATCGGGCTTGTACGTGGCGTAGACGGTCGAGCGCCAGCGCGGCACGCGCGGCTGCCACTTGCCCACGGCGGCCGGAAACGCGGCGTCCGCCACCGTCTTCGAGTCGGCATAGGTCAGGCTGCCGCCCAGGTCGAGGCCCTTGATGAGCACGTTCTGCCCGGTGTAGGCGATCTCCACGCCGGTGGTGCGCACCTTGTCGATGTTCTGCACGCGCGAGACGGTGGCGTTGGGAATCAGCTGGCTGTACAGCGCGTTCTTCGTGGTCTCGTGGAACAGCGTGGCGCGCAGCAGGCCATTGCCCAGGTCCTTCTCGGCCGACAGTTCGCCGGTCCATGACTTCTCGGGCTTCAGCGTGGGGTCGTTGATGAAGGAGAGCGCGCCGCCCGAGGTGGCGCCGTAGAGCTCGCCGACTGTGGGGTAGCGCACGGCGCGGCCCACGGAGGCCTTGAGCACCGTGTCCTTGGTCAACTGGTAGGCCAGCGCGGCCTTGGGCGACACGTCGGATTCGCTGCGCGAGGCGTACGACTGCGCAGTGGCCGCCGTGGCCGTGAAGCCGTCCTTGGCCTCCCAGTGCTCGTAGCGCAGGCCCAGCACGGCCTTCCATTTCGGCGCGAACGACCAGGCGTCCTGCGCCCAGGCGCTGTAGGTTTCTGTGCGGCCGCCCACGTTGCTCACGGGCGTGAACGCCGCGCCGTCCTGCCAGTTGCCCAGCACATTGGTCTTCACGATGCCGAGCTTGTACGCATCGCGCCCCACGCCGAAGTCGACGATGTGCGCGCCGCGTGCGCCCTGCGGGCGCCAGGTGCCCTTGGCCGCCAGGGTGTTCCACCCGGTGCCGCCCTGGTCCTGTAGCGTGCCCGCGCCGCCGTAGGCCGCCAGCGGCAGCGCAGTGGTGGGCGCGCGCTGCGTGTCCTTCGAATAGTCGTAGAGGCTCGCGGCCAGCTCCCAGTCGAACACGCCCTGGGTGTTGCTCTTGACCGAGAGGCCGTGCATGTAGTGCGTGGCGCTGTCCGCGGTGAGGGGGAAGGCGGTGGGGGCCAGGTTGAAGCTGCGCCCGTTGATGTTCACCGGGCCGCTGTACACAGGCTGGCCCTGCGCATTCGTGAGGTAGCTGGCGGACTGCCCGTTCGCGGTGTTCTGCCACCAGCCGAGCGTGTAGGTGGCGCGCACCGTGGGCGAGAAGTCGTAGGCCAGCTTGAGCTTCGCGTGGTCCTGCAGCGTGTGGTACTGCGTGCCCGCGCCCAGGATGTACCAGGGCGTGTTGGTGGTGTTGAGGCCGCCGAGCACGCCGTACACCGGCGTGCCCGCGCGCCCGGGCGTGCCGGAGGCGAGGGTGGCGGTGGTGAAGGTCAGCGGCTGGCCTTCGCTGTCGGTGCGGTTGATGTCGATCCACCAGGACCAGTCGCCGCTCCTGCTGCCCAGCGATGCACTGGTCTGCCAGCTGTTGAAGGTCTGGCGGGTGCTGTAGAGGTTGTTGGGCTGCGACGAGTAGCCGACCTTCACGTGCGCCTCCAGCTGCGTCGGCATGCGCGTGACGTAGTCGACCACCGCGCCGGCGGAGTTGCCGGGGTAGGCGGCAGAGAAGGGCCCGTACATCACGTCGACGCGCTCGATCTCCTCGGGCGTGACCAGGCCCCAGCGCGGCGCGAAGTTGGTGCCGTTGGCGATGCCGTTGCCCAGGTAGTTCGACAGCAGGATGCCGTCGGCGTAGACCGCCGAGCGCGCGCTGTTGCCCGTGCCCGACGCGCGGGTGGACAGGATGGCGTGGTTGTAGTCGCCGATGTAGCGCTTGCGCACCAGCAGGCTCGGCAGGTACTTGAGCGCGTCCTCGCTGTCGGTGGCGTTGATGCGGGTCTCGATCTCCTCGCGCGTGACGCCCTCGATGGTGGTGGGAATCTGCGTGGGCAGCGAGGTCGGCTGGCCGCCGGTGACGGTGACGACGCCGAGCGACTTGGTGCGCTCGGGCGTGTTGTCCGCGGTGGCTTCGGCGGCTTCTGCGGCCGCTGCGCCTTGCGCGAAAGCGGGCACGGCCAGCCAGGGGAATGCCGCGCCGAGCGCGAGCGACAAAAGGGTCTTGTTCATGGAAAGCTCTCTTTCGGCGCCAGGAAGGCGCCGACTCATTGCAGGGAAATGCGTTGCAGCGAGCGACGACAGCGCACGGCCAAAGGCCATGGACAGCGTCACGTGCGACGGAACCGAAAACGAGTCAGGAGAGCGAAGGAGGTCCGCGCGCGGGTAAGGGCGCAGCAGTGGCTGCGGCAATGCGCGCGGCCGGGATCGACTGCACGGCATGGCCCAGCGGCAGAATGCGGGGGACGTCGATGGGCTGCGCCGCGGGCGGGGGCGCACCGGTCAGCATGCACATCGGGCAGTCCAGATGGCTGGCGCCGAGTTCGCGCGCGCCGTCGTCGGTCTGCACGATCACCTTGATGGCGCCGGCCGCCGAACACACGAGCTGCATCGACTGTGGCTGGACCATCGGCGACGCGATCGCCACCCCCAGCGACAGCACAAACCACGCCAGCACGAAGCGGACGAGTTGGCGAGCATGGCGCAGGGCGGGCATGGAGCGATTATGTGTGAGGCACCTTTTCGATGGCACCTTGTCGTGAACCAACGTTGTATTCAGGCATCTAGAATCCCGCCATGCGCGTCGGCCAACGCTTCAGAAAACTCATCTCATGGATCGCCTGTCTGGCCGTCCTGATGGGCTCTGTTGCGCCTGTCTTGTCGCATGCTTTCCAGCCCTCGCAAGGCGGTGCTGGTTGGATCGAGGTCTGCACGGCCTTGGGCCAGCAACTGGTCCACGTTGACGGCGCGGCGGCCGCGCCGTCGAAGAGCAAGCAGACCGACGATCACGCGCGTGCGCACTGCCCCTATTGCTCGTCGCATGCGGTCCAGCTGGGCCTGCCGCCCGCAGCTTCGCCGGTGCTGTTCGTGCCGACCTTGCACTACGGCCTGCCCGCACTCTTCCTTGCAGCACCGCGCGCCGTGTTCGCGTGGTCGACTGCGCAGCCTCGCGCGCCTCCGCGCATCTCCTGAAGTCCGAAGCCTTCCGCTGCCGGCGTTGACGCCTGCCAGCGGATCTTTTGCATCTTGCCGGGCCGGTGCGTCCGGCTTCAGGAGTTTCCATGTCCAACGTCGAACGCGCGCTGCGCGCGTTGATGCATTTGAATATCGGCGCGACCCTCGGCCTTGCCGCCTGGTTGCTGTGGGCCAGCTGGAGTGTGGCGCTCGAGAGCGCCCCGAGAACGGACAGCGCCGTGCAACGCACAGGCCCCGCCGATGCGGCGTGCCAGTGTCTGGTACTGCAACCCGTACTAACCACCCAGCAGCGTGAGGTTGAGCACGTGGCACAGGCCGGCCGTTCGGCCGTGGCGGCGCCATGAACCTTCCCTCCGGCGACACCTTCTATTGGCGTGAAGTCGATGCGGCTTTGCGCCCGTGGGTCGGCATGGCGGTGCTGTTCGGCGCGGCCTGCGCCGCGGCACTCACGTTGACCGGCGCCGCCGCCCCGCAGTGCAACAACGCTTGCGGCACCTACGTTTTCCATCCCATTGCACAGAAACCGATCCCATGAGAAGCATCTTTCGCCTCCACCCACTGGCCGCCGCACTGTGCGCAACCGGACTGGGCTTCGCGGGCGCCCCCGCGCTGGCGCAAGGCAGCGCCCAGCAGAGCCTGCCCCCTGTCACGGTCAGCGCCGACCGCGACAGCTACCAGGCCCCCGAGAGCGCGACCGCGACGCGCACGGACACGCCCTCGCTGCAGAACCCGCAAAGCGTGCAAGTCGTGCCGCTGTCGGTCATCCAGGATCAGAGCGCGCTGAACCTGGGCGACGCGCTGCGTAACGTGTCGGGCGTGCAGTCCGACTTCGGATTCAACGGTTCGGCGCAGCCGCTGGCCATCCTGCGCGGCTTTCCGAGCATCTCGATGACCGCGATGGGGCCGATGTCGGGCAGCTCCAACTACTACATCGACGGCAGCAAGGTCGCCGGCGTGCCGATCAACATGGCCAACGTGCAGTTGGTCGAGGTGATCAAAGGCCCTTCGAGCGTGTTGTACGGCCGCGCCGAGCCGGGCGGCCTGATCAACGTGGTGACCAAGCCGATCAGCAGCGTGCCGGCCTTCAGCTTCGAGCAGACGGTCGGCCAGTACGGGCTTTCGCGCACCGGCATCGAGGCCTCGGGGCCGGTGAATGCCGATGGCACCGTGCGCGCGCGTCTGGCCGCCTCGTACTACAGCACCGACTCCATCCGCGACTATGTGACCGACAAGCTGGGCGCATTCACCGGCAGCCTGGCCTGGGTGCCCGATGCGCGCACCAGCGTGACCGCGACCATCGACTACAGCAGCCAGCGCTACCGCACCGACTACGGCGTGCCCGCCATCGGCGACCGGCCGGCCAACCTGCCGTGGTCGCGACAGTTCAACGATTCGCCCACGCTGTCGGGGACCAAGACCACCAGCTTCAAGCTCGAGGGTTCGCACCAGCTGTCGGACACTTGGCAGATCAAGGGGAAAGTGCTGAGTGTGCGCGGCGACACCTCCGAAATGGACGTGACGCCCTACCGCGTCGACCTGGGCGCGGGCATGTCACCTGGCGACGGCTGCACTGGCTCGGGCAATCCGATGTGCCGCTACTACTACTACGTGCGGCCCGACGGAAGGTACAAGCTCGACCAGTTCAACGTCGACCTCATCGGCAAGTTCGACACCGGCGGCGTCAAGCACACCGTGCTCGTCGGCTTCGACACGTACAACAGCCGCAAGAGCGGCACCACGTACTTCCAGCAGCTGTCGGCGGTGGACATCTACATCCCGCTGCTGGGCATGACGCCCAGGCTCGACACCACGACGGCCATGCCGCTGGACATCCGTGACCAGAACCGCTGGACCAGCTTGTACGTGCAGGACCAGGTGGCGTTCGGCAACGGCGTGTTCCTGACCGGTGCGCTGCGCCACGACCGCACCAGCGCCGTCTACGCCAGCGACACCACCGCGCCGCCGAACAAGGCCTCTTTCACCACGCCGCGGCTGGGCGCGGTGTGGCAGTTCGCGCCCAACCAGGCGGTCTACGCGCAGTACCAGGATGCTGTCTCGGCCAACAACGGGCGCGACGCGGTGACGCTGGCCGCGCTGAAGGCGGAGAAGGCCAGCCAGTTCGAGATCGGCCACAAGATCGAGCTGTTCGACGGCAAGCTCAGCTCCACGGTGGCGCTCTACCAATTGGTGAAGCGCAACCGCGGCGGCTCCGTGCCCATCGATACCGCGCCGTACTACAACACCATCACCATCGGCAAGGCGCGCTCGCATGGCTTGGAGTGGGACGTGTCCGGCGAGATCACCAAGCGGCTCTCGCTCATCGGCTCCTACGCGTATACCGACACGCGGGTCACCGAGGACCCGACCTACCAGGGCAAGCAACTGGCCAACGTCGCGCGACACACGGCCAGCCTCTGGGCGCGCTATGCCTTCGACAGCCAGTGGAGCGGTGGGGCGGGCGTGTTCGCACAGAGCCAGCGCCAGGGCGATGTGGGCAACACCTTCCAGCTGCCGGGCTATGCGCGCGTCGACGCGATGCTGGTCTACCACTTCGCGCTGGGCAGCGCCAAGGCGGCGCTGCAATTCAACATCGACAACCTCTTTGGCAAGAAGTACTACACGGGCAGCCACCAGTTCGTCTCGGACTGGATCAAGCTGGGCACGCCGCGCACGGCCAAGCTGACGCTGCGGCTGGACTACTGAAAGGGAACGACATGACCATCGAACGCAGGTTGTTCCTTCGCAAGGCGGCGGCCGCCCTGGCCGCATCGCCATGGCTGGCCGGCGCGGCCGAAGACAAGGCCACACCGGTGACTGTCACGCACGACATGAGCGCCATGCCCGCGCACTGGACCGGCAAGGAGCAAATCGGGATGCTGCTCTACCCGGGATTCACCGCGCTGGATTTCGTGGGGCCGCAGTACATGTTCGCCGGACTCATGGGCGCGACGGTGCACCACTTCGCCAAGACCATGGCGTCGGTGCCCAGCGACACCCACCTGTCGATCTCGCCCACCACGACGCTCGCGCAATGTCCCGCCGAACTCGACATCCTGTTCGTGCCCGGCGGCGGCGAGGGCACGCTGGCAGCACTTCGCGACGAGGAGCTGTTGCGCTTCGTCGCGCAGCGCGGCGCCAGCGCGAAATGGGTGACCAGCGTCTGCACTGGATCGCTGGTGCTTGGCGCGGCGGGGCTGCTCAAGGGCTACAAGGCGACGTCGCACTGGGTCGCACGGCCGCTGCTGACGGATGTGGGTGCCATCCCCGCGGAAGCGCGGGTCGTGCAGGACCGCAACCGCATCACCGGCGCCGGCGTGAGCGCCGGCCTGGACCTGGGCTTGCGCATGGTCGCCATGCTGCGCGACCAGCCGTATGCAGAGACGGTGCAACTGCTCGCGGAGTACGCGCCCGAGCCGCCCTTCAACGCCGGCTCGCCGCGCACTGCGCCGCCGGCGGTCAAGGCCATGGTGGACGACATGTTCAAGGGCTTCATGGCACAGGGGCATTCGGCGCTCGCGCGTGGGGAACCCACCAAGGACTCAACATCATGAACCGCCCGCATCCGATACGGCGAAAGCTTCTGGCCAACACCTTTCAGATCGGGGTACTGCTCCTGACACCGGCATGGGCCCTCGCGGCGGACACGCCCGAGCAGGCCGCGATACGCAAGACCATGATGATCACCTGGGACAAGCCCGAAGCACGTCTGGAAGTCGGGCCGATCGTCATCTTCGAAGGCCGGTCGATCGCCGGATGGACCCAGGGCGGGCGTGGCGGCCGTGCGCTGCTGGTGCGCAATGCGCAGGGCCAGTGGCAGGTGACGGTGTGCGCGGGCGACGGGCTCAAAGAAGCTTCCACGCTGCAGACCACCGGCATGTCTCCTGCCGCCGCACGCGGATTGGCCTCCTCGCTCGCCAAGGCAGAGGCCTCGGTGCCCAAGGCACGGCGCGCGCTCTTCTCGACCTTCGACGGCATGGTCCGCATGGGCGGTGGTGCACCGCACCCGGGCGCCGATCCGGTCCACAAGCCATCCCACCCCTGACGCCGCAGCGTCCTTCATCTTTTCAACCAAGGAGAACTCATGAAACGCACTCTTTTCATCGCACTCACATGCCTGGGCGCCGCGGCTGCACACGCCCAGGTCACCGTGACCGATCCGTGGATCAGGGCCACGGTGCCGCAGCAGAAGGCCACGGGCTTGTTCGTCCAGCTCAAGTCGGCCAAGGACGCCAGGCTCGTCGGGGCCAGCTCGCCCCTGACCCCTCGGTCGAAGTCCACGAAATGACGATGCAGGACAACGTCATGAAGATGCGGCAGGTCCCCGCGGTGGACCTGCCTGCGGGCAAGACGGTCGAGCTCAAGCCCGGTGGCTATCACGTCATGCTGATGGACCTCAAGCAGCAGGTGAAGGCCGGCGACACCGTGCCAGTGACGCTGCAGATCGAAGGCAACGACGGCCAGCGCGAATTGGTGGCGGTCAAGGCCCAGGTTCGGGCGCTCAACGCCGCCGCACCGCCCGTGCCTGCGGCTGCGCATGGCGAGCACAAGCACTGAACGTACGAGCTTCGGACCAAGCGTCCGGGGCTTTTATTGACACAGAAGAATTGATGAAAAAAACAAACCTGGCCGCGGCCATCGCGGTCGTCTTCGCTGCGCCCGTCGCCGCGCAAACCGACAAGAACACAGACAGTTCCGCACTGACGCTGGGCACCGTCAACATCCAGGCCACGGCCAGCGGACCGTTGTCCGCACGACAGGTGTTCAGTTCGGTCGACATCCTGGGGGCCAGCGTGCTCGAGGACCAGCATGTCGACTACAGCTGGGAGCTGCTGTCGCGCGCCCCGGGCGTGCAGGTCACTCAGTTTAAGCAGGGCACCGATGCAGGGCGTTTCTCCTTTCGCGGCTTCAACGGCGAAGGCCGCGTCAATGCGGTCAAGCTGCTGATCGACGGCATCCCGAGCAACGACAACGCGGGCGGCATGCCGTTCCTCGACGCTGTGTTCCCGCAGGACATCGAGGCCATCGAGATCGTGCGCGGCACCAACGACCCGCGGTATGGCCTGAACAACATCGCCGGTAACGCGAACGTGATCACGCGAACCGGCGGCAACCAGGGGCGCGCGAGCCTCACCGTCGGCAGCTTCGGCACCAAGGAGGTCGAGATCGCCAAGGGCATCGAGAGCGGCAACTGGAGCCAGAACTATTCGCTGGCCTACCGCGACTCGGACGGCCATCGCGACCACGCCGATGCGAGGAAGCTGGCCTTCTCGGGCAAGTGGTTCTACACCAGCGACGATGGCCGCTGGCGCGCAGGCGTCATCGCGCGCTACTACCGTAACAAGGCGCTGGAGTCCGGCTACCTGAGCTACGACCAGGCCATGCACGCGCCGCGCAGCTCGCCCGCGTATGCATCCGCCGACCGCGGCGAGCGCGAGACGGCGCAACTCAGCGCGCATCTGGACGGTGAGCTGACGAACACCCTGTCGTGGTCGACCAAGGTCTATGCCAACCAGTACGAGAACCGGCGCTGGGTGCGCTTCTCCGCAGCGAGCGCCCAGCAAGAGCGGTACAGCGACGAAAAGCAGCAGGGTGTGATCACCTCGCTGACATGGCGGCCCCAGGTCAACTGGGCGCACGAGTTCACGCTCGAAGGCGGGCTTGATGCGCAGTGGCAGCACAACCTCGGCCAGCGCTACCGCACCACCGAGCGCGTGCGCACCTCGCAGTTTCGCGACTGGGATTTCGATCTCGACACACAGGGGGCCTATGTGCAGGCGGTGATCCGTCCGGTCGAGGCCTTGAAGATCGTGCCGGCTTTCCGGGTCGACCACGTGGGCGGCCAGTTCACCGACCGGCTCGGCCGCACCACCTCGCCGGTGCATGACTACGGGCTCATCCAGCAGCCCAAGATCAGCGTGGCCTATGCGCTGAATCCGCAGGCGAGCCTCTACGCCAACTGGGGCCGCACCTTCCAGATCGGCACCGGCATCGATGCCTACCGCACGCAGACGCGCAACCTCAAACCGTCGATCAACGACGGCTGGGAGGCCGGCGTCAAGTTCAATTCGCTGCCATGGCTCGACGGGCGTGTCGCCTATTGGGAGCAACGCGCTTCCGGGGAAGTCGCGCGCGTCCTGGGCGTCGACGGTCTGCCAGACCCGGGTGGCCTGGGCAACGTCGGCAAGACGCTCAGAAAGGGCTTCGACATCCAACTCAATGCCAAGCCGAACGCACGCACCACGGCCTGGGTCGCCTATTCGCACCAGGTCGCCCGCATCACGGCACCGGACCCGAGTGCACCCGCCACGCGCGGCAAAGAGATCGAGAACGTGCCGCACTACCTGGTGTCCGCCGGCGTGGACTACCAGGCGAGCGACAAGCTCAAGCTGTCCGCCTGGGCCAATGCGCAGGGCGACTACTACGTGGAGCGCACCAACAGGCTGGGCCGCTTCGGACGCTATGCGCTGCTGAACCTGGGCGCCACGTACCGCGTGTCCCCCTCGATGGACGTGAACCTGCAGGTGAAGAACGTGACCAACCGCAAGTATGTCTATGCCTGGTACGACAGCGGCTCCTCCGGCTACTCGCCCGGCGACGGCCGTGGTGTGTACGCCAGCCTGAACCTGAGGTTCTGATGACTGCACAAGCCTTGCCGCGCCAGGCGGCGCCCTTTGTTGCCGGCAGCCTCTACCGCGCCGTGTGGCGCTGGCATTTCTATGCCGGCCTGCTCGTGCTCCCGTTCCTTATCTGGCTGGCGCTGACTGGCGGCCTGTTCGTCTTCAAGCAGCAGATCGACGGGTACTTCCACCATGACCTGAAGTTCGTGCATGCAGGGCAGGGGCCTGCCTTGGCGCACAGCGAACTGGTCGCGGCCGCGCTGGCGGTTCACCCCGGCACGCTGCGCAAGTACACGCCGGCGGCGTCGCGTGATGAGTCGGCGGAGGTGGGCATCGCCAGCGCGAGCGGCGAACAGCTTGCCGTGTTCGTCGACCCCTATCGCGCAAAGGTACTGGGCACTCTCCCCGAGGGCGGGAGCGTGGCCTGGACCATTCGCAAGCTGCACAGCCTGAAGTACTTCGGGTCGGTGGCGCGCGGTGCCATCGAGATCGCGGCGGGGTGGGCGATCCTGCTGGTGGTCACCGGCATCTATCTCTGGTGGCCTCGCGGGCGCCATGGCGGCGTGATAACGGTGCGCGGACGACCCCGGCAGCGCATGTTCTGGCGTGACCTGCATGCGGTGACGGGCATCTTCGTCGGCGCCGCACTGGTGTTCCTGGCCTTCACGGGCATGCCGTGGTCGGTGTTCTGGGGCGCCAAGGTCAACCAGTGGGCCAATGGCCAGAACTTCGGCTACCCGGCGGGGGTGCGGGTGCTGGTGCCGATGTCGCAGCAGCGCATGGCAGACGGCGCACCGACCTCGTGGTCGCTCGAACAGGCGCGCGTTCCGCGCTCGAGTCACGAGGGACATGACGGGCATGAAGGTCATGAGGGGCACGCAGAGCCGGGCGCGGCCCTGCGGCCCATGGCTGCTGACGGTGCCATCGGTCTCGATGCCGCGATTGGGATCTTCGAGCGGCTCGGCATCGCCCGGGGCTACACCGTCAACATGCCCAAGGGGCCGAGCGGCGTCTACACGGCATCGGCCTATCCGGGCGACCTCGCGCAGCAGCGCGTGATCCACATCGACCAGTACAGCGGCAAGACGCTGATCGACATGCGCTACTCGGACTACGGCCCGCTCGCGCGATGGCTCGAATGGGGCATCAATGTCCACCTCGGGCAGGAATTCGGCGTGCCCAACCAGGCGTTGCTGGTTGTGGTCTGCCTGGGCATCGTGCTGCTGTGCGTGAGTGCCGCGACCATGTGGTGGAAGCGACGGCCTGCGGGTGGGCTCGGCGTGCCGCCGCTGCCCTCGGACCGGCGCACGTTGCGCGTGGTGCTGGCACTGCTGGCGCTGGGCGGTATCGCCTTTCCGCTGGTGGGGGCGTCCCTGCTGGTCATGCTGGCGATGGACATGTGGATAAGCGTCAGGGCGTCCAGCACGGAAAGCGTGCCAGCCTGAGGCATTTTTTGCGCGCTTGCTTCGGGTAGCACGTGCCTGGTCCGCGCCACCGGCGCTCACCGGTATGATCCCCCCGCCTCGCCATGCAGCTTCGTCCTCTCCATCTCCAACGCCTCCTTCGGCTTCTGTTGCTGGCCGTGTTCTTCAACGCGGCCATCGGCATGCCGTTGCACGAAGCCGGGCATCTGCGCCAGGCAATGGCAGGTGTGGAGCAGGAAGCCGCGCTCGAAGCCCGCGCGGATGCCGAGTCTCTCGGGCACACCGAAGAAGCTCACGGCCTGTGCGAGTGGTGCCTTGCCCATGTGCACCACGCCACTGCGCCCGCTCAGCGGCTGGGCGCGCTCGAAGTGGCGTTTGCCCTGGCACTTCCACGTGCGCCGCCCGCGCTGGCCTTCGTGCCCGATCCGGGCCGCTGGCCCTTCGCCTCGCGCGATCCTCCGTACACATCGACCTGACATTCCGCCGCACCGCCCCAGCGGGGCTGTGACGCGTTCATTTTTCTTGTCTTGCTGCCGGGCCCGTCGAAGGCGCGGCGGCACTGTCTCGTCGAGTGCCATTCATGATCGTCATTCTTTGCGAACGCGTGCGCAAACGCGTTCCCCTGTTCCGCCGCCTTCCTCTTGCGCTGTCCGTCTCGGCGCTGTTTGCCGGGCCGGCCATCGCCCAGTCTTCCGATGCCGCTGTCGAGGGCCAGCTGAAACCCATCGAAGTGGTCGGCCGCGGCGAGTCGGGCACATACCAGGCCGAAGAAGCCGCCGGGGCCAAGACGGACCTGCCGCTGCGCGAGCTGCCGCAATCGGTGCGCGTCGTCACGCGCCAGGCCATCGACGACCTGGGTGCCACCAAGCTCGATGACGTGCTGGACTACGTCGGCGGCGTCTCGCGCCAGAACAACTACGGCGGCCTCTGGGACAACATCGCCATCCGCGGTCTGCCCGGCAACGAGAGCACCGGGATGGCGACGCTGCTCAACGGCTTTTCCGCGAACCGGGGGTTCAACGCGCCGCGCGATCTGGCGGGTGTGGAGCGCATCGAGTTCCTCAAAGGCACCGCGGCTGCGCTTTACGGCAGCAGCGAACCCGGCGGCACGCTGAACATCGTGTCCAAGCGTCCGTTGTGGACGGCCGCGAATTCGGTCGAGGCCTACGCCGGGAGCCACGGCCTCAGGCGTGGCGCCTTCGACAGCACCGGCCCGATCGGCAAGAACTTCGCCTACCGGCTCAACGTGGCGGTGGAAGACCGCAACAGCTTCCGCGACTTCGTCGGCGCCAAACGCGAAGTCGTCGCGCCAGCCTTCACCTGGAAGCTCGGACGCGACACGGTGCTGGAATACGCGGGCGAATACCTGCGGCATGCCACGCCGCTGGACCGCGGCGTGGTGGCGGTCGACAACCGCCTGGGCGCCATTCCACGCAGCCGCTTCCTCGGCGAACCGGCCGATGGCGACATGACCGTCAAGAACCAGACGCACCAGTTCATCCTGTCCCATGAATGGAACTCGATGTGGCGCAGCCGGGTGGGCCTGTCGTACCGCGAGACTTCGCTCGAGGGCTTCTCCACCGAGCCGACTGCGCTGCTGGCCAACGGCAACCTCGCACGTCAGCGCCGCTACCGCGACTACAGCTCGAACGACATCGCACTGCAGGCCGAACTTCAGGGCAACGTGAAGACCGGCGCCATCGAGCACGAGCTCCTGTTCGGCGTGGAGAGCTTCCGCTTCGACATGGACTCCCTGATGCTGCGCGTGAATCCGAGCACTGCCCGGCCGTACGCGATCAACATCTACAACCCCGTCTACGGCCAGTTCCAGCCGGTGCCCACGGCCAACACCGACACGCTGGAACACCAGAACAGCAACGCGTTCTATGTGCAGGACGCGATCAAGCTTTCGCCGGAATGGCGGCTCGTCGCGGGCGTGCGCGCCGACAACTACCGCCAGTCGCTGCTCAATCGCAGAAACGGCACCACGGCCAGCCAGGGACCTTCGTCGACCTCGCCGCGCATCGGTGTGAGCTGGCTGCCGACGCCGCAGTGGACTTTCTATGCCAACGCGGGCCGTTCGTTCAGGCCGAACACAGGCTCCGATTTCGCCTCGAACGGCTTTGTGCCCGAGACAGGCCGCGCGCTGGAGCTCGGCACCAAGTGGGAGAGTGCGGACCAGCGCATGGGCGCCACCGCGGCGCTCTTCGACATCCGCAAGCGCAACGTGCTGACCTCCGATCCGGTGAACACCGGCTATTCGGTGGCGGCGGGAGAAATCCGCAGCCGGGGCCTGGAGTTCGACTTCTCGGGCCAGGTCGCGAGGAACTGGCGCGTCAATGCCAGCCTGGTACTCAACGACGTGGAGATCACGAAGGACAACACCCTGGAGATCGGCGGCCGGCTGCTCAATGTCCCGCGGGTCAACGGCAGCGTGCTCGCGGTCTACGAGGACGGCTTCTCCAACGGCCAACGCTATGGCATCGGCGGCGGCTTCACCCACATGGGCAAGCGGCTGGGCCAGGCCCGCACGCAGGCTGAGGCGAATGCGGGAACGCCCGCGTTCGACCTGCCGGCCTACACCACCGCCAAGCTGGTTGCGTACTGGCGCCTCAACCCCACGCTGCGCCTGACGCTCGATGTCGACAACCTGTTCGACAGGACCTACTACGCCAGTTCGTACAGCCGCGTCTGGGTCACGCCAGGCACATCGCGCACCATCACCGTCGGCCTGCAGGCCAAGTTCTGAGATGACACAGCCATTCGTTTTGACGCGCCGCCGGGCGCTCCAGCTAGGTGCGGTCGGCCCGGCCGTCGCCGCATCGACCGCGTTGCAGGCACAACCGGCCCGAGCGCCGCTGCAGATCGTCGGTCCCTGGGAAATAAGCGGTCTTGCGCCCGCCAGCAGCGGTTACGTCTTCACCCGCATGCAGATCACCGAGACGCTGATGGAGGCCGGCGACGACGGCACCCCGCTGCCGGGCCTGGCCGAGCGCTGGCGCGTGTCGGCCGACGGCCTGGTGTGGCATTTCACACTGCGTTCCGCGGCGCGCTTTCATGACGGCACGCCAGTCACGGCGGCCGCGGTCGTGCGCTGCCTGCAGGCGGCGCGCGTGGCGCCGGCGCTGTTGAGCCTGGCGCCGATCAGATCCCTCGAGGCCGATGGCTCTGGCGTCGTCGTGGTCAGGCTCGCATCGCCTCATGGCGGATTGCCTGCGCTGCTGGCACACAGCAGCACGATGGTGCTCGCGCCCTCGAGCTACGGCTCCGGCGGCGAGGTCAAGGCCGTCCTCGGCAGCGGCCCCTACCGCGTGGTGTCGCTCGCACCCCCGCAGCAAGTGGAGGCGGCCGTGTTCGAAGGCTATGACGGCGCCAGACCTGCCGTGGAGCGCGTGCGCTACCTGACGGTCGGTCGCTCCGAAACCCGCGCGCTGATGGCCGAGGGTGGGCAGGCCGACCTGGCCTATGGCCTTGACCCGGCCAGCCTCGTGCGCCTGCGCAAGCGCGGCCGGGTGCGCGTCGATACGGTTACGCTGCCGCGCACCGCGATCCTCAAGGTCAACGCGGGCCTCCCGGCGTTGAAGGATCGACGCGTGCGTCAGGCGCTGAGCCTGTGCATCGATCGGGCCGGGATTGCGAAGGCATTGCTGCGCGACCCTGAGCTCTCGGCAACGCAGCTCTTTCCGCCCACGCTCAAGGCGTGGCACGACCCCACGCTGCCGCCGCTGATTCATGACCCGGGCTCCGCCGCGAGACTTCTGGCCGAGGCCGGCTGGCGCCGGGCGGCCGATGGACTGCGCGACGCTTCGGGCCGGCCATTGCAACTGTCGCTGCGAACCTTTCCCGACCGACCCGAGCTCCCTGTCATCGCTTCGGCGCTGCAGGAGCAGTGGCGCCAGGCCAGCATCGCGGTTCAGGTCAATGTCGGCAATTCGGGCGACATTCCGCTGGGCCACCGCGACGGCAGCCTGCAATTGGGCCTGGCCGCGCGCAACTACTGCACCGTGCCCGACCCGACAGGGACGCTGATGCAGGATTTCACCGCCGCTGGCGGTGACTGGGGCGCGATGGGCTGGCGCAGCGATGCGCTGGTCCAGGCGCTGTCCGAGCTGTCGCGCGGCACGTCGTCGGCAGAGCGCGCGGCCGCGCTGCGTGCTCGGGTCACGGCGGTGCTCCAAGGCGAGTTGCCGGTGATCCCCGTCACCTGGTATCGCCAGCAGGTCGCGGTCAGCGGGCGTGTCACCGGCGTCAGCCTCGATCCGCTGGAGCGTTCCTACCGGCTCAGCGCGATGAGGTGGAGCGCATGAGCGGGAAACGCACAGCCTGGACGGGCATCCTGCTGCGCCGTGCCATCCAGATCGTCGCGCTGGGCCTGCTGGTGGGCACGGTGTGCTTCTTCATGGCACGTTCGCTGCCGGGCGACATGGCCACCCGCATCGCGGCGGGACGCTACGGCTACGACCTCGTGAGCAACGCGGCGGCCGATGCCGTGCGCATCGAGCTCGGGCTCGACCGGCCCTTGTGGCTCGCGCTGCTGCAGTGGTGGGGAGAAATCGCACGCCTCGATCTCGGCACTTCGCTGGTCACCGGCAATTCGGTCTGGAATGAAGTGGTGCATCAACTGGGCGCCACCATCGACCTGGCGGTCGCTTCCTTGGTCATCGCGGTCGTCGTCGGTTTGCCGCTGGGCACCTGGTCCGGACTGCATGCGGGCGGCTGGATCGACCGGCTCACGCTGGCGCTGGCGGTGGTGCTGCGCGCGGTGCCGCCCTTCCTGCTCGCCGTGTTGCTGATGGTGCTGGTCGCGGTGCGGCTCGGGGCGTTGCCGGTGGCGGGCGACCACCACGTGGGCAGCGTGCTCCTGCCGGCGCTCACGTTGGGCCTGGGCCTGGCCGCGGGGCTGGCGCGCGTGACCCGGGCCGCGATGCGCGAGGCGGCCGCTTCTCCATCCTTCGAGTTCGCCCGCACCAAGGGGCTGTCGGACCGGCAGGCGCTGGTGCGCCACGGCCTGCGCCAGGCCGCGGCGCCGGTGGTGGCCTATCTCGGTGTGCACGCGGTGTTCCTGGTCGAAGGCGCCGTCGTGGTCGAGACCTTGTTCGCCTGGCCCGGGATCGGTCATGCACTGGTGCATGCGGTGTTCGGTCGCGACGTGCCGATGATCCAGGGGGCTGCGCTGTGCATGGGCCTGCTGTTCGTGGTGTTCAACCTGCTGGTGGATGCGGGTTGCCTCGCGCTTGATCCGCGCCGGCGCAGGGGGGAGGCGGCATGAACGGCAGTCTGCTCGACGCATCCGCGCTCACCGGGCGGAGGTCGCGGCGCGCGGCGACGCGCCGTCGCACGGGCCTCTGCATCCTCGCATCGGTGGCGGTGTTTTCGCTGTTCGGGCCGGCCGTGATCGGCATCGATCCGGCCCGCCAGACGCTCGCCGACACGCTGCTGCCGCCGGGCGCGGCCCACTGGCTGGGCACCGACGTGCTGGGCCGCAGCGTGCTTGCGCGCCTGGCACACGCGGCCCGGCTCTCGCTCGGTCTCGCCTTGCTGGCCGCAGTGACCGCGGCCATTCCCGGCGTGCTGCTGGGCGTTGTTGCCAGCTGGCGCGGCGGGCGCATCGAACGCGGGCTGGTCATGCTGGCCGATGCGGTGCTCTCGGTGCCAGGCCTGCTGCTGGTGCTGCTGTTCGCCGCACTGGCGCCGGGACGCTACTGGGCGCTCTACATCGGCCTCTCGCTGTCGCTGTGGGTCGAGTACTTTCGCGTCGCTCGCGCGGCGAGCCGGCCGGTGCTCGCGGGTGATGCGGTGCAGGCTTCGCGCCTGTTGGGCTTCGGGCCGGGCTATGTCCTGCGCAGGCATCTGCTGCCGGCACTCGCACCGGTGTTGGGCACCTTGCTGGCCTTCAGCGCCGCACAGGCCGTGCTGGCGCTGGCCGCGTTGGGCTTCATCGGCGTGGGGCTGCAGCCACCGACGCCTGAACTGGGACTGATGATGATTGAATGCCTTCCCCACTACGAGGAAGCGCCATGGCTCATCGCGGCGCCGATGGCGCTGTTGATGCTGCTGGTGCTCGGGATGATGCTGCTCGTTTCGGAGGGGGAACCGGCATGACCACTTCTTCCGTCCTGCTCGCTGTCGAGAATCTTGGTGTGCACGCCGGCGCCAGGCCGCTGCTGCGCGACGTGTCCTTCAGCCTGCGCCCCGGCGAAGTGCTCACGCTGCTCGGTGAAAGCGGTGCCGGCAAATCGCTGCTGGCTCAGGCCGTGATGGGAAACCTTCCCGCGGCGTTGCGCGCTGGAGGCAGGGTCTTGCTGGACGGCGTCGAAAGCCGTGCCGAGGAGGCCAGGGCGCGTCGGTCGCTTTGGGGACGCACGCTCGCATTGCTGCCGCAGGAGCCCGCTCTGGCGCTGGATCCGCTGATGCGCATCGCGCCCCAGTTGTCCGAAACGCACGAACTGGTTCGTGGCGCCGCCTTCGAGGAGGCCGAGGCGGCGGCCGCGAGAGACCTCGATGCCGCGGGTCTGGCCGCCTCGGCGCGGCGCTATGCGTGGGAGTTGTCCGGCGGCATGGCGCAGCGCGCCGCCGCAACCGTTGCCTGTGCTGGCGGCGCACGCGTACTCCTGGCGGACGAACCCACCAAGGGTCTGGATGCGCATTGGCGCGACCATACTGTGGCGATGCTTCAGTCGGTGCAGCGCAGCGGCGGCTGCGTCGTGGTCATCACGCATGACCTGCGCGTTGCGCGGGCGCTGGGCGGACAGCTGATCGTGCTGCGCGCGGGCGAAGTGGTCGAACAGGGCGACGCCCAAACTGTCCTCGCGAGCCCGCGGCATGCGTACACGCGGCGGCTCGTTGCGGCCGAGCCGGCCCATTGGCCACGGAGGGCGACGGTCGCGACAGGTGCACCGGTGCTGAGCGCGCAAGGCCTGTCGAAGGGCTTTGGCGGCAAGCCGCTGTTCGACGGGCTCGACCTGCAGATCCATGCCGGTGACCGTTTCGTGTTGCAGGGCCCCAGCGGCACGGGAAAGAGCACGCTGGGCAATGTGCTGCTGGGCCTGCTGCCGGCCGATCGGGGCGTGGTGCGGCGTGCCGAAGGCCTGTCCTCGACCGCCTTCCAGAAGCTCTACCAGGACCCGGTCGGGTCTTTCGCGCCCAGCGTCAGCCTGGAGAGTTCGCTGCGGGATGTGGCCGCGCGCCATCGCTGCGCCTGGCCGGGTGTGCTGCAGCAGCTCGAACGGCTGGGCGTACCCGCGGATTTGCTGGGGCGTCGGCCCGCGGAGGTGTCCGGCGGCGAACTGCAGCGCGTCGCGCTTGCACGCGTACTCACGGTGCGGCCCGCCCTGGTGTTTGCTGATGAACCGACCTCACGGCTGGATCCTTTGTCGCAGCAGGAGGCCATGGACGTGCTCCTCGATGCGCTGGACGAGCGCGGCGCCGCGTTGATGCTGGTGACGCACGACGAAGACATTGCGGATGCCGTGGGAACAACTCGGTGGAGATTCGTGCAGACCTGAGTTCCAGGCCAAAAAAAGCGACGAGTCGACCCTTCCCGGTTCATGCGAAGGAGACAGGACGCGAAGCTGGAGGCAACAGGTTGTGGTGCAAGCTCGACGACGTGCGTCGAGCGCATACAACCCTCGGCGCCGACCAGACTGCCACCTAGAAGGTTGAAGTTTCCGAGGCGACAGGTTGGGTAGAGCAGCTTTGAATGAAGTCGTGTGCCAATCGATGAACCAAAGTTGATGCGCGCTTCGGACCGCCCTTGATTCGTTGATTCATGCAATCGCTACTCCGCCTCAATCCCGGTAGCCTTGATGAGTCGTCCCCATTTCTCCAACTCACTGCGACCGAAAACTGCCAACTCTTGCGGGCTGCTGCTCATCGGCTCAAGCCCGAGAGCTGAGAAGCGCTCCTGCACGTCCCGATCCGCCAAGATGGCGCGCGTTTCGGCGTTCAACTTGTCAATGACATTTGCAGGCGTGCCACGCGGCGCATAAAGCGCATACCAGGCGAGCAACTCGAAGCCGGGCAGCGTCTTCGCGATCGGCGGCACATCGGGCAGCAACGCAGCGGGCTGCGCGCTGCTGATGCCAATGGCCCGGACCTTTCCCGCCCTGACCTGCGGCAGGCCCGTGGCCATGTCGGTGAACATCATTTCAACCTGCCCCGCGATCACATCGTTCAAGGCCTGGGGAATGGTCTTGTAGGGCACGCTCAGCATGTCGATGTGCGCGGCGTGCACCAGCATGGCTCCTGGCACGAGCGTCCCCGCGCTGCCGGAGGCGTAGCTCAGCTTGCCTGGTTTCGATTTCGCCAGGGCGATGAGCTCTGGGAGTGTTTTGGCGGCAACAGAGGGATGGACCACCAGCAACGCGGGTGTGTTGGCAAGGCGGGAGATCGGCGTGAAATCCTTGATCGGGTCGTAGTTGAGCCGCTTCATCAGGCTCGGGTTTGCGGCCTGTGTCGTGTTGGTCGTGATGAACAGCGTGTAGCCGTCAGGCGTGGAATGGGCGACAACATCTGCGCCGATAGCGCCATTGGCGCCGACGCGGTTGTCGACGATGAAGGTCTGTCCAAGCTTTCGCGAGAGCCGGTCCGCCATCAATCGGGCGACGATGTCGTTGCCGCTGCCCGCACCGAAGGGCACGACGATGCGCACAGGGCGCGACGGCCAGTTGCTCGTTTGCGCCATGGCCTGGCCGTTGAGCGCAAAGGCCGCGAGGCCCGGTGCAAGGGATAGCAGTTGGCGCCTGTTCATGATGGGTCCATGTCTCTTGTGTTGTTGGAAATCCAGTCGATGACACGCTCGGCAATCAACTCTGAATTGCGGTCCATCATCGGGAAGTGGGAGTTGCCGAGGATGCCGGCGCGTGGCAGATCGTCGATGCAGACCGGCACGCCTGCCCGAATGAGGGTCGCCACATAGTCGTCCACCGTTTCGCGATAGCGCGTCCAGACCGGATGGTCGGTGATGTGATCACCCCATAGGATCAGGTGAGGCGTCAGCCCGACCTGTGCCGACTGCAAAGCCTGAGAGAGCGAGACGCGGGGCGCGCCGGACGGCTCGAGCGCGACCACTGCGGCGAAGCTCTGCGGATGTCGGCGCGCGGCTTCCAGCGCGAACCCCCCGCCTTGACTGTGGCCTACGACGACGCAGGTTCCAACATGGGCCAGCAGTGCATCGTAGGCGCGCAATGTGATGTCTTCATGCCCTGCCCAACGCGGCACCCACTGCGATGCAAACGCGTCGAAAGCTTCGACTGGAAACTGTTGGTGCGCGTACGTGGTTCTTCGTTTTCCGTCGCTGTCGTAGCTGCCTGGGGGGCCCATGCGGAACATGTCCCATCCCTCGTTCAATGTGCGAAAAAGCGGCGCCTCGGCATAGATCTCCGGCCAGCGTGACCAGGAAGCGCGCCCGCGTTCGACAGCGTCGCAGACATAGACATCAAAGCCCGCGTGAAGGAATTCAGTGAGCCAACCGTGGCGGCCGTCTGGCGTACTCTCCCAGTTCGCGCCTGTCATGCCGCCGCCATGCCACAGCAGCACCGGCCAACGATGTCGCGGCTCAGCCTGCAGATAGGCCTGGACGTACATCTGGCCGGTCACGTGGTCGCCATTCGGATCGACGGCGCGTGCTGCCCCGTTCTGAGCGAAGCGGCGCATCTCCACAGGCAAATCGCGCAGGCTGCATACGCTTCCCCCTACATGGAAGCTACGGATGCTTCGAAGGCGCAGCGTGTGGTCTTGATCGTATGACATCGCGCCCGATCTCAATTGCGAGCAAACAGCGTCGCCTGATCGATTGCGAAGCAGCGAATGCGCGGCGTCGCGCCAAGCAAACGCCTGCACATCCGGTCAAGCGCGTCCATGAAGACGTCCATGACAGGGGCACTGCGATCATGCCTCGCGCGGTAGTGCACCTCGACGAGCACGGGGGCACCCCGCAGCATCAACGAATCGCCGTGCAGGGTCAGCTGGACTGCGTCGCTGCGCGCATCCATGCAGTTGACGCAGAGGGATTCGACTTCTTCGGCCATGGCAGCGCACGCTGCCGGCGAAGGTAGTTGGGCGAGGAATATTTTGATGATGGGCATGGTGTGAATTCGATTGTGCGAAGGGCTTGCTATTCGGCAAAATGCTCTTTTCTCCACAATCAATGCATGGCACGCATAAATTGCCGTACCGACGATCTGCGGGCCCTGCTGGCGCTGAGCACGACGCACAGCTTCGTGCGCGCGGCAGAGTTGCTTCACATCACTCAATCGGCGTTCAGCCGGCGCGTTGCGCAGCTCGAAGCGGCGGTGGGCGGGTCACTGGTGGAGCGCTCGACGCGACGGGTGACGCTGTCGCCGCTTGGACTGGATCTCGTGCGCGAGGCCGGCCCACTTCTGAGCGGCCTGGACGACGCTGTGGAGGAGGCCGGTCGTCGCGCGCGTGGCGAGGCCGGTCGCATCGTCGTGGCCTGCCTGACGACGGTGGCCTATGCTTTGCTGCCGATGGTCCTGGCCGAATTCCGCAAGCGCTATCCGCAGGTGAGGCTGCAATTGCGCGACGACACAGGCCAGCGTGTCACCGCATCGGTCTTGCAGCATGAGGCAGAGTTCGGGATCAGCGTGCTGGGCGACCCTACCGCGGATCTTTATGTGGAGCACGTGGCTGACGACCCTTATGTGATCGCTTTTCGAACTGGCCATCCACTGTCTTGCATGCGCGAGGTCGAATGGTCCGACCTCGCGCAATGGCGTCCAGTCTCACTGCGATCCACAAGTGCCAATCGCCAGCAAATCGACGATGCCCTGATGGCCGCCGGCATCGCGCTGCCGTGGTTCGACGAGGTGGAGCATCTTTCATCCATGCTGGGTCTTCTGCGCAGCGGCATATCCATTGCCGTTCTGCCGCGGCTGGCGCTGGACGCGGGAGGCGCAGAGTTGCAGACCCGCCCCCTGGTTCAACCGGACATCGTGCGGCGCATCGGCCTCGTTCGACGGACAGACGCGCATCTGTCCTTGCCTGCACAAGCGTTGTGGGACATGCTGTTCACGGCATTTCGAGAACTCGAAACCACGGTGCTTGACTCCGACACGCCGCGGGGCGGGTGACCGGACCACCCTCGCGAGTCATATGCTCGTCGGGATTGCTCGTGCATCGGGGTCTCCAGTCGACTTTTCCTGTGTTTCGGTTTGTCGGAGAGAAGCTTTGCCTCGATGCCGCGCATGGCACCGGCTGCCGCACGGATCGCATGATTTCCGTGTATCTATATGGCGGCCTTGCCCAGCGCGGAACTGGCCGCTTCCGTGAGCGATCAGGTCGTGCGTGCGTGCGCTGGCATCACTTCTTCTCCCCCGCGGCCGCCTTCTCGTCACTCGCCTGCCTGCGGAACTGGGCGATGTCGGCAATCCGCAGTTCCTCGGGCAAAGATCGGCGGTGCTTGCTGTGGCCGACGCGCTGGGCGTGATAGATGCCGGTGTGGCCCGAGACCAGGTAGCTTGCGATGCACGCGATGGCAGCGAGCGGGCCGACAGCTGGCCCGAACAATTCCATGGCCATGACGATGGTGGCGACCGGCGTGTTGGCCGCGCCGGCGAACACGGCGACGAAGCCGATGGCGGCCAGCATCGAGAACGGCAGGTGCAGCACCGGCGCCATGGCATTGCCCAGGGTCGCACCGATGTAGAACAGCGGCGTGACCTCGCCACCCTTGAAGCCGGTGCCCAGCGATGCAACGGTGAAGGCCAGCTTGCCCAGGAAATCCCATGGCGCGACTGGCGTCTGGAATGACTCGACGATGGTCGGAATGCCCAGGCCGATGTAGCGGTAACCGTCGATGGCCCAGACTGCCGTTGCAACCACGATGCCACCCAGGAGCGGGCGCAATGGTGGATACGCGATCCAGCGCTTCATCAGCGCGCCGAGCCGATGCGTGGCCGTCGCAAACACCAGGCCGGCCAGCCCGAACACGATGCCCGCGGCAACGACGCTAACCACGCTCCAGAAGGCGACCGGGGCCACGTCGGTGACGACATAGTGCGTGTGATGAACACCCCACGCCAGCCCGACCTGGTCGGCCACGATGGCGGCCACCATGCAGGGGAACAACGCGTCGTAGCGCATGCGTCCGATGGCCAGCACCTCCAGGCCGAAGATGGCGCCGGCGAGCGGCGTGCCGAACACCGAGGCAAAGCCCGCGCTGATGCCGGCCATGAGCAGGATGCGCCGGTCTTCATGCTTCAGGCGGAACAGATGCGTGAGCTGGTCTGCCAGCGCGCCGCCCATCTGCACGGCCGTGCCTTCGCGGCCCACGGAGGCCCCGAAGAGATGCGAGATCACCGTGCCTCCCAGCACCAGGGGCACCATCCGCAGCGGCACGACTTTCTTCGGATCGTGGATCTCGTCGATGAGCAGGTTGTTGCCGGCGTCCACCGGCTTGCCCAGGCGGTAGTAGATCCACCCCACGGCAAAGCCCGCCAGGGGCAGCAGCCAGATGACCTGGCGGTGTGCTTCGCGCCAGTTGGTGGCCCGTTCGAGGGCAAAAAGGAAAAAGGCGGAGGCGGAGCCGGCCAAGAAGGCGACGACGCTGGCGATGACGAGCCACTTGCCGATGTAGGGCAGAAGCTCGAGTTGTTCGGGGCGGCGAAAACGGGTCATGTGGATCAGGTGCAAGAAACAAGGGCCTGATCGACCAGCAAAGCGGTGTGTGAACGCGAACGCCTACAGCCCTGTGATGTGATCAGGTGTCTGTAGGCATCATCAGCTGCGGGCGATGCCGCTGCGGTTCATGGAGGAATGCCATCTCCAGCGGGGCAATGGTAACCGGCGTCTGTCGCAAAGCAAATTATTCGGTCAGTGCTGGGGGCTTGGACGATCGGCCGCCGTCACTTCACGATCACGACGGGCTGCTTTGCGTTCGCGAGCACGCGCTGCGCCACGGAGCCGAGCAGCAGATCCGCCAGCGCGCCACGGCCCTTCGAGCCCAGCACGATCATGTCGAAATTGCCTGTGTTCGCGCAGTCGACGATCTCTTGAGCCACGTGGCCGGTGCGGATCTCCATGTCGTAGCCGATGCCGTCGTCCTTCAGCAGCTTGCGGGCAGGCTTGAGCTCCTTCTCGCTGAGTTCGCGAAGATAGTCAGCGACTTCCGCCTTCCCGACAAAGGCCCTGGCATGGCGCAGGCCCGTGTCGTCATGCACGCTGATCAGCGTGATCTTGTTTGAAGCGGTGCGCAGGAGATGCGCAAGCTTGGCCCCGTACTTCACGGCGCGAAGCGAGTTCTTGGATCCGTCGACCGCGACAAGTATCTTCATGGTTTGGGCTCAATTGATTTTGGGTTCAAGGAGCCTATCGCGTGCGCGCCCGCTCGCGGCACCGCGCTCCGTGCCTTACTTGACGCAGATCAAGCGATCGACCGAAACAGTCCGCGGGAGTATTTGCCGCAGCACGACTGCACGAGATGCTCAGTTCCATTTTGGCGCGCGACTGGATCAGAAATTCGCTGGTGCCCCAGTGGCTTCTCTCGAGGGTATGGTGCTGAAATTTCTGCGACGAAGCATCCATTTGGTGAACTCGAACCAGAGCACACTCAGCACCGCCATTCCCAGGCCGGTCGCCAACAGCAGCGGTGACGGCGTCACAAACGAGAACAGACGACCCATGGCGGGTACCGCGAGCGCGACGCAAAGAACGGCAACGCTTCCCGCAGCGATCCAGCCGAACTGGCGGTTGGATGCGCTGGTGCCGTGCAAGGCCATGCGGCCCCAGGAGCGGTTGCTTTGGATCAAGCCCAGGTTGGACAGCACCAGCGCCACGAAAGTCAGCGCCCGTGCCGTGTCGTCCGGCACCGAAAACCAACGCGCGCCCGCATGGGTCAGCACAAGCAGCCCCAGCAATCCCGTGCCCTGGCACAGGCCTCTGATGAGGACCGATGAATCGAACAGTCGCTGGTCCGGGCGACGCGGCGGGACTTGCATGGCGTCCTCTTCAAGAGGCTCTGCCTCGAACACCACCGAGCAGGCAGGGTCGATGATCAATTGCAGGAACAGGATGTGCACCGGCATCAGAAGCATGGGCCAGCCGAAGACCACCGGCAGGATCGACAGCCCCACGATCGGCACGTGGACCGCCACCACAAAGACAATCGCCTTTCGAAGGTTGGCGAACACCCGGCGTCCGTAGCGGATCGCCGTCACCAGCGAGGCAAAGTCGTCGTTCAGCAGGACCAGTGCAGCCGCCTCGCGGGCGACCTCGGTTCCTCGCGCGCCCATCGCCACACCGATGTTCGCGGCTTTGAGGGCCGGTGCATCGTTGACGCCGTCGCCGGTCATCGCGACCACATCGCCGCGTGCACGAAAAGCCCGCACCAAACGAAGCTTCTGCTCGGGCTGCACCCGGCAGAAGATGGTCGTTGCGGCCAACCGTGCGGTGAGCGCGCCGTCGGTCAGCAAGGCCAGCTCGACGCCGGTCATGACAGGCGCGTCGATGCTCAGCCCGGCCTGTCGCGCGACCGCGATCGCGGTGGCTGGATGGTCTCCCGTCATCATCACGACCCGGATGCCGGCAGCGCGGCATTCAGCGATGGCCTGTGGCACGTCGGCCCGCACCGGATCTTCGAGGCCGACCAGGCCGAGGAAGCGGAAATCGAAGTCGTGCTGCAGTCCGGGCAGGACGTCGGCATCGAAGGTGGCCGACGCAACGCCGAGGACGCGCAGGCCGTCGGCCGCCATCGCCAGGACCTGGCTGGCGATGCGATCGGCGTGGTCCGCATCCAGGTGGCACAGATCGACGATGGCCTCGGGGGCCCCCTTGGCGGCAATGAGGAACGCGCGCTCGTCGGGTGAGCGCCATACGCGCGACATCGCCAGCATCTGCGGCGACAACGGGTAGTCGTCGATCAGCGTCCAGTCCGAATGCAGATGCTCCGTGCCGGCGAGCAGTTGTCCCGCGATGTCGACGATGGCGGATTCCATCGGGTCGAATGCACGGCGATGGCTGGCCAGCACCGCATACTCCAGCAGCGCGTGCAGTTCTTCCTGCAGGGCGGCGCCCCGTGCCTCCAGGGCGTCGTACCTCGCGCCGCCGGACCAGAGCCGCCGCACTGTCATGCGATTGGCCGTCAGCGTGCCGGTCTTGTCGACGCACAGCACAGTGGTCGCCCCGAGCAACTCGACGGCCGGAATGCTCCGGGCCAACACCTTCTCGCGCGCCAGCCGCCAGGCGCCCAGGCCGAGGAACAGTGTGAGCACCACCGGCAATTCCTCGGGGATGACAGCCATCGCGAACGTCAGCCCGGCCAACAAACCCTGCAGCCAGTCACCGCGAAGCATGCCGTAGGCTGACGCGAGTGCGGCGGCAAGCGCCAACCCCACAATGGCCACCCACTTGACGACGCTTCGCGTCTCCCGCTGGATCGGCGTGGCCTGCATGCCGATCGCGGCCAATGAAATTCCGATGCGTCCGAGTGCGCTGTGCGCGCCGGTGGCCGTCACCCGCCCACGCCCAGTCCCTTGCGTCACGAGCGTGCCAGAAAATGCCGTGCCGGCATCCGCAGCCCTGGCTTCCTCGCCGGCCACGGCCTGCTTGGTGACCGGCACAGACTCCCCGGTCAGCAACGATTCGTCGATGGCGAGGTTCGATGCTTCGGCGAGAGACATGTCCGCAGGCATGCAATCTCCTTCTGCCAGCAGCACCGTATCGCCAACGACCAGTTCGCGTGCGGCAATGCGTCGGATTGCACCGTCGCGCCGGACCAACGCTTGCGGACTGGACAGATCGCGCAATGCCTCCAGGGAGCGCTCGCTGCGCCGCTGCTGGACAAAGCTGATGCCCATGACGACGAAGACGAAGCACAGCAGCATGAGCGCTTCCTGTGCATCGCCCAACAGCATGTAGATGGCTGCGCAGGCCACGAGCAACAGAAACATCGGCTCCAACGCTACCTTGCGCACCAGGCGCAGCATGCCGTGCGGCTGCGAGACCGCAACTTCATTCGGCCCGTCCAACGCCAGGCGCTGTCGCGCCGCGGCTTCGGTCAGACCGCCAGTCGTTGCCGTGGCGGGCTCGCAGCGAGCCGTTTCCTTCTCTTCGAGCGCGTGGGGAGCGACTCGCACTACTTGACCAGTACGACAGGCTGCAGGGCAGTCGCCAACACGCGTTGGGCAACCGAGCCCACCAGAATATCGACGATGGCGCTTCGGCCCTTGGATCCCAGTACGACCAGGTCGAACTTCCCCTCCTTGGCGAACTTGACGATCTCCTGTGCGATGTGTCCCGTACGGATCACCGATTTGTGGTCGATGCCCGCCGACTTGAGAAAGGTCATGGCCGCCTTGAGCTCCGCGGTGCTTCGCTCATGCAGGTAGGCGATCACGTCTTCCGAGCCCAGGATCGAATTCGCGATGCGCATGCCCGTGTTGTCGTGCACGCTGATGAGCGTGATCGAATGAGAGGCTGGCCGCAGCAATGCGATCAGCTTGGCCGCGTACTTGACGGCGCGTAGCGCGTACTTCGAACCATCGGTTGCTACAAGGATTTTCATGCGGCCACACCTTTTTGCTTGCTGAAGCGGCCGATCTCGAATTCGAACGGCCAGATCGCCGGCTACAGCCCACGGAAGTCGAGAATTGCCGTGAGTGCTTGTTCGAGTTGCAGGCCCACCGCCTGCAAGGCCGAATTCAGGCCTTCACCGCGCTGAACTTTGCTCGGCCCATCTCCGTCCACCAAACCTCGGCGCAGTTCGTCGAGTTCTTGCGCCAGTTGCGCGCGGCTTTTCCTTACCTGGCTCAGCAGCGTCCGGAGTTCAGGCGCTGCCGACGCTTCGATGGGAGGTTGGCTGGCCTTGGCCATCAACTCGTCGATGTGTCGAAGGTGGCACTCCGATTCGCGGATATGTTGCTCAACAAGGCTGTCTATGCTTTGCATGGCTTCCTCCATGGTCGCGAATGCAAATGCATCCGGCGGATCGTGCGTGTCAGGGAATTGCGTTGGCAGGCGCCAGTATTCGCACATCGGCCCCGTCCAGGCTTGATCCGTGTCAATCCCGCATCGACGCGGTCGACGCTGTCTTGCATATCAGCTTCGCCCGCCAGTGGCCTGCCCGTACCCCGGCGGACAGACGCTGCTGTGCACACCGGCCCGATGGTGCCAGCGTTGGTCAGGACGGTGACCGACCCCTGTGATGTTCACGAGCACGGGGGGATCTGCTGCCGCAGTGCAAGGACGTGAGCGACTCGCTGGCGACACCGGGTCTCGTCGCATCGCCCTCGTCGCCCGCGAAAATGGCGGAATCGCAGCGCGCGCAGACCGAGCGCTGGGGCCCCTTGGTCAAGAAGATCGGTTTCACCGCGGAGTCCTGAGCGACGCCTTGCCGCCGCGGCGGCGCGCCCGGTGCGGCGCTTCGTCGAGCGATCTTTCGTCGTTCGACCCAACGAGGCCTAAAGATTGCATACATGCACCAGACCCTGGAGGGATATGGTGCATTTCATTACGCGTCGCCTCAGCCGGCTCAGCGTTGGCCGCAAACTGCTGGTCATCTACCTGCTCGACCTGAGCGCGGTCATCTTCATCAGCGGCATCCTCATCAACGAGAAGTTCATCGCGATCGATTTCGGCCGCAAGGAGATGGCGGGCGCGGCCTACATCGACCGCATGCGCCCGTCGCTGCTGGCCGCCGCCGGCTGGCACGGCGCCGAGCCTGCGCCGCCGCTGGCGCTCGAGCGGCTCGAGCAGCAGTACGGCGAGGGCTTGCAGAGCGCCGAGGTCAGCCAGCGGTTCCGCGAGGCGCTGGCGTCCGCCGCCCAGGCCGGCCCCGCCGGGCGCGAGACGGCCAGGCGCGCGGCGCTCGAGCAGGGGCGCGCACTGGTGACGCGCATCGGCAACCAGTCGAACCTGATCCTCGACCCCGACCTCGACAGCTACTACACGATGTCGCTGGTGCTGCTGCGCTTTCCGGAGTTGCTCGAACTCGGCGCCGACATGGCCGCGCGGCTGCACGCCCCTGGTGCCAGCGGGCTCGCCGCGACCGAGGCGCGCACGCAGTACTTCATCCTCGAAGGGCGCATCGATGCCATCGCGGCCAGCATCCGCAGCGACTATGCGGAGGCTTTCGCCGCCGCCAAGGGGCCGTTGCAGGCGCGGCTCGATCCGTCGCGTGCGCGCCTGCTGGCCAGCATCGAGGGGTTCAGGCGTGCTTCGCGCAGCGTGCTGGAATCGAGCGACAGCACCGACGCCGGCGCGAGCCACCGCGGTCTCGCGGCGTTCGACGCGGCCCAGCAGACGCTGTTTGCCGAGCTCGACGGCGCGTGGTCGGGCGCCATCGGCGAGCTCGACGCCATGCTCACCTCGCGCGAGCACGGCTTCTTCGCACGCATGTGGATGCACCTGGGCACGGCATTGTTCCTGCTGCTGATGATCCTCACGGCGGTGTTCTACGTGGCGCGCCAGATCTCGCTGCCGCTGCGCCGGCTGTCCGGCGTGGTCGACACCGTGCGCCGCACCGGCGACCACAGCCTGCGCGCGCACTGGGACAGCGGCGACGAGATCGGCCTGCTGGTGCTGGGCTTCAACGACATGCTCGCGCAGCTCGACCGCCAGCGGCAGGCGCAGCAGGAGCTCGCGGCCAGCGCCCGCGCGGCCGAAGCGCAGCGCGACCTGGTCGCGGCCATTCCGATCCCGCTGATGGTCACGGCCATTCCGAACCACGAAGTGCTCAACGCCAACCCCAGCGCGCTGGCGTGGCTTGGCGGGGGCACGCGCGACCCGTGGGCGCTGGGATTGGCGCCCGGCGTGCGCTCGCGCTTCTTCCAGCAGCTGGCCGACCGCGGCGCCGTCGACGAATTCGAGGTGCGCTGGCTCGGGGGCGCCGAGCCGTCGTGGGCGGTGCTGTCGGCGCGGCGGCTGGTCTACCAGGGGCAGGACGCGCTGCTCACCGCCTTCACGCCCATCAACCACCTCAAACTGATGGAGCAGCGGCTGATGCTCTGGGCCAAGGTGTTCGAGGCCTCGTCCGAGGGCATCCTGATCATCGACGGGCAGCATCGCATCCTCACGGCGAACCGGGCGCTGTGCCGCCTCACCGGCCACGACCTGAGCGATCTGGTGGGCGAGCCGCCCGAACAGCTCATGCGCGACGACACTGCGCATTTCGCCGACCTGTGGCCGGTGCTCGACCAGCGCGGCACCTGGCAGGGCGAGGTCAGCGTGCGCCGGCGCAACGGCGACAGCTACCCCGCCTGGCTGGTCGCCAGCGTGGTGCGCGACGGACCGGATCGCATCTCGCATTACATCTTCACGTCCATCGACGTGAGCGACCGCAAGCGCAGCGAGGCGCGCATCCGCTTCCTGGCCCATCACGACGTGCTGACCGAGCTGCCCAACCGGTCGCTGTGCATCGAGCGCCTGGGGCTGGCGCTGCAGCAGGCCCGGCGCAAGGGGCAGCGCGTGGGGGTGCTGTTCATCGACCTGGACCGCTTCAAGAACATCAACGACTCGCTGGGCCACCACGTGGGCGACGCGCTGCTGCGCTCGGTTGCCGCGCGCATGAGCCAGGCCGTGCGGGCCGGCGACACGGTGAGCCGCCTGGGCGGCGACGAGTTCGTCGTGGTGCTGAACGACGTGGCCGACGGCCAGGAGATCCTGTCGCTGGTCGAGCGCCGGCTCATCGCGCTGATCCGCCAGCCCCATGACATCGACGGCGCCGAGATCCATGTGTCGTGCAGCGTGGGCATCGCGGTGTACCCCGACGACGCGCAGGACATCGACGCGCTCATGCGCCATGCCGACGTCGCCATGTACCAGAGCAAGGCGAGCGGGCGCGATACCGCGCGCTTCTTCACCCCCGAGATGAACGAGCGCGCCCAGCAGCGGCTGCAGCTGGAGTCGAGCCTGCGCCATGCGATCGAGCGCGGCGAGCTGAGCCTGCACTACCAGCCGCGCATCGATGCGCACACCGGCGCGCTGATCTGCGTGGAGGCGCTGCTGCGCTGGCAGAGCGCGGAGCTGGGACAGGTGCCCCCCGCGCAGTTCATCCCGATCGCCGAGGAGTCGGGGCAGATCGTGGCCATCGGCGCGTGGGTGATCGAGCAGGCCTGCGCGCAGCACGCCGCCTGGCGCCGCGAGGGGCTGGGCGCGATCCGGGTGGCGATCAACATGTCGGCGCTTCAGTTGCGCGACGGCGGCTTGCTGGAGGTGCTGCGCGGCGCCATCGCGCTGCACGGCGTGTCGCCGGGCGATCTGGAGCTGGAGCTCACCGAGTCGACGCTGATGGACGCGGCCGAGCAGTCCCTGTCGCAGCTGCAGGGGCTGAAGTCGCTCGGCGTGATGCTGTCGATCGACGACTTCGGCACCGGCTATTCGAGCCTGAACTACCTCAACCGCTTTCCCATCGACAAGCTGAAGATCGACCGCTCCTTCATCCACAGGATGCTGGGCGACCCCACCGACATGGCCATCGCGCGAGCGATCATCGGCCTGGGCCATGCCCTGGGACTGCGCGTCGTGGCCGAGGGCGTGGAGCGGCGCGAGGAAGCGGACAGCCTGCGCGCCGCGCGTTGCGACGAGCTGCAGGGCTTTCTCATCGCCCGGCCGATGCCGCCTGGCAAGCTGGCGGGCTGGATCGAACAGGCGTCACCGCCGGCGTGGCGCGCGCACGGCGCCTTCGATGGCGCCCCGGCGTAGCGCCCCGCGCCTAGCGGTCGGCGGCGCCCGCTGCGCGAGCCTCGATCCAGGCCAGGCATTGCTCGCGCAGCAGGTCCATCGAGGCGAGCGCGTTGGCCTGGGGCTCGAAGATGGCGAGTTCGCCATGCGACTGGCCCTGGCAGTGGATCTGCGCCGAGCCCGTGAATTTCTCGAGCGACGGCACCAGCTGGTAGCGGAACTCCCACCCGCCGGGGTGGCGCTCCGACTCGCTGAATGAACCGGCGCACGCCGCGTCGGTAGCGGCGGCCGTGCGCGGTGCGGCGTTGTCGCGGTGTGCGCGAAGCGCGGGTCGTGTCGGGGGCGGCGGGAAATAGGCGGAAATCATGGATGTGTCTGTGGTCGGGCCTGCGTCTGTCCTGGCGTGCTCGTCCGGGCGCAAGGCACGGCGACGCAACGGCGAAGAATTTAGATCCGCTCCCGCGCAAGTTCTGTCGGAAGACATGCCGAGATGGGGTGCCGAGATGGCGTGCCGCACGTCGCCGTCTCAGCCTCTGCGTTGCGTCGCCGCCTGATAGAGGTTCATGAGCGGCGTGGCCGATATGCCGTGCACGATCACGGACACGGCCACGGTGACCAGCACGGCTTCGCCGATGGCGCCGATTTCCGACGGGCGTGCGCCGTGCGTCGACGCATAGGCGAGGTAATAGATGGAGCCCACCCCGCGGATGCCGAACCATGCGCCCAGCCGTCGCTGCGACGCCGTCCAGCTGCCTTTGGCCGTGGAGATGTAGATGGCGACCGGGCGGGCCACCGCGATCAGCACACCGGCAATCAGCAGGTTCCTCGCCGTCAGCATCTCGACCCGCAGCAGGCATCCGATCACCAGCATGGCCGCGAGCTCCACGAATTTCTCCAGTTCCTTGGCGAACTCGAGCACGTCGCGCGTCATGTCGTCCGCCGTCCTGGCCTGCGCGACGGCGTCCACCTTCGCCTGGGGACGCGCCTTCGACCGGCTGGCAAGCGCGGCCTCGCTTTCCACCTGGCGCTCGACATTGCGCATGCTCAGGCCGGCAACGAAGACGGCCAGGAAGCCGTAGACCGCGGCGTGCAGGGCGATGCCGTAGGTCAGCGCGATGAGGCCCAGCGCAAGAAAGCTCTCCATGCCGAGCGCCTGCTTTTTTTCCGTCTGGAGGAACAGCACGAGCCGGGTGAACGCGGCGCCGCAGGTCCATCCCAGCGCCAGGCCCCCGCCGATCGCCCACAGGACATCCAGCCCGAGCCAGCGCAGCCCCGCGGTTCCCAGGTCGTGCGCGTCGCTCAGCCCCAGCGCGAGCATCACGAACGGAAAGGCCGCGCCGTCGTTCAGGCCGCCTTCGGCGGTGAGCCCGAATCGCAGGTCGTCCCGGTCGTTCTCATGCCTGACCTGCACGTCGGACGCCAGCACCGGGTCCGTGGGAGCCAGGATGGCCGCGAGCAGCAGCGCGGCGCCCAGCGACAGCTTCAGTGCCAGCCCAGCGAGCGTCATCAGCATGATCGTGACGACCATGCCCACGCTGGCGAGCAGGACCGGCTGGACCCAGCTCGACAACCGCAGGCGGATGCGCAGCCGAAGGCCGACTGCGAAGAGCGAAACCAGCACCGCGACTTCGGTGATGGTTTCGATCAGCGCCGCATCCGCCCTGATGCCCAGCTTCAAAAGGTCGAAGCCGCCGGGCCCCACCGCAAAGCCCAGGCCCATGTAGAGCGCGGCCGCGCTGATGGGCAGCGTCTTGAGCAAGGTGCCGGACAGCGCCATCAGGATCAGCAAGGCGCCGACCAGCAGGTCCCAGGTCGCCGCGGTCATGAGCGGGGCTTCTCGGCGGGGCGGGCTGGCACCCTCAGCCCATCAGCTTGTCCAGGGTGATGGGCAGGGTGCGGACACGCTTGCCGCACGCGTTGAACACCGCGTTGGCCACGGCGGCGCCGACCCCGGTGATGCCGATCTCGCCGACGCCGTGCGCGCCCATGGGCGAGTGCGGGTCAGGGATGTCGGTCCACATCACATCGATCTGCGGCACGTCCATGTGCACCGGCACGTGGTAGTCGCTGAGGCTGGGATTCATGATGCGGCCGTTGCGTTCGTCGAACTGGGTCTCTTCCATCAGCGCGAGTCCCAGACCCATGACGATGCCGCCGCGGAACTGGCTGGCCGCGGTCTTGGCGTTGACGATGCGGCCGCAGTCGAACGAGCCCAGGAAGCGGGACACGCGCGTCTCGCCCGTCACCTCGTTCACCCGCACTTCGCAGAACATGGCGCCGTGTGAATGCATCGACCAGTGCTGCACCTCCAACGGCCTGGGCGCGTCGGCCTCGACCGCCAGCGTGTCGCGGCCGGCGCGCGCCAGGATGGCCGCATAGCGCTCGAACCGGGCAGGGTCGTCGGCCTTTGCCAGGCCCCCGTCGCGCCCGATGACCTCGTCCGGCTGCAGGCCGTGCAGGGGCGATTCCTTGCCGCAGAGCTTCAGCAGCGCGGCGAACAGTTCGTGCTGCGCCGCCATGACGGCGCTGCCGATCGACGCGGTCTGCTGCGAACCGCCCGCAAGCACCACCCCGGGGAAGGCCGAGTCGCCGTGGCAGAACCGGACCTGATCCATGGACAGCCCGAGCCGCTCGGCGGTGACCTGCGTCTGCGCCGTGGCGGTGCCCATGCCCATTTCATGCGCGGCGATCTCCACCGTCGCGTGGCCGTCGCGCGAGAGCGTGATGCGGGCCGCGCCGCCCGGCATGCGGTAGTACGGATACGTGGCGGTGGCGCAGCCCATGCCGATCAGCCACTCGCCGTCGCGGCGTGCCGCCGGCGTCGCGTTGCGCCGGTTCCAGCCGAAGCGCTGCGCGCCCGCGCGGTAGGCCTCGACGATGTGCCGGGACGAGAAGGGAACGCCCGTGGTCGGATCCTTCTCGGGCTCGTTGCGGATGCGCAGCTCGATCGGGTCCATCTTCATGGCGTGGGCCAGCTCGTCGATGGCGCTTTCCAGCGCGAAGGTGCCCACCGCCTCGCCGGGCGCGCGCATGAAGGTGTTGGCCAGCATGTCGAGCGTGGCCACCTCGACGTCGAGCTTAAAGCTGCCCGCCGCGTAGGCCGAGCGTGCCGGCAGCACGAACGGCTCCGGCATGTTGTTGTGCTCGGTCATGGTCACGACGCCGGTGTGGATTAGCGCGTCGAAGCGTCCGTCCGCCTGTGCGCCGATGGCCACGCGCTGCTCGGTGTTGGTTCGCCCGCCCACGACGCGATAGACCCCTTCGCGCGAGAGCATGATGCGCACCGGCCGCCCGGCGAGCTTCGAAGCCGCCGCCGCCAGCACCTGGTGGCGCCAGAGGGTCTTGCCGCCGAAGCCGCCGCCCACGAACTGCGAGGTCACGTGCACCAGCTTCTCGTCGATCCCGAAGATCTCCGCCATGGACCACGCCATGTGCGCCACGGCCTGCGACGCGTCATGGATGAACAGTTCGTCGCCCTTCCAGGCGACGGTCGCCGCGTGCAGCTCGATGGCGTTGTGGTTGTGGCGCGGCGTGGCGTACGTGACGTCGACCCGGTGCGCGGCGGCAGCCAGCGCCGCCTCGGCGTCGCCGATCTCCATCTTCAGCGGCTCGCCCTGGAAGGTGCCGGGCTTCGTCCCCTTGGCCTTCGCAGCCGCGAACGCGGTCGTGGCCGGCTCGCGGTCATAGACCACGTGCACCAGCGACGCGGCGTGATCGGCTTGCTCCTGCGTCCGGGCGAGCACGACGGCGATGGGCTGGCCGTTCCAGTGGACCTGATCGTCCTGCAGGATGGGCAGGTCGTCGCCGCCGGCGGCCTTGTCCTTGGACATGAACAGCGGCATGGGCTTCATGCGCGGTGCGTTCCCGTGGCTCATGACGAGCTCCACGCCGGGCGACGCCTCGGCGGCGGCCGTGTCGAGCGTGGCAATGCGCCCGCGCGCGACCGTGCTGTAGACCAGCGCGGCGTAGAGCATCCCTTCCAGAGGGAACTCGGCCGCGAACCGCGCCTGTCCCTGCACCTTGAGCGGCCCGTCCAGGCGCGAGACCGGCGCACCGACCAGGCCTTGCGCGCGCGCGATCAGCGGGTCCGGCGTGCCGCCGGGCATCCACGCGTCGGGCGCGGCCTCGATGGCTTTCTTCATGACCGCCTGGACGGTCTCCTGGATGATGCTCATGCTTTCATCTCCTTGAGTTCGGCAAGCACTGCCGCGATCGTTCGCCGGGCGAGTTCGACCTTGAATCCGTTGTGGCGCAGGGGCTGCGCCTGGGCGAGTTCCGCCTGCGCGGCGGCTCGGAATGCCTCGGCGGTCGCTGGCTGCCCGCGCAGCGCGTCTTCCGCCTTCCAGGCGCGCCAGGGTTTGTGCGCGACACCGCCGAGGGCGATGCGCACGTCCTTGACGGTGTCGCCGTCCAGTTCCAGGGCTGCCGCCACCGACACCAGCGCAAAGGCATAGCTGGCGCGGTCGCGCACCTTGCGGTAGGTCGAGCGAGCGCCGAAAGCCAGCGCGGGCAGCTCCACGGCGGTGATGAGTTCACCGGGCCAGAGGTGCGTTTCGAGCTCGGGCTGGTCGCCGGGCAGGCGATGCAGGTCGGTGAATGGCAGCGCGCGTTCGCCTTCGGCGTTGCGCAGGTGCACCACGGCACCCAGCGCTGCGAGCGCCACGCACATGTCGGACGGATGCGTGGCGACGCAGCTCGGCGAGGCTCCCAGGATGGCGTGATAGCGGTTGATGCCCTCCGCCGCGTCGCACCCCTGCCCGGGGTGGCGCTTGTTGCAGCGCGAGCCGCCGTCGTCGTCGTAGAAGTACGCGCAGCGCGTGCGCTGCAGCATGTTGCCGCCTACCGTCGCCATGTTGCGGATCTGCGCGGATGCGCCGGCGGTGATGGCCCGTGCCAGCACCGGGTAGCGCGCTCTCACCGCCGGGTGCGAGGCGAGGGCGGTGTTGCGGGTGGCCGCGCCGATCAGCAGGCTGCCGTCGGCGCGCTCTTCGATCTCGTGATCGAGCTGCGTCACATCGACCAGCGCGACGGGGCGCTCGATGGTCTCGCGCATCAGGTCGACCAGGTTCGTGCCGCCGCCGAGGTACTTGGCGCCGGGCCGGGCGCCGAGCTCGAGCGCATCGTCCACGTTCTGCGCCCGGCCATAGGTGAAGGGGGTCATGTGGGCGCCCTCTCGAATTCTTCGGCGATCGCCGCGGCGATGCCGTTGTACGCGCCACAGCGGCAGAGGTTGCCGCTCATGCGCTCGCGCAGTTCGTCGTGGGTGAGCGCAATGGCCGGCGTGCGCAGATCGGCGGTCACGTGGCTGGGAACGCCGCGGCGGAGTTCCTGCACCATGCCCACGGCCGAGCAGATCTGCCCGGGCGTGCAGTAGCCGCACTGGAAGCCGTCATGCGCGACGAAGGCCTCCTGCAACGGATGCATGCCTGCGTGCGGCGCGAGGCCCTCGATGGTGGTGACGGACTTGCCCTGGCACTGCACCGCCAGCGTCAGGCATGACAGCACGCGTTCGCCGTCGACGAGCACGGTGCAGGCGCCGCAGGCACCCTGGTCGCAGCCCTTCTTGGCGCCGAACAGATGTTGGTGCTCGCGCAGGAAATCCAGCAGCGAGACCCGTGGGTCGTCGGGCAACTCGGCTGTCGACCCGTTGATGGTGATTGGCATGTGCGTCCTCGTGGGGAAGAGGTGTTGTAAACAGTTGTCGCGACGCGCACGACGCGCGTCGGATGCGGGAACTGATTTCTTAACACGCGCAAGCCGGCGGTGGCGTCAGCCATTTCCTTCAGCACGCCGGGGCGCAGCGCCCTCGGCCCGGCAGTCAGGCCGCAGGCAGGTCGAGCTCGATCCAGGCGGGCGCGTGGTCGCTCGCGCCGGGACGTCCCCGCACGTCGCGGTCGACCCCGGCCGCGCGCAGCATGGGCGCCAGTTCCGCGTTCAGCAGCAGGTGGTCGATGCGCAGACCGGCATCCCTTGGGTAGCGGTTGCGCCAGTACGTCCAGAACGTGTAGGGCACGCGGTCGGGGTGGCAGGCGCGGATGGCGTCCGTCCATCCCTGCTTCATCAGCCGCGCGAAAGCCAGCCGGCTCTCGGGCTGCAGCAGCGCGTCCTCGCGCCAGGACGCGGGGTTGTAGATGTCGGCATCGGTGGGCACCACGTTGTAGTCGCCCGCCAGCACGACGGGCATGCCGCTGGAGAAAAGCTTCTTCGCATGCCGGTTGAACGCCTCGAACCACTGCAGCTTGTAGTCGAACTTCGGCCCGGGCTGCGGGTTGCCATTGGGCAGGTAGAGGCAGCCCACCACCACGCCGTGGACCACCGCTTCGACATAGCGGCTTTGCGGATCGTCGTCCATGCCCGGCAGGCCGCGTCCCGTTTCGATCGGCTCGCATCCGCGCGCGAGGATGGCCACGCCGTTCCACGCGCGCTGCCCATGGGCGACCACGCCGTAGCCTGCGCTGCGGATCGCCTCCAGCGGCAGCTTTTCGTTCGGCGACTTGAGCTCCTGCAGGCAGGCGACGTCGGGCCGGGATTGCGCCAGCCACTCCAGAAGGCGTTCCAGGCGGCTTCCGATGCCGTTGACGTTGAAAGTGGCGATCTTCATTGTGGCGCTCCCCCAGGAAAGAAAAAGCGGATCTTCATCCCGCGCCGGTTGCACGTGCGTGGGACAAGACATCCTCCCGGGCGGTGACAACGCTTGCAGCGCGGACCGGCGGGCTGGCCGACACCCCCTTTAGACGCACAGGCGCGCTCGGCGGCGGCCTACAGGCAGCAGCCGGCAACGGTATACGGTTGCGGCACTCTTGTTCTCGGGACCGCCAGTGACAGACAGCACGCGATTCGAACCCTATACCCACTCAGCGGGCGGCTGGGGTTCCCTGAAGGCCGTGAGCACCTACCTGCTGCGCGAGCGAATTCCCATCGTCGGCGCGGAAGCGCTCTGGAAGCAGAACAAGCCCGGCGGGTTCGCCTGCGTGAGTTGCGCGTGGGCCAAGCCCGAGCATCCACGTGCGGCGGAATTCTGCGAGAACGGTGCCAAGGCCACGGCGTGGGAGCTCACCGCCAAGCGTGCGCCCGCGTCGTTCTTCCTCGAGCACACGGTGAGCAGCCTGCTGGCATGGAGCGATCACGACCTGGAAGCGCAGGGCCGCCTGACGGTGCCGATGAAATGGGATGCCGACTCCGACCGGTACCTGGAGATCGGCTGGCAGGAGGCCTTCGAAGGCATCGGCGCCGAGATGCGTGCCCTGCATGCACAGGATCCCGCATCGGTGGTTTTCTATGCCTCGGGCCGGGCCTCGCTGGAGGCCAGCTACATGTATCAGTTGCTCGCGCGCCTGTACGGCAACAACAACCTGCCCGACAGCTCGAACATGTGCCATGAAAGCACCTCGGTGGCCTTGCCCGCGACCATCGGCGTGCCCGTGGGCACGGTCCGGCTGGACGACTTCGAGCTGTGCGATGCGATCTTCATCTTCGGCCACAACACGGGCGTGAGCAGTCCGCGCATGCTCCACCAGCTGCAGGACGCGCGCAAGCGTGGCGTGCCGATCGTCACATTCAATCCGCTGCGCGAGCGGGGGCTCGTGGAGTTCGTGAACCCGCAGTCGCCCACCGAGATGCTCACGCCGGCGAACACCCAGATCAGCACCCAGTACCTGCAGGTGAAGAACGGCGGCGATCTCGCCGCGCTCACCGGCATGTGCAAGGCGCTGGTCGCGGCCGACGACGACGCCCTGGCGTCGGGCCTGGTGCGCGTGCTGGACGCGACGTTCATCGCCGAGCACACCGACGGCTTCGACACCTTCGCGGCCTTCCTGCGCGAAGCGTCCTGGGACGACATCGAGTCGGAGTCCGGGCTGTCGCGCGAAGCGCTCGAAGCCGCGGCCGCCACCTTCGCCGGCGCGAAGGCGGTGATCGGCATCTACGGCATGGGCCTCACGCAGCACCGCAAGGGCGTGGAGAACGTGCAGATGGTTTCCAACCTGCTGCTGCTCGGCGGACACATCGGTCGGCCGGGCGCAGGCATCTGTCCCGTGCGCGGCCATTCGAACGTGCAGGGGCAGAGGACCGTGGGCATCACCGAGAAGCCGGAACTGGCCCCCCTGGACAGGCTGGCGACGATGTACGGCTTCGAACCGCCGCGCGAAAAGGGCCTGAACACGGTCGAGACCTGCGAGGGCGTGTTCAAGGGACAGGTTCGCGCCTTCATCGGGCTGGGCGGCAACTTCGTGCGCGCGGTGCCCGATTCCGACCGGCTGGAGCCGGCATGGCGCAACCTGCAGCTGACCGTGCAGGTGGCCACCAAGCTCAACCGCAGCCACCTGGTGCATGGGAAGGTGTCGTACCTCCTGCCTTGCCGGGGCCGCATCGAGGTCGACCGCCAGCAAAGCGGCGAGCAGACCGTGGCGATGGAGGATTCGACCGGCGTGATGCACGCTTCCCGGGGCGTTGCGGAGCCGGCGGCGGCCACGCTGCTGTCGGAACCCGCCATCGTCGCCGGCATTGCCAAGGCCAGCCTGCCACCGAACCCGAAGGTCCCGTGGGACGGCTGGGTGGCGGACTATGCCCTGGTGCGCGACCACATCGCGCAGGCTTTCCCGGAGATCTTTCACGACTTCAACGAGCGCCTGGAGGCGCCCGGGGGCTTCCCGCGGCCGCTGCCCGCCAAGGAGCGCGTGTGGAAGACACCCAACGGCAAGGCCTGCTTCAAGGGCTATGGCAACCTGCGCGCCGATCCGGACACGCCCGAGACCGGCCCCGAGGTGCTGCGGCTCATGACGCTGCGCAGCGACGACCAGTTCAACACCACGATCTACAGCCTGGACGACCGCTTCCGCGGCGTCTACGGCACGCGCCGCGTGCTGCTGATGAACCACGACGACATCCGGCGGCTCGGCTTCGCGGAAGGCGACAGCGTGGACGTGCACACCGCCGTCGATGACGGCCATGCGCGAAGCGTCCGGGGGCTGCGCGTCACGCCCTACGACATCCCGGCGGGCTGCGCGGGCGGCTACTACCCCGAATGCAATCCGCTCGTGCCGCTGGCGCACCACGCCGAGCACAGCAAGGTGCCCGCTTCCAAGGCCATTCCGATCCGGCTGAGCCCGTCTGCGAATGCCTGACGAAGGCGAAGCCGCTCGCGGCGGTGCTGCACTCGGTTCCGGCGGGACCGACTCCGGATCGGGAAGAGGTCCTACGAGCCTGCTTTCAACGCATCGCGATCGTTCGATGAACCAACCCATGGAGACCCCCGATGACCACCAAGCGCGCCCAACCCGATGCATGCTCCCTGCTGGATGCAGACCACAGGAACGTCAAGAAGATGTTCGCCGCCTATGAGGAGCTCACCAAGTCCAGAGCCGCCTCCGCGCGCGACAAGCGCCGCGACCTCGCGATGCAGATCTGCATGGAGCTCACGGTGCATGCGCAGATCGAGGAAGAAATCTTCTATCCCGCGGCTCGCGCGGCGATCAAGGAGACGGATCTCCTGGATGAAGCGGAGGTCGAGCACGCAGGTGCGAAAGACCTGATCTCCCAGATCCAGGAAGCAGCCGAGGTGGACGACATGTTCGACGCGAAGGTCAAGGTCCTGGGCGAGTACATCGACCACCATGTGAAGGAAGAACGTAACGAACTCTTCCCGAAAGCGAGGGCGGCGCGCAAACTCGACCTGGTGGCGATGCGCGACGAACTCGCCGCCCGCAAGGAGGAATTGATGGCCGAGATGTCGGTCATGGCCTGAGGGACGTGTTTTTCCTGCCCGCTTCCCTTGCCGGCAAAGCGAGCCGCCCTTCGGGCGGCTTTGTCGCATGTTGACCGGAGTCCGAACGTATGCCCGACATGACCTCATCAGATTGGCAGTCCGCCGACGATCCCGTCGGCTCGATGCCCGACACCGCCAGCGCTTCGTATGCCCGTCGGTCGCGCGTGCTGTCCGCGTTCGACCACTTCGCCAGCCGGGTGACGCGCTGGGCGGGCACGCCGCTGGCGTTCTGCATGGCGCTCTTGGCGGTGCTGTTGTGGGCACTCGTCGGCCCGCTGTTCCACTTTTCGGAGAACTGGCAGCTGGTGATCAACACGGGCACGACCATCGTGACCTTCCTGATGGTCTTCCTCATTCAGCAGAGCCAGAACAAGGACAGCGTCGCGCTGCATCTCAAGCTCAACGAACTGCTGGCAGCGAGCAAGGTCGCGAGCAATCGCATGATCGGCATCGAAGACCTGGACGAGCAGGATCTGCGCGAGGTCGCGGAGTTCTACGTGCGGCTTGCAGCACGTGCGCGCAACTCTGTCGCCTGCAAGGAGCGCCACTCGATCGACGAGCAGAATCTTGCGGAGCAGCGATCATGAAGTTCGCCGTTTTCCTGGTGGAGGACGAGCCTGTCATTCAGGAAAGCCTCAAGGTCGTGATCGAGGGTTTCCTGCGCGCGGAGGTCATCGGCGCGGCGCGTTCCGAAGCTGAAGCCGTGGCCTGGCTCCAGGCGAACGAAGGCGGCTGGCACCTGCTGGTGGTGGATCTGTTCCTCACGCAGGGATCAGGGCTCGGCGTGCTCTCCGCACTGGCGCAATGCGCGCGAAGGGGCGCGGTGGTGGCATTGACCAATGCGGCGTCGCCTGGCAACCGCACCGCCTGCCTGCGGCTCGGTGCGGACGCGGTCTTCGACAAGGCCGCCGAGATCAACGAGTTCCTGAGCTACTGCGAGACCGCGGCAAAGCGGCATCCGGGCCAGGCGCGCAGCCTGCCCTGAAGCGCACATGCCGGATCCAAAATTCGCCCCTGAGCGCTTCGTTCGCGTGCGCGGCGCGCGTGAACACAATCTGCGCAACGTGGATGTCGACATCCCGCGCGACGCGCTGGTGGTCTTCAGCGGCATCTCGGGCTCGGGCAAGTCGTCGCTCGCCTTCGGCACGCTCTATGCCGAAGCGCAGCGGCGCTATTTCGAATCGGTCGCGCCGTATGCGCGCCGGCTGATCGACCAGGTCGGCGTGCCCGCGGTCGATGCCATCGACGGCCTGCCGCCGGCGGTGGCCCTGCAGCAGCAGCGCGGCACGCCGGGCGCCCGTTCGTCGGTGGGCAGCGTCACGACGCTGTCGAGCCTGCTGCGCATGCTGTATTCGCGGGCGGGCGACTACCCCGCGCGGCAACCGATGCTGTACGCGGAAGATTTCTCCCCGAACACGCCGCAAGGCGCCTGCCCGACCTGCCACGGCCTGGGCCGTGTCTTCGAGGTCACCGAGCAGTCGATGGTGCCCGACGACACGCTCACCATCCGCGAACGCGCGATCGCCGCCTGGCCGCCCGCGTGGCACGGGCAGAACCTGCGCGACATTCTGGTGACGATGGGCATCGACGTCGACAAGCCCTGGCGCGAGCTGCCGAAAAAGACGCGCGACTGGATCCTCTTCACCGAGGAGCAGCCCACGGTGCCGGTGTATGCGGGCTTCACGCCGGCCGAGACGCGCGCCGCCCTGCGCAGCAAGATGGAGCCGAGCTACCAGGGCACCTTCATGGGGGCGCGAAAGTATGTGCTGCACACCTTCGCGACCACCCACAGCGCGTTGATGAAGAACCGCGTCGCGCGCTTCATGGTGGGTGGTGATTGCCCCCAGTGCCATGGCAAGCGGCTCAAGCCGGAGGCCCTGTCGGTACGCTTCGCGGGCCATGACATCGGCGAGATCGCGCGCATGCCGCTGCATCGGTTCGCGGATGTGCTGCGGCCCGTGGCACTCGGCGACGCCGCCGGCGCTGCGGCTCCGGGGCCGGTCCGGCGCGCCGCGCTTCGCACGGCCGGTGCGGGCGCGGGCAGCCATGCGAGCGCACCCGACGTGCGGCGCACGCCCAACCAGTCGCAGGAAAAGCGCATGGCCGCACAGCGCATCGCCCACGAGATGCTCGAGCGCGTGACCACGTTGCTCGAGCTGGGGCTGGGCTACCTGTCGCTCGACCGCAGCACGCCGACGCTCTCGCCCGGCGAACTGCAGCGCCTTCGGCTGGCCACGCAGATCCGCTCCAACCTCTTCGGCGTCGTGTATGTGCTCGACGAGCCCTCGGCCGGCCTGCATCCCGCGGACGGCGAGGCGCTGGTGCTCGCGCTCGAAACGCTCAAGCGATCGGGCAATTCGCTCTTCGTGGTCGAGCACGACCTCGACCTGATGCGGCGCGCCGACTGGCTGGTGGATGTGGGGCCGGGCGCGGGAGAAGAGGGCGGCGTCGTGCTCTACAGCGGGCCGCCCGAGGGCCTTCGCCATGTGGCGCAATCGCACACGGCCCGTTACCTGTTCTCGGCGCAGTCGGCGCCCGCCCGGGCGTCGCGCACGCCGAAGGGATGGCTGAAGCTGGAGGGCGTCACGCGCAACAACCTGTCGGGCGTGGCGGCTGCGTTCCCGCTCGGTGTGCTGAGCGCCGTGACCGGCGTGTCGGGCTCCGGCAAATCCAGCCTGGTCAGCCAGGCGCTGGTCGAACTGGTGGCCGCGCATTTGGGCCATGAGCCGCCGCCGGCAGAGGAAGAGCAGGGGGACGAGCCAGCGGTCGCGGGCCGCACGGGTGGACGCATCGTGCAGGGCATGGAGGGAATCCGGCGGCTGGTGCGCGTCGACCAGAAACCCATCGGCCGCACGCCGCGTTCCAACCTGGCGACCTACACCGGGCTCTTCGACCATGTGCGCAAGCTGTTTGCCGCCACCCGCGCCGCGAAGTCGCGTCGTTTCGACGCCGGGCGGTTTTCGTTCAACGTGGCCAAGGGCCGATGCCCGACCTGCGAGGGCGAGGGCTTCGTCAGCGTCGAACTGCTGTTCATGCCCAGCGTGTACGCGCCTTGCCCGGCCTGCCACGGCTCGCGCTTCAACGCGCAGACATTGAGCGTGCGCCTGCGCGGGCGCACCATCGCCGATGTGCTGGGGATGACGGTGGAAGAGGCATACGCCTTCTTCGAGGCCGACGCTGCCATCGAGCGGCCGCTGCAATTGCTGAGGTCCATCGGACTGGGCTACCTGCGGCTGGGGCAGCCCGCCACGGAATTGTCGGGCGGCGAGGCGCAGCGCATCAAGCTCGCCACCGAACTGCAGCGGGCGCAACGCGGCGATGCGCTCTATGTGCTGGACGAGCCGACCACGGGCTTGCATCCCGCCGACGTCGACAAGCTGACCGCGCAGCTCAACAGCCTCGTGGATGCGGGCAACACCGTGATCGTGATCGAGCACGAGATGCGCCTGGTCGCGGGCTGCGACTGGGTGATCGACATGGGGCCCGGGGCCGGCGGGGAAGGGGGGCGCATCGTCGCCAGCGGAACGCCAGGCGACGTTGCAAAGAGCACGCAGGGCCGCACCGCCCCCTATCTGGCGCGCTGGACCGCATCCGGGCGCGGCTGACGGGCGCTCGGAATCGAGCGCATCAGGTCGGGCGTTTGTCCGACGGCAGCGTGTTCCTCGGCGGGTAATTTGAACGGCAGACACGCCTGATTCACACCCCCCGAAGGAGCACACCATGACGGATCCACTGCACGCCGGTCCCCGACCGCCTTTCCACACACCCGAACAATCGCCGCCCGGACTCGAGTCGAAGATGGAGCCGCGGCCCGACTTCGGCGAGTCTTCCTATGTCGGCAGCGGCAAGCTGCAGGGCAAGGCTGCGCTGATCACCGGTGGTGACAGCGGCATCGGCCGTGCCGTGGCGCTTGCCTTCGCGCGGGAGGGCGCCGACGTGCTGATCTCGTACCTGGCCGACGAAGAATCCGACGCACAGGTGTGCAAGCAGCTCATCGAGCGCGAAGGCCGGGTGTGCGTGGCCGTGCCCGGCGACATCTGCGAGGAGGCGCATTGCAACCGGCTCGTCGCGACCGCCATCGAGCGCTTCGGCAAGCTCGACGTGCTGGTGAACAACGCCGCGTTCCAGATGAGCCACAAGGACCTGGGCGAGATCACGGCCGAAGAGTTCGACCGCACCTTCCGCACCAACGTCTACGCCAACTTCTTCCTTTGCAAGGCTGCCTCGGCACACATGCGGCCGGGCAGCGCGATCATCAGTACCGCGTCGGTCAACGCGGACAAGCCCAATGCCACGCTCGTCGCCTACGCCGCGACCAAGGGCGCCATCCAGAACATGTCGGGCGGCATGGCGCAGCTGCTCGCGGAGAAAGGCATCCGCGTGAATTGCGTGGCGCCGGGGCCCTTCTGGACGCCGCTGATTCCCTCCACCATGCCGCCGGAGAAGGTCAAGGAGTTCGGCAAGCAGACGCCGATGAAGCGTCCCGGCCAGCCGGCGGAGCTGCAGGCCGTGTATGTGCTGCTGGCCTCCGACCAGGCGAGCTACATCTCGGGCGCGACCATACCTGTCACGGGCGGCGTGCCGTTCATCTGAGGCTGCGGGAGATGGCGGCAGGCCCATGTGCACTTCCTGCCTGCGCGCGCGAATGGCAACGACCTAGCCCGCTTGAAGGCGTCGTCCTACCCGGAAGGTCTTTCCGATTTCCTACATTGATTTCACCGGAGACGCACAGTGCACTCCGCAGATCAATCAACTCCGTGAGGGACATTCCCATGAAAAAACATCTTCTCGTTCTCGCCATCGCTTCTTCCTGCTTCGCCATGACCGCTGCCAACGCAGCCGACGGCATGACGAAGGATCAATACAAGGTCGCCAAGGAAAAGATCTCGGCCGACTACAAGGTGGCCAAGGCCAAGTGCGACGCGTTGAAGGACAACGCCAAGGACGTGTGCATGAAGGAAGCCAAGGGCACTGAAAACGTCGCCAAGGCCCAACTGGAGCAGGACTACAAGCCGAGCGCCAGCCACGCCAAGAAGGTCGCCGAAGAGACCGCCACCATGAACTACGAAGTGGCCAAGGAAAAGTGCGACGACCAGTCCGGCGATGCCAAGAGCGCCTGCGTGAACCAGGCCAAGGCCGATCACGACAAGGCCAAGGCCGACATCAAGGCCATGAAGAGCTGATTTGTTTCAGCGACATCGGGGATTCGCCTGCACGCTGTGTAAATAGCCTGCAGCGGTCCCCGAAAAATGCCCTCCCGGCTTGAGCCCGGAGGGCATTTTTCATGGGCAGTCTGGCGTCTTTCTGCCGGGGCTTTTACCGCGCCAGCCGCTGGCCGAGGAAGAAGCGCAGCATCTCCCGGCTTGCATCGACGCCGTCGGGCTGCGTGTAGCTGCCTTGCGCACTGCCCCCCGACCAGGCGTGGCCCGCGCCGTGCAGGCGCCAATGCTCCGCCTGCCCGCGACCGGGCGATGCGGCGTAGAGCGTGCGGGTGTAGCGCCGGCCTGCCGGCGAACGGCCTTCGTCGACCGCCCCGGGCGCCGCGCCCGCCACGATGGCCAGGCCGTTGCTCGCATGCACCGTGGTGTCGGCGTCGCCATGAAAAACAATGGTCGGCGGCGAGGACATGTCGGGACCGGACCCGCTGGCCGCGGGCCCCGAGCGCATGGCGTTCAGCGCGCTCATCATGTCGTGCGCCGCGCCATGCGGCAGGCCCGAGTGCACGCCGATGGCCGCATAGATGTCCGGGTAGCAATGCCCGAGGATGTCGGCCATGGCACCGCCCGCCGACAGGCCGGCGACGTACACGCGCAGGCGGTCCGCGTCCTGCTGCGCGACGACGTGCTGCGTGAGCGCGGCCAGCAGCTCCGGCTCGCCGCGCCCGCGCTGCTGGTGCGGTGTCTTGAACCAGTTCCAGCACTTCTGGCCGTGCGCGCGTTGCGTCTGCTCGGCGTAGACCACGATCGCGCCGCTGCCGCGTGCGTGCTCGTTCATTTGCGTGCCGGCTGCGAAGTCGGCCGCCGACTGCGTGCAGCCGTGCAGCATCAGCACCACCGGGCGCGGCGTGGCGGCTTCGCCGGCGGCGCGCTTCGGCACGAAGAGCATGTAGTCGATGCTTCGGCCCTTGTGGGCGAAAGAGGCTCGGGTCCATACGTCCGCCTCGCCTTGCTCCTCGCGCGGCGGCGGGGTGTGTGCAGGCCGCTCGCGCTCGATCACTCGCGCCTCGACATCGATCACGTCGGCGTCGTCGGGACCCGTCGCTGGCGCTGCGGGTCGCGCGTTCGCTTCCCCGCGCAGCGCGCGCTGGATGGCTTCGGTGGCCTTGGCCAGCTGCCCGGTGCGCGTGAGCTCGGCGGCTTCGTTCATCAGGCCGGAGAAAAGTGGATTCATGGTGTGGGCCCGTGAGGTACCGGTGAGGTCAATGGACACGCCCCGCCAGCGCGGCTTTCACCGCGGGTGGAGCGTGGAATGCGCCGAGCACGGTCAGCGATTCGATGGTCGCCAGGGCCAGTGCGGGGGTCACGTCCGGCGCGATCACGGCCAGGCCGAGCACGCGGATCTGCAGCATCTCGCCTGCGGCGCGCACGGCCTCGAGATCCGCCGCCGAGAAGCTCTGCAAGCCCAGCACCAGCGTCTTTCTCGACACCGCCTGGCGCAGCGCGTCGGCATGCGACGCCAGGTGGGTGCGGATCGCCGTGCGGATGAAATCCGTGCGGTTCGAGTAGAACCCCTCGGCCACCAGCAGGTCGATGTGGCCGAGGTCCACGAAGCCCATGTTGATGGTGATCTTCTCGGACTCGGGGGCTTTGGCGAGAGGGAGTTTGGGCGCGGTCGTCGGTGACATGCGCCATCCTAGCACCATCCATATGGATGGTCTACGGATGTTTTTGGGATGGTGTGACGGCGGCCCGGCTCAGACTTTCTTCCAGCTGCGGCCGTCGACCGTGCGATAGGTGCCGCCTGTGGCGCAGCAGCCACCGGCACCGAAGGCCCGGCGCCCGAGCGTCGCGGTCAATGCGGTGCCATCGAAAGACAGCGACTGCCGTTCGCAGGAGGTCCAGAACGGATAGGGGTCGGGCTTGAGGACGCTTGTCCAACGGACCTCGCGGCCCGCGAGGTATTCGACCTGGAACACCTCGCAGTCATGGACCAGGAAATGCGCGGGCGCGCCGGCGAGGCGGCCTTGGAACACCTGCCCGGCGGGCGCGTCACGCGTGAAGACGGCTTCGGGGCTCAGTGCCGGCGGTGCGGCCGGTGCCGTAGACACGTCGCAGCCCGACAGCGCGCACACAGCCAACAAAGCGCAAAGAATTCGATCCGTATGGCTCATGGGCAGCGAGCATGCCATCGTTCAAGCCGGCAAGGGCGCGAGGGTGCCGAGCGCTAGAGCCTGTTCAACTGCTCGAGAAAATCCAGCAGTCCGTCGATCTCGGTCGACTTGTCGAAGACCGCATCCGCTCCCAGCAGCAACGCGCGGCGACGTACTTCCTCGGTCGCATAGTTCGAGAAGATGACGACCCGCTGGTGCGGCAGCCGTGCCCGGCAGCGGTCGACGACGTTGAGGCCCGAGCCTTCACGCAGGAAGAGGTCCACGACGGCAACGTCCCAGTGGGCATCGTGTGCTTCGAGCCACGCCATGGCTTCGGCTTCGGTCTCCGCGAAGCCGCCCACACGCGCGGCGGACAGGCTCTCGATGGTCGGAATGAGGTTGTCTCGAATGACTTGGTTGTCCTCGACGAGGAACGCAGTGACAGGCATGTTCCTAACCCTGTTGATCGACCTGACGAAGGCCGTTGAAGTCAGCCTAGGGTCAGGGTGTCGAGCCGTTGTAGGAGTCCGATGGCACCGCATGTGAGACGGCCTGCCAGCCGGGCAGGGGCTGGCGGCGACATGGCTGGCGAAGCCGCTCAGGCAGGTTGCGCGGCAGCGGCAGCGGGCGTTGCCAGCAGCGGCACGGCCGCGACTTCGGCGATGCGCTGCGCCACGGCGTTCAGCAACGCGCCCGCGAATCCGCCCGGCGCCCGCGCATCGGTGCGCGCGCTGGTCACCACGCGTGGCCGCGAACTCCATGCGACGCGCCGACCCGCCTTGACCAGCGCATCGACGAGCTCGGTATCTTCGCTGCATGCCAGGTGCCTGAAGCCGCCCACGCTGCGGTAGGCCTCGGCAGACACGCCGAGGTTCGCGCCGTGCACATGGCGGTGGTCCTCGCGATCGAAATACGTCTGCTGGAAGTGCGCCTGCAGCAGATCGGCATGGCATCCGTGGGGAGACCAGTCCTGCACGCACACCGTGCCGCAGACCACGTCGGCCTGCAACGACAGCTGGCTGGCCAGCCACTCTTCGGAAACCAGGGTGTCCGCGTCGGTGAAGGCCAGCCATCTCGCCGCGCGCGACAGCATGACCTGCGCGCCCACGGCGCGGGCCAGGCCCACGTTGCGCGCTCGCACGCTCACGGTCGCGGCACCGGCGTTCGCGGCGAGCACGCCGGTCGCGTCGGTGCAGTCGTCGAGCACCACGATCGTTTCCACCGGCTCGCCCATGAGTGCCGGATGTCGCGCGGCCAGCCGCGTGGCCGCCAGGCAATCGCGAATGACCTGCTCTTCGTTGTGCGCCGGGATGACGATGCCGATCATGGTGGGGCCCTCAATGGTGTTGCTGTTCTGGTGGAATCGACGATGTGAGCCCTGAAGGTAGATTCGCGGTCAAGGAGGCCGCGTCAGGCGACAAGCGGCTGGGGTGTAGGCGGCCTTCATGAAGCCCGCCCGCAAGAGGCGCCGAAGCGGGCCCACCTACAGGCGTTCCACATGCGCCCCGACACACGGTGCGAGCCGCGAATTGCCCAATGGCATCTCGACAAGTTGTCGACATGAAGCAGGAGAGCGAAATGGAACCGATGAAGCCCATGAAGCCCATGAAGCCCATGAAGAACATGGCCCCCATGAAGCCGATGGAGCCGCCGGACAGCAGCTGGTGGCCCGGCGGCCTGTCCGACCCCTCGAGCACCGGCAGCCAGAACGGCGTGAGCTACGCCTTCTTCGCGCAGCAGCGGCGGCTGGTCGTGAAACAGAATGGCACGGTCAGGCAGTACGACACGGAGGGGCACCGCATCACCGGCGTGAGCCAGCAGCAACAGAACGCCGAAGGCGGCGCTCCGACCTTCGCGAGCCAGGACGGACCGGTGAAGCTTTCGTCGCTGAAGGAGGTCTGACTCTCTCGTCGCACCGCGACGCCGCCGTGCCCGAGCCTCAATCGATGAAGGACGCCAGCTCGTCGGGCGTGCCGGCGGGAAATGCCTCTTTCAGGAAGTCCAGGAATGCTGAAACGCGCGGGCTCAGCAGCCTGCGCGACGGATAGAGCACCCACAGTGCGATTTCGGGCCCTTCGACGTCGCCCCAGTGCACCAGTCTGCCGGCGCTCAGGTCCTGAGCGACCAGCGACAGCGGCAGCTGCGCGGTTCCCACGCCAGCCCTGACAGCGTCGCGAACCATGAACAACGAGGACAGGCGCAGCACAGGTTCCACGGCGATGCGCCGCCTGCCGGACGCGGCGGCCACCTCCCAGCTCGAATGCGAGGCCGCCGCCCCGCCCGCGCGCATCACGGCCGGGGCGGCCGCGGTGCCCTTCGGGCGGGCGAGCGCCGGGCTCGCCACCACCACGAGCCGGTCACGCAGGAAGATTCGGCCCACCAGTCGCGCATCAGGGTCCGGGTTCACGCGGATCACCAGGTCGTAACCCTCTTCGACCATGTCGACCGGCCGGTCCTCGGTGGTGACCTCCAGGTGCACGTCCCTGTATTTCAGGGCGAAGCTGGCGGCGAGCTTGCCCATCGCGGCTTGCGAGAAAAGCAGCGGCGCGCTCACCCTCAGCCTGCCGCGCGGCGCTCCGCCGCCAGAGGCGATCTGCGCCGCGGTTTCGTCGAGTTCGGTCAGCAATACCGATGTCCGCTCGTGGAGGGCGCGGCCTTCCTCGGTGAGCTTCAGGGTGCGCGCACCCCTCTCGAACAGCCGCAGGTCGAGCGCGCTTTCCAGGTCGGCGACGCGGCGGGAAAGGGTCGCCTTGGGCCGCCCGGATTCCCGGGCCGCGCGCCCGAAGCCGCCGTGACGCGCCACCAGGTTGAAGTCGGTGAGGGCGAGGAAGTCCATGTGTTCCATCAGTGAGACGAGGTGTCCAAATATATGGGCTATCGGTCCATCGATGGAACTTTGAAGATCGAGGCTCCTTCAACGAACCGGAGTTCTTCCATGACCATCCTCATCACCGGCGCCAGCGGCGCCATCGGCCGCCAGGTCGTCCAACATCTCGTCGACCGCGGCGCCGCGGTGCGTGCGCTCGTGCGCGATCCTTCCAAGGTCGCGTTCCCGGCCGGCGTGGAGGTCGTGCAGGGCGACCTGCTGGACGTGCAGGCAACGCGCCGCGCCCTGGCGGGGGTGTCGACTCTGTTCCTGCTCAACGGCGTCGTGCCCGACGAATTCACGCAGGCACTCGTCACGCTCAACCTGGCGCGCGAGGCGGGGATCGCGCGCGTCGTCTACCTGTCGGTGATCCACAGCGACAAGTACCTCAACGTTCCCCATTTCGCGGGCAAGTTCGGGGTGGAGCGCATGCTCGAGCAGATGGGCTTCGGCGCCACCATCCTGCGCCCGGCTTACTTCATGCAGAACGACCTCACGGTCAAGGATGTCGTGCTCGGGCATGGCGTCTATCCGATGCCGGTCGGCGGCAAGGGGCTCGCGATGATCGACACGCGCGACATCGCGCAGATCGCCGCCATCGAACTGCTGCGGCGCGACGCGTCGCAACCGCTGCCGCTGCAGCGCATCAACCTGGTGGGCCCCGACACGCTGACGGGCGCCGATGTCGCCGGCCTGTGGTCGGCCGTGTCGGGTCGCCCGATTGCCTACGGCGGCGACGACACGGCCGCCTTCGAGAAGAACCTGCTGAACTTCATGCCGGGCTGGATGGCCTACGACATGCGCCTCATGAGCGAACGCTTCCTGTCGGAGGGAATGATCCCCGAGGCCGGCGACGTGGAGCGCCTCACCGCGCTGCTGGGGCGTCCCCTGCGCTCGTACCGCGATTTCGCCTCCGAGGTCTGCGCGGCGGCCTGAGCGCCGCGCCGGCCACCCACGCACACGCACACGAAAGGATCCCACCATGATCTATCCATCCGCCACAGAGACGGTCCCTGGCCGCGAGCAGGCGATGCGCGACGCCGCGGCCCAGGCCCGCCGCCGGAGCGTCCTGGTGCTCGGCGCCACCGGCGGCACGGGCCGGCTGATCGTCCAGCAGGCGCTGGCACGCGGGCATGACGTCCACGCGCTGGTGCGCTCGCCCGAGAAGGCGACCGGGCTGGAGGGCGCAACGCTCACTTTCGGGGACGCCCGCGACGAACGGGCGTTGCGCACCGCCCTCGAGGGCAGGGATGCCGTCGTCAGTGCGCTGGGCACGCCGGCCAGCCCGCTGCGGGAGGTGACCCTGCTCTCGGCCGCAACGCGTGCCCTCGTCGGCGCCATGCGCGCGGAAAGCGTCAGCCGGCTCGTCTGCATCACCGGCATGGGTGCCGGGGACAGCGCCGGGCACGGCGGCTTCTTCTTCGACCGGCTGATCTTTCCCGCGCTGTTGCGCAAGGTCTACGACGACAAGAACAGGCAGGAAGCGCTGGTGCGGCAAAGCGAGCTGGACTGGGTGCTGGTGCGGCCGTCGGTGCTCAACGACAAGGCCTCCGGACCGGTGGTGCGTGTCTTCACGGATCTCTCCGGCTTCCACGGCGGAACCATCGCGAGGGCGGACGCCGCACGCTTCGTGCTGGACCAGGTGAACAGCGACGCCTGGCTGCATCGTTCACCCCTGATCTCCTGGTGAAGTGGCCGGCGTCAGGCCGCCTGCGCGCATGCCGGCAGCGACTTCCGCACGGCGGCGGCGGCGCGCGCCACGGACCGGCGCAGGGCCGTCACATAGTCCGGATGAAAGCAGCGTTCGCTTCCGTCGTCGAACCCCACCGTGACCGAGCTGCCGTCCGACGCCACCACCGTGCCCCGGCCGAAGCGCCGGACCTTCACGGCGTCGCCGGCGCAAAAGGCCGACAGCGCCGGCGAGGCCTGTTGCACGTTGCCGGCGCTCACGACGATGGGTTGGGCCATGGCCGCCTCATGCGCCGCAATGCGCCGGCAGTTGTCGCACGTGCCGCAGCGCCGCATGCGCGCGGACTCGTCCAGATCGCCCAGTAGCATCTGCCATCGGCACTGGCCGGACTGCGCGTACGCCACCATGCGTTCGAGCGTCTCGCGGTCCTGCACGCGCCGCTGCGTGTAGGTCTCGAGCAAGGCGCGCAGGTCGGCGTCGGTGATCTCGGTCTTGCGCACCGACAGGCGTGCGCGCCGGTCGGCCCTGAGCACCTGTGCCTGCTTGAGCAGCGCGATGCCGGCCTGCAGCCGGGTGCGTGGCTGCTCCAGCGCGTCGAGCAGGCGGGCGGCCGTCCAGCCCGCGGGATCGGGCGGTGACGCCAGCAATTGCCGGTGGATCGCGTCGAGGTCCTCGAGCTGCGGATACTTGCCGGCAAGAAAGAACTGCTGCACCGTCCGGTCCTTGGCGTGGAAGAGCAGGGTGCAGCGCGCGCGCTCGCCGTCGCGCCCGGCGCGTCCGGCTTCCTGGTAGTACGCGTGCAGGCTCGAGGGCATCTGGCCATGCAGCACGAAGCGGATGTCGGGCTTGTCGATGCCCATGCCGAACGCATTGGTGGCCACCATGACCCGCACCTCGCCCGCCATGAAGGCCTCCTGCGCAGCGGTGCGCTCGCGCGAACCGAGCTTGCCGTGATATAGCGCCGCGGCCACGTCGCGTGCCTTCAGCGCATCGAAGGTGCGCTGGGCGGCCTTCACCGTCGCGGCATACACGATGCCGCTGCCTGACTCCTGCGCCACCAGCTCGACGGTGCGGCGCAAACGCTCGTCCTCGTCGGCCAGTTGCTCGACCGCAAACTGCAGGTTGTCGCGGTAGGCGCCCGTATCGACCAGGCCCGTGCGGGGAATGCCCAGCTGCTTCATCACGTCGGCGACCACCTCCGCGCCGGCCGTGGCCGTCAGCGCCAGCACGGCCGGGCTGCGCAGAGCCTTGATGGACGGTCCGATCTCCAGGAAGGCGGGGCGAAAATCGTGCCCCCACTGCGAAATGCAATGCGCCTCGTCCACGACGACCAGCGCCGTCGGATGCGCACCCATGCGTCCGAGGAAATCGGGCTCCGCCAGCCGCTCGGGCGTCGTCAGCACGATCCGCGCGCTGCCGTCGGCGATGTCGCGCTCGGCCTGCGCAACTTCCTCGGCGCCGAGCGCGCTGTTGACCTGCACCGCGTGGATGCCCAGCTGCCGCATCCGGTCGCACTGGTCTTTCATGAGCGCGATGAGCGGCGACACCACCACTGTCTTGCCCTCGAGCAGCAGCGCGGGCAATTGGTAGCACAGCGACTTGCCCGCGCCCGTGGGCATCACGGCGAGTGTCGGCAAGCCTGCCATGACGCGCTCGATCACCTCGGCCTGGCCGCGGCGCAGATCCCGGTGGCCGAAGACGCCGTGCAATACCTGCCGCACGCTGCCGTGGATGCCCTTCGCCTTCGTATGGCCTGCCATCAGATTTCCTCGGCGTCGCTGTCGTCCCCCTCATCCCCTGCGTCCTGCTCGCCTTCGGCCGCAAGCTCGTCGGCGCGAGCCGCATCGGGGTCGTCGATGGAGGTCGACGCTTCGAAGGCGTCATCGGGAAACACGCCCACCCGGTCGGGCAGGATGTCCGCGTTGGTGGCTTCCTCGAAGCCGGCCTCGCCACCTTCGTTGGCCGCGTGGTCGCCCGTGCCCAGGGCATCGCTGCCGCTGTCGCTCGAGTCGCTGGGGCCCAGGCTTTCTTCGTCGGTTCCCTTGGGGTCGAGGGGCGGGCGTTCGCCGCCCAGGATGCTGCTGGTCGCCATGGTCAGGTTCCTCGCGTCGGGTTGGAGGCGTTCGCCTTCCGGTCGATTTCCTGTTCGGCCTGCAGCCAGTCCTGCTCTTCGCTGCCGGCGCCGCCGCCTTCTCGCTCACGCCGCTGGTAGGCGTCGTAGGCGGCGCGGCGGATCGCTTCCTCGCGCGAGACTTCGCCGGGCGCGTCATCCGGCGCGTTGCCTTGGCCTGCACCGGGCTCGCGATTGGGCGCCGGCGTCAGGTCCTCGGTCAGGCCGAACGCCGCGGAGTCGTCCCGCTTCGTGGCGGCCACGTTCTTGCGCTTGTCCTGCATGCGCTCGGTCGGACCGGGACCGGACACGTCCTCGCCGGCGGCGGTCTTCCTGCCGGTGAAGCTCTTGCCCGCTCCCATGTTGTCGACGCCGCCGCTGGTGGCGGGGCGGGTTCCGTCGCCGGAACCGCTGACGGGGGTATCGCTCATGTCGTTCTCCTGTGTGCTGGTGTTCAGAGGTGCCGGCCAAGCGCCGTCGAGGGCCGTGCACGTCTGAAGATTCGAGCGCACGGGGATGCCGCGGCGTAGGCGCACTTCAGCACTGGCTGTATGAGATTGGAGTTCGTTGCGCCGCCGACCGCAGGTGCCGCGCGGCCCGGGACACCCGACGATCAGGCGTCGTCGCCCGGGTTCAGCGGAAGGCGAACGCTGAACTCGCTGCCGTGGCCCTTGCCGTCGCAGCGCACGTCCACGAAGCCGCCATGCGCGTGGACCAGATCCCTGACCAGCGACAGCCCGACGCCGAAGCCGCCTTCGGAGTGCTGCGGATTCTCCTGGGTGAACAGCTCGAAGATCACCGGCAGCAGGGACGGATCGATGCCGATGCCGGTGTCCTCCACCCTGATCACCGCATGGTCGATCTCGACCGTGCAGCGCAGCCAGATGCTGCCGCCCGGCGGGGTGTACTTGATGGCGTTGTGAAGAAGGTTGAACACGATCTGGTGAACCCGCTGCCGGTCCGCCACCACCGGCACGGGAACGGGCGGCACCAGCACCGAGACCACGTGCTGCTTCTTGTTCGCCTCCGAGAGCACGACGGCCGCGATCTTCTCGATCTCCGCCCCGAGGTCGAAGCGCGTCTTGCTCAGGCTGAGCTTGCCTGCGCCGAAGCGCACCACCTCGGCCAGGTCTTTCATCATCCGCTCCAGCAGGATGATCTGGTGATTGACCACGCCCGCGGGCGTGGCCAGTTCATCGGTCACCAGCCCCTTCCTGGCCATGATCTCGGCGGCCATGCCCATCGGCCCGAGGGCGTTGCGCACTTCGTGCACCAGCCGGCCGAAGAACGCGTCGCGGCCATGGATCGCATCGTGCGCGCCCTGCAGCCGGTTCTCCGTGGTCTCGATCTGCGCGCGCAGGTTGGTGCGGTCCGCCATCACCTTCACGAACCCGACATGCACGCCCTGTTCCCGCAGCGCGACCATGCTGCCGGTGACCCAGATGCGCGCCCCGTCCTTGCGCAGATGCCAGCGGTCGTCTTCCGAGCGGTTCGCGGAAACCGCGACCTGGCGCTCGAGCGCGGGCAGGCCCAGGGCGCGGTCCTCGGCCACGAACAACACATCGATGGGCTGCCCCACGATGTCGTCTTCGGCATAGCCGAAGAGCGCCGCAGCGGCACCTTGCCAGGCGGTGATCGTGCCCGCCGTGTCGAGCACGGCGAACGCGATGTCCGGCGACTGCTGCCAGAGCAGGATCGCAGCCCGTGCAGGGTCGACGGGCGTCGCGGAAGCCCGCGCACCGTTCGCAGGGGGGGTGGGAGGTGCTTCCTCGTCGGGCGGGGTCATCGGTCCATCGTAGACACGGCGCGTGCGCACCGCGTCAGCGCGCTTACCGCGCGCCGTGCGGCGGCCTCCTACATGGAGGCTCCGGATGCACGCACAGCATCGCCCGCTCACTTCACGAGTCAACCATGCCCAAAAAACCCCCAGTCAAGGCGGCAGCTTCAAGCGCAGCCGAAATCCTCGCGGCACGCGCCGCGGCACGCAACACCGACAGCGGGCCCGCGAGCCCGGCGCCCGCAGCCGCCGGCAAGGGCGACGCGCCCGCGCAGCGCGCGATCGACACGCAGGCGCTGGCCAGCGGCATGACCGCGAACGTCAACAAACCGCTCGAGCACGGCGAGGCCAACGCGCAGTCGACACCGGCAGGCGTGACAGTGGCGCCGCCTTCGCGCCTGCCTGGCGCCAGCACGCTGTCCGAAGCCAATGCGTCGGACAAGACCGGCGCCGTGGCGCCGGAGGCGCTCAACGCGACCATCGGCACGCTCGATCGCGTGCGCGTCGATTCGAGCGGCCAGGTGCTCACGACCAACCAGGGCGTGCACATCGCCGACAACCAGAACTCGCTCAAGGCGGGCGCGCGCGGGCCGGTGCTGCTCGAAGACTTCATCCTGCGCGAGAAGCTCACGCACTTCGACCACGAACGCATTCCCGAGCGCATCGTGCATGCACGCGGTTCCGGCGCGCACGGCTTCTTCGAGTGCTACGAGCCGCTCACGCAGTACACCAAGGCCGCGCCCTTCAAGGAGGCGGGCAAGGTCACGCCGGTGTTCGTGCGCTTCTCGACGGTGGCCGGCGAGCGCGGCTCCAAGGACACCGCGCGCGACGTGCGCGGCTTCGCCGTGAAGTTCTACACCGACGAGGGCAACTGGGACCTGGTCGGCAACAACATGCCGGTGTTCTTCATCCAGGATGCGATGAAGTTCCCCGACCTCGTGCACGCGGTGAAGCCGGAGCCGCACCACCAGATGCCGCAGGCCGCGAGCGCGCACGACACCTTCTGGGACTTCGTCTCGCTGATGCCCGAGTCGACGCACATGCTCATGTGGCAGATGAGCGACCGCGCCATTCCGCGCAGCTACCGCATGATGCAGGGCTTCGGGGTGCACACCTTCCGCCTCGTCAACGACGCCGGCGAGAGCGTGCTGGTGAAGTTCCACTGGCAGCCCAAGCTGGGCACGCATTCGCTGGTGTGGGAGGAGGCCGTGAAGATCTCCGGCGCGGATCCCGACTTTCATCGGCGCGACCTGTGGGAGGCCATCGACGCAGGCGAATATCCCGAGTGGGAGCTCGGCCTGCAGATCTTCACCGAGGAGCAGGCCGAGCAGTTCAGCTTCGACATCCTGGATGCCACCAAGCTGATTCCCGAAGAGCTCGTGCCGGTGCAGATCGTCGGGCGCCTGGTGCTCAACCGGAACCCCGACAACTTCTTCGCGGAGACCGAGCAGGTGGCTTTCTGCACGGCGCACGTCGTCCCCGGCATCGACTTCACGAACGACCCGCTGCTGGCGGGGCGCATCCACTCTTACGTGGACACGCAGATCAGCCGCCTGGGCGGCCCGAATTTCCACGAGCTGCCGATCAATGCGCCGATCGCGCAGGTGCACAACAACCAGCGCGACGGCATGCACCGCCAGGCCATCCATCGCGGACGCGTGGCCTACGAGCCCAACTCGCTGGCCGGCGGCTGCCCGTTCCAGGCCGGCGCGGCGCAGGGCTTCATGAGCGTGGCACGGCGCGTCGACGCCAAGGAGAGCGCGGACAAGGTGCGCATCAAGCCCGAGAAGTTCGCGGACCACTACACGCAGGCGCGGCTGTTCTTCGAGAGCCAGACCGAAGTGGAGCAGGCCCACATCGGCAATGCGTTCCGCTTCGAGCTGTCGAAGGTCACGGTGCCCGCCATTCGTGAGCGGGTGGTCTCCATGCTGATGAACGCCGCGCCCGACCTGGCGCAGCGCCTGGCGCAGGACCTCGGCATGGAGCTTCCGGCACCGATGCCGAAGGCGCTGGAAACGCCCGCCACGCCTGAGGTGGAACAGTCGCCCGCGCTGTCGCTGACGGCACGCCCGGGTGACGGCGGCATCCGCACGCGCAAGGTGGCGGTGCTGGTGGCCAACGGCGTGGAAGGCGCGTCGCTGGAGAAGGTGATTGCAGCGCTGGTGGCCGAGGGTGCGGTGCCGCGGCTCGTGGGTGCGCGGCTTGGCACCTGCGTGGGCGCCGGCGGAGAGAAGTTCGCGGTCGATGCGACCATGGAAAACTCCCCGGGCTTCCTCTTCGACGCGCTCGTGCTGCCCGATGGCGCGCAGGCCGTGGAGGCGCTCGACGCTGACGCGCACACGCTCGAATTCCTGCGCGACCAGTACTGGCACTGCAAGACCATCCTGGCGCTCGGCGCGTCGGAAGCTCTGCTCGCTCAAGCACAGATCCCGCTGACGATGCCCGAGGGGGAGCCAGACCCGGGGCTGATCCTGGCCGACGCCGCCAGTGTGGACGATGCCATCACCGCTTTCATCACGGCCGTGGGCGGCCCACGCCAGTTCGGCCGCGAGAACGACCCGCCACGGGCCTGATCGGCGCGGGCGATCAGGAAAGCCGGTCCTGGCCCTTTCGCGCCTTCGCGAACCCGACCAGCAGCAGCACAACGCCAAAGCCCATGAGGAACATGGCCAAGGCGTTGCCGCCGATCTCGCTGTTGTTGGCCGCGCTGATCGCCCTGGCTGCCGCGTTGGCGTCGGTCGCGGTCATCGCGGTCGCGAAGGCTGCTTCCTTGCACTGGGCGAGCAAGGCGGCGTCCGCGTTGCGGGCCGTCATGTTCGCGCGGCATTTCGCTTCCAGCGCGGCATCCGCCCCGGGCGGCCCGCCAGCAAAGGCGAGGAACGCGCCAATCAACAGCGCGACAGCGCCAGCAAGCATGAGCATTCGGGCGGGTTTGTTCATCGACTTTCCTTTTGTTGAAAACCTTGATTTTCGGGGGGTGCCGGCTCGGGCTTTTGTACTAACTGGACCGCATCCATGTGGTCCTACGTTTGCTCAGCGGTCTATCCGATGCCCGTTGCCGGGCCGTACGGTGACGCTCTCACCCTCTGAAACTCGGGTACGCCGACATGTCCACTGCTTCCGACGCCAACGCCACATATTCTGCGGAGGAGGGCCATGCTTATCCGCTTGGGGCCACGTACCGAGACGACGGGGTCAACTTCGCAGTCTTTTCGGCGCATGCGACCCGGGTCGACGTCTGCATCTACGACGAGGCCGGTGAAAAGGAACTGGGCTGTGTCACCCTGCCGGAATACACCGACGAGGTGTGGCACGGCTTCATCCCGGGCCTGCAGCCCGGCGCGCGCTATGGCCTGCGTGTTCATGGCCCCTATGAGCCGGAGAAGGGCCACCGCTTCAATCACCACAAGCTCCTGCTCGATCCCTATGCCAAGGCCCACATGGGCGAGCTCAAATGGGGCCCCGAGCTGTTCGGCTACACCGTGGGCCACCCGGACGGCGACCTGAGCTTCGACGAGCGCGACAGCGCGCCCTTCATGCCGAAATGCGTGGTCGTGGATTCGAAGTTCGCGTGGTCGCAGCCCCAGGGACCGATGGTGCCCTGGAGCGACACGGTGTTCTATGAAACCCATGTGCGCGGCTTCACGATGCGCCACCCGGGCGTTCCCGAGAACCTCAGAGGCACCTTTGCGGGCATGGCACAGGATGCGGTGATCGCCGGGATGCGTGAGCTGGGCGTCACCAGCGTCGAGCTGCTGCCGATCCAGTATTTTCTGAACCAGCCGTTCCTGACGGACAAGGGACTGACCAACTTCTGGGGCTACGACACGATCGGCTTCTTCGCGCTGGACCAGCGCTACATGGACGGTCCGCACATCGACGAGTTCAAGCACATGGTCGACCGTTTCCACAGCCAGGGGCTCGAGGTGATCCTCGACGTGGTCTACAACCACACGCCCGAGGGCAACGAACTGGGCCCGACCATTTCCTTCAAGGGCATCGACAACGCGAGCTACTACCGCCTGATGCCGAACGAGCCGCGCTACTACATCAACGACACGGGCACCGGCAACACCGTCAACCTGAGCCATCCGCGTGTGCTGCAGATGGTCACGGACAGCCTGCGGTACTGGGTGACCGAAATGCGCGTGGACGGCTTTCGCTTCGACCTGGCCACGATCCTGGCGCGCGAGCCGCACGGTTTCGACGAAGGCGGCGGCTTCCTGAAGAGCTGCCGGCAGGATCCGGTGCTCTCCAGCGTGAAGCTCATCGCTGAGCCGTGGGACATCGGCCCGGGCGGCTACCAGGTCGGCGGCTTTCCGCCGGGATGGGCCGAGTGGAACGACCAGTTCCGCGACACGGTGCGTGCATTCTGGAAGGGCGATGAAGCCATGGCGCCCAAACTGGCGTCTTGCGTCACGGCCAGTGCCGACCGCTTCAACAACCGCGGCCGCCGCCCCTGGGCGTCGGTGAACTTCATCAGCGCGCACGACGGGTTCACGCTGGCCGATACCGTGAGCTACAACGAGCGGCACAACGAAGCCAACGGCGAAGACAACCGCGATGGCCATTCGGACAACCGCAGCTGGAACTGCGGCGCCGAAGGTCCCACCGACGACCCCCAGATCCTTGCACTGCGCGCGCGGCAGCAGCGAAACCAGCTGGCCACGCTGTTCCTGTCCCAAGGCACGCCGATGCTGCTGGCCGGTGATGAGTTCGGGCGAACGCAAAAGGGCAACAACAACGCGTACTGCCAGGACGACGATATTTCGTGGGTGGACTGGGAGGCCGCAGGCACGGACGCTGCTCGCGCATTGCGCGGCTTCACGCAGAAGCTGCTGGCGCTTCGCAGGCAGACCCCCGTGCTGCGCCGCAATCGCTTCCTGACGGGAGCGACATTCGGAGGAGAGGGCGGCGCCAAGGACGCCGCCTGGTTCGCTCCCGACGGCAACGAGATGACGCCCGCGCACTGGGAAGACACGCAGACGCGGTCGTTCGCGCTGCTTCTGGATGGCAGAGCGCCCGTGTCGGCGGTCGACCGGCCCGCGCACGACACCAGCGCGCTCGTCATCTTCAATGGCTGGCAGGACGCGGTGCCTTTCAAGCTTCCCCCCGCACCCGGCGAACCCTGGACGCTGGCCATGGAAACGAACAACGACGCGAACGGTTCATCGAACGAGACCTTCGAGGAATATCTTGCGACCGGCCGCTCGGTCCTGGTTTTCCTGAGCGCGCCGCGTGCGTCCGAGTGATCGCCTCAGGGCTGCGCCAGCATCTCCTGCACCCGCGCCGCCAAGGCTTCGATCGGAAACGGCTTGGTCATCACGGCCATGCCGCGCTCGAGGTGTCCATTGCCCACCGCCGCGTTCTCGGCATAGCCCGTGACGAACAGGACCTTCAGGCCCGGGCGCGTGCGGCGCGCCGCATCGGCCATCTGCCGACCGTTCATGCCGCCCGGCAGGCCCACGTCGCTGATCAGCAGGTCGATGCGCACGTCCGACTCGAGGATCTTCAGGCCCGCCACGCTGTCGGCCGCCTCGATCGCGCTGTAGCCGAGTTCCTGAAGCACCTCGGTGACCAGCATCCGGACGGTCGGTTCGTCATCGACCACCAGCACGGTCTCGCCCTGCTCCGAGCGTGGAGCGGGCCGCACCTGCACGCCGTCGTCGTCGATTTCGCCCTCGGTGTGGTGGCGGGGCAGATAGATGCACACGGTGGTGCCCTTGCCCACCTCCGAGTAGAGCCGGACCTGGCCACCCGACTGCTTGGCGAAGCCGTAGATCATCGACAGGCCCAGGCCGGTGCCCTGCCCCAGCGGCTTGGTCGTGAAGAACGGCTCGATGGCCCGCTCCATGACCTCGGGCGTCATCCCGGTGCCGGTGTCGGTCACGCACAGGGAAACATACTGGCCCTCGGGAAGATCATGGCTGCGCGCGCCATGTCGATCGAGCCACTTGTTCGCCGTCTCGATGGTGATACGGCCGCCGTCCGGCATCGCGTCGCGCGCATTGATGCAGAGGTTCAGCAGCGCGTTCTCGAGCTGTGACGGATCGACCAGCGCGGGCCAAAGTCCCCCGGCGCCGACCACTTCCAGCTCGATCGCCGGGCCGACGGTGCGCCGCACCAGTTCCTCCATCCCGGCGACCAGCCGGTTGATGTTGGTCGGTTTCGGATCGAGCGTCTGCCGGCGCGAGAACGCCAGCAGCCGGTGCGTGAGCGCCGCCGCGCGTTTCACGGCGCCTTGCGCCGCGCCCATGTAGCGCTCGATGTCGTCGGGCCGGCCCTGCGCGACACGGATGCCGATCAGCTGCAGCGCGCCGGAGATGCCGGCCAGCAGGTTGTTGAAGTCGTGCGCAATGCCGCCGGTCAGCTGGCCGACGGCTTCCATCTTCTGCGCCTGGCGCAGCGCCTCCTCGGCCTGGATGAGTTCCGAGGTGCGCTCGATCACCCGCTGCTCCAGCTGATCGTTGAGATTGCGCAGCATCGCAATCGCGCGATCCCGTTCGGCCTCGACCGCCCGGCGCTCCTCGACGTCGATCAGCACGCCCGGAAAACTGGCCGGCGTGCCGTCGTCGGCGTGATCCACACGGCCGTTGGCCTCGACCCAGTAGTAGCGGCCGTCCCTTCGCTTGACGCGGTACTGGTGCGCATAGGCCCCGCCGCGCGCAATGGCGGCCTCGATCGCTTCCAGCAGGCCGCCGCGGTCGTCCGGGTGCACCGTGGCGACGATCTGCGCGAGCGGAATCCCGGTACGCCCGAGCGCAGGGTCGATGCCGAAGCTGTTGGCAAATGCTTCGTCGATGGTGAAGCTGTCGCTCGGCAGGTCCCAGAACCACGCCCCGATGATCGCGCCCGCGTTGAGCGCCAGCTGGACGCGTTCTGCGTTCACGCGGGCGCGCTCGTGTTCGGACGCCGCTCGCCGCTCGGCCAGAACACGCTCGGTCGTCTCGACGACGATCGCGATCACGCCGAGGACCGCGCCCGCTTCATCGAGCGCCGGCGAGTATTCGAGATCGGCCCACAGCACGCGCGGCGTGCCGTCGCGCACGAGCGTGAGCTCCTGGTCCCGATAGGAAAGCGTGCCGCCCTCCCGGTACACCTTCTGCAGCACGTTGGCGTTGAAATCGGCCACCTCGTGCCACCCCTCGAGGACGTCGCTGCCGAGCAGTGCGGGATGCCGGTTGCCGGCGAATCGGCGGTAGGCGTCGTTGTAGATCATGACGCCGCTGTCGCCCCAGAGCGTCACGATCGGCGTGGGACTGCGCAGCACGAAGGCGAGCACCGACTTCATCTCGTAGGGCCAGCGGTCGATCGCTCCGATCGCGGTGGAGGACCAGTCGAAGCCTTCGATGAGGCCGCCGAGTTCGCCGGCATTCCTCAGGAACATGCGGCTCGGCGGGCGGGGCGGCGGCGGGGTGTCGTTCATTGGACCCCGACTATCCCAAATTGATGGCTGGCAGGGTAGGCGTCCAGGCGACGCGCCATGCATGTTCGACGAGATTCAGGTCCCGGCTGACGCAGCGCCTGCGCGTCGGCCGACTAAAGTAACATTGTTGCGCCAATTGTTTCTTAGAGTAAGTCGATATGCCTTTGACCAGCAGCATCCGCGCCGCCACCTCTTTGCGTCTTTTGCGAAAGGCATCGCTGCTGCTGGTGCCGCTCGCCGTGCTCTCGTGCGGCGGCGGTGGTGGCGGAGGGTCCGGGTTTTCGGCCTTCCCGCTGCCGATCGGGGGCGCTGGCAGTGGCGGCACGCCCGCGGAGCAGGCGTCCACGTACGCCGTCGGCGGCAGCGTCAGCGGCCTCCTGGGCAGCGGGCTGGTGCTGCAGCAAGCCGGCTCGGCCGACGTGGTGGTCGCGGCGGACGGCCGCTTCGTTTTCGGGGACCGTCGTGCCAAGGGCGCCAGCTACGCAGTCACGGTGAAGCAGCAACCCGCCAACCCGCCGCAGACATGCACGGTCAACCGCGGCGCGGGCACGGTGGGCGAGGCCGACGTGGGCAACATCGCGGTCGTGTGCTCGGTTGCCGCGTTCAATGTGAGTGTCAAGGTCACGAAGCTTGCGGGCGGCGACCGGGTGGTGCTGCAGAACAATGCGGGCGACGACCTGACGGTCACGGCCAACGGCACTTTCAGCTTCGCCACGCCGGTGGCCAGCGGTGCCGGGTATGGCGTCACCGTGAAGACGCAGCCCGCGGCGGCGCAGACGTGCGTGGCGCACGGTGCGTTCGGCACCGTGGGCGCGTCCGACGTCACGTCCGTCGAAGTGCGTTGCACGGACGTCGGCCTTTCGCGTTTCGCCTACACGCCCAACGAAGGCTCGAACAATGCGAGCGCATTCGAGATCGGCGCTGGCGGCTCGCTGCCGGCGCCCACGACGGTGGCCGCAGGCAGCTCGCCGCAGCACATGACGGTGGACCCCTCGGGGCGCTACGCGTATGTCGCCGGCTTGCTGAGCAGCACCGTCTTCGTGTTCTCGATCGACCCGGGCACTGGCGCGCTGCTGCTTGTGCAGACTGTCTTCGTCAACAGCGCCAGGTTCATTGCCATCGAACCGCAGGGCCGTTTCGCCTATGTGCTGGGCAACCGCAGTGTCGTGCAGTTCGCGATCGACAGCGCCACGGGGCAGCTTGGCGCGGCAACTTCCTTCGCCACCGGTGGCTCGCCCAACGACTTCTGGATGGCCATCGATGGCGATAGCCGGTTCGCGTACCTTCCGCACCTCGATGGCAGCGTCGACGTGCTCGCCATCGATGCGACCTCCGGCGCATTGAGCGGGCCCGTGCAGAGCGTCGTCCTGCCGGTCGGACTGCAGGCATTCAACGTTGCGCTGGAACCCTCCGGACGGTTTGCCTACGTGGCGGCAACAGCCCCCAACCCGGCGCCTTCCAGGCTCATCGCGTATGCCATCGATCCGCGGGCGGGCACGCTGACGCAGGTTGCCTCGGCCGATACCGGAATGGCCGGACGCGGCCTCGGCATCGATCCGACGGGGCGATTCGTCTACGTCGCCAACGTCAACGCTGCTAACGTGTCGGCGTTCGCCATCGACGCACGCACCGGCGTTCCGACGCCGCTGGCCGGCAGTCCCTTCGCCACCGGAGGGTCGGGGCCGACGTCGATCAGCGTGGACCGCACCGGCCGCCGTGTCTACACCGCCAACCAGATATCCGACTCGGTCTCGGTCTTCGACATCGATCCGGTCACCGGCGCCTTGTCGAGCCCGGTCCAGTTTCCGTCGGGCGGCACCAGTCCCCAATACGTCGCTCTCACGAAGTAGGGCCATCAAAACCGGCCGTGGGCGTGGCTCCCACGCATGGGCTGCCGGTCGTCCTACGCTCGCTGAAGAGTCACGTCCCGAATCGGGGCAAATGCACTACGTCTTCTAGTGCATCTGTCTGTGTTTCGAAGCCCTTCGCGAATCTACGATTTCTCCATTCGCTGCTGATGCGAACGCCTCGGGCAATTCCGCACAGGCAATCTTTGGAGATCACGAGATGAACAAGGACACGGTCGACGGCAATCTCAAGCAGGTCAAGGGATCGGTCAAGGAAGCGCTGGGCAAGGTCACCGGCAACAAGCGCCTCGAGGTTGAAGGCGCGGCCGAGAAGCTGGCCGGCAAGGCCCAGGAAGGCGTCGGCAAGACGCAGGAAGCGGCCAAGGACGCCGCCGACAAGCTGCGCAAGTAGTTCAGTGGCTCACCGATATCCCATCCACATCAACTCACCACGAAGGAAATAGTCATGTTTGAAAAAGCTGAAGGAACGATGCAGAACATCGCAGGCCGCGTCCAGGACGCATTCGGCGCCGCTACCGGCGACACCGCGACCCAGCTGGAAGGCAAGGCCAGGAAAGTGGCCGGCAAGGCGCAGCAGGGCTACGGCGCCGTGCTCGACCAGGTGCGTGAGTCGGCGGTGGTCAACCCCGTCGCGACCCTCGCGGTGGTCGCCAGCGTGAGCTTCGTCCTGGGCGCCCTCTGGGCCAAGCGCTGAGCCGCGTGCATTCCACGGGAGAGAAAAACATGACAACCACAACTGCAACGGTGCTCCTGCCGCATTCCGCCGAGGTCTATCGGGGGCGCGTGTCCTGGGGCGCGGTCTTCGTCGGCCTGTTCCTCGCGCTGGCGACTTACCTGTTTCCGGGCGTGCTTGGCACGGCCGTGGGCACCGGCTCCATCGACGCGCTGCGCGAGCGCAATCCGCTCGCGGGCTTCGGCATGGGAACCGGCCTGTGGGTCGGCGCCTCCACGCTCATCGCGCTGGCCGTGGGCGCCTTCTTCGCAGGGCGCTCGGCACCGGGCAAGGGCATCCTGCATGGCGTGCTGTGCTGGGCGGTGACGACCCTGGTCACGGTCTATGCCCTCTCGATGCTCGCAGGCGGCGTCATCGGTGCGGCCTCGGGTGTGGCGAGCACCGGCCTGTCGCTCGCCGGCCAGGGCGTGGCGGCCGCCGCGCCCACGCTGGCTTCGGGCGTGAAGGACCAGCTGCAGAAGAACGGGATCAGCTTCGACATGTCGGACGCCCGCGCCCAGCTGGAAACCCTGCTGCGCCAGACCGGCAAGCCCGCGCTGGACCCTGACAAGCTGAAGGCCGACGCCCGCGCGGCGGCCAGCGACGGCAAGGCGACCGCCGCCGACGCGGCCACCGCGCCGCAGACATCGGCGGACGACCTCGCGGCCTTCTTCGATCGCCTGCGCCAGAAGGCGCAGCCCGGCCTCGATGCGGCGGACAAGGACGCGCTGGTGAACATCATTGCGGCGCGCACCGGCAAGAGCCGCGCCGAAGCCCAGCAGATCGCCGACAACTACGAGCAGAGCTTCAACCAGGCGGTGGCGAAGTACGACGCCTTCAAGCAGCAAGCCGAGCAGAAGGCCCGCGAGGCCGGTGATGCCGCGGCCAAGGGCGTGAGCCATGCGGCCTGGGCCGGCGTGATCGCGCTGCTGCTGGGTGTCCTGGTGTCGGGCGGCGCGGGCTTCCTGGGCCGGCGCAGCGTGCGCGACTGACGCGCGAGGCAACGCAAGCTCCCGCATCGCGAGCCGGGTTGTAATGGCGCGCATGCGGGACTTCCGCCGATCAAGACCTACACCATGAACGATCGCGTTCTACAGACCCAGACCGACAGGCGCCAGCTCCAGCAGATCATCACCGGGCTCACCGAGGGTGTGATGCTGATCGAGCCCGATCAGCGCATCGTCTGGGCCAACGAGGCGGCCCTGAAGATGCACGGCGTGGACAAGGTGGCCGAACTGGGCGCCGACGTCACGCAGTACCGCGAGCGGTTTCGCCTGCGATATCGCAACAACCATCCGCTGCAGGAAGGCCAGTACCCCATCGAGCGCGTGATCGCCGGCGAATGCTTCAGCGACGTGATCGTGGAGGTGTTTCCGGCGCACGACGACAGCGTCAACTGGGTGCACCGAGTGCGCAGCCTGGTGCTGACCAACAGCGACGGCGAGCCCGACTGCCTGGCGCTGATCCTGCACGACGCCAGCGAGTGGGCCAGCGCCGAGAACCGCTTCGAGAAGACCTTCAATGCCAACCCGGCGCCGGCCGTGATCTGCCGGCTGAGCGACCAGCGCTACATCAAGGTCAACCAGGGCTTCCTGGAGATGACCGGCTACGTGCGCGAGCAGGTCATCGGGCGCTCGGTGTACCAGCTCGATGTTTTCGAGAATGCCGACAGGCGCGACCTGGCAGTGGAGCGGCTCGGTGAAGGCGGTACCATCCCGCAGATGGAGGCCGAGCTTCGGCTGCCCGATGGCGGCCACAAGCCGGTGGTGGTGGCGGGCCAGCCGATCGACATCGGTGAAGAGGCCTGCATGCTCTTCACCTTCATGGACCTGGAACCGCGGCGCAAGGCCGAGAGCACCCTGCGCCAGAGCGAGGAACGGTTCCAGAAGGCGTTTCGCATGCTGCCCGTGCCCAGCGCGGTGCTCAGGGCGGAGGACCTGGTCTTCCTGGACATCAACGAGGCGTTCAGCGCCGCCACAGGCTACGCGAGCGAGGACGTCGTGGGACGGGCCGGCGAGGAGGCCGGGGTCTGGCCGGGCGAAGTCCCATCGAAGATCGCGCAGCGGCTCGCTCCGGGCGGCAGCGTGAGGAACGCCGATTTCAGGATCGGCCGCAAGGAGGGCGATGCGATCGACGCGCTGGTGTCGGCCGAGACGGTCACCATCAACGGCCAGGATTGCGTGCTTCTCGCGTGGCTGGACATCACCGATCGCAAGCGCTCCGAACTCGAACTGGTCAGCGCCATCGAGACGGTGATGCAGGACGCCTCCTGGTTCAGCCGATCGCTCATCGAGAAGCTGGCGAATGTGAAGCGCGCCGGCAACTCCGCAGAACTCGGGGATTTGACGAAGCGTGAACGCGACGTCTTCGATTCGCTGTGCCGGGGGCATTCGGACAAGGAGATCGCGAAGGAACTCGGCGTGGCGCTGAGCACCGTGCGCAATCACGTCGCGACCATCTATGCCAAGCTGGATGTCCACAGCCGTGGCGAAGCGCTGCTCTGGGCGCGCGACCATGGATGCTTCGTGGCGTCGAAGCAGGCGCAGAGCTAGGCCCGAGGAACGCCCGCCGTGGGGGCGGCGTGAGCCTTTGCGCTCGTTTCCTACACCCAGGCCAACCGTCGATGAGTAGATTAATCAAATCGTACTCAGATCGACCATGACCTCCTTCCGCTCCCTGGTTTCGTTCCTTTCGGGCCGGCGTGTTTCCGCACGGCGCCAGCTCCAGTCGCTCTATCGCAACCAGGCCGTGATCGAGTTCACGCCGCAGGGTGACGTGGTGTTCGCCAATGAGCCCTTCCTGTCGCTGATGGGCTATTCGCTCGACGCAATCAAGGGCCGGCACCACGGCATGTTCGTCGACCCGGCCGAGCGGCACTCCGGCGACTACGCACAGTTCTGGAACCGGCTGCAACGCGGCGAGCCCTTCGTCGGGCGCTGCAGGCGCATCGCCGGCAACGGCGGAGAAGTCTGGTTGCAGGCCAACTACAGCCCCGTGCTCGATGGCGCGGGCAAGGTGGTGCGGGTCGTCAAGTACGCCATGGACATCTCCGGGCAGGTGCTGCGCGACGCGGAATCGCAAAGCCAGCTGGCCGCGGTCGGGCGCGCGCAGGCCGTGATCGAATTCGACCTCCAGGGCCGCATCCTGCGTGCCAACCGCAACTTCCTGGATGCGATGGGCTACCGCCACGAAAGCGATGTCGTCGGCCGGCACCACAGCATGTTCGTGCGCCCCGAAGAACGCCAGGGCGCCGCGTACAAGGCCTTCTGGCAGCACCTGGCGCGCGGGCAGTTCCACCAGGGCCAGTTCGAGCGTGTCGGCCGCGAGGGCAACACGGTGTGGATCGAGGCCAACTACAACCCGGTGCTCGACCAGGCCGGCCAGCCGTTCAAGGTGGTCAAGTACGCCACCGACATCACCGCCCGCTTCGAAGCGACGCGCATGGTGCAAGGCGCGTTCGAGGAACTGAAGCAGCTGGTCAGGCACAGCGCCAGCCAGGCGGGCGACGCCCATTCGCACACCCGCCAGGTGGCCAGCGTCGCGCTCGATGGCGCGGATGCCTCGGCGGACGCCATGGCGGCCATGCAGCAGATCCAGGCCGACTCCAAGCGCATCGCCGACATCGTGGGCCTGATCGACGGCATCGCCTTCCAGACCAACATGCTCGCGCTCAACGCGGCGGTGGAGGCCGCGCGCGCGGGCGAACAGGGCCGCGGGTTTGCCGTGGTCGCGGGCGAGGTGCGCAGCCTCGCGCACCGCAGCGCCGCCGCCGCGCGAGAGATCGGCGGGCTGGTCTCCGCCTCGACGGCCCGCGTGCAGGCCGGCAACGAGAAGGTGCAGGCGTCGGGCCGCGTGATACGGGAGATCCAGCAATCGGCTCAGCAGGCGTCTCGGATCATGGAGGCGATCGTCGACGCCTCGCGCAGCCAGGATGTGCGCCTGGGCGCGGTTCACGAGGCGATGGCGCGGCTGGAGGCCGCGGACAGCCGGGCCTGAACGGGCGTCAGCGCAGACGGTACGCCACGCCATCGCGGCCGGGGTCCGCGCCGCCATGCAGGCCGTCGGCCTGCACCTGCACGCCGTGCACCCAGCCGATCGTGTAGTTGTACGGGTTGCGGCCGATGGCGTAGCCCTGTGCTTCGAGCGCGCGCGTGGTGGAACGCGGAATGCGGTTGCACACGTCGATGGCATTGCTGGTGGACGAGAAGCGCGGCGCCGACACGGCGGCCTGCATCTCCATGCCGTGGTCGATCACGTTGAGCAGCACCTGCAGCACGCCCATGGCGATCTGCGTGCCGCCGGGGGCGCCGAGCACCACGTCGAGCGCGCCGTCCTTGAAGGTCATGGTGGGGCACGACGATGTGAAGCGGCTCTTGCCCGGCCGGATGCTGCCGGCGCGGCCCGGGCGCGGGTCGAACACGCCCATGCAGCCGTTGTACAGGAAGCCCATGCCCGGGGTGATGATGCCCGAGGGCATGGCCAGCGAGTGGGTCAGCGAGACCGCATTGCCGTCGGCGTCCACCACGCTCAGGTGAGTGGTGTCGCGGGGCACGGGCGCGCCGGGGTTCACGCGCTCCACGTTGAAGCGGTGGCCCGTGCGGATCTGCTCGGCCGCTTCGCGCGCCATGTCCTTGGACAGCAGCTGTTCCAGCGGCACGTCGAAGAACTTCGGATCCCCGATGCAGCGGTCCTTGTCGATGGTCGCCTTCTTCATGGCCTCGCACACCCGCTGCAGGTAGCCGGGGCTGTTGTGCTCCATGCCCGCCAGGTCGAAGTGCTCGAGGATGTTGAGCATCTCCAGCAGCATGGCGCCGCCGCCCGGCGGCTGGTTGGTGGTGACGGTGCGGTCGCGGTAGCGGCCCACCAGCGGCGGGTTGCGCTGCACTTGGTACCGGGCCAGGTCGTCGAGCGTGAGCAGCGCGCCCAGCGACTGCAGGTGCGCCACCATCCGCTGCGCCAGGTCGCCTTCGTAGAACGGCCGCGCGCCTTCTTCGGCAATCTGGCGCAGCACGGCGGCCATGCCGTCGTTGCGCAGCGGCGCGCCGATGGGCTTGGGGCGCCCGTCGGGGCGGCAGTAGAGCTGGCGGCCCTCGTCGCTGTATTGCAGGCGTTCGAGGTTGCCGACGCGGCCCATGGCCGGCTCGTCGATCCAGAAGGCGTGCATGCCGGGGCGCACGAAGTAGCCGTCCGCCGCCCAGCGGATCGCCGGCTCCACCACCTGGCGCCACGGCAGGCGGCCGTGCGCCTGGTGCATCGCCTCCAGGCCCTTGAGCGTGGCCGGCGTGCCGATGGACTGGGGGCCGATGTCGTTGACACGGCCCTGGAGGATGAAGCCGAAGCCGTCCCGCGTCTCGCCCTCCAGCAGGTGCTCCCACATGTCCTCCCTGGCGGCCAGCGGCGCGGGCGAGTGGAAGTCGAAATATTCATGCACCTGGGCGCCGGGCAGGTAGACGGCGGCGGTACCGAAACCCGCGATGCCGCACATCAGCGGATCGACCACCGTCTGGGCCAGCGCGGTGGCCACGGCGGCATCGACCGCGTTTCCGCCCGCGCGCAGGATGTCGATGCCCGATTCGGCGGCCTCCGGCTGCGGGCAGACCACCATGGCTTCTTTTTTCATGGGCGTTGCTTGCCGGGTCATTTGGCGCTGAGGTTCAGCGCTTCGAGCGTGGGGCCCCATGCCTTGGCGTCACGCACCGTCGTCTCCATCACCAGCGCCGAAGGGCCCGACAGGGGGATCACGCCCATGCTCTTGAGCTTGGCCTGCACGTCGGGGCTCTTATGGAAGGCTTGCGTGGCCTTGTTGAGCTTTTCCACGATGTCGGCCGGCGTGCCGGCGCGCGCCACCACGGCGCTCCAGCCCATGTTGTCGAAACCCTTCACGCCCAGTTCGCCCAGCGTGGGCACATCGGGCAGCTCAGGGGTGCGCTGCGGTGCCAGCACGGCCAGCGGATTGAGCTTGTGGTTCTTGATGTGGGGCAAGGCCGTGCCATACACCGGCGCCATCACCTCCGTCTGCCCGCCGATGGTGGCCAGCACGCCGTCGGCCTCGCCCTTGTAGGGGATGTGGGTCATCGAAATGCCCAGGGCGTTGTCCACCAGTTCGACGGCCAGGTGCGTGGAGTTGCCCAGGCCGGCGGAGGCGAAGTTCAGCTTGCCGGGCGCCGCCTTGGCTTTTTCCGTCAGATCCTTGAGCGTCTTGATGCCCGTGGCCGGGTTGGCCGACAGCACGAAGGGCACGGTGGTCAGCATGGACACGCCCACGAAGTCCTTCTCGGGGTTGTAGGGCAGCGGCTTGTAGGTGAACTGGTTGAGCACCATCAGCGAGACGCTGCCCAGCAGCAGGGTGTAGCCGTCGGCGGGCGCATTCAGCGCGTTCTGCGCGGCGATGAGGCCGCCCGCACCGGGCTTGTTCTCCACCACGATGGTGGCGCCGATGGCCTTGCCGGCGTGTTCGGCCCACAAGCGCGCGATGGTGTCGCTGCTGCCGCCCGGGGCTTGCGATACGACCAGGCGCACCGGACGGCTGGGGTAGCTCGCCTGCGCGTACGCGGTGGCGGCCGCGACGGCCGCGAGCGCGGCACCGATCAGGATCCTGGAGATGTGCGTGATGGGTTGGGGCACGGGGGCTTCCTCAGAGGGCTGTCATGAAAGATGAAGGTATTTTCATGACGACCCTGTCGCTCTCCTAGTGAAAATGCAAAATGGGTGCATGAAGGTTTACTCATGATTGATCGATCGGAGGGCGCGTCCTGGGCGCGGAGCATCAAGGTGCGGCACCTGGAGTCGTTCCTGGTGCTGGACGAAGCGGGCACGCTGACCGAGGCGGCGGCGCGGCTGCACATGACGCAGTCGGCCATGTCGCACTGGCTGGCCGAGCTGGAACGCGTGGCGGGCACGCCGCTGGTGGTGCGCGGGCGCAAGGTGCAGCTCACGCCGGCCGGGCACCTGCTCAGGCGGCTGGCGCTCACGGTGCTGGGCGACGTCGCCCGCACGGGCCGCGAGATGCATGCGGTGGCGGCGGGGCGCGTGCCGCGCCTGAACGTGGGCAGCGTCTGGGCAGGCATCGCCGGCGGCCTGCCCGAGGCGGTGGCCGCTTTCCAGCAGCGGCACGCCGACGTGGCCGTGTCCATCCACGACGGGCCGTTCGACAACCTGCTCAAGGGCCTGGAGACGCGTGCCATGGATGCCGTCATCGGTGTCCTGGATGCGCGGGCGCACCAGCCGCAGCTGGCGCACCAGGTGCTGTTCGACGACCGGGTGAGCATCGTCATCGGGCAGGGCAGCAGGCACTGGGGCAGCAACCGGGTGCTGGACTTCGCCGACGTGCTGCGCGAGAAGTGGGTGATGCCGCCCGTCGGCACCCTCACGCGCATCCAGATGGATGCCTACCTCATCGAGCAACAGGCGTCGTGGCTGGTGCCCAAGGCGGAAACCGCCTCGCTGGCCATGATGCAGGCGCTGCTGCAAAAGGGCGACTACGTGGGCGCGTGTTCGGAATCCATGGCGGACTACATGGCCTCGCTGGGGCTGTTCAGGAAAGTCGCGGTCGATTCGAACATCCGTTTCGGCCCCATCACCGTGGTCTGGAACCGCGAGCACGCCTCGGCCACCCTCATCGACTTCGTCGCCTGCCTGAAGGCGCATGCGCGGGGCGTGCCTGGTGTGCCGGTGCAGGCGCCGCCTGGCGCTTAGCGCCCACGCCACTCTCCTCGAACGCGCGGCTTGCGGTGCGTCACGGCCCGGTACGTTCGAACGCAGGCGCGATCCGATCGGCCTATGTGCGTCTGCCGGGTCCGGCGCTCAACGGCACGGACATGGCGGAGCTGGGACGGCTGATTCAGCGGCTTGAGGACCGGCTGGCTGCCGGGCGTTGATCGCGGCAGACGCGAGCTTGCCACCGCGCCGTTGGATGCCTGGCATCGTGAACGCTGCTTGCATCGCAGGGCGCAATCGATAGACTGCCAGAAACCCACCCACCCAGCCGGCAGTCGACCGAGGCGCGGTGCCCACACCATGCCCCATCGTCCGGACGCTGCTTCGACGCGGTACGAACTTCTGGCTCTGGAGCTCGAGCAGCAGATTGCCGGTGGCGTGCTGCGCCCTGGCGACCGCCTGCCTTCCGTGCGCCAGGCCTGTTCCAGCCGGGGCTTGAGCGCGAGCACGGTGTTCCAGGCCTACTATCTGCTCGAATCGCGCGGCCTGGTGCGTGCGGTGCCACGGTCGGGCTACTTCGTCACGGCTCGCGCCGACGGCACGTCGCTGCGGGAACCGGAAATCTCGCAACCGCGATCCGGATCGCAGCCTGTCGAGATCAACGACCTGATCTACGCGTGCCTCGGCTCCGCGCGCGCGCGCAACATCGTGCCTCTGGGTTCTGCGTTCCTCAGCCCGACGCTGTTTCCGCTGGACAGGTTGCGGCGCGCCCTGGTCTCCAGCATGCGGCGGCTCGACCCCTGGCGCATGGTCGAAGACCTGCCGCCCGGCAATCAGCAGCTCAAACGCGAGATCGCGAAACGCTATCTGCGCCAAGGCTTTGCCGTGGCCACCGACGAGATCGTGCTCACCCACGGAGCGATGGACGCATTGAACCTGTGCCTCAATGCGGTGGCGCGGCCCGGCGACGCTGTGGTGGTGGAGTCCCCCACCTTCTACGTGGCCTTGCAGGCGCTGCAGCGGCTGGGCCTGCGCGCCATCGAAGTGCCGACCCATGTGCGCGAGGGCATCGATCTCGGTCGTCTGGCGCAGGTGATGGCGCTCCACAGTCCGAAGGCCTGCTGGCTGATGACGACCTTTCAGAACCCCCTGGGCAGCCTGATGCCTGAAGCGAAGAAGCGCGACCTCGTCGCGCTGCTCGCCCGGCACGATGTGCCGTTGATCGAAGACGACGTCTATGCCGAGCTCTACGAAGGCAAGGTCGCCCCGCTGCCGGCCAAGGCCTTCGACCGGCGCGGCCTGGTGCTGCACTGCTCGTCGTTTTCCAAGTGCCTGGCTCCAGGCTACCGCGTGGGCTGGGCCGCGCCCGGCCGTTTCACACGCGAGGTCGAGCGGCTGAAGTTGTCGACGAGCCTGTCGGGTTCGATTCCGGTGCAGGCGGCGCTGGCAGCGTACCTCCAGGAAGGTGGTTACGACCGGCATTTGCGAGGCCTGCGAATGTCCTTGCAGGCGCAGCGCAACAGCCTGTTCGACGCGGTGAACCGGCTTTTTCCGGACGGAACGCGGGTCGTGCGGCCGGCGGGCGGCTATTTCGTGTGGGTCGAGCTGCCCAGCGGCGTCGACGCGATCGCCTTGCACGGCGCCGCGCTGGCGCAGCACATCAGCCTGGCCCCGGGGCCGATGTTCTCTGCGCGGGCGGAGTTCCGGCACCACATCCGGTTGACCTGCGGCCAGCCCTGGAATGAAACGCTGGAACGCGCCATGCGCACGCTGGCAAGGCTGGTCGACGACGCACCGCGCGACGCGACGGCTTCTCGACCGTCGATCTGATCCGGTCGTTCGAGCCCGCAGCTGCACACGCCGCCAGCAGTGGCTGCGGGACAAACTGGTGCCATGCCCAAGAAACACGCCCTGCGGGGTGATCCGCGCCGCGGTGCAGCGCTCACGCGCATGGCGGCCAGTCCCACATCGGCGGGCCCGCAGATGACCCTGCAGGAGGTGCTGGACCGTCTGGGCCCCTCCATCTTCGCCGGGCTGCTCGACCCCGACGGCGTGCTGCGCTATGCCAACCAGGCGGCATTGCAGGCCATCGGCAGCGCGCCGGAGCAGGTGCTCGGCCAGCGTTTCGACGCCACCCCCTGGTGGCAAGCCTGCGAGGTCTCGCGACAGCGGCTCCAGCAAGCGCTGGCCGGCGCGGTGCGCGGCGAGGCCTCGCGCTTCGACGTGCGAGTGGCCACGAGCGGCGGCGCCACCTTGTCGATGGACTTCTCGCTGCTGCCGCTTTACGACCAGGCTGGCCGCGTGGTGTGGTTGATCCCGTCTGCGCGCGACGTGAGCGAACGTGAGCAGGCGCAGCACCAGTTGCAGCTCACGCGACAAGCCGTCGAACAGGCCAACGACGCGCTGTTGCAGGTCGGGCCCGATGGTGCCTATCGCGATGCCAACGCAGCGGCCTGCCGGCTGCTGGGCCTGGACCGCGAGCAACTGCTGCGGCTGCGTGTGCCCGACATCGAAACCCAGATCGATGTGGCGCAGTGGCCGCGGCGCTGGCGCGACTTGTGCGACCGGGGTTCGCTGCGTTTCGAGACCACCGTGCGCCACCAGGCGGGGCATGAGATTCCGGTCGACGTCTCCGTCAGCCTGGTGACCAGCGGCCAGGCGTCCTTCGCCCATGTCTGCATCGACGACCTGCGCGAACGCCGTGCCACCGAGCGGCGCATCCTGCAACTGCTGCAGTTCGACGAACTGACCGGGCTGCCGAATCGCCAGCTGCTCCTGGAGCGCTTGAACGCGACGGTGCAGACCAGCCTCCAGACCGTGGTGCTGGTGCTGGAGCTCGACCGTTTCAAGCGTATCAACGACGGTCTCGGCGCAGACATCGGCGACGCTGTGCTGCGCGAAGTGGCGCAGCGCCTCAGCGCCACCGTGCGCAGCGGCGATCTGGTGGCGCGCCGCGGCGGGGACGAGTTCGTCATCGTGATGCCGGCGCCATCCGTGCCGGTGCTGCACACGGCGCAGGCGCTGCTCGACAGCATTGCCCGTCCGATGCCGATCGCGGGGCAGGAAGTTCATATGACCTGCAGCATCGGCATCGCCACGGCACCTGCCGACAGTGACCACGCGGACACCTTGTTGCGCCGCGCCAGCGCCGCACTGCACCAGGCCAAGATGCTGGGACGCAACCAGGCCAGCATCTACGCCGGTGCACCGCACGACGACGACCCCGACCGGCTGGCGCTGGAGACAGCGCTGCGCAAGGCGCTGCGCGACGAGCAGCTCGATCTGCACTACCAGCCGCAAGTCGACCTTGCGCATGGCGGCATCGTGGGCGTGGAGGCATTGCTGCGCTGGCAGCACCCGACGCTGGGCCGCGTCGCGCCGGATCGCTTCATCCCCATCGCCGAGGAGACCGGCCTGATCGTCGCCATCGGCGACTGGGTGCTGCGCCGCGCCATCGAGCAGGCCGCGGCCTGGCAGGAGGCCGGGCTGCCGCCGCTGCGCATGGCCGTCAACCTGTCGGCGCGCCAGTTGCTGCATCCGGACCTGGCACGCCGCATCGAAGGCCTGCTCGCCTCGGCAGGCCTCGATCCCCGGCTGTTCGGCGTCGAGGTCACCGAGAGCATGCTGATCGGCAACTTCGACCAGGCGGTGCAGCACCTGCAAGCGCTGCGCGCGCTGGGCGTCGAAGTCTCGCTCGACGACTTCGGCACCGGCTACTCGAGCCTGAGCTACCTGCGCCGGCTGCCGGTGGACGTCGTCAAGATCGACCGTTCGCTGGTACCCGACGTCACCGCGCTGGCAGAAGATGCGTCGATCACCCGCGCCATCATCACGATGGCACACCAGCTGCAGATGAAGGTGCTTGCCGAGGGCGTCGAAAGCGAAGGCCAGGCGGCCCTGCTGGCGGCGCATCAGTGCGATCAGATGCAGGGTTACTGGTTCAGCGCGGCGCTTCCTGCAGCTGCAATCGAAACGATGCTTCGCGAAGATCGCAAGATCGATCCAGCGCTTCTCTTGTGGCGCTAGTTGGCGACACGCACGCCTCCTGCGGCCGATCGGCCGTTCTGCACTATGCCGCTCGGTCTTGCGCCTCGCCCTGCACCAGTGCTTGCGTGGGCTTCAGTTCGGTCGGGCTCAGGCGGAACTGCACGGCAACCTGCGCCAGCCGTCGCCCGGGCGACGGGGCCGCGGGCTCGTCGACCATGGGCAGAGCAACCGCGTCAGGCCATTTCAGGCGCGTGGCATTGCGCTGCTCCGGCGGCACCATCCGCGCCGTGGCTCGAGCACCGGCGGGCCCGGGCTTCCAAAGCGCATGCGTCTGCAACCGGCCCTGCGCGACCAGGCGCAGCGAGGCACCGATCGCGTCCGCGCCGATGCGGTCCGGCGGAAGCAGCATGACGCAGCGCGCGCAGCGCCTCAGCCCTGGACGCTCTGGACCACGTAGAACTTCGCCACGCGGTCGCTGCTTTCCCATCCGATGGGTGCACCCTGGGGCACGAACAGTGCATCGCCCGTGTCCGCCGACAGCACGCTGCCGTCAGGGGCGGCGAAGCGCACGCTGCCTGCCAGGAGATGCATGAACTCGTTCACGCGATGCGGGCGAACGATCCGGTGGTAGGGCGTCGAGTCCCACGTGCCGGCGCTGTACTGCGCACCGTCGTCGATGAAGACGTTGTCGCTGCGGCACGCCGGCGAAGGGCCCAGCAGCACGTCCGCGGGCAGCGTGGCGGAGGGCTTGAAGTCGGCGTTGGCGCTCAGGGGAAAGAGGCCGCGCCGGGTCGGCTTCTCGCAAGCAGCGGCGCAGAACACGAATCGCACGCGGGACCCGGCCTGCACGCGCAGCGAGGTACCGCATCCGATGACGGCGCCCGCCTGGGGGCCGACCACCACCGGGGCCGCGCCGTCCGCTGTCAGCGTCAGTTCCCCCTCGACCACGACGATGGTTTCGATGTGGGGATAGCTTGCAATGTCGAGCTCGCCGATGAAGCTGGTGCGGCCCGCGCTCATCGCGCCCGGGCCTTCCCACGCGATCTCGCGATGCCGTGCAAAAGGATCGTCCGTGCCGAAGGCGGCCCTGCGGAAGGCGGTTGAAACGGGCGCGCCGTCGGCGCGATGCAGTACCAGGGCCTGGGTCATTGATTGTTCCTGCGCGATGTCGTCATTGAAAGCCGTGAGCCCAGAGCTTAGGCTGCGAGCCCCTGGTGCCGGTGCTTCAATGAGGGCCCTGCGCAGGGCAGGCTGCCGTTGTGCGGGCCGCCACGGCAGATCCTGCCGTCGGCCGGACGGTCGGGCCTGCGTGCCCTCAGCGGGCGGAAGCACCGCCATCGATGGGAATGACCGCGCCCGTGATGTAGCTCGAAGCGGGCGATGCAAGGAGCAGCGCCAGGCCCTGGATTTCGTGCAGTTGCGCGACGCGCCCGAGCGGAATGTAGGTTCGCATGCGTTCGGCGGACTCGGGCAGCTTCAGGCGTCCGCCGTTGATCTCGGTTGCGAACGGGCCCGGCGCGATCGCGTTGACCAGCACGTTGAAGGGTGCCAGCTCGACCGCGGCCTGGCGAACCAGGTTGTTCACCGCCGCTTTGGATGCGACGTAGGCGTAGCCCGAAAGCGGCTCCGCGCGGATGCCCGCAATGGATGAGGTGACGATGATTCGTCCCTGGCGCCGCGGCTTCATGTGCCGTACCGAGGCGCGAAGCGTTGCCAGGACACCGTCCAGGTTGATGCGCATGACGCGGTCCCAGGCAGGGCGCTCGACGTGTTCGAGCTGGCCCGCCTCCACCGCGAAGCCGCGGCCCGCGCTGATGCCGGCATTGGCGAAGACGCAATCGAGCTGGCCGTAGCGGCGCACCGCGTCATCCACCACCGCATCCACCGCATCGGGGTCGGCGACATCCAGCACCGCCCCTTCGGCCAGAGGATGCTGCTTGCGCAGCAGCGCGACGCGCGCGTTCAGCGCGTCTTCGTCCACGTCGGTCATCAACGTGCGCGCGCCCGCAGCGAGAAGGGCCTCGGCAATCGCCGATCCAAGCCCGCTGGCGGCGCCCGTGACCAGCGCGGTCTGTCCGCCGAGATCGAAAAGTTGGTGAACGCTCATGCGGGCTGCCTCGTCTTCTTCATGGGCAGGCTCGACTCCCAGTGCTCGGCCGCTTCCACCATGTAGTGGACGGTGAGCACGACCTTCTTGAACATCCACCGGCCATCGACGCGAACATACTCGTCATCGAAACGACCGACCACGTACATGCTGCGGTCCCCGTGCACGGGGCGTCCGTCCAGGTAGCAGTGGCCGATCGCGGTGTCTCCACGCACCTCGACCTCGTGCTGGTGGATGAACTGCCGCGCGTACTGCACCGGGAAGTTCGCAAAGAAGGCGCGGATCGCCTCGCGCCCGAACACCTCCGGGCGACCGTTGTAGATCACGCTTGCGTCCTCCGAAAACAGCTCGTGGAGACGCTGGCCCTCGTCTTCGTTGACAAAGACGTGATAGCGGGCGCGCAGCGTGCGTATCGCGTCGCGGCTTTCCATTTCGTCGACCCGCGCTTGCAGTCTCGCCAGCCGGTCCTCGAGTTGCGCGAAAAGTTGGATCTCAGGATTCATTCAAGTTGCTCCGGGAAAGGTGCCGGCAGGGAAGGCGGCGTGTGGACGGGCAGAGCGCGCGCGCGTCATGGAACACCGGTGTGTTGCGCATCGAAGTCACCGAGCATCGCGTCCATGCGCCGGCGGATCGAGCCGCCGGTTTGAACGTGCGGGATCACATAGAAGCGTCCCGCGTGAACCGCCGCAAGCGTGGCCGCGGCAACGTCGGCCGCGTCGATGGGCGAAGCGGCCATTCCGAGGCGCACCCGGTCGTTGTATGCAGCGGCGGGTTCGACAGTGTCTGAAAGATGAGCCGGCCGGCTGCGCTGCGCCTGATGAATCTGCGTGGGTACCAGCGAAGGACACAGCACGGAAACGCCGATCGGATCGCCCGCCTGCTCGAGGTCGCGCGCCAGGCATTCGGAAAAGGCGACGACAGCGTGCTTGCTGGCGCAATACACGGCGGAGCCCGCGAGCGTGGCCAGGCCGGCGGCCGATGCGGTGTTGATCACACGGGCCGCAACACCGCGAGCCCGCATGCGAGGAACGAAGCTGCGCACGCCGTTGGCGACGCCGCGCAGGTTGACGCCCAGCACCCACTCCCAGTCGGCGTCGGTGGCCGTCCAGGCGGGCCCGAGCACCGCGACCCCCGCGTTGTTGAACAGCCAGTCGACCCCACCAAAGACCTTCTCGCAGGAAGCGGCGAAAGCCTCGACGTCGCCGGCGCGAGCGACGTCGCACTTCTGCGCGAACGTCGGCACGCCCAGCGTGCGCGCGAGCGCTTCGGTGGCCGCGAGGCCCTCGATATCGATGTCGGCCAGCGCGAGGGCCATGCCTTCGCGCGCACAGGCCAGCGCCAGTTCCCGTCCGATGCCACTGCCCGAGCCCGTGATCGCGGCAACGCGATGGCCGGTCATTCGAGCGACACCCCGGCGGTGCGCAGCACTTCGGTCCACTTGGCGGCCTCGCGTGCCACGTACGCCTGGAACTCCGGGTGGGGCATGTCGATGATGAAGCTGCCCACCGCATCCAGCGAGCTCTTGATTTCGGGCGACCGGAGCGTCTCGGTCACCTCGGCGGACAGGCGCTTGACGATGGCCTCCGGCGTCTTCGCCGGCGCGAAGAGACCGCCCCAGCTGAGGGCTTCGATGCCGGGGTAACCCGCTTCGGCCATGGTCGGGACGTCAGGCAGCATCGGCATGCGCTGGCCGCGCGTCACGGCCAGCGCCCGGATCTTGCCGTTGCGAATATGGGGCGCGGAGGTCTGGACGAAGTCGAACATCGCGTCGACGTTGCCCGAGATCAGATCCACCAGCGCGGCCGAACTCGCCTTGTACGGAACGTGGGTGAACCGCGTGCCGGTGCGGTTCTGCAGGAGTTCGAGACACAGGTGCCCGGACGTGCCGTTGCCGCCGGATCCGAAGTTGAGCTTGCCCGGGTTCTTCCTGGCGTACGCCGCCAGTTCGGCCACCGTGCCGATGCCCAGATGCGGGCTCACCACCAGCACGTTGGCATTGCCGGACAGGCCATGAATGGCCACGAAGTCCTTCACGGGGTCGTAGCGGATGGTCTTGTAGAGCGCGCTGTTGGTGCCCTGGGTGCCCTGCGTACCCACCAGCAGCGTGTAGCCATCGGGCGCGGCGCGGGACACGAACTCGGCACCGATCGAGCCGCTCACGCCGACCTTGTTGTCGATCACGAAAGGCTGGCCGAGCCGGGTGCTCAACACGCGCGCGATCACCCGTGTCTGCTGGTCGACGACGCTGCCCGCCGAGAAGGGCACCACAAGGGTGATAGGCCTGGCCGGATAGGCCTCCTGCGCGCGCAGCATCGGCGACAGGGAAAGCAGGCCGGCGGCGGCGGAAAATTGGCGGCGATTGATGGTCATCCGTGTGTCTCCGGCGAATCAGTTCTTGCCCAGTATTTCGGACCACCGGCCGTGGCTGTCGAGCACGTTGCCGTCTTCCAGCTCGACCTCGAAGTTCTCCAGCACCCGGCACACCAGCATGTAGTAGCCGATCGTCATCACGACCTCCATCAGCTGCTGCGGCGGCAGAAGGGCGGCCAGCGCGTCGAACATCTCGGGCGGCGCCTTGACCTGGCGCACCACGGCGTCGGTGAAGTCGAGCACGCGGTGCTCGAGACTGTCGAATGGTTCTTTGTCGGCGCTGCCTTGCGGGTGGCCGAGCACCGCTTCGACCTGCGCTGCGGGCACGCCCGCCTGCGCGGCCACGCGCCGATGCTGGGTCACTTCGTAGGTGGAGCCGCACAGCGCGCCGACCCGCAGGATCACCAGCTCGCGCAGCCTCGCGGGCAGCGAGGAATGCCGCAGGATGCTGGAGCCCAGGCCGAGGAAGCCCTGCGCGGTGGCGCCGCCGTGGGCGACCATGCGGTAGATGTTGAGCGGAGGGCGCCCGTCCAGCAGCGCGTGGAGTTCCGGCGGTGCCTCGGCCAGGTCGAAGTAGGGAATGCGAGCCATGGGTTTTTCAATCCAGTCGGATGCCGGCGGTGCGAATCACCTCGCGCCACCTGGCGGTTTCATTGCGTGCGAACTCGGCCAGGGCTTGGGGCGTGCCGCCCTGGGGCTCGATCGTCAGTTCGCGCATGCGATCGGCCACCGCCGCGGTCTGCAGCGCCCGGTTCACTTCGTGGTTGAGCCTTTCGATGATCGGCGCCGGCGTGCCGCTGGGCGCCCACAGGCCGCCCCAGGCCGCGAGTTCGCAATCGGGCAGGCCCAGTTCCTCGAAGGTCGGCACCTGCGCAAGCAGCGGCAGCCGGCTGCGCGACGTCACGGCCAGCGGGCGAATCTTCTCGCTGCGGATGTACGCAAGGTTGCCCGCCACGTTGTCGAAGATCGCCGGCAACTGCCCGCCCATCACATCGGTGATGGCCGGAGCGCTGCCCTTGTACGGAATGTGCGCGAGCTGCACCTTGGCCGCGCGATTGAGCAGCACCAGCGACAGATGGCCGCTGGTGGCGTTTCCGGGCGTGGCCACGGCGACCCGGTCGGGGGCCGAGCGGGCCAGCGCGAGAAAGCTCTTCAGGTCCCGCGCTTCGAAGGCCGGGTTGACGCAGAGCACGTTGTAGACCTTGCCTTCTAGCGCAATGGGCGCGAAATCCTTCACCGGGTCGTAGTCCAGTTTCGGATACAGGCTGACGTTCATCGCGTGGGTCGCGTTGGTGCCGTAGAAGAGCGTGTAGCCGTCGGGCGCACTGCGCGCCGCGACCGCGGCCGCGATGTTCCCGGAGGCACCGGGCTTGTTGTCGACGACCACCGGCTGGCCCAGCTGGCGTGCCAGCTGCTCGGCCAGTCGACGCGAGGACTGGTCGGCCGAGCCGCCCGCCGGGAAGCCCACGACCAGGCGCACGGGCCGGCCGGGATAGGCATCGGCCTGGCCCGCGACGGCGAAGCCAAGGTGCGGCGCCGCGACGGCGCAGGCGGCCGCCTGGAGGACGCGACGTCGTTGGAGCGTCTGCATGGCTGCCATCAGGCGCGCGGCGCGGCGATGCCGCCGGTCAGGCCGCCGTCCACGACGAGCGCATGGCCGTTCACGTAGGAGGCCTCGTGCGACATCAGGAACAACGCCGCATAGGCCACTTCCCAGCCTGTGCCCTGGCGCCCGAAAGGCAACGGCATCGCGAGGCGGTCGGACCTGCGGCGCGTCGCCGCACGACCGATGGGCGTGTCCATCAGGCCGGGCAGGATGCTGTTGCAGCGCACGCCTTTGGCCTGCCCCGCCATCGCGATCGAGCGCGCCAGCGACACCTGGGCGGCCTTGGTCGTTTCGTAGGCCGGGTTGAAGCTCGAATTGCGCAACGCGGCGATCGACGACAGCAGCACGATGGAGCCTCCGGGCGCCATGTGCCGCAATGCCTGCTGCCCGAACAGCATGCAGGAGCGCACGTTGGTCGCGTGCTCGCGGTCCCAGGCTTCGGCGCTCTGGTTGTCCAGGGAGAGTCCGCTCGCCACGCCCACCACCATCACCAGGCCGTCCAGCCCGCCCATCTTGTGCACCGCGCGCTCCACGGTCGACGCGGCGGCATCCGGCTGCGCGACGTCGGCCACCTCGGCATGGGCGGTCGCGCCCGATGCGCGCACCAGATCGCAGGTGCGCTGCAGCGACTCGGGATTGATGTCCACACAGGTCAGCGTTGCGCCCTCGTGGGCGAACAGCAGGGAAATCGCGCGTCCGTTGCCCACGGGCGGATCGGGGTCGTCGATGTCGCGTTGGCCCGCGCCCACCACGAGGATCCGGCGTTGCTCGAGGCGTCCGGCCGAGGGGCGGAGGTCACCGAGTGCTTCAGCGAAGAGCTGGAGCCCGGGCTGGATGGCTGGCGAGGTCATGCATGTTTCCTTTTGCGCGTTGGGTGCGCCCATGGTTGGTTTTTGGAAACGTTTCCGAAATGGTGGAAACCCTTGCAGGCTGTCACCTAAGATGCACCCCATGCTCTTGCCCCAAAGGGAAAGTCCCTCCGAATGAATGCAGGAAAACAGAAGATCGATCTGCGCGACGTGGCTCGGCTGGCGGGGGTGTCGCTGGGCAGTGCGTCTCGGGCGATGAACGGCGCGGGTGCGTCGGCGGCCACGCAGGAAAAGGTGAGCCAGGCCGCGGCGGCGCTGGGCTACCGTCCCAACCATGCGGCGCGGGTGCTGCGTTCGCGGCTCAGCCGAACCGTCGGCTGCCTGTTGCCCGACATCTCGAATCCGCTGTACGCACAGGTGTTTCGCGCCCTGGAGGACGAATTCCTTCGGCACGACTACCTGCTGCTGCTGGCCAACGGCGCCAACGACGCCGAGCGCGAAGTGAAGGCACTGGGAACGTTCACGCAGCGTGGCATGGACGGCGTGATCCTCGCGCCCGGCAACGAGCGCAACGCGCAACTGGTGGAGGCGTTGCGGATGCTGCCCATGCCGGCCGTCGTGTTCGACCGGGAAGTCAGCGGCGCACACGACGCCGTGCTCATCGATCACGCGGGCGGTGTGCGGCGCGTGGTCGAGCGCTTGCTGGGTCTGGGGCACCGGGACATCGCACTCGTTCTCTGGCAGGGTGACACACGGCCCGTGCGGCGCCGCGTGCAGGGCTTTCGCACCGCGTTCCAGGCTGCGGGCCTGCCGGTGCCCGACCTGCTGGTGCAGGCGCGCAGCGTCACGGCCTCGGTCAACGCGGAGGTCACCGAACTGCTCGGTCGCCCCGACCGACCGAGCGCGCTCATCGTGCAGGGCACGCACATGCTCAACAGCGCACTGCGGGCCATCTCCGCCCGGGGCCTGCAGGTGCCGCGCGACATCTCGGTGGTCGCCATCGGCGACACGCCCTTCGCGGCCGAGCACGAACCCGCGGTGAGCGTGCTCGACATCGACCAGGCCGAAACCGCGCGTTGCCTGGTCGACCTGCTGCTCACCCGGATCGCCGAGAACGGGCTGCCCCAGCGCAAGGCCCGCATCGCGCTGCGTTACGTGGAGCGCGATTCGGTGGCGCCCCCCGCGCGAGCCTCGCGCTGAGGCCGGGCCTCAGGAGCCCGTCACGCCGGCGCGCTGCCGCGGTATTCCCGGCCCAGCGCATCCACCAGTTCGGCGACCGTCGGCACGGCGCGCACGCCGGACACCGAATGGCCCGCGCTCCAGATGTCGGTCCAGCGCTGGCTCGGCGCCGCATTGGCGCCACCGCCGTAGCGTCTCCTCGCTTCTTCCACCGAGATGCTCTCGTCGAGCGCGGAGACATCGATGCCCAGCCTGCGAGCCGACGGCGCGAGAAAGCTGGCGGGCAAGCCGGTGAAGCCGCGCGTGAGCAGCACGTCGTCGATCGAACTGTCGACCAGCATCTGACGGTACTCCCCGCTCGCCAGGCTCTCCCGCGTGGCAATGAAGCGGGTGCCCATGATGCCGAGGTCGCAGCCGAGCGTCTTCGCGGCCCGCAGGGCCACGCCGTCCGACAGGCCGCCGGCCAGCACGATCGGGCCGTCGAACACGTCGCGGACCGCGCGCACGAAGGCGAAGGGGTTCGCCCAACCGGTGTGTCCGCCGGCACCCGCGGTGAGCAGCACCAGTCCGTCCACGCCCGACTCGATGGCGCGCACGGCATGGTGCAGCGAGGCCACGTCGGCGAAGACGCGGCAGCCGGCCTCGTGCAGGCGCGGCACCACGGCCGCGGGCGAGCCGACGCTGGTGATGACCATTTGCGCGCGGTGCCTGGCGATCAGTTCGACCTCGGCCATCACCCTGGCAGGGTCGCGCCGCATGATGAGGTTGGGGCAATAGGGCGCCGTGCGTGCCGGCGCGCCGGCGGCCTCGTCGTCCAGGCGGGCGAGCCAGGCGTCGAATTCGTCGAGCGTCTGGCAGTTGGCTGTCGGAAAGGCGCCGATCACGCCGGCGGCGCAAGCGGCGGACACCAGTTCGATGCCGGAGACCCGCAGCATGGGCGCCGCGATGAGGGGCAGGGCCAGCCGGTCGAGGAAGGAAAGGGCGTGGGTCATGGCAGTGCAGTCGATGCGCTCAGGTGCGCCAGGGCGGCGCGTGTTTGCTGGATGAGTTCTTCCACGATCGCCGACAGCGGCTGTATGCGCGTGGCAAAGCCGATGGCCGGCCCGAGGGAGAGCATGCCGCTGTGCCAGTCGCCGCCGCCGTAGCAGCGTTCGCGCGCCACGCGGCTGTCGAGCAGGTGGCCGAATGCGGCGTGGTCGGCCGCGCCGGCGCGCTCGATCGCGTCGACCTGGAGGGCCGTGTCGTTGCGCAGCACACGCCAGGTGTTGCCCAGCGTGTGCAGCAGGCGCATGGTGCTGTGTTCGTCGCAGCCCAGCAGGTGCTGCTTGTAGGCGGCGTGGGCGGACACCTCCTCGCTCACGAGGAAGCGGCTGCCCATCAACACCCCGTCGGCCCCCAGCGCCAGGGCAGCGGCCAGCTGGGCGCCATGGCCGATGCCGCCGCCCAGGACCAGCGGGACATGGAACTGCTGGCGTGCCGTGGCCAGCGCGCCCATCAGCATGGTGGGCAGCTCGTTGGCACCGGGATGCCCGCCTTCCTCCATGCCCACCAGCGCCACCGCGTCGGCCCCGGCGGCCTGCGCAGTTAGGGCATGCCGCACGCTCGATGCCTTGTGAATCACCACGCCGCCGCCCGCGTGGATGGCCCGGATCAGCGCATCCGGCGCATGGCCGGCAGTCTCGAAGTGGCGCACGCCGTGGGCCAGCGCGATCTCCAGCGCGCGGTGCACGCCCGTGTTCGCTTGCGGGCGCGCCGACAGCGTGAGGTTGACGCCGTAGGGGCGACCCTCCGTCAGGTCGCTGCAGCGCCGCAGCTGGTCGCGCAGCGCATCCTCGCCGTCGAAGGAGCGTGGCGTGATGAAGCCCATGCACCCCGCGTTGGTCAGCGCGCCGACGTAGCGGGCGTCCGAGAGCCACATCAACCCGCCGCCGAGGATCGGGTAGGCGAGCCCGAAGAGCCGCGTCAGGCGGGTGGACAGCGGCGGCTGGCTCACAGCTGCTGCCGTGCGTTGTCCAGGGCCGGCGCATCGGCCAGCGCCGCCGGATCGACGCCTGCCAGCGGCACCGGAAAGCGCACCAGCGACAGCGCTTGCGTGCCGTTGAACAGGCCGCGCCCCGCGAACTGCGGCAAGGCGGCCAGCGCGCCGGGGGCCACCACCGGTGCCACGGGCAGGTCGCTGCGCGCCAGTGTCTCGAAGGCCTCCGCCGAATCGCGCTGCGCGAGCTGCTGCGCGATGCGCTCGTTGATGGCCTGCGCCTGCTTCTTGCGCGCACCCAGCGTCCGCCAGCCCTCGTTCGCGAAGTCGCCCATGTCCAGCACGCTGCAAAGGCGTGCCCAGAAGTGGTCTTCCAGCGCCGCGACGCTCAGGAACTGTCCGTCACGGCAACGGAAGCTGCCGTACGCGGGCTTGACCTGCGTGGCGGCGCGCTGGCTTTCGAGGCTGGTCGCGCCGTCCGCGCGGTAGGCGCCCAGGCGCGGGTTCATCCAGTGCAGCACGCAGTCGGCCAGCGCCACGTCCAGGTGCTGGCCCCGGCCCGTGCGGTCGCGCTGCAGCAGCGCCGCCAGCGTGGACGAGAGCGCATACATCGAGCCGCACAGGTCCGCCACCGGCAGGCCGAAGTTCTGCGTCGGCGGCCCGCCGGGCTCGCCCGAGACCGCCAGCGCCCCCGCCGCGGCCAGGTAGTTGATGTCGTGGCCGGGCAGATGAGCCCAGGGGCCTTCCTGCCCATAGCCGCTGAGCGACACGTAGACCAGGCGCGGGAAGCTCTCGCGCAAGCTGGCGTAGTCCAGGCCCAGGCGCGCCATCACGCCGGGGCGGTAGGACTCCACCAGCACATCGGCCTGAGCCACCAGCTCGCGCACGCGGGCGCGCTGGGCCTCGTCCTTCAGGTCCACCAGCAGGCTGAGCTTGCCGCGGTTGACCGCTTCGAAGCCGCCCGGTCCCATGCGCCGCGCGTTGTCGCCGCCGGGCGGCCGCTCGATCTTGATGACGCGCGCACCCATCTGCGCCAGGTTCTGCGTGAAGAACGGTCCGGGCAGCAGTTCGCTGAAGTCGAGGACGGTGATGCCCGCGAGCGGGCCGGGGGCACTCATGCCACGCTCCTTTCGACGACCACCGCATCCAGCGGCAGCGCGCCCTCGCCCTCGGCGCCGACCCAGATCGGGTTGAGGTCCATCTCTTCGATGCGTTCGGCGTTGGCCATCACGAACTCGGACACGCCCATCAGCAAGCGTTCCAGTGCGGCAACGTCGGCCACCGGCCGCCCGCGCGCGCCGGCGAGCACGGGAAAGCAGCGCATCTCGCGCACCATGGACGCGGCGTCGGCGGCGCTCAGCGGCAGCAGGCGGCGGGTGACATCGCGCAGGATTTCCACATAGACCCCGCCCAGGCCGAAGGTCATCACATGCCCGAACACCGGGTCGCGCGTCACGCCCGCCATCAGCTCGACGCCGCCGCTTGGCGCCATTTTCTCGATCAGCAGCCCGTCGATGGCGGCATCGGGCTTGTGATGCCTGGCCGAGGCCATGATGTCGTCCCATGCCAGTTCCACCTGCAGGCCATGCGAAATGCCGACCTTGACGCCGCCGATGTCCGACTTGTGCAGGATGTCGGGGCTGGCGATCTTCGCGACCACGGGGTAGCCCATGCCATCGGCCAGCAGGCGCGCCTCGGCCCGGGTGCGGGCCACGGCAACCGGCAGCAGCGGGATGCCGGCCTGCCCGAGCAGCGTCTTGGCTTCCAGTTCCGACAGGTTGCGAACGGCGAGCGCTGATGCCAGGGGCATGGAAGCGGGGCGACGGCGATCGGATGGACCTGCCATGCCGCGGTGCCGCTGGCCCCATTGCGTCCAACGCTTGATGGCGCTGATCGCCTTGCCGACCGAGCGCGGCGGCGCGAAGCCTGCCGCCACCAGCATGCGGTAGCCCTCGCCCAGCCGGTCGCTCATCCAGATCGGGACGATGGGACTTTGCACACGTGCCTGCGCGGCGATGATGGTCTGCGCCATGCGGATGGTGGTTTCGCCGTAGTCCAGCGCAATGGGCGCAATCACGCAGCCCAGGTTGGGATCCGCGGCGACTGCGCCCAGCGTGCTTTCGATCAGGTCGGCGTCGCTGAGCACGGCCGCTGTCGTGTCGACGGGGTTGTTGACCGCCGCATAGTCGGGCAGCTTGCTGCGAAGCAGCTCGGTGGTGTGCGGTGCGAACTCCGCCAGGGTCAGCCCCGCCAGTCCCACCGCGTCGGCGGTCAGGGCGGTGGTGCCGCCGGACGAGCAATAGACGCCGATCGCCTCGCGCTCGCTCGGCATGGCGCGCGCGAAAAGCCAGGCGGTGTCCACCAGTTCGTCGATGTCGTCCACCTCGATCACGCCGTACTGGCGGAACACCGCGCTGTTGACTTCGGCCGAGCCCGTCAGCGAAGCGGTGTGCGACTGCGCGGCGCGCTGGCCATACGCGGACTTGCCGACCTTCAGCGCGATGACCGGCTTGCCGTTGTCGGCGGCGCACTGGAGCGCGGCCAGGAAACGCGGGCCGTCCTTGATGCCTTCCAGCAAGGTCACGATCACCTTGATGTCCGGCGCGGTTGCCATGTATTGGATGAAGTCCGCCACCTGCAGGTCCACCTCGTTGCCGGTGGACGCCCACAGCCCGATGCCGATGCCGCGCTCCATGGCCTGCATCACGTTGCGGCCCAGCCCGCCGCCCTGCGTGGCCAGGCCGATCGGGCCCTTGACCAGGTCATGCGGAAAAGAGGGCGAGAAGGTCATGCCCAGGCGCTGGTTGACGTTGGTGAGGCCGGGGCAGTTGGGGCCGTAGATGCGCATGCCGGCCTGATCGGCGATTTCCTTGAGGCGGGCCTGCGCCTGCTCTCCCTCGGCGCCGGCTTCGCCGAAGCCGGAGGTGAGGATGATGGCGAACGGCACGCGCCTGGCCGCGCATTCCTCCATCACGGCAAGCACGCCCGATGCGGGCACCGCGATGACGGCGACGTCGGGCGTCTGCGGCAGCGACGCGACGCTGGGCCAGCAGCGCCGGCCGCGCAATTCGGCCTTGGTCGGATTGACCAGGTAGAGCTCGCCGTCGATCTGCGAATGGTCCAGCAGGTTGCTGAGGGTACGCCCGCCGATGCTCTGTGGCCGATCGGACGCCCCGACCAGGGCGATGGAGCGTGGATGGATGAGGCGCGACAGGTCGGTGCTGAAGGTCGGATGGGTCATGCTGTGCAACTCCGGCGACGTTCAGGCAATGGCGGAGATGCCCAGGATCTCGCGCCCGACGATCAGGGTCTGCACTTCGGTCGTGCCTTCCGGGATGGTGCCGCCGCGGGTGTCGCGGAAAATCCGCTCGATCGGGTAGTCCGTGGCGTAGCCCAGGCCACCGTGCACCTGCAAGGCCATGCTGGCCACTTCGTGAGCGGCCTCGGTGGCGTAGAGCTTGGCGATCGACGCGGCGGTGCGTGCGCCGCTGCCGGAGTCCAGCGCGGCGGCCGCGCGCAGGCCCAGCGCCCGCGCGGCTTCGACGCGGATCGTCATGTCGACGATCAGTTTCTGCACCAGCTGGAAGCTGCCGATGGGCTTGCCGAATTGCGTGCGCGTGCGCGCGTAGTCGATGGAAAGATCGAGCGCCGACTGCGCGGCGCCCACGGCACCCATGGCGATGTTCACGCGCGCGCTGTCCAGCCCGATCAGCATCTTCTTGAGTGCGCCGCCTTCCTCGCCCAGCAGGTTCTCCCTGGGCACCTTGACGTTGTCGAAGCCCAGTTCCGCCGTGCCCGTGCTGCGCAGCACCATGGTGTCCACGCGGCGCATTTCGTAGGGCGACACGTCGCGCTCCACGAGGAACGTGGAGAGCTGGCCCTGGCAGTCCGGGCTGAAGGTGCGCGCCACGACGATGCCGAAGTCGCCGAAGGCGCCGTTGGTGATCCACAGCTTGCGGCCGTTGAGCACATAGTGGTCGCCCTGCAGGTCCGCGCGGGTCTGCACCTGCGCGATGTTGGAGCCCGTGCCGGGCTCGCTGATGGCGCTGAAGCAGCGGCGCTCGTTGGCCAGCAGGGGCTGCAGGAAGCGCTCCTTCTGCGCGGGCGTGGCTTCGGCCGCGAGCTTGTTGATCGCCGCGTTGGTGATGTTGAGCATCGTGCGCAGGGACAGCCATGCGTAGCCTGCCTCCTCCATCAGCATGGCCCAGGTGAGCTGGTCCAGCCCCATGCCGCCTTCCTCTTCCGCCAGCCGGCCGCCCAGGTAGCCGAACTCCGCCAGGGGCTTGAGCAGCTCGAAGGGGAAGGTGCGCTCTTGGTCGTGGCGGGCAACGACGGGTGCGACTTCGCTCTTCATGAAGCGGCGGATGCTGTCGCGCAGCATGGTTTGTTCTGCAGTCTGGGTGTACACGGGGTCTCCTGGTTTTTGAAGGTGAAGTTGAGCGGCGCTCAAGGCTCGTCGGGAGGCGGGGCCTTGGTGCCGCGGCGGGAAGATGTGGAAGAAGAAGAGGAGGAGGCAGGCGACGACACCGGCTGCTGCTCCCGGAAGACGACGGCCTTGACCTCCTGCAGCGCCTCGATGCAGCGCTCGCGCTGGTCGCGCATGCGGTGGGTCAGGCCGGCCACCGACAGGGCCAGGGTCTCGCCGCCGATCTGGCCGGCCACCGCCACGGCGGTCAGGCCTTCGCTGCCTTCGTTCTCGACCCAGATCCAGCCCTGTTCGCGCGCGCGCGCCACCTGCGCCTCCAGCTCGGACAGGTCGGTGATCGTTCCGGAGGCCAGCGAGCGCAGCGGCTTCAGTCGCAACTGGCGCGCCGCTTCTTCGGGCGTGCCGATCGCGAGGATCGCCTTGCCCAGCGCGGAGACGTGCAGCGCCAGCTTGTCGCCCACGTGCTGCATGTAGCGCAGCGCATGGCGGCCCTCGCTCAGCGCGATGACTTTCACGACGCCGCTCTCCAGCCTGCCGCACAGCCCGGTCTCGCCGGTGCGGTCGCGCAGCAGTTCGCACGCCTCGGCACCCACGGCATAGAGCGGGTCGCTTGCCGAGATTTCCTTGGCCACCGTCAACAGGCGCGCGGTTGGATAGAAGCGCCGGCTGCGCGCGGTGCGCAGCAGATAGCCCAACTCGTGCAGCGTGTGCAGCAGGTCGGAGCAACTGCTCTCGGGCAGGTCCATGAGCCGGGCCAGGTCCGAGTTGGACAGCTCGCGCTTTTCTCGCGCAAAGACTTCGAGCAGGGTCATCGTGCGGGTGGCCGCAGGAACGATGGTGGGCATGAATCCTCCGATAGGTCGTAGAAGTTGTCGATCATAGCGACGACATTCCCGACTTTCACGGATTTTCCATCCTGGGCGGCGATCAAAAAAGTCAGAAAGCACGGTTGTCAAACAACGAAGGGTTGAAGTAGTCTACGTCCATTCGTAGAAAAAACACAAACGAATCGAATTCCAAAACCAGGAGACAACCTTGAAAACCTTCCTCAAAGCCATTGCCGCTCTCGGCTGCGCACTTCTTCTTTCCGCCCCCGGGCACGCCGCCAGCGAGGCCGACGGCTGGCCGTCCAGGCCGCTGACCTTCGTCGTGCCGTTCCCGCCCGGAGGCATCACCGACAACACCTCGCGCCTGCTGGCGCAGAAGCTCGGCGAGAAGCTCGGGCAGCCCGTGGTCGTGGAAAACCGGCCCGGCGCGGGCGGCTCGATCGGGGTGGACTCCGCGGTGCGGCAGCCGGCAGACGGCTACACCCTGATCTACGGCACCCAGGGTACGCACGCCGCCAACCTGGCGCTCTACAAGAACGTGCGCTACGACCCGGTCAAGGACTTCACCGCCGTGCACGGCATGTCGGAGTCGCCGCTGATCCTGGTCATCAATCCGAACAAGCCGTTCAAGACGGTGCCCGAGCTGGTGGAGTACGCCAAGAAGAACCCCGGCAAGCTCAACTTCGGCTCGGCGGGCGCGGGCACGGCCACGCACCTGACGGCGGAGCTCTTCCAGACGACCGCGGGCATCAAGATGACACACGTGCCCTACAAGGGCAGCAGCCCCGCGTTGACCGACCTGATCGCCGGCAACCTCGACCTCGCCTTCGACTACGCAGCCGTGGTGCTGCCCTTCGTGCAGTCGGGCAAGCTGAAGGCGCTGGCGGTCACCGGCAAGTCGCGGCTGTCCAGCGCGCCCGACCTGCCGACCGTGGGCGAACTGGGCTATCCCGGCGCTGCGTCGAGCGCGTGGGGCGCGATGTTCGTCTCGTCGAAGACGCCGGCGCCCATCGTCAAGCGCCTTGCCGACGCCATGGCCGAAGCCATCGTGAATCCAGAGCTGCTGGCCGCCACCGAGAAGTTCGGCAGCGTGCCGATGCGCGGCATGCGCGGCGAGAAGCTGGACGCTTTCGTCAAGTCGGAAATGACGCGCTGGCGCGACGTGGTGCAGAGCTCCGGCGCCAAGCTGGAGTAGCCACGCGCTGCCCGCCCCCCGCCCCCCGCCCTTTTTGCAAAACCAGGAAACCAGTTCCATGACCAATGAATTGCGTGGCCTTCAGCCACAGCATCCAACGCTCTACCAGCTTGCGCCCGACGGTGCGTCGCTGGAGTTCCTCTTCGCGCAGTGCGCGGCCTGCGGGAAGCTCGCCTTCCCCGCCAACGTGCCCGGCTGCAGCCATTGCGGCGACCCGCTGAGCAACGCCAAGAAAGTCGCGCGACCAGGCGGCGGCAAGCTGCTGGAGTTCGTGACGCTGCATGTGCCGCTGCTGCCCGGCATGGAGGTGCCGCGCATTGCGGCGGACATCCTCATCGAGGACGGAATCATCGAAGAGGGCGTGATGGCCGGATCGGACGAGTCGTGCCTGCGGGTCGGCATGGCGCTTTGCGCCGTCGCCGTTGCGTTGCCCGGCGGAGAGACTTTTGCATGCCGCTTCGTGCCGGCCGAAGGAGCGGCGCGATGAGCAACTGGATCGACGACAACGACGGCGTGTACGTGGCCGGCATCGGCATGCATGCGTACCAGTTCCCGAGCGACACGCCCTACACGCACCTGGGGCTCGCCGCAGTGCGGGGCGCGCTGGCAGACGCGGGCCTGGCGTGGCCGGAGGTCCAGAGCGCCTATGTCGGAACCACGTCCATCGGCATGGCCGCGGGGCGCGTGATGTTCCGGCACCTCGGCGCCACGGGGCTGGCGGTCACGCAGGTCGAGAACGCGTCCGCATCGGGGTCGTTCGCGTTCCGCCAGGCCTGCATGGAGGTGGCGCGCGGCGTGAGCGACGTGGTGCTGGCCGTCGGCGTGGACAAGCACGGCGATGGCCGGCGCGCCGCCGACAAGGAAGGGTTGGCACGGCTGAGCGACACCGCCACGGTGCCCGCCGTGAAGTTCGCCATGATGGCGCGCACCTACCTGAGGGAGCGTGGCGCCGACGCGCAGGCGATGGCCAAGGTTGCCGTCAAGAACCATGGCAATGCCTCGCGCAATCCGTATGCGCAGTTCCGCAAGCCGCGCACCCTCGAGCAGGTGCTCGGCTCGCCGCGCGTGGCGGGGGATCTGACGGTCCAGCAATGCTGCCCGCGCGGCGAAGGCGCGGCCGCCGCGATCCTGGTGTCGGGCCGCGCGCTGCGCCGCCTGGGCCTGGATGCCGCTCGCTGTGTGCGCGTGCGCGCCTCGGCAGCGTGCAGCGAGACGCCGGAAACCAGCTACGGCGCCGCCGCCGTCGACCTGGTGCGCGCCAGCGCAGGCGCCGCGCTCGCGCAGGCGGCCATTCCCGCGTCGCGCCTGGATCTGCTGGAACTGCATGACGCCTTCTCGGTGGAAGAGTTGCTCTACAGCGAGGCCGTGGGTGTCTGTGAGCCGGGCGAGGGCGCGGCCTTCCTGCAGCGCGGCGACTCGCAGATCGGCGGGCGCTGCGCGATCAATGCGTCGGGCGGCCTGATCGGCATGGGGCATCCGCTGGGGCCCACCGGCATCGGCCAGATCGCGGAAATCACCCGGCAGCTTCGCGGTGAAGCCAGCGGACGGCAGCACGAGGGCGCCAACTGGGGCATGGCCCACATGATCGGCCTGGGATCCGTCGCGATCGCGCACGTGCTCTCGCGCGGCACCGCCTGAACGAAATGGAGACACCCATGACCGACAACACGCATCCTGACCACGTCGAGCTCCCGACGCTGGACTACGCCGTCCAGGGCCACGTGGCCGTCGTGACGCTCAATCGGCCCGATCGCATGAACACGCTCGGCGGCACGATGAAACCCGACCTCGCGCGCGCGTTCTTCGAGCTGGCGCGCGCGGATGCGCGCGTGCGCGCGGTGGTGCTCACCGGCGCCGGCGAGCGTGCGTTCTGCGCGGGTGCCGACATCAAGGAGCGCGCGGACCACCAGATCTGCGCGCCCGACTTCTTCGTCGCGCAGAAGACCACGCACGACCTGTTCCGCGGCATCGAGGAGTTCGAGAAGCCCACCATCGCGGCGATCAACGGGGTGGCACTCGGCGGCGGGCTGGAGCTTGCGCTGTGCTGCGACATCCGGATCGCGGCGGACCATGCCCGCCTGGGGCTGCCCGAAGTCCGCCTGGGCGTCATTCCCGCGGCCGGTGGCACGCAGCGGCTGCCGCGCCTGATCGGCGAGGCGCGCGCCAAGGCGCTGATGCTGACGGCCGAACAGATCGATGCGGCTCGCGCGCTGGACTACGGGCTGGTCACCCAGGTGATGCCGGGCGCCGAACTGATGTCCGGCGCCCTCGCGCTGGCGCGGCAGATCGGCGAGATGCCGCCGCTGGCCGTGCGCTTCGTCAAGCGGGCGGTCAACCGCGGCATGCAGACCGACCTGGACAGCGGCCTCGAGTACGAGCGCTATGCCGCGGCCCTCCTGGTGGACAGCGAGGACCGCAAGGAGGGCATGCGGGCCTTTGTCGAGAAGCGAAAACCAGTGTTCCAGGGCCGCTGAGCGCCGCCCGCATCTTCATTCATCCAACAGCAAGGAAAGTACACATGAAACTCGGTTTGGAATCCCAGGTGGCCCTGGTGACCGGAGGCGGGCAGGGCGTCGGACGCCAGATCTGCATCGAGCTCGCCCGCGAAGGCGCGCGCGTGGTCGTCAACGACCTGTTTGCCGAGCGCGCACAGGCCGTTGCGCGCGAGATCGAGAGCGAGGGAGGCCAAGCGCTGGCCGCGCCCGCGGACATCACGCAGGCCGATCAGGTGCAAGGCATGGTGGACGCCGCGCTCCGGCATTTCGATGCGCCCGTGCAGATCCTGGTGAACAACGCAGGCATCATTCCCGAGCGGCGCGAAAAGGGAGGGCGCACACCGGCCTTCGTCGACATGCCCGTGGCCGATTGGGCCAAGATCGTCAATCTCAACGTCTACGGCACCTTCCACTGCTGCCATGCGGTGCTGCCCGGCATGGTGGCGGCCAGGCGCGGACGCATCGTCAACATCATCTCGGAGGCGGGCCGGATCGGGGAAGCCAACATGGCCGTCTACTCCGGCGCCAAGGCCGCGATTGCCGGCTTCGCCAAGGCACTGGCGCGCGAACACGGCCGCCATGCGATCACCGTCAATTCCATCGCGCTGGGTGCGGTGTCGCATGAAGGCATCAAGGACGGCCCGCTGCACATCGACGCGACGCCGCAGAACAACGAACTGCTCGCCAAGATGGTGAACATCTATCCGATCTCCAAGGGCGTCGGGCGGCTGTCCAGGCCGCAGGACGTGTCCGGCCTGGTGGCATTTCTCGCGTCCGACCGGGCCCTCTTCATCACGGGCCAGACCGTCGGAGCGTCGGGCGGCTTCGCGATGATCTGACGCACCAGCGCGGTCTCAGTGCGCCCGCACCGCGGCCGATGCCGCGGCACGCAGGCCGAGCAGGTAGCTGTCCACGCCGAAGCCGCAGATCTGTCCCTTCACGATCTCGGCGAACACCGAGTGATGGCGAAACGTCTCGCGCGCATGGATGTTCGACATGTGCAACTCGACGACCGGCACGGTGAGGATCGCCAGCGCATCGCGAATGCCGTAGCTGTAGTGCGTCCAGGCACCGGCGTTGATGAGCACCGCGTCCACGCCCTCGGTGAAGGCGCGATGGATGCGCTCGCACATCGCGCCTTCGCAATTGGTCTGGAAGCTCTCGACCGCGGTGCCGAGCTCCTTGCCGAGTGCCTGCAATTGCGCGTCGATCTCGGCCAGCGTCACCGTGCCGTACTGCTTCGGGTCGCGCTTGCCGAACATGTCGTGGTTGATGCCGTGCAGCATGAGGATCTTCATGAGGTCGTCTCCAGGTCGTCGGGTCAGACCAGGGGAATGGTCATGCGGTCGATGAGGCTGCGCGTGTCGGGCCGCACGCCGCGCCACCACAGGAAGGCTTCCGCCGCCTGTTCCACCAGCATGCCGACGCCGTCGGCCAGTTTCGGCACGCCGGCGTTCTGCGCCAGGCGCAGGAAGGGCGTCAGGCCCTTGCCGTAGGCGAGCTCGTAGGCGAGCTTCGCGCCCTGCAGCGCCTGTGCGGGCAGGGGCGGCAGTTCGGCCCGGAGGCTGGCGGAGGTGCCGTTGATGACGATGTCGAAGCGCTCGCCCGCCAGATCGCCGTACCCGCAGCCTTGCACGCGGCCATGCCCGGCAAACTGTTTCGCGAGGTCGACGGCCTTGGCCTGCGTGCGGTTCGCCAGCACCACCACGCCCGGTTGTTGCGCCAGAAACGGCTGCAGTGCGCCACGCACCGCGCCGCCCGCGCCGAGCACCAGCATGCGCGCGCCCTCGAGCGGAAAGCCCAGGTTGCGCTGGATGTCGTTGGTCAGGCCCACGCCGTCGAAGTTGTCGGCAAGGATGCGTTCGCCTTCGAACTTCAGCGCGTTGGTGGCGCCGGCGAGCTCGGCGCGTTCGAGCCGCTCGGTGGCCAGTGCGAAGGCCTGCAGCTTGAAGGGGGCCGTGACGTTCATTCCGCGCCCGCCTGCCTTGCGGAATGCGTGCACGTCGTCGGCGAAGCGCTCCAGCGAGCCTTCGATCGCGCTGTAGTCGATGTCCTGGCCGGTCGCCTGCGCGAAGCTGCCATGGATCATCGGCGACTTGGTGTGTCCTATCGGGTTGCCGATCACGGCGTACTTGTCGGTCATGGCTGTTTCCTTACTTGCTGTAGAGCACGCCGTCGGCCTGCATGTCGGCGATCTGCGCGGCATCGAAGCCGAGGCTCGCCGCGATCTCCGCGTTGTGCTCGCCCAGCTCGGGGGCCACCTGCGTGATCGAGGTGTCGCAACCCGACATGTGGAAGGGCAGGTTTGGCAGGCGGATCTTTCCGAGCACCGGATGCTCCTGCTCGACCACCATGCCGCGCGCATGGATCTGCGGATCGGCCAGCACTTCGTCGATGCGCTGGACCTTGGCGGCCGGCACGTCGATGCCGTCCAGCAGCTTCAGCACCTGCGCGACCGGCCGCGCCGCCACCCACGGCTTCACCACGTCAAGAATTTCCGTGCGATGGGCATTGCGCCCGGCCGACGCGTGCAGCCGCGTGTCGCTGCCGAAACCCGCGGGGCCGCCGTTCTGCTCGACCAGCGCGGCAAAGCGCTTCCAGGCGTCGTCCACCTGCGCGGCGATCACGAGATCGCCGTCCTGCGCGCGGAACACGCCGTAGAGCGTGGAATTGGGCATGTCGTGCCCGGTCTGCACCGGCACCTCCTGGCCATTGGAGAGCGTGTAGCACTGCACCGCGTACTCGTGCATCGACACCAGCGTGTCGTACAGCGCCATGTCGATGTGCTGCCCGCGGCCGGACTTCACGCGCCCCAGCAGCGCGGCGTTGATTGCGGCGACCGCGTGGATGCCGGTGTACATGTCGCCCAGCGAGATGCGCAGCAGCGGTGGTGCTTCGCCCGGATTGCCGACCATCTGCATGATGCCGCTCTTGGCCTCCGCGATGAGGCCGAAGCCCGCGCGGTGCGCGTCGGGGCCGGTGTGGCCGTAGGCCGAGATCGAGCAGTACACCAGGCCGGGGTTGGTCTCGGCGAGTTCGGCATAGCCCAGGCCCAGCTTGTCGAGCGCGCCGGGGCGGTAGTTCTCGACGAACACGTCGGCGCTGTCGACCAGCTTCTTCATCAGCGCCCGGCCGCGTGGGTCCTTCGTGTTCACGCTGAGGCCCTTCTTGCCCATGTTCTGCTGCAGGAAATAGCCGCTGTGTTCGCCGACGAACCACGCATGCTGGCGCCCCGCGTCGCCCGTGCCGGGACGCTCGACCTTGATGACTTCCGCACCGAGCGCGGCAAGGCAGCGCCCGACATAGGGACCGGCCAGGAAGTGGCTGTAGTCGATGACGCGCAGGCCTGCCAGCGGCAGCGCCTGTTTCGGTGACGCGCTCATGCCGGCTTCCTCGGCACCATCACGCGGTGCTCGCCCTTTTGCACGACCTCGTCGCGCTGGTTGATGAGTTCGGACGGCAGCACGAGGATGCCCCAGCCCGGCTTGCTCGCCGATTCGCGCTTGCTGCCGACGTGGAATTTCACGCGCACCGTGTCGCCGAGCTTGATGGGGGCCACGAAGCGCCATTCCCAGCCGAGCGACATGCCCGGCATGAAGCGCATGTCGCTCTTCGTCTTGAGCCCGTCGGCCACCGACAGGCCGAACAGCCCGTGCGCCACGCGGGTGCCGAAGGGCGTGGTGCGCGCATAGGCTTCGTCGGTGTGAACGGGGGTGTGGTCGCCGGTGAGGTCGGCATACGCCATCACGCGCGCCTCCGTCACTTCATAGGGCGGGCTGATGCATTCCTGGCCGACGACGGCGTCGTCCCAGTATTTGTCTTCGATGGTCAAGGCGCTCATGGTGTGTGTCTCTCTGTATGGGTGGCGGATCGTCAGGCGCGGGGATCGACGGCGAGCACGCGCGCGACGGCGCCGGCGCTGGCCTGGATGAACTCGACGGCCAGGCCGTCCGGCAGGCGCAGCCAGTTGCGGCCCTGCGGCATTTCGGTCACGCCGAAGGCCTGCGCGGCGGCGAGTGCGGCTTCGAGGTCTTCGCACATCACCCCGAGATGGCCGAGGCGGCCTTCAGGCCCTGCGTAGTCCGGCTTGGCCATGAATTGCAGGCCGCCGAGGGTCCAGTACTGCACCGGCTCTTCGAGCGTGCCCTGTACTTCGCGCATCGTCATGCCGCAGACGTCGTGGAAGAACCTGATGTGCCAGTGGATGTCCTTCACCCAGATGGCGACGTGCTCCACATAGGCGCGCGGCGTGCTCATTTCGCCTCCAGCCGGCGTTCGATGCCCTTGATGGCCGCAACCAGCGTCTGGTTGACCGGCGTCGGCACGTCATGCTGCAGCCCGCCGCGCACCACCGCGCCGTTGATGAAGTCGATCTCGGTGATGGAGCCTTTCTCCAGGCTTTGCAGCATCGAGGTCTTGAATTCGTAGGGCAGGCCTTCGGCGGCCATGACCCATGCGTCGCGCGGCGACTGGATCGACAGCTTCACGCCGCTGGCCCGCGCGACGGCCATGGCCTCGGCCACCGCGGCGACGGCCGTGGCCTCGATCTCGGGCACCGCGTAGAGGCTGCCGTACACCTGGCCCGTGATGCCGCTGAGCGCGCCGGTCGAGACGTTGATGAGCAGCTTGTCCCACATCACGCCCAGGATGTTGTCGCTGACCTCGCAGGGGAGTGCGGCGCGCTCGAATTCGGCCGCGATGGCCCTGGCGCGTTCGCTCACGCTGCCGTCGAGTTCGCCGATCACCGTGCGCTTGCCGCGCGTGCCGGCAATGACGCTGCCCGGGCCGAGCAGAACGCCGCCGACGTAGGTCTTGCCGGCCAGCACGTGCGCGCGGCCGGCGACTTCGGCCAGGATCTCCTCGTGGCCCATGCCGTTCTGCAGCGACATCAGCGCGGTGCCGGGGCCGACGATCGACAGCGCGCCTTCGATGGCCGAGCGCGTGTGGAAGGACTTGACCAGCACGATCACCAGGTCGGCCGGCGGCAGGCCCTCGACGCTGTTCGCCGCGCGCACCGTGACCCGGCGTTCCGAGTCGCCTTCCTTCATGAGGAGGCCGTCGCGGTTGATGGCGTCGACGTGCGCCTGGAAAGGATCGATGAGCGTGACGTCCGACCCGCCGGCGGCGAGCGTGCCGCCGATGGCGCAGCCGAGCGCGCCAGCGCCCAGGAAATAGATCTTCATGCCTGTCTCCACAAGGAATATCTCGAAGGAATGCGCTGAAGATAGGTTGCGAGCAACATCTCGTCCATGACATGGGACGAATGGTCTACATTCCGTTTTGAAATGAACGCCGACGACGACAACCTCGATGCGGGCACGGGCCTGCTCAGCCTCAAGCTGCTGCGCCTGTTCGACTTGATCTACACCACGCAGAGCGTGACGCGCGCGGCCGACCAGCTCGGCCAGAGCCAGCCGACGGTGAGCAACTGGCTGGGCCGCCTGCGCCGGCACCTGGGCGACGAGCTGTTCGTGCGCACCGCGGCGGGCATGCAGCCCACGCCGCGCGCGGACGAGCTGATCGTTCCGGCGCGCGAGGCACTGGCGGCGCTGCGCCGCGTGGCCGCGCCGCAGGAAGTGTTCGATCCGTCGAGTGCGACGCGGCGCTTTCGCATCTGCATGACCGACGCCAGCCACATCACGCTGCTGCCGCAACTGCTGGCCCATGTGCGCGCTGTGGGCCCGGGCATTCGCCTGGAGGCCGCGCGCATCGACGAGCAGACCGGGCAGGCGCTGCAGTCCGGCCAGGCCGACCTTGCGATCGGACTGGTGCCCTGGCTCGAATCAGGCTTCTACCAACAGGTGCTCTATCCGCAGGATTGGGTGTGCCTGGTGAATGCACGGCATCCGCGCGTGGGCGCCAAGGGCATGGGCCTGCGCGACTACAAGGCCGAGGCGCACATCGGCATCGTCGGCGGCACGGGCGTGCAGTTGCTGGAGGCGGCGCTGCTTCGGCACCGTGTGGCGCGCCGCATCCTGCTGGAGCTGCCAGGCTTCCTGGGCCTGGCCGCGATCGTCTCGACCACCGACCTCGTGGCCACCGTGCCCCGCCAGATCGGCGAGACGCTGGCCCGCACCAACGGGCTCGCTGTGTTCGATTGCCCGGTGCCGGTGCCGCCCTTCACCGTCAAGCAGCACTGGCATGCGCGCTACAACCAGGACCCCGCGAACCGCTGGCTGCGCGGGCTGTGCGAGGGGCTCTTTGCCAGGAAATCGAAAGCGCGCGGCTAGCCTGATCCTCTGCGGCGATGGTTGGCCCCGTGCCAGGGCATGCGAATCAGCCGAACCTCGGCTCCTGCAGCACCAGGTCATGGCGAACGGCCTGGGCTTCGAGGCGCAGGGGAGCCGGCAAGCGGTCTCAGCGCACCAGATCCTGAAAGCGGTAGTACGCGCCGACCACGGGAAGGAACCACGGCTTGCCGAAGTGGCCGGGAATCGCCGGCCAGTCGAAATCCCGCCACGGGTTCAGGTCGGCGCGGCCATCCAGCACCTCGGCCATGATCGCACCCATGTAGGTCGACATATGGGTTCCGTGGCCGCTGTAACCCATCGAGTAGAACAGCCCGTTGCGCTCTCCGGCGCGCGGCAAACGGTCCCGCGTCATGTCGACCATGCCGCCCCAGCAATAGTCGATGCGGGTGTTTCCCAGCTCGGGAAAGACCTCCGCGAGCGATCGTTGCAGGATGGCGCCGCTCTTCATGTCCGACTTCGGGTTGGTCGTCGCGAAACGCGCGCGCCCGCCGAACAGCAGCCGGTTGTCGGGCGTGACACGGAAGTAGTTGACGAAGTTCTTCGTGTCCGTCGTCATCCGGCGCCGCGGCGTCAACCGGTCGAGCACGTCGACCGGCAGCGGTTCGGTCACGATGATGAACGCCCCGACGGGCACGATGCGTCGGCGAAACCAGGCCAATGGCCCTACGGCCGAAGTCCCGGTCGCCAGCAGCACCTGCCTGGCGCGAACGCTGCCGTCGGGCGTTTCGACCTGATGGATTGAACCGCTTTGGCGCTTGAGCGCGATGACCGGCGAGTTTTCATAGATGCGCACGCCGCGCTTGGCCGCGGCCATGGCAAGGCCGTGGCCGTAGCGGCCCACGTGCATGCCTGCGCTCTTGCCGAAGATCAGGCCCCCGAAATACCGGTCCGATCCGATCTCGCTGTGCAGTTCGGCACGCGTCACCATGTGGGTGTCGGGATCGCACTCCTTGGCCATCAGCGCCTGCGCGCGGGCCAGCTTGTCGTAGTGCTCCGGCTTGGCAGCCAGCTTGAGCTTTCCGACACGCTTGAAATCACAGTCGATGCCTTCCTCGGCGATCAGCGACTCCACCTTGCACACGCCCGCGTCGAAAGCGCGATAGAGCATGTTGGCGCGCTCTCGCCCGAGCTTGCCCGACAGCGCACAGTAGTCCTGTGCGAAACCGTTGTTGCACATGCCGCCGTTGCGGCCCGAAGCGGCACTGGCCACGGTGGCGGCATCGAACACCGCCACACTGGCGCCTTTCTTCGCCAACGCGATTGCCGCGGACAAGCCGGTAAAGCCCGCACCCACCACCGCCACATCGACGTTGCCGCCGGGCGCCTGCGTCTGACCTCCCGTGAATCTGGGAGAGGTATCGAGCCAGTAGGGCATCAGCTTCATGAAAGAACTTTCGTCATCTCTTGGATGTCATTGCATGGATGGCGCGACTCAGCCGAAGGACTGGTTGGCAAGGGCGAACAGGCGGGTGTTCGCATCGGCGCCGATCGGGCGAGCCCGGGGGTTGCGCACCATCGGCACGGCGTGGCCGACGCAGGGCAACCCCATGTCGCTCAGCCATGTGGAGAGACCGCTGTCCTCGGTCACGTCGATGCGCACGAACCGGCCGCGAGCGCGCAGGGCGAGGGCGGCGATGAGGTCCATCGCATCGACGGCGGCATCTTCGCCCGAGGCGACCACCGGCCCGATCACCACGCCGTGCCCGAATTCCCTCAGGCAGGCGTACGCCGACACACCAGCGCGCCGTTCGGCAACCATCGTCGTTCCGGCAGCGAACAATGCATCCAGCAATGCGGTCCGCTCCATCCCCGTGGCGGCCAGGTCCAGTTGGCGCAACCGCTGGTCGTCTGCGGCCTGCATGGCACGGATGCTCGACGGCGTGGTGGCAGGAAACGCCTGTGCCGGCAGCACCGACTGATGCTGGAACACGTGTGCGCGCGCGACAAACCCGAGCTGTGCGTAGAGAGGCAGCCCTTCCTGGGTGGCGTTCAGCAACACCGTGCGCTCCCGCGCCTCGTGGAGCAACTTCTGCGTCAAGGCACGCCCCAGGCCTCGTCCTCGCATGGCCGGGTCCACGATGATCATGCCGACCGAGGCATGAGTCTGGCCATAGGGCCACCACATCGCGGTGCCCACCAGGCGGCCATCGACTTCGACGGCGAAGCCGCTGCCGAGATCGAAGGCGAAGCGCCAGTCGTCTTCCCGGTATGGCCAGCCCAGTGCGCAGGATTGCCTGACTGCGTCCGGCAAGTGATCGATGCGCAACGGGGTCAGGCGCGCAATCATCTTGTCGGCCGGTGCGTGCGGGCCGCCGCGGCGCTCGGGCGTCATGGCCGTCCCTAGAAGTCCGCGACCTTGCCCCACGCCGACGACAGGAATCGGTCCGGGTGATAGGGCCGTGGATCGACGAGGGGCGCGGCGCCGCTGACGATGTCGGCGATCAGATGGCCCGCCCCGGGCCCGATGCCGAAGCCATGGCCGCTGAAGCCGGCCGCCAGCACCAGTCCGCGCAGGCTCGACATCTCGCCGATTCCCGGGACACCGTCGGGCGTGCTGTCCACATAGCCCGCCCAGGCGGCCGTGACGGGACTGCCCTCCAGTGCCGGCACGAGTTCCACCGCGCGACTGTACGTCAGCTCGACCGCCGCCGCGTCCGCCTTCGGATCCAGAATGCGCATCCGCTCCATCGGGGTCGGCTTGTCGAGCCGCCAGCGGGACCAGCCTTCATGGCCCGAGCGCACGCCCTCCAGTCCGCCGGGCGCGAGGTTGCGCCACCTTCGCTGGAACATGGGCAGGAACTGCGGTGCGAAACGCAGAAGCTGCGGTGTCGGGTCCACCCGTCCCCGGCCGCTGACGGCCAGCGTGTAGCCCCCGTCGACGCGCCGTGTCATGGAAACGCCGCTCGTGTGGAGTGCGGCCGGTATGTCTTTTTCGCCCGTGGACACCGACAGCGCCGTCTGCCGGATCGCAGCCTGGGGAAACCGGATGCCGTACTGGCGGCAGAACGAGGATGCCCAGGCACCTCCGGCGAGTACCGCGACCTGTGTGCGGATCGATCCGTGCTCCGTGACCACTGCCGAGACCCGCCCGCCCTCTGTCTCCACGCCCCGCGCCGCGCAGCCCTGGTGCACCGTTGCGCCGAGTTTCAGGAGCGCCCGGGCCACCGCCGGGGCCGCGCGCGAAGGGTCCGCGGTGCCGTCGGTGGGAGCAAAGACGCCGCCCTTCCAAGGCTTGCCGGTGGCGCGGCCGCGCTGCGCCGCTTCTTGCGCACTCAGCATCTGGGTCTTCACGTCGACCGTGCGCGCGAACTCGCCCCAGCGGGCCCAGCCAGCCAGCTCCTGCTCGCTGTTGCTTAGATAGAGCAGGCCGCATCGCTGAAAGCCGGTGACCTCACCGGTCTGCGCCGTGAATTGCTCCCACAGGTCCAGGCTCTTGGTGGCCATCGGCAACTCGCGGGCGTCCCGGTTCTGCTGGCGGCACCAGCCCCAGTTGCGGCTCGACTGTTCGGCGCCGACGCGGCCCTTTTCCACCAGCGCGACCTTCATGCCGCGCCTGGCCATGTAGTAGGCGGCGAAAACGCCGATGATGCCGCCGCCGATCACGACGACATCCGCGTGCGTCGGCAGGTCCGGGCTGGAGGCTACGGAAGATAGTGGTGCGGGCATTCTCGGAATATTCGTGAGCGGTCAGTGAAAGACTGCAGGCATGCTTGCCGTTCGTCGCCGGATGCTGAAGACGGGATCAATAGCCGACGACAGCCTTGGTCTCGAGGTATTCCTCGAATCCGTGGACGCCGTATTCGCGGCCGTTGCCGGACCTTTTGTAGCCACCGAAAGGCGCGTGGCCGTTCCAGGCCGGATAGTTGATATGCACCTGGCCCGCGCGCAGCCGGGCCGCCACGCGGCGCGCGCGGTCGCGGTCGCCGGACTGCACGCTCGCACCGAGCCCGTAGACCGTGTCGTTGGCAATGGCGATGGCCTGCGCCTCGTCGCGGTAGGGCATGACCACCAGCACCGGGCCGAAGATTTCTTCGCTCGCCACGCGCATGGCGGGCGTGACATCGGAGAACACCGTCGGGCGCGCGAAATAGCCCCGGCCCAGCCCATCGGGCCTGCCCGGACCGCCGCAGACCAGCCTGGCGCCGTCTTCGATGCCGCTGGCGATCATTGCCTGGACCCTGGCGTATTGCGCGGCATTGGCAATCGGCCCCATCGAGGTCTTTTCGTTGCGCGGATCGCCGAGCGTGATGCCGGACACCGCCGCAAGTGCCAAGGCTTCGACCTCGGCGAGCCTCGATTCGGGCACCAGCATGCGTGTGGGCGCGCTGCACGACTGGCCTGCGTTGCGCATGCCCGCCAGTACGCCCTTCGCGACGCCCTGTTCGAAATCGGCGTCGTCGAGAAAGAGGTTCGGCGATTTGCCGCCCAGTTCCTGCACCACGCGCTTGACCGTCACCGCGGCCGCCTGCGCCACGAGGACGCCGGCGCGCGTCGAGCCGGTGATGGAGATCATGTCGACGTCGGGGTGCGCCGCCAATGCCGCGCCGACCACTTCGCCCGTGCCGCCGACCAGGTTGAAGACCCCGGCCGGCGCGCCGGCGTCGTGCATCACCTGCGCAAAGAGCTGGGCGCTGTAGGGGGACAGCTCGCTGGGCTTCAGGACCACCGTGCACCCCGCGGCAATCGCGGGCGCGACCTTGGCGGTGATCTGGTACAGCGGCCAGTTCCAGGGCGTGATCAGCGCGCACACCCCGATCGGCTCCTTCGAGATGGCGAAGCCGTCCTCGATGGAAAGAAACTTGTAGCGCCGCAGCACTTCCATCTGGGTGCGCACATGCGCGATCGCGAAGGGCACATGGGCGGACCGCGCGAACCCGATGGGCGCGCCCATCTCCGTCACGATGGCCTGCGCGAACAACTCCGCGCGCGCTTCCAGCAGCGCCAGGACGCGGCCCAGCAGCGCCAGCCGTTCGTCGACCGTGCTTCGCGAGAAGGTTTCGAAAGCCCGCCGGGCTGCAGCGACGGCAAGGTCCACATCCGCCGTCGAGCCGGCCGCGACATGCCCGACGATCTCTTCGGAAAAGGGATTGACGACCGCGATCCTCGCGGCGTGGCTGCGTTCTTCCCAGCGTCCGTCGACATAGAACCGGGCGTCGTCCCCGCTGCGGTCGTCGGATGCCGTCATCGAGTTTCGCTCCACGGGTAGGTCGACAGCTGCCCCTGGCATACGTACTTGATGTGCATGTAGTCCTCCAGGCCATGCACCGAGCCTTCGCGGCCGTAGCCCGATTCCTTCACGCCGCCGAAGGGCGCCGCCTCGGCGGCCAGGGCCCCTTCGTTGATGCCGACGATGCCCGACTCCAGCGCATCGGCCACGCGCCAGATGCGCCGCACGTCGGTCGAATAGAAGTACGCCGCGAGGCCGAAGGGCGTGTCGTTGGCGGCGGCGATCACGTCGGCCTCGCTCTCGAAGCGCGTGACCGGCACCACGGGCCCGAAGGTTTCCTCGCAGCTGCACTCCATCGTCGCGTCGGCATTCACCAGCACCGTGGGCGCGTAGTAGTTGGGGCCGTCGCGTCGCGCATCGCGCAGCCGCTTGCCGCCGACGACGATGCGCGCGCCCCGCGAGACGGCATCGTGCACGTGGCGCTCGATCTTCTCGACGGCGCGCGCGTTGATCATCGGACCGATCTGCGAGGACTCGTCGCTGGCAGGCCCGACGCGCAGCGCGCCGACACGTGCCACCAGCTTGTCCACGAACGCATCGTGCACGGCAGCCTGCACGAACACGCGGTTCGGGCACACGCAGGTCTGGCCGCCATTGCGGAACTTCGCGGCCATCAGGCCTTCCACCGCGGCGTCGAGGTCGGCGTCTTCGAACACGATGAAGGGGGCGTTGCCGCCGAGCTCTAGGGACAGTTTCTTCAGCGTGTCGGCCGAACGGCGGGCGAGGTGCTTGCCCACGGGCGTCGAACCGGTGAACGTGATCTTGCGCACGCGCGAGTCGTCGAGCCAGGCGTCGACGACTTCCGGCGTGCGTTCGCGCGAGGCGGTCACGATGTTGAGCACGCCCGGGGGCACGCCCGCTTCCTGTGCCAGCTTCACGAGCGCGAGCGAGGTCAGGGGCGTGTCTTCGGCCGGCTTGCACACCACGGTGCACCCGGCGGCGAGTGCCGGCGCGATCTTGCGCGCGATCATGGCCGCCGGAAAGTTCCACGGCGTGATCGCGGCGACCACGCCCACGGGCTCCCTCAGCGCGAGCATGCGGCGGCCCGTCACCGGCGCCGGGATCACCTCGCCGTTGGCGCGCGTCGCTTCTTCGGCGAACCATTCGATGTAGCTGGCCGCATAGGCCACCTCGCCGCGGCCCTCGGCCAGCGGCTTGCCCTGTTCGCGCGAGATCAGCCGTCCCAGGTCTTCCTGGCGGGCCATCACGAGGTCGTTCCAGCGCTTGAGGATCTGCGCGCGCTGCTTCGCGGGCACGGCGCGCCATGCGGGGAAGGCCGCATGCGCGGCATCGACGGCCGCGCGTGCATCGGCGGGCGTGCCGTCGGGCACGCTTGCGAAGACGCCGTCGGTCGCGGGGTCGGTGACGTCGAGGCGGCGCGCGTCGCTGGCTTCACGCCACTCGGCGCCGATGAGATGCCGCCCGGGCATCAGGTCTGCAGGTTGGAGTTCGGTGGTCATGGTTGAAAAGTCTTTCCTGGTTTCAGGCCGCCGCGACGCGCTCGGCGATCGCAAGGCCCACTTCGGTTGTGCTCGCGGAACCGCCGAGATCGCGCGTGCGCGGGCCGTCGCGCAGCACCGCCTCGATGGCTTCCAGGATCGCGTCGTGCGCGGCCCGCCCCGCGCCTTGGCCCTGGGTGAGGAAGTCCAGCATCAGCGCGCCGGACCAGATCATCGCGATCGGGTTGGCGATGTTCTGGCCGTAGATGTCGGGCGCGGAGCCGTGCACCGGCTCGAACAGCGACGGGAACCTGCGCTCCGGATTCAGGTTGGCCGAAGGCGCAAGGCCGATGGTGCCGGTGGTCGCGGGCCCGAGGTCGGAGAGGATGTCGCCGAACAGGTTGCTCGCCACCACCACGTCGAAGCGCGTGGGCTGCAGCACGAAGCGCGCCGACAGGATGTCGATGTGCTGCTTGTCGATCGTCAGCTCGGGGTAGTCGAGGCCGACCGCGTCGGCGCGCTTGTCCCACCACGGCATGCTGATGGCGATGCCGTTGCTCTTGGTGGCCACCGTCAGGTGCTTGCGCCGGCGCGCGCGCGCCGTCTCGCAGGCAAAGCGCAGCACGCGGTCGGTGCCGTGCCGGGAGAACACCGATTCCTGGATCACGATCTCGCGCTCGGTGCCTTCGTACATGACGCCGCCGAGCGAGGTGTACTCGCCTTCGGTGTTCTCGCGCACCACGAGGTAGTCGATGTCGCCGGGCTTGCGGCCGGCCAGGGGGCAGGGCACGCCCTCGAAGAGGCGCACCGGCCGCAGGTTGATGTACTGGTCGAATTCGCGGCGGAACTTCAGCAGCGACCCCCAGAGCGACACATGGTCGGGCACCGTCGCGGGCCAGCCGACGGCGCCGAAGTACAGCGCGTCCACCCCCTTGAGTTGCTCCTTCCAGTCGTCCGGCATCATCTGGCCGTGCGCCGCGTAGTGGTCGGCGCTCGCCCAGTCGATGGTGCGGCAGTCGAGTTCGAAGCCGAAGCGCTCCGCGGCGGCCTGCACCACGCGCAGGCCCTCGGGCATCACTTCCTTGCCGATGCCGTCGCCGGCGATCACCGCGATGCGGAAGGTGGGCGTCATTTCGGTCCTGCTCATGATGCGATGGCATGGGGGCGGTCCATGCGGTCCATGTCGTCGAGCCAGCCCTGGCGCAACTCCGGCACCGAGCGCGCCAGCAGCTCGTAGTAGGGGTGGTGCGGGCCGCGGTCGTAGTCGGCGCGCGCCACCTGCGCGAGCTTGCGGCCGTGCTGCATCACCACGATCTCGTCGCACACGGCGCGCACCGTGTGCAGGTCGTGGCTGATGAAGAGATAGGACACGCCGAGCTCGCGCCTGAGCTCCGCGATCAGGTCGAGCACCGCGGCGCCGACCACCGTGTCGAGCGCGGAGGTCACTTCGTCGCAGAGGATCAGGTCGGGCTCGGCCGCCAGTGCGCGCGCGAGGTTCACGCGCTGCTTCTGCCCGCCCGAGAGGCCGCCGGGCAGGCGCCCGGCGACGGTCTGCGGCAGCTTCACCAGGTCGAGCAGTTCACGGATGCGCCGGCGCAGCGGCTCCCCGCGCAGGCCCTTGTAGAACTCCAGCGGCCGCGCCAGGATGCGCTCGATGGTCTGCGACGGGTTCAGCGCCGTGTCGGCCATCTGGAACACGATCTGGATGCGGCGCAGCTCGTCGCGTTCGCGCTGCTGCAGCGTCGGCTTCAGTTCGCGGCCGTGGAAGAGCACGCTGCCGCTGCTGGGTTTCAGCAGGCCCGCCACCGCGCGTGCCAGCGTGGTCTTGCCCGAGCCCGATTCGCCGATCACGCCGATCGCCTGGCCGCGGTAGAGCTTCAGGTCGATGTCCTGCAGGATCGGCTTGGCCGGGCGGCCCTGCGCGTCGGCCGGGCCGTAGCCGGCCGAGAGCTGGCGCACCTCGAGCAGCAGTTCGCGGCCGTCGTCCGTGGCACCGGCCGCAGCGCGCGTCTGCGGGCGTGCCGCGGCCAGCAGGCTGCGCGTGTAGTCGTCGGCCGGCGCGGCGAGGATCTGCCCCGTCGCGTTCATCTCGCGCATGCGGCCGTTGCGCAGCACCAGGATGTGGTCGGCCATCTGCGCCACCACCGCCAGGTCGTGGCTCACGTAGACGGCGGTGGCGCGGCGCTCGCGTACCACGCGGCGGAAGGCGCGCAGCACCTCGATCTGCGTGGTCACGTCCAGCGCCGTGGTCGGCTCGTCGAGGATCACGAGATCGGGGTCGCCGATCAGCGCCATCGCAGCCATCAGCCGCTGCAGCTGGCCGCCCGAGACCTGATGCGGATAGCGCGCGCCGATGCCTTCCGCGTCGGGCAACGCCAGCTCGCGGAACAGCGCCACGGCCTTGGCCTGCGCCTCGGCCCGCTTGCACAGGCCGTGGATCACGGTGGGCTCGATCACCTGGTCCATGATCGTGCGCGAGGGGTTGAACGATGCGGCCGCGCTCTGCGCAATGTAGGAGACGGTGCGCCCGCGCAGCGCGCGCTGGGCGCGGGCATCGAGCGACAGCACTTCCGTGTCGCCGATGCGCACCCGGCCGGCCGAGATGCTGCAGCCCTGGCGTGCATGGCCCATCAGCGCCAGCGCGGTGGTGGTCTTGCCCGAACCCGACTCGCCGATCAGCGCCAGCACCTCGCCGGGCTGTACCGAGAAGCTCAGGTCGTCGACCAGTGTGCTCGTGCCCGCGCGGATGCTCAGGCCCTCGACGGTGAGTGGTGCTCCCATCAGCGTTTCCCCATTTCGCGCGCGGCACGGCCGGGCAGGTTGTCGATCACCAGGTTGACCGAGATGGTCAGGCTCGCGATGGCCAGCGCCGGCACGATGACCGAGGCGCCGCCCATGGCCAGCGCGCCGATGTTCTCGCGCACCAGCGAGCCCCAGTCGGCCGCCGGCGGCTGGATGCCCAGGCCGAGGAAGCTCAGGCTCGCCAGCAGCAGCACGATGTAGACGAAGCGCAGGCCCAGGTCGGCCAGCATCGGGCCGACGATGTTGGGCAGGATCTCGCGCAGCATGATGTAGAGCGTGCCCTCGCCGCGTGCGCGCGCCACCGTCACGTAGTCGAGCGCGTTGATGTTGACGGCCAGCGAGCGCGCGATGCGGAAGGCGCCCGGCACGTAGATGATGGCCGCGGTGGCGACCAGCATCGGCACCGAGGAGCCGAAGCCCGCCACCATGATGAGCGCGAACATCTTGCTCGGGATCGCGGTCAGCGTGTCCAGGCCGCGGCTGAGCGTCGCGTCGAGCCAGCGGCCGCTGGCGGCGGCCAGCAGCGCCAGCGTGGTGCCGATGCCGCTGGCCACGACCGTGGCGAGCAGCGCCACGCCGACCGTGTAGCGCGCGCCCTGGACCACGAGCGCCAGCATGTCGCGGCCGAGGTAGTCGGTGCCGAGCCAATGCGCCGCGCTGATCGGCATGAACACGTTCGAGGTGCCCGTCGCCGCCGTGCCGAACGAAAGCAGCCAGGGGCCGAAGGCCGCCGCGAGCACCCAGAACAGCAGCACCGCGAGGCCGAGCAGGCCGGAGGCGCCAAAGGCGCCGAGCCAGCGCCTCGCGCCGCCCCGGCGTTCTTGCGCCACCGGCGCCAGGGAGGCCGCGGCGTTCACGGCCTCGGGAGTTGTGGACGTTTCCATGACGCTTCCTTCAGCGGTGCCGCAGCCGCGGGTTGGCGACGATGCCGCAGATGTCGGCGGCGGTCACCAGGATCAGGTAGGCGCTGCAGAAGATCATGGCGCAGGTCTGCACCAGCGGCATGTCGCGCTGCGAGACGCCGTCCACCATCAGCTTGGCGATGCCCGGGTAGTTGAAGATGGTCTCGACGATGATCACGCCGCCCAGCAGGTACGACAGGCTCAGCGCCACCGCGTTGGCGATCGGCCCCACGGCGTTCGGCAGCGCGTGCGCCAGCACCGTGCGCATCGGCGAGGCGCCCTTGAGCCGCACCATCTCGATGTAGGGCGCCTCGAGCTGGTCGATCACGGCGGCGCGCGTCATGCGCATCATCTGCGCGACGATCACGCAGCACAGCACGAGCACCGGCATCGCGAAGGCCTGCAGCATCTGGCCGAGCGAATCGATGTCGCTGACGAAGGACAGCGCCGGCAGCCAGCGCAGCTTCACCGCGAACACCAGCACCGCCAGCGTGGCGACCAGGAACTCCGGCACCGACACCACCGCCACCGCCGAGGTGGAGGCCGCGCGGTCGAACCACGAGCCGCGCCATACCGCCGAGGCGATGCCCAGCGCGAGCGCGATGGGCACCGAGAACAGCGCGGTGACGGCGGCCAGCAGCAGCGAGTTGGGCAGGCGGCTGGCCACCAGTTGCGACACCGGCATCTGCGTGGTCGCCGAGCGGCCCAGGTCGCCCTTTGCCATGCCGAGCAGCCATTGCGCATAGCGCCTGGGCGCGGGAACGTCCAGGCCCATCTGCACGCGCAGCGCGGCGAGGGCTTCCGGCGTTGCGTCCTGCCCGAGTTGCTCCTCGGCCGCGTCGCCCGGCAGCACCGCCGTGATCGAGAACACGATCACCGACACCGCCAGAAGCGACAGCAGCGCCAGCGCAACGCGCTGCACCAAGAGCTTGAGGATCAGTCGATTCATCTCAGCAATCCCATTTCACCGGAGGCAGTAGCGCACCGACGCGGCCGGCGGAGCCAGGCCCCTTCGGGAAACACCGCGGAACCGGCTTTGCCGGGCCGCAGGTGTTGCCCCCGGAAGGGGGTTGGCGAAGCGACACGAAGTGCGCGAAGCCTGGGGGCGAGTCATGATTCAAGCCAGACGTTCTCGGCGAAGTTGTAGCCCATGAGGCCGCCCAGCGGAATCGGCGACAGCCCCTTGAGCTTGGCGCTGTGCCCGTCGATGCTCGCGAGGAACAGCGGAATGCCGATGCCCGCGTCCTGGTGGATCATGGTCTGCATGTCGGCATACATCTGCTTGCGCTTGGCCAGGTCGGTCTCGGCGCGCGCGGCCAGCAGCAGCTGGTCGAATTTGTCGCTCTTCCAGCGCGACTCGTTCCAGGCAGCGCCCGACTGGAAGAACTGCGTGAGCAGCACGTCCGCGCTCGGGCGCGGGTTGACGTTACCGAAGCCCACCTGGCTGTTGAGCCAGTGGTTCGACCAGTAGCCGTCCGCCGGCATGCGCTTGATGTCGATCTCCAGGCCGGCGCGCTGGGCGGTCTGCTGCAGCAGCAAGGACATTTCCACCGAGTACAGCGCGGCGGGCGAGGCCACCATCGACACCTTGCCGGTGACACCGGATTTCTGCAGGTGGAACTTGGCCTTGTCGAGGTCGAAGGGGCGCTGCGGCAGGCCGGCGAAGTGGAAGCGGTTGGTCGGGTCGATCGGCTGGTCGTTGCCGACCACCGCGTAGTCGAGCGCGATGGTTTTCTTCATCTGTTCGCGGTCGAACAGGTGCTTCATGCCGAGCACGAAATCGGGGTTGGCGCCGGGGCCCACGTCCTTGCGCATCACCAGGTCGGAGTACTGGCCCGACTGGGTCACGAAGATGCCGAAGCCGGGCGTGCCCTTGACGCGCTCCACCGAGCGCGGATTGACCGAGGCCACCAGGTCCATGCCGCCCGACAGCAGCGCATTGACGCGCGCGCTCTCGTCGCCGATGCCGACGAACTCGATCTCGTCGAGGTACGGCTTGCCGGGCTTCCAGTAGGCCTCGTTGCGCACCACCAGCGAGCGGATGCCGGGCTTGAACTCCTTGAGCTTGTAGGGGCCGGTGCCGATGCCGGCGTTGAAGTCGGTGGTGCCGTCCTTGACGATCTGGAAGTGGAAGGTGCCCAGGATCACCGGCAGGTCGGCGTTGGGCGCGCTCAGCACGATCGTCACTTCATTCGCGCCCGTGGCCTTCACGCTCTCGATCTGGTCGGCCAGCACCTTGGCCTTGGAGGCGACGGCGGGCTCCTTGTGGCGCATCACCGAGAAGACCACGTCGGCGGGCGCGAGCGCCTTGCCGTCGTGGAAGGCGACACCCTTGCGCAGCGTGAACACCCAGGTCTTCGCGTCCTTCGTGGTGAAGGATTCGGCCAGCGCAGGTTGCGGCGCGAGGCTGCCGTCCAGCGAAGTCAGGCCGTTGTAGAGCATGTTGCAGCGCGAGTAGTCGGTCTGGTTCGACTGCTTGGCGGGGTCGAGCGTGTCGGTCGCGGCGGCCGTGGCGCCCGCCACCCGGATGCGGCCGCCGCGCCGCGGCGTCTGCGCGTGCGCCGACACCGCCATGCCCGCGAGGCTGCCGGCCAGCGTGGCCTGCATGCCGCCGGCCATCAGCATCGCCAGGATGTCGCGCCGGGAGGCGCCGCGCTTGAGCGATGCCATGACACGAAGGCTTTCATCGGGGCCGACGAGGTTTTCGAAGCTCTTGTTGCTGCTGTCGCTCATGGTGGGTGCTCCTGGGAGGCCGTGGGTGGAAGAAAAAAGCGGAAACGAAAGAAAGAAGGGGCGAAGGCAAGCCTCAGGCCAGCCTGTCCTTGAGCCGGTAGTAGAGGCCCACCGCCGGAAGGAACCACGGCGGGCCGAAGTGGCCGGGAATGGCGGGCCAGTCGCGGCCCTGCCACGGGTTGGCGCCCGCATCGCCGTTCATCACGGCGGCCATGCGATCGCCCATGTGCACCGACATCTGCGTGCCGTGGCCGCTGTAGCCCATGGCGTAGTAGAGGCCGTCGCGTTCGCCGGCGTGCGGCAGGCGGTCCTGCGTCATGTCGACCAGTCCGCCCCAGCAATAGTCGAGCCGCACCTCGCCGAGCTGCGGAAAGGTCTGGGCCAGCCCTGCGCGCAGGATCTCTCCGCTGGCGGCGTCCGACTGCGGGCTGGAGACCGCGAAGCGTGCGCGCCCGCCGAACACCAGCCGGTGGTCCGCCGTGAGCCGGAAGTAGTGGTGGATGTTCGCGATGGTCGTGTAGGTGCGCTGTCCCGCGAGCAGCGCCTGCGCGCGCTCCGCGCCCAGCGGCTCGGTGACGACGATGAAGCTGCCGATCGGCACGATGCGCCGGCGCAGCCAGCCGAAGCTGCCGTACCCGCCATGGCGCGTCGCGCCCGTGGCCAGCAGCACCTGCTGGGCGGCGACCGTGCCGCGCGCTGTGTGCAGCCGGTGGGCGTGGCCCTGGCCCACCCGTTCGATGCGGCGCACCTCGGTGCCGGTGTGGATCTGCGCGCCGCAGCGCTGCGCTGCCGTCGCCAGCCCGTGCGCGAAGCGGCCCATGTGCATCTGGCCGCTGCGCCTGTAGAGCAGGCCGCCGTGGAAGCGATCGCTCTGCACTTCGGCGCGCACGCGTGCCGCGTCCAGGATCTCGATGTCGCTGTCCACGCCATCGTCGAGCAGGCGCCGCGCGCTGTGCGCGAGCGCGCTCATCTGGTTCGCCCGCGTGGCGAGCTTGAGCTTGCCGTGGCGCATGAAGTCGCAGTCGATGGCTTCCTCGCGCACCAGCCGCGCCACGGTGTCGACCGCGGCGTCGTACGCGTGGTACCAGCCGCGTGCGCGTTCGACGCCCACCTTGGCGGCCACATCGGCGTAGTCGACCGCCAGCCCGTTGTTGACGTGCCCGCCGTTGCGCCCCGACGCTTCGGCCGCCACCCGCGCGCCGGCTTCGAGCACCGCGACACGCGCGCCCCGCCTGGCCAGCGCCAGCGCCGCCGACAGGCCGGTGAAGCCGCCGCCGACGATGGCGACGTCGACCTGCGCCGGCAGCTCTCGCGCTTCGGGCACGAAGGCAGGTGCCGAATCGGTCCAGTAAGAGTCGAGCTTCATGGCTGGGGGCTGGTGCGGTGGAGAAGAAAGATCAGAGACCCACGACGCCGGGCAGGCCGCCGATGTCCTTGATTTCCGTGTAGCGGTACGCCGGATTGCCGGGCCCGTGGCCGCGGTTGACGAACACCTTGTTGACGATGCCCAGGTCGTCCGCCGACATCAGGTCGTAGCGCAGGCTGGACGAGACGTGCAGCACGTCTTCAGGGTTGCAGCCCAGCGAGTCGAGCATGTACTCGAAGGCCGTCAGGCGCGGCTTGTAGGCCTGGGCCTGCTGCGCGGTGTAGACGCGGTGGAAGGGCGCGCCCAGCGTCGCGACGTTCTTCTGGATCTGGTCGTCCGATGCGTTCGACAGGATCACCAGCGGAATTTCCTTGGCCACCTTGGCCAGGCCGGCGGGCACGTCGTCGTGCGGGCCCCAGGTGGGCACCGCGTCGTAGATTTTCTGCGCGTCGATGTCGAAGTACTGGATCTTCCATTTGCGGCACAGGCGTCGCACGGCGTTCTTCAGCACCACCTCGTAGGGCTGCCAGGCGCCCAGCACCTCGTCGAAGCGGTAGGCCGCGAAGTCGGCGATGAACTGCGCCATGCGCTCGGCCGGAACGCGGTCGGCAAAGAGCTCGTGGGACATCTCCGCCATGCGGAAGCGGGTCAGCGTTCCGTAGCAGTCGAAAGTCACGTACTTGGGTTTGAAGGTCATGGTCTCTGGTCCTGTGTGTCGTTAGTTCGTCGGCCTGTTGGAACCGGTCGCTGGCCACTTCTTCAGACGGCAATTGCGACAAGCAAATTACGGATTGATTGCAGCACGCAGCAAGGCAGCAGTTGTACGGAAATACGTTGCCCGCCGCGATGAAGCTGCGGTTTGGAGGGCCGGCGACGGCATGCCATGCGGTCTGCCCTGCGCAGGTGCGGCGTGCACCTCGGTGCGCCGCCGATGCACGGCGATGCGGCCGGCATCGGCCGGGAAGATCTGTCGCGTCTGGAAGGCTTGCATGGGCGTGTGATCGGTGGGACTGCGCAAGAGCGGCGGTCCATGCTAGGCAGGTTGGCGCAGCATTTGTATGCGTACAGCGGCGCCCCACCGCAGCGAATTGCAAAACCGGGGCGCTCGGCAGCCGAAGCTTGCAAGTTGCGTCGCGGGTCGCTTCCGGTCTGGCAACGCGCGCCGATGTCGTCCAAGATGGAAGGGAAATCCCTTTGCTGCGAGACCCTTCAATGCCCGACCAGACCCCGAATGCACCCGCCGGCGACGGCGTGGTGCTCAGACCGATGACCCCCTCCGACCTGCCGTCCGCGCAGGCGCTGACCGACCAGTTGCGCTGGCCGCACCGGCTGGCGGACTGGGAGCAGGTGTTCGCGCATGCGCAGGGCGTGGTGGCCGAGCGTGACGGCGAGATCGTCGGTTGCGCGCTGCGCTGGCTCTGGGGCGAGCGCCACGCAAGCCTGGGCCTCGTGGTCGTGACGCCGGCCTGCCAAGGCCGCCGCATCGGGCATCGCCTGATGAGCGCGGTGCTCGACGGCCTGGAGGAGCGCACGGTGCTGCTGCACGCCACCGCCGAGGGGCGCGGCCTCTACGAGCGCCTGGGCTTCGTGCGCACGGGCGAACTGCGCCAGCACCAGGGCCTCGCGCAGCCCGCGCCGCTGGTGGCCCTGCAGCCCGGCTGGCGACTGCGGCCCGCCGGTGTCCACGAGGCCGCCGCGTTGCAGGCCCTGGACGCCGCGGCGCGCGGCATGCCGCGCGATGCACTGATCAAGGATCTGCTCGCCAGCGCCGACGCCTGCGTGGTGCTCGACCAGGACAACGAACCGCGCGGCTTCGCAATGCTGCGCCGCTTCGGGCGCGGTCATTCGATAGGGCCGGTGGTCGCGCCCGATCTCGATGGCGCCAAGGCGCTGATCGCGCACCTCGCCAGCGTGAATGCCGGGCACTTCACGCGCATCGACATCGACTTCGACAGCGGACTGGCCGAATGCCTGGAGAGCATCGGGCTGCTGCGCGTGGATGCGCCCACGACGATGGTGCGTGGTGCGCCTCTCGTGACGCCGCCCGGCGGGCCCTCGCTCTTCGCCGTCGTGACCCAGGCCGTGGGATGAGCGCGTGCTGTTCAGGGCGCGAGCGCGCCGACCGGGTACCAGCCTGAGCCGATCTCCTCATGAAAACCACCTTCCTCTACAAATCCGACCCGGCAAGAGGCCGTCTGTGGGCCGACGTGTTCCGTCGACGCGCGCCCGACATCGACTTCCGCATCTGGCCCGACATCGGCGATCCGGCGCAGGTGCGCTTCCTCGCGGCGTGGGAGCCGCCGGACGACCTGGCGACGCGCTTCCCCGATCTGCAGGTGCTGTTTTCTTCGGGCGCGGGCGTCGACCAGTTCGACTTCGCGTCGCTGCCACCTGCGCTGCCCGTGGTGCGCATGGTCGAGCCCGGCATCGTGCGCGGCATGGTCGAGTACGTGACGCATGCGGTGCTCGGCCTGCACCGTGACATGCCGCAATACCGGCGCCAGCAGCAGGAGGGCCTCTGGAAGCCGCTGACGGTGCGCCCTGCGAGCGAACGCCGCGTCGGCGTGCTCGGGCTGGGCTCGCTCGGGCAGTCCGTGCTGGCACAGCTCGTGGCGCTGGGCTTCGACTGCGCGGGCTGGAGCCGTTCGCGCCATGCCGTCGACGGCGTGCAATGCCATGCCGGCGCGGACGAACTGCCGGCCTTCCTCGCGCGCACCGACATCCTCGTGTGCCTGCTGCCGCTGACCGATTCGACGCGCGGTTTTCTCGATGCGCGGCTGTTCTCGTTGCTGCCACCGGGCGCCGGGCTGGTGCATGTGGGGCGCGGGCCGCAACTCGTGGATGCCGACCTCCTGCGCGCACTCGCCAGCGGACAGATCGGCGATGCGGTGCTCGACGTGACCGATCCCGAGCCGCTGCCGCCGGAGCATGACTTCTGGCGCCATCCGCGCATCCAGCTCACGCCGCACATCGCGAGCATGACGCAGCCATTGAGCGCGGCGGAAGTGGTGCTCGACAACCTCGCGCGCTTCGAGGCAGGCAAGCCGATGGTCGGGCTGGTCGACCGCGCGCGCGGGTACTGAGCGGAGGAATCGCAGGCCGCCGCACGATCTGCTGCACGCCGCATGCACAACCGCAGGCTGCTGCGTGCGGCACCCCCAAAGCAGCACCACCTCGCAGGGCGTGCCGCCTAAGCTGAAGGCATCGAAAGCTTCCTCCGCTCTCGCTCCTTCACAGCCCATGACGCACCCCACCGCACTGCCCCAGCAAGCCGCGCTCGACGCCGTCGACCGCGCGCACCTCATCCACCCCGTCTCGCCCTGGCGCGTGCACGAGCAGCGCGGGCCCACCGTGCTGGCCTCGGGCCAGGGCGCCTGGCTCACCGACGGCAACGGCCACCAACTGCTCGACGCCTTCGCCGGCCTGTGGTGCGTGAACGTGGGCTACGGGCAGGAGAGCGTGGTGCAGGCCGCCACCGAGCAGATGCGCAAGCTGCCGTACGCGACCGGCTACTTCCACTTCAGCAGCGAGCCGGCCATCCGCCTGGCGCAGAAGCTGGTGCAGATCACGCCCGCGTCGCTGACCCGCGTGTACCTCACGCTGGGCGGCTCCGAGGCGGTCGATGCCGCGGTGCGCTTCATCGTGCAGTACTACAACGCGACCGGCCGGCCGTTGAAGAAGCAGTTCATTTCGCTGGAGCGCGGCTACCACGGCTCGTCGTCCACCGGCGCGGGCCTCACGGCGCTGCCGGCCTTCCATCGCGGCTTCGACCTGCCGCTGCCCACGCAGCACTACATCGCGTCGCCCTATGCCTACCGCCATGCCGACGGCGCCGATCCGCAGGCACTGATTGCCTCGTCGGTCGCGGCGCTGCGCGCCAAGGTGGCCGAGCTGGGCGCGGACAACGTGGCGGCCTTCTTCTGCGAGCCCATCCAGGGCTCGGGCGGCGTCATCGTGCCGCCCAAGGGCTGGCTCAAGGCCATGCGCGAGGCCGCGCGCGAGCTGGACATCCTCTTCGTGGTCGACGAGGTGATCACCGGCTTCGGCCGCACCGGCCCCATGTTCGCCTGCGAGGCCGAAGGCGTGGAGCCCGACCTGATGACCATGGCCAAGGGCCTGACGGCCGGCTACGTGCCGATGGGCGCGACCATGATGTCCGAGAAGGTCTACGCCGGCATCGCCGACGGCGCGCCTGCGGGCGCATCCATCGGCCACGGCGCGACCTATTCGGCGCACCCGGTCGGCGCCGCTGTCGCGCTCGAGGTGCTGCGGCTCTACGAGGAAGGCGGCATCCTGGCCAACGGCCAGCGCGGCGCGGCGCATTTCTCGGCCGGGCTCGACGCGCTGCGCGCGCATCCGCTGGTGGGCGACGCACGCCACCGCGGCCTGCTGGGCGCGCTGGAGCTGGTGAGCGACAAGGCCAGCAAGCGCGGCTTCGATGCGGCGCTCGGGTTGTCCGACCGCATCTTCGCAGCCGGCTATCGCAACGGGCTGGTGTTCCGCTCCTTCGGCGATCACATCCTCGGCTTTGCGCCCGCGCTCACCTTCACGCAGGACGAGTTCGCGCAGCTGTTCGCGCGCCTGAAGAAGACGCTCGACGACGTGCTCGACGCGCCCGACGTCCGCGCTGCGCTGGCGACTTGAAAGGACTGCCCCGGCATCGCGCCGACGAAGCAGAATCGAGGCCTCTTTCGCTTTTTTCAGGATTGCCATGTCTGAAGCTTTCAAGATCGACCGACTTGACCTGCGCATCCTGTCCCAGTTGCAGAAGAACGGGCGCATGACCAACGTCGACCTGGCCGACGCGGTCGGGTTGTCGCCCAGCCCCTGCCTGATCCGGGTGAAGCGACTGGAGCAGGCCGGCTACATCGCCGGCTACGGCGCGCACCTGCGGCTCGAAAAACTCGGCGACACGCTGACCGTGTTCACCGAGGTCACCCTGTCGGACCACCACCGCGAGGATTTCGTGCGCTTCGAGGCCGCGATCCGCGAGGTCGACGAGGTGCTCGAATGCCATCTGGTCAGTGGCGGCTACGACTACCTGCTGCGCTTCCTCACCCGTGGGGTGAACCACTACCAGGAAGTGATCGAGGGGCTGCTCGAACGCAACATCGGTATCGCGAAGTACTTCAGCTACATCGTCATCAAGTCGCCGTTCATCAAGACGCACTGTCCGATCGAACGGCTCTTTCCCCACGAGCGCTGACCGGCGCCTGCGCGATGCAGGCGACGGCCGTGGTGCTCAATGCCCGGCTTCGACCGCATCGGCCAGTTCGGCCAGCGTGTGGAAGCGGTAGTCGGGCACGGTGTGCTTCGACTCGATGGTGCCGCCCGAACCTTTCTGCGCATGACGGCGCTCGATCCAGCAGGTCGTGATGCCCAACTGCTTGGAAATGCCGATGTCGTGGTACTGGCTCTGTGCCACGTGCAGGTTGTCGGCCTGCTTGAAGCCCCAGGCGCCTTCGAAGCGGCCGCGTGCATAGGCGAAGTAGCGCGCATCGGGCTTCTCGCACAGCGCGTCGTCGCAGCTCAGCAGCATGTCGAAAGGCGAGCCCAGCGTCTTGTCGAAATGCGCCAGTGCCCAGGCCTGCGCATTGGTCATCGTCACCAGCTTGAAGCGCTTGCCGAGCCGCTTCAGCGCTTCCACCGCATCGGGGAAGGCCGGCCATTGCGAGACCGAATCGCGCAGGCCCTGGGCAATGGCGTCGTCATCGGGCAGGCCCAGCGCGGGGGCGACCGCGTGCCAGCAGCGCGCCAGGTCGTCGGGATACCAGCCGGCGTTGCCGTCGGCACGTGCGCGCCGGTAGGCGGCGAGGAAGTCGTCGTCGCTCACCCGGGCATCGGGCGCCACGCTGCGCAGATAGGCGAGCATGCCGCCCTCGAAATCGATCAGCGTGCCGACGACGTCGAAGGTGAGGACCTTGAAATCTTTCAGGGACATGGAACAGCTCCAGGAAGGAAGTGGGATGGCTTCGTCGAGCATAGGTCCGCCACCGGGAGCACGGTCCTGAACTGGGGTTACGCCGCGGCACAGGATGTCGTTGTCGGCGGCCCTCCAGCATCTTCTTGCGCAAAGGGTGAATGGCCCGGCGGCCTGCCGCCTCGGGGCAGTCGCAATCAACCGGCCTCGGGATCGCGAGGCAGCCCGCCATTTGCCCGACGAGCGAGCATCGAACGAAGCTTGCACGATGCCATCCCGACGTTGGCGGCGTCCTTCAATGCATCCTGAAGCCTGGGCAGCAGATCGGGAACGGAACCGAGCGCAGATCGGGCGGCCGGCTCAAGCACCGAACTGCGCTCCAGCGTGCTTGGCCGCAATGCGTGATCGAGCTCGCAGACGACTTGCGCCAGAGCGTTGCCGAGTGGCGCGGGGCCGGGCGCTCGCCCATGCAACGTGAGTGAAAGCCGCGCGTTCGAGAGATGCGACATCAGGTCGTAGGCCGCTGCCAGCCACAGTGTCAGTTCCGCGGCGGGGAGCCGAACGGAAGCCGGTTCCGCCAGGGTTCGCGACTGGGTTGCCCCGATCGCGCGGATCGCGTCGTATGCGCGTTGCCGGGTGAATCTTGGCAAGCCTGGAGATGCTTCGTCCAGCTTCAGGATCTCCGCGGCGTAGGCGCGGATGGCCTCATGTGCCTGGCGTAGATCGTTCGACAGGCGGCGTCTCTCCCAGCTGGGCAATGCGTAGCTCGCGGCCCATCCGACGAGGGCGCCGATCACGGTGTCGGCGACACGCTCCAGGATGCTGAAGTCGGTGCCGTGCGCGACGAGATGCGCCTGCAGGACCGCCATCACGGCGGCCGCGGCGGCGGTGACCGAGTAGCGCACACCCAGGTATGCGTGGGCAACACCCGCAGCGACCAGAAAGCACAAGGTCAGAAAGAGCGTCGAGGAGCTCCACGCCAGAAGCGCCACCACCACACACCCCGACAACGTACCCCATACGCGGGCATTGCGTCGCACGAGCGTCTGCGCCAGACTGCCTTGCATCACGACCGTGACACTCAGAAGTACCCACTGCGGATGCGCAGTCCAGGGCAGGAGCCGGCAGATGGCGTAGGCCGATCCGGCAGCCAAGGCGGTCCTCACCGCGTACCTGAACGTGGGAGAGTCGGGCCGCAGTTGCGTCCAGATGGCAGCCCATCGCCACGCGTCAGGCGCGATGTAGCGGCGAAGGTCCGAGCGCCGACACGGCAGCCGGGGCTGCTCGATGGCGGTGTGCATTGCCTGTATCGCCCGAACGTGGGCGAACTGGCTTCGAAGGATCTCGGCGACGACCCGTCGCGCGTCATCGCGTCCATCGCCGGCTCGCGCCTCCAGCGCATCGAGAAGGCGCCCGATCTGCCGTTCCACCGTCGCGTCGAGCGGCTGCAGCCTGGCGGTTCGGACATGCTGCGCGACACCTTCCATAGCAAGCGCCATGTGCTGGAGCACGTCGGCAAAAATCAGTCGCTCCTGCAACGAGGCGGTGCCATGCCGGACAAGCGCCGTGTCGATCTTTCCGGCAATGGCGAGATCGCGCAGGTCCGTCAATCGCAGAAGAACGCAGGTTTGCAGGTGCGCCGCAGGCCCGTCGGTGTTCGCGAAGATCAGATCCCGCGCGGCTTGCATCTGCTCGGCAAGCTTCGCTTCCTGGCGCACGACCTGTTCCTGCACCTGCAGATCGGCGGGATCGCGCGTGCGCGCCGCCAGTGCACGAAGAAGACCGGCCATGTCCTGCACGACTGACGCCAGCGCCAGTCTTCGCCAGGTCGGTTGCAGGAGATGCGCGGTGAGGACAGCCCAGATCCAATAGCCTATGGCGCCGACCAGCCCCCAGGCGGCGGAGTCGACCGTCAGGCCTTGCGACGCTGGAACGGACATCGCGAAGACGAGTGACATGGTGGTCGCAAAAGAAACCGTCCCGGCCTTCGGTCCCCAGGCTTGGAGGAGCATGGCAGCGAACACGATCAGAACGACGGTCGGGATCACGATCGCTTCGCAGGGCCTGACTGCCAGGAACAACGTTGCGCAGACGGTACTGGCGATGACTGCCGCCAGCACGCGCCGTGCCACGCGGTCCGTGGTGGTCACGACGTCGGCCAGGCTGGCACAGACGCCCGTTGCAATCGCGGCTTGCGCCGCATGGGCACCTGCCATCAGCAGTATGGAGCCTTGCACGAGCATCAGCCCTGATGCGACAGTCAAGCCGTTGACCACCCAGGCCGGCATCCGGAGTAACGCCCGAAGCGGAAGATGAATGCGGCGGCCGCGGGGCGCGGAAGCGGGGACAGCGCTCATGATCGGCCTCGTCACCTTGAGCCGGCGTTCAACGCGCCAAGCACTTCGGCTGCAATGGCGGAGGCGCTGATGGCCGAGGGGAATCCTCCGTAGAAGGCCAGGTGTGTGATGAGCGCCGATATCTGTGGCTTTTCCAACCCGTTGTCGATGGCGCGCCGCAGATGTGCCGGCAGTTCCTCCGGCCGGTGCAAAACGATCAGTGCGGCGAGCGTCGCGAGGCTGCGCTCTCTCGCAGAAAGGCGATCATCCGCCCACACTTGCGAGAACAGCGGATCTTCGACGAGCGCCGAAAGTTCAGGCGTGAAGGCGCGTGCCGTCTCGCGCGGCGACTGGTTGTGGTTGTCGCTTTTCATGAGCTTGCATCAAGGGTGTTGTGCGCGCGGCCAAGACGTCGGACGCGGAAGCAGCGACACCGCGCGGTGTCGCCGCCGACGCTTCTTCCTATGCGGCGACAGCCGTGGCGTTGGCCAGCGCCGCACGGGCGATGCTCTGTGCGAACAAAGGCGTTTCGCGGCTGTTGTGGTCCCCGGAGGCCACCTGACGATCGTGCGATGCCTGCTCGAAGGTCACCCCGTGGCTTGCGATGAAATTCAGGAAGTCCTCCGTCGGGTGGGACACCACCGAGTTCGTGTACTCGGTGCGTCCGTCGCTCAGGCCCTTGGCGCTGAGCTCCCAGATGACCTGCACCCGCGTGCGGCCCGCCGGTGTGAAGACATCCGAGGTGGAGACCATGAGACAGCGGCGCTTTCCGACGACTTCACCCACGTAGTGCTGGATGACCAGACCGGTGCCGATCTGCTCCACATTGATGGACATCGGACGACCATCATCGGTGCGGGTCGTGCCGCACGAGATGTGGTCCGGCGGCGCGCACCGCTGGTACTCGGCTTCGGCCAGGCCGAAGAGCCATTTGCCGATGTCGATCTGCTCGATGGGGACGTCGATGATGTGGCTGAAGGCCGATTGGGAGAGGACGAGGTCGCTGCGGATGATGTCGGTCATGAGGACTCTTTGAAAGGACATTGGATGGAGGCGAAAGTGCCAGCCGGTGTTGGAAACTGCGCGCGGCGCTGTTGCCGGGATCCAATGTCTCAAGCCCGTGTTGCGGCGGGATTCCAGCCGCGCCGTCGAGCGTTTCAGCTGTAATCGCCCGGGCAATCAACCACCGGGCAGCAGGAGAATCTTCCCGACGCTCTCGCCCGATTCCATGCGCCGATGGGCCTGTGCCGCCTCGCAGAGCGCATAGGTGCTGTCGATCACCGGACGGATCACGCCGCCCGCCAACGCATCGAGCCAACGCTGCGCGAAGCGCTGGACCATGGCCTGCTTGACCTCGGGCGGACGCGACTTCATCACCGTGCCGAAGATCTGCAGGTGGCGGTACAGCAGCACGTCCATCGGCAGCACGGCGCCCTCGGTGCCTCCGAGCAGGCCGACGACCACCAAACGCCCGCCCACTGCCAGCGAACGCACGTTGCGCTCCAGGTAAGAGGGGCCGACGAAGTCGATCACGACGTCCACGCCTTGGCCGTGCGTCTTGCGGGCCACCACGGACTGGAAGTCGTCGGTGCGGTAGTCGATCACCTCGTCGGCGCCGAAACGCTCGACGGCACCGCGCTTGTCGCCGCCCGCGGTGGCGAACACGCGCGCGCCGGCGGCGTGTGCAAGCTGTACCGCGGCGGACCCGACCCCGCCCGCCGCTGCATGGATCAGCACCGATTCGCCGGCTTGCAGGCGGGCCAGATGGAACAGCGCCTCGTGCGCCGTCACGAACACCTCGGCCACCGCGCCGGCCTCGCGCAGCGCGAGGCCGGGCGGGACGTGCATGGCCATGCGGTGATCGATGCGCGACAGTTCGGCATAGGCGCCCCCGCCCACGATGCCCATGACACGGTCCCCGATGGCGTAACCCCGCACCTGCGACCCCATGTCCACCACCGTTCCGGCGATTTCCAGGCCCATGATGTCCGAGTCACCGAAGTTGGCGCGCCCGTAGGCCCCTTTGCGATGCGACATGTCGGCGCGGTTGACGCCGATCGAGGCATTGGCCACCAGCAGGTCATGGGGCCGAACCTCCGGGCGGGCAACCTCGCGGGTCGTGAGCACTTCGGGTCCGCCGAACTCGTCGAAAACGATGGCTTGCATGGCTTGTTTCTCTTTCATTCCAGAACGAGGTGAAGGCCCTTGACCGCTTCGGCCCAGACCTTGTCTTGCTGCGCAAGAAATTGCCTGAACTGCTGGGCGCTTCCCGTGTCGGGCTGCATTCCGAGTTGCTCCAGGCGCTGGCGCAACGCGGGATCGGCGAAGGCCTGCGCGGCGGCCTTGTTGAGCTTTTCCACGTTGGCGGGAGACAGTCCCCGGGGGCCGAAGAAACCGAACCAGCCCTGCACGCCGAAACCGGGATAGCCCGACTCGGCCACGGTGGGCACGTCGGGCAGCACGGAGACGCGGCTCGGGCCGGTGATCGCCAGGACCTTGATGCGCTTGTTCGCGTGGTACGTCATGGTGGTGGCCAGCGATGTCTCGAAGGACAGGTCGATATGGTTGGCGAGCAGGTCCTGCATCGCGGGCGCGGCACCCTTGTAGGGGACGTGGACCATGTCGACCCTGGTCGCCTTCGCCAGGATCTCGGCGCTCAGGTGCGGGATCGAACCCGGACCCACGCTCGCATAGGTGACCTTGCCGGGATTCGCCTTTGCGTACCTGACGAACTCGGCGAAGGTGTTGAACGGCGCGCCGGGCCCGGCGATGACGGCGCCCGGGGTGTTGACCAGGTTGGTGATCGGCGTGAAGTCGCGCGCCGGGTCGAACGGCAGCTTGCGGCTCAGGTGGGGACCGATCGACAGCGCGCTGACGGTCAGCACGCCCAGGGTGTAGCCGTCTGGCGCCGCCCTTGCCACGGCCTGCGTCCCGATGTTGCCTCCAGCGCCTGCGCGGTTGTCCACCACGACCGGTTGTCCGAGCGCCGTTGCCATGCGATGTGCAAGTTCACGCGCCACCACGTCGGTCACGCCGCCCGCCGGAAACGGGACGACCAGCGTGATCGGGCGGCTGGGGTAGGTGTCTTGCGCGAGAGCGTGGCCGCAGAGTGGTCCGAATGCAATGGCAAGCGCCACGATAGCGCTGGTGCGAATGCCTCGCGTGGTGAGCTTCATGGTGATGTCTCCTGTTTTTTCTGTGCCTGCGTATCAGACCTGGCTGATGAACTTCGTGTGGAGGTAGCTCTGGATGCCTTCGGCACCACCTTCCGAGCCATGGCCGCTGTCCTTGATGCCGCCGAACGGCAGCTCGCAAACAATCATCTGCGCGTGGTTGATGCCGATCATTCCGGCCTCCAGCTCGTCACCCACGCGCAGCGCGGTACGCGCCGACTCGGTGAATGCGTACGCCGCCAGCCCGTACGGCAGCCGGTTCGCTTCGGCGAGGGCTTCGTCGATCGTGTCGAACGGGCGCACCACGGCCAGCGGACCGAAGGGCTCCTCGTGCATGACCTTGGCATGCGCCGGCACATCCGTGAGGATGGTGGGCTGCCAGAACAGCCCGGGACGGTCGATGCGCTCGCCGCCGGCGCGCACCGTGGCGCCGCAGGCGCGGGCGTCGGCCACGAGCGCCGCGATGGCCTCGATGCGCCTTGCGTTCGACACCGGACCCACCTGCGTTTGTGGATCGAGGCCGTCGCCGAGCTTCAAGGCCTGCGTCTCGGCGATGAACCTGCTCAGGAACGGCTCGTACACCGTGCGCTGCACCAGGATGCGCGTGGGCGACAGGCAGATCTGCCCGGTGCCGCGGAACTTGTTGGCCGCCAGCAGCCGGGCCGCCGCGTCGATGTCCGCGTCGGCGAACACCAGCACCGGCGCATGCCCACCCAGTTCCAGCGTGATGGGCTTGAGCGCCTGGCCGGCCTGGGCGGCCAGCAAGCGTCCGACCGGCACCGAGCCGGTGAACGAGACCTTGCGGATCACGGGCGATTCGATGAGATGCCGCGAGATCAGCTCGGGCACGCCGAACACCACGTTGAGCACGCCCTTGGGCAGGCCCGCGTCGTCCAGCGCGCGCGCGATGGCCAGGGCCGTCGCGGGGCACTCCTCGCCCGGCTTGATGACGACCGAGCAGCCGGCGGCCAGCGCGGCCGCGATCTTGCGGCTGGGCGTGATGGCCGGAAAGTTCCAGGGTGCGAAGGCCGCGACCGGGCCGATCGGTTCCTTGTGCACGCGCTGGTGCACCTCGGGGCGCCGCGAGGGGACGGTGCGGCCGTAGACGCGGCGGCCCTCTTCGGCAAACCACTCGAAATAGTCCGCCGAACTCGCCAGCTCGTACCGAGCTTCATGCAAGGCCTTGCCCTGCTCCAGCGTCAGCTGCCGGGCGATGGGCTCGGCGCGTTCGCGCAACAGCGCGGCCGCGCGGCGCAGCACCTGGGCCCTGTCGTAGGCCGGCGTGCGGCGCCATAGCGCGAAGCCGCGATCCGCGGCCTCCAGGGCGCGATCCAGGTCGGCCTGGCGTGCATGCGGCACGTGGCCGATCACATCGCCCGTGGCCGGGTTGAACACCGCCGACGTGTCGCGGCCGGTGCCGTCGATCCACTCGCCGTCGATGAACAGAAACAACTCGTCGTAGGGCTCGGTCACGGGGTCTCCTTTGCTTTGCATGCTTAAATCGGTGAAGTGGGGGAATCGTAGGCAGGCACCTGCCAGCGAACAATCACCCGCCCCGCGAAACATCTTTGCAAGGAGCGCAAATGTGAGCCAGGCTCGAACCATGGAAAACCTGGAAGTCTTCGTCGACACGGTGCGTGCCGGCTCCTTCTCCGCCGTGGCGCGGCGCAGGGGTGTGGCCGTGTCGTCGGTGGCGCGGCAGATCGACGCGCTGGAACAGGAACTGAAGGCGTCGCTGTTCACGCGCTCCACACGGGCCATGCGCCCCACGGACGCGGGAGAGCTGCTCTTTCGCCGCGCCGTGCAGATCCTCAGCGACCTGGCCGATGCCCGCAGCGAGGTGAGCTCGGTCGAGGCCGCGGTCGAGGGCGTTCTGCGCGTGAGCTGCCTGCCCACCTTCGGGCGGCGCTATGTGGTTCCTTGCCTTGCCAGGCTGTTCGAGGCCCACCCGGGGTTGAGCGTGGAGCTCGACCTGACCGAGCGCATCGCCGACCCGACCACCGAGCGGCTGGATCTGGCCATCCGCTTCGGCCATCTGCCCGACAGCGCGCTCGTGAGCACCAAGCTCGCCGACCAGACCTACGTGGTGTGCGCCGCGCCGGACTACCTGCGGCGCCACGGCCCGCTGCAGTCGCTCGACGCCCTGGGCACGCACCGGTTGATCGACAAGCGCCGCAGCCAGAGCCAGCTCGGCTGGCGCGAAGTGTTGGGTGACGACCTGCCGCAGCACGGCTGTTGCGTCTTCGAAGCGGACGACTACGACGCCCAACGACACGCGGCCGTCGATGGCGTCGGCATCGTCCGCCTGCCGGACTGGGTGGTCGGGCACGACATCGGCCGCGGGGCGCTGGTGGCGCTGCAACCGCAGGGCTTGCCACCGGCCGAGGTGACCGGCATCCACCTGGTGCGGGCACTGCCACGCCCCAGTGCCCGCTTGAAAGCCTTCGCCACGGCATTGACCGACTTCGTCGGCCGCCCGGCGAGCTGGCAGCGCGCGATGGCACAGGGCGCCTGAGGACGCAGGCCCTGCTCACTTCGCGCCGGGCAGGTCCGGCGTGCCGCCCTGCTGTGCGGGCTTGCGGTCCGGGTGGCGCGCTTCGCGCGATGCGACGCGCGTCTGGCCCGACTTGGCGGACTTGTCGCTGCCGATGCTGTCGTCCTCGGCCGTCTTGAGTTCGTCGCCGCCCACGGCCTTGACCTTGCCGGGCGTCCTCGCGTCCTTCTTCGCTTCGGCGCGCAGTTGCGGCTTGCTGTCGAGGATCGGCGAACGCGTGGACGATGCGTCGCCGCCGGCCTGGGCGTGGGCCAGGCCGGCCGTGGCTGCGAGTGCGAAGGCTGCGAGCGTGTAGATAGCTTTCATCTGGAGACCTCTGTGTGCTTGTCGGTGAATGGATGTGTGATGCGCTGTTCGCTCACCACGCCGTGATTCTTCAAGCGCGCGGCTTCGCATTCATTTCAGGCCAGGGGTCGCGGATTACGTGTGTAACTCAGCCGGCCGGTACCGTGCCTTGCGGCCGCAGCGGCGGGACCGCGGTCTCGCGCATCACCGCTTCCGTCGAGCGATAGCGTTCGGCCATGGCGCGCTCGGTCGGCGTGCTGAGCTGTGCCTGCATGTAGGCGCCGAGTGCGCGCGCGTGGTGCACGATGAAGCTGCCTGCCTCCCGGCGGCTTCGTTCGTAGGCTTTCAACGCGTCGGCAATATCCACGTGGCTGTCGAGTGCGCGCACCAGCATGGCCGCATCGCTGCCGGCCTTGGTGACGCCCATGCCGCAATGGGGCCGGGCGACGAATGCCGCGTCGCCCAGGAGCGCGACGCGCCCGAAGGCCAGGCGCTCGCTTTCCAGGTCGAAAATGGGCTGGAAGAAGAGGTTGTCGGTTTTCTCGACGACCTCGGCGAACTGCGGTGCGAGCACGTCCTGGGCGGCCTGTCTTGCCGCGGCCAGGACCTCGGGGCGAATCAAGGGCGGCGGAATGCCGTCGGGCCACGTCTTGCCGGACGCGTCGGTCAGCATCTCGCGCAGCGTGGTGGCCTGGTCGGCGGGCCGGTACCAGACGAAGTTGTAGCGACGTTTGCCCGGCGCCACGCTGTTGCCGTGTCCCGCGACCGGGTAGGCGATCATCTGTTCGCGTGGCGGCAGGCCGAAGGCGAAGAACGGGAAGAGTTCCTCCAGCGTGCGGGGCGAGAGGCTGGCTTCTTCGACCAGGCCGCGCCACGCCACGTAGCCCGCGTACTGCGGCATCGCCTGCGGCAGCAGGACCTTGCGAACCGTGGAGCGCAGGCCGTCGGCGGCCACCAGCAGATCGCCGCGCTCGACCTTGCCGTCGGAGAACACGACGCGCACGCCCTGCGCATCCTGCTCGAACGACACCAGCTGCTTGTCGTTGTGGTAGCGCTCCGACGGAAAGGCCCGGCGCAGCACCTGGTAGAGGCGCCCCCAGGCAGTGAGCGTCTGCGGCAGCGGCCTGGAATCCTCGCGCGTGCCGTCGCGCGCAAGCGTGATCCGCTCGCGCACCTCGACGCCGATGCCGTCCGCGACGTCGACACCGGCCGCCGTCAGTACCTCCATGAGCTCCGGATGCGTCACGACGCCCGCACCGCGGCTTTCGAGATCATCGGCCACGCGTTCGTACACATGCACATCCCAGCCGCTGCGCAGCAGCAGGTTGGCCGCGAACAGCCCGCCGAGCGATCCGCCGATGACCAGGGCCTTGCGAGCCGGTGCAGACGACGCGCTCATGCCGCAGCTCCCGGCGCAGTGCCCGCGGCGAGCGCCCGCGCCTCTTCCGCAGCGAAGTTCAGTTCGATCGTCACGCCTGACGGGTCTTCCACGAACACCTGGTGCAGCCCCAGGCTGGGAACGGTGCGCTCGCGGAACGCCAGGCCGGCGTCGCGCAGACGCTGGTGCACATCCGGGAGATCGCTGGCCAGGAATGCCAGGTGGTCGACAGCGGCACTGCCATGCAGCGATGCCTGCGCCTTGTCGCCGAGGTAGGCGATCAGGCCTTCGGGCGAACTGGCATCGATGCCGATGATGTGCACCACACCGAACTGCGCCTCGTCGCCCCCTTTGTAGAGCCACAGCCCCGGAAAGTCGAAGGGCGGGCGAAACCCTTCCTGCAGGCCGAGCACGTCGACATAGAAGCGGCGCGACGCGTCGAGATTTGTCGTGCGAACCGAATAGTGCGCGAGGGTCTGGATGGTCATTGTGTCCTTTGGGCAATGAAGACGAATGGGGAAAAAAGAAGAGAACCGCGCGCCTCAGCCCGCGGAGATGAGCGCTGCCAGGCGTTCGGCCGTGAGCGGGAGGTCGCGGGCACGCAGGCCCAGCGCTTGGGCCACGGCATTGGCCACCGAAGCGGCTGCCGGGCCGGCGGCCGCTTCGCCCACGCCGAGGCTCGGCTCGTGCGGTCTGTCGATGACGTGCACGGCGAGTTCGGGGATCTCGTCGAAACCCAGGATCGGGTAGTGGTCCCAGTCGCAGGACGTGATGCCCGTGGCGTCCCATGTCACGCTTTCCTTGAGCGTCCAGCTCAGCGACTGGATGAGTCCGCCTTCGATCTGGTTGACGAGGCCGTCGGGGTTGATCGCCGCGCCCGCATCGACGGCGACCCAGGCCTTCTCGACCCGGATCTTTTCCTCGACGCTGACCTGCGTCACCACGGCGCAGTAGGCGGCGTGGTTCTTGTAGCGCCCCAGTGCAATGCCCAGGCCGCTGCCCGAGCCCGCCTCGGTGCGCTGCGACCATCCGGCCATGTCTGCCACTGCCTGCAGCACTTCCCTGGCGCGGGGATCGGACAGATGGCGCAGCCTGAAGGCGACGGGGTCTTCGTCGCGCAGCGCGGCCAGTTCGTCCATGAAGCACTCGATCGCGAAGAGGTTGGCGTAGGAGCCGAGCGAGCGCAGCGCGGAGACCCGCACGGGCGAATCCGCAATGAAGTGATGGTCGACCTGCTGGTGCGGCAGGTCGTAGATGGCGATCGCGTTGCGGTGGCCGCCGCCCATCGGCAGCGGCATGTCGCGCGGCACGGACGGGTGTTGTGGCGGCTCGAGCGCCCAGGCGCCCAGGAGGTTGACGCCTTCTCCCCAGCCGGGGCGGTTCATGTGGGTGTGGCTCCAGATGGCCATCTCCCAGCGCTCGATGCGCCCCGTGTCGTCCAGGCCCGCCTGCAGCCGCACCGCGCTCGCCGAGCCGAAAGGTGCCACGGACATCTCGTCTTCCCGCATCCACTGCACCCTCACCGGCAGGCCGGTGCGCGTGGCGATGAAGGCCGCGTCGAAGGCCACGTCGTCGGCGCCGTTGTGTCCATAGCAGCCCGCGCCCGGCGCATGGATGACTTCGACCGTGCCGGCGTCGCGCCCCAGCGCGCGGGCGATCTGGCCGCGCAGCGGAAAGACGCCCTGCGTGTGCGACCAGACGCGCAGCACGTCGCCGCGCGGGTCGGCCACCGCGCACGACGGGCCGATCGACGCATGGGCCAGATACGGCCGCGAATAGGTGGCGGTGTGGGTTGGGCGGGAGGCGGCAGGCGAACCCTCTTCATGCACCCGTTGCGCGTGGCTGGGCATGTGCTGCAGCAGCGACACGGTGTCCTCGCTGGCGTGCGGCAGCGGCACGTCGGTGAATTCGAGCAGCTTTCTGGCCTTGGGCAACGCACGGACCAGCGCGCCTTCATGGGGTCCCACCAGGGCCAGGAAATCGCCGCAGCGCACCACCTGCGCGACACCGTCGAGCGCCTGGAGCTGCGCCAACGGCAGCGACTTCAGGCGTTGGGCGGGATGCCGTCCGCGCAGCATGCGCGCATGCTGCATGCCCGGAATCACGAGGTCCTGCAGATAGGCCGCGCCGGTGAGCTTGGCGGCGAAATCCAGCCGCGGCAGCGACCGCCCGGCGTAGGGTGTCTCGGTGCGGCGAGGAGCCGGCGGCGGCGCCAGGATGCCCACGTCCAGGCTGACGCCATCGCTGAGGGCCCAGTAGCTCGTCTGTCGGCCGCCGCCCGCATCGCGAAAGCATCCGGCTTCGGCATGGACCTGCGCGGGCGCGACGTTCCAGCGTCTTGCAGCCTCTGCGCGGAACAGGGCAAAGGCGTACGCGCAGGCCCAGCGCACGGCGGCCCCGCCGTACTGCACCGACAGGCTGCCGGCCGTGTAGCCCTCGTCGGGCGACAGTTGGGTGTCGCCCGCCACCAGCGCGACCTGTGCCGGCGCCAGGCCCAGCGCGTCGCAGGCGATCTGGACCAGAGCCGTCGCGATGCCCTGACCCAGTTCGACCTTGCCCGTGAACACGGTGAGCTGTTGTCCCGGCCCCACCCGCACCCACTGGTTCAGCAGCGGGTGCGCCTGGATGGCGGGTGGCGGGGTCTCTCCGGGGCTCATGCCGAGGCCTCCTCAAGCAGGCGGGCGGCCGCGGCCTCGATGGCCCGCAGGATCCGCGCATGCGCGCCGCAGCGGCAAAGATGGCGGTGCAGCGTGTCCTGCAACTGCGCCGGCGTGGGCGAGGTGGTGCGGTGAAGCAGTGCCGTGACCGACATCATGATGCCGTTGATGCAGTAGCCGCACTGGGCCGCCTGCAATTCCACGAATGCGTCGAGCACCACGGCGCCGACCGGGTCGCCGGCCAGCTGTTCGGGGGTCGAGAGCGAGCGTCCGGCCACGCCCCACATCGGCATGTCGCACGACTGCACGGCCCGCCCGTCCATCAACACCGTGCAGGCCCCGCAGTTGCCGGCGCCGCAGCCGAAGCGAACGCCCTTGCAGTCCAGGTCGTTGCGCAGCACGTAGAGGAGCAGGTCGTTGTCGCCGGCCTGCACGCGGTGGCTCACGCCGTTCACTTGGATTTCGATGGAAGGGGTCATGGGTGGACTCGAGCGTTGGAAGGAGCGGGCATGCGTCAAGCCGCAGGCATCGCCGGCGGCTTGCGCAAGCCGGCCGCGCGCCGGTAGGGCGGCGGATAGAAGGGTTCGACACCCAGCGTCTCCGCCGCGCGCCATACCCAGCGCGGGTCGGCCAGGAAGGGGCGTGCCAGGGCGACCTGGTCGGCCTGGCCCTGCGCGATGATCGCGGCGGCCTGGGCGGGCTCGGCGATGCCGCCGACCGCCCGCGTGACGATCCCGGTGCGCTTGCGCACCTCGTGGGCCAGCCCGACCTGGAAGCCCGGGCCGAACGGAATGCGCGCGCCCGGCACCACGAAGCCGCTGGAGACGCACACGTAGCCGAAGCCGATGGCCTGTAGCGACTGCGCGAGGCGCACGGCATCGTCGATGCCGAGCCCGCCCGCATCCCAGTCCGTGCCGGTGATGCGCGCGCCGAGCACGCGGCCCGCCGGTGCAAGACCGCGCAGCCGCTGTGCGATGCGCAGCGCCAGGCGGTCACGACCCGCCTGATCGGCGCCCCACGCGTCGCTGCGGCGGTTGGACAGCGGCGACTGGAACTGGTGCAGCAGGTAGCCGTGGGCACAGTGGAGCTCGATGACGTCGAAGCCCAGCCGCACGGCCCGCCGCGCGGCGTCGACATAGGCCTCGACGAGGCGATCGATGCCCGCCTCGTCGAGCGCCTGCGGCGTGTCCCATCCTTCGGCGAAGGGCACGGCGGATGGTGCGGCGCACTGCCACGGGAGCGCTTGCGAGGTCGTCGGCCGCAGCGGCCCGCCGCCTTCCCACGGCGCATGGGCCGACCCCTTGCGGCCCGCATGCCCGAGCTGGATGCCGAAGCGCGTGCCCGGTGCCGACACGGCGCGTGCCGCATCCAGCACCCGGCCCAACGCCGCTTCCGCCTCGTCGCTGTACAGGCCGAGGCAGCCGTGGGTGATGCGCCCGCGCGCTTCGACCGCCGTGGCTTCGACCATGACCAGGCCGGCGCCCGACATGGCGAGCTGCATCAGGTGCTGCAGATGCCAGGTGTTCGCCATGCCGTCGATGGCCGAGTACTGGCACATCGGCGAGACGACGATGCGGTTGGGGAAATGGACATCGCCGATGCGCAGCGCTTCGAACAGAGGGGACATGGGGGTGTGCTCCGCGGGGTGCTCAACGCACCGGCGTGATGTTCAGCAGCTTCACCGCATTCAGCCCCTCGATGCGGGCGACCTCGTCGGCACTCAGGTCCTTCACCTGCGCGATGAGTTCGCGCGGATGCTCCTCGCCCATGTCGTAGGGGTAGTCGGTGCCCATGAGGACGCGGTCGGCGCCGAAGGTGTCGACCAGGTGCCGCAGCATCTCGGGGTCGAAGACCATGGTGTCGACGTAGAAGGTCTTGAGGTAGCTCGAAGGCGCCCGGTCGATCACGGTGCGGCAGTCGGGGCGCGCGCGCCATGCGTGGTCCATGCGCGCCCAGTAGTGCGCCACGTAGCCGCCGCCGTGCGCCGCGATGAACTTGATGTTCGGATAGCGGGCCACCACCCCGTCGAAGATCAGATGGCTCACGGCCACCGTGGTGTCCAGTGGGTTGCCGATGACGTTGTTGAAGTAGTGGTTGGTCAGCCGCGCACCGTCGGAGTACCCGACGGGGTGCAGGAACAGCACGGCGCCGAGCTGGTCGGCGCGCGCGAAGAAGGGTTCCAGGCCGAGCGACGCGTCCGTGAGGTTGCGTCCGTTCACGTTGGTGTTGATCTCGATGCCGCGCAGGCCGAGGGTGCCGACGGCGTGGTCCAGTTCCTGGATCGCGAGCTCGGCATTCTGCAGGGGCACCGAGCCGAGGCCGACGAAGCGCTCGGGCGTGGCGGCCACCAGCGTGGCGATGCCCTCGTTCACCTGGCGGGCCAGTCTGGCGCCGCGCTCGGGCGGCGCAAAGTAGAAGTAGTGGAACGGTGCCGGGCTGACCGCCTGGATGTCGATGCCCATGCGGTCCATGTCTTCGAGCCGCTGGTCGATGCCCGTGAGCTTGGGGGCGCGGTCGCGCATCTGTGCGACGTTCGTCTGCCGTGTCAGCTCGTTGGCGTAGATCACGCTGGGGTCGTGCGCGCCGACGTCGAGGTCCGCGCTGGCCTTCACCACGTCGGGGTTGAGGTAGTGGCAATGGACATCGACCACCGGGTTGCGCTGGCCGCGCGCGGGCGTGGAGGCACTGGCCGCGCGCGGCGCGGAGAGCGCCGACGCGCGACGCCTCGGCGCGTTGGTGGCACCGTGCGCATGGGTCGGGTCGGTGCAATGGGGCGAACAGGTGTAGAGCATGGGGGTGTTCCGTGGATAGCGAAGAAAGAGGTGTGAGAAATTCAGAACACGCCGAGGTGGCGCGTGGCCAGCGTCGGCTCGGCCCGCACCGCCTCGGCCGTGCCGGCATGCACGACTCGGCCGGTGTTGAGCACGACCACGTCGTCGGCGACGTCGAGCGCCAGGTGGAAGTTCTGCTCCACCAGCACGATGGAGAGCCGGTCGGCTTTCAGCGTCTTGATGGCCTGCGCCACCTCCGCGACGATCATGGGCGCCAGCCCTTCGGAGGGCTCGTCGAGCAGGAGCACGCGGGGGTTGCCCATCAGCGCGCGGCCGATCGCGAGCATCTGCTGCTCGCCGCCCGACAGGGTGCCCGCCCGCTGGCGCGAGCGCTCCCGCAGGCGGGCGAAGGTGGCGTATACACGCTCGAGCGTCCAGGCCTGCGCGCACGGCGTGGCGCGCGGGGCGGCCTGTTGCGCGACCTGCAGGTTCTCGAGCACCGTGAGGCTCGGAAAGATCCGCCGCCCCTGGGGCACCAGCCGCATGCCGGCGCGCGCGATGCCTTCGGGCGACATGCGCTCCACGGCCATGCCGCCGAGCCGGATGGTCCCGGCCCGCGGCGACAGCAGCCCCGCGAAGGCGTTCAGCGACGTGCTCTTGCCGGCGCCGTTGCGCCCCAGCAGCGCCAGCACCCGGCCTTCGCCCAGCGACAGGGACAGCCCGTGCACCACCTGGCTCTGCCCGTAGCACACGTCGAGCTTGTTCACGTGCAATGCTTCAGTGACCAAGATAGATCTCCTTGGTTCTCGGATGGTTCACGACCGTCTGGCGGTCCCCTTCGACGATCACCTGCCCGTAGTGCAGCACGGTGATCTGTTCGGCGAACTCGAGCGCGACATCCATGTCGTGCTCGATCATCAGGATGGCGGTCTCGCGCGACACCTTCGCGATGAGCCGTTGCACCACGGTGCGCTCGTCCTGCGACAGGCCCGCCAGCGGCTCGTCGAGCAGCAGCAGGCGCGGGCGCTGCGCCAGGCCCAGGGCGAGCTCGACCCGGCGCTGCTCGCCGTACGACACGTCGCATGCCCGCTGCAGCGCCTTGGCCCCGAGGCCCACGCCTTCGAGCAGTTCGACCGCGTGGTCATGCAGGTCGGTGCGCTTCGACAGGTCGACGGCCGCGTTGTGCCGCAGTGCCATCGGTGCCAGCAAGCCCAGCACCACGTTGTGCGCGAGCGTGTCCCTGGGAAACAGCGTGATGATCTGGTAGGTGCGCGACAGCCCGCAACGTGCGCGCGCCGGCACCGGAAGGCGCGTCACGTCGGTGCCGAAGATGCGGATCGAGCCCGCGTCGGGCCGGATCTCGCCGGCGATCAACCCGAACAGCGTGGTCTTGCCCGCGCCGTTGGGTCCGATGATCAGCCGCCGCTCGCCCGGCTGCATGGTCAGCGAGACGTTCTGGGTCACGGCAATGCCGCCGAAGGACTTCTTCAGTCCCCGGACTTCGAGCGCGGCGGTCATGCGCGGTCTCCCTTGGCTCGGGCAAACAGCGCGCGCACCCCGGGCACGATGCCGTGCGGCATCACCAGCACGATGAAGACGAACACCGCGCCCAGCAGCATGTTCCAGCGCTCGACATAGCCCGAGGCATAGTTCTTCAGCAGCACGACCAGCAGCGCCCCGATGGCCGGTCCGGCCAGCGTGCCCGCGCCGCCCGCGATCACGCTGAGCAGCACCTCCGCCGAGGCGGTGACCGACAGCACGCTGGGATGCACGTACTTGTGGAAGTAGACGTACAGCAGGCCGGCCACCGCGCCCAGGAAGCTGGCCCCCACGAAGGCGCACCAGCGGATCGCCCAGACGTTGTAGCCGAGCGAGCTCATGCGCCGCGCCTGGTCCCGCGTGCCGCGCAGCGACGCGCCGAAGGGAGAGTCGACCAGGCGTGCGACCACCACCAGCACCAGGGCCGTGATCAGGAGAACGAACCAGTAGTAGGCGTTGCTGTTCTCCATGTCGATGCCCAACGGCATGGGCCGCGTGAGGCCGGACAGCCCGTTGTCGCCGTTGGTGACGGCGGTCCACCGGTAGGCCACGCCCCAGACGACCTGCGACAGCGCCAGGGTCAGCATCAGGAAGCTCAGGCCCGAGGCGCGTAGCGCGATCCAGCCGAACACGCCGCCGATGGCGGTAGTGGCCAGCAGCGTGAGCGGTGCCGCCATGGCATGCCCGAGGCCGAGGTGCAGCGCCAGCCAGCCGGCGATGTACGCCGACAGGCCGAGGTAGGCCGCATGACCCAGCGAGGTCAGGCCGGCATAGCCGACCAGCAGGTTGAGGCTGGTGGCGAAGATCACGGCGATCAGGATCTGGCTGCCGAGGTTGACGTAGTACTCGCCGAGCACCGCCGGCAGCAGCGCCAGCAGTGCCAGCAGCAGGAGACATGCAAGCTTCTTCATGCGCGTGCACTCCCCAGCAGGCCGGCAGGGCGGAAGGCCAGCACGACGATCATCGGCAGGAAGAGGATCACATACGCCAGGTCGGGAACCAGCGCGGTGCCGAAGGTGTAGATGAACCCGATGATGAAGCTCGCGATGAAGGTGCCCACGAGGCTGCCGACGCCGCCCAGGATGACGACGATCAACGCCAGCGGCAGCATGTCCGCGTCCAGGCCCGGATAGGCCGAGAGCATCGGTCCGCCCACGGCCCCGCCCAGTCCGGCAAGCGCCGCGCCGAGGCAGAACACGCTCGTGAAGAGCGCCGAGGCCCGGATGCCCACGGCGCGCGCCATCGGCATGTCGTCGACGCCGGCGCGGATGCGCGCGCCCAGGCGGGTGCGCTCGAGCAGCAGGAACAGCACGGCCGCCGCAACGACCGCGACGACGATGACCGCCAGCCGGTAGCTCGGAAAGCTGAAGCCGAGGACACTGGCGGGGCCCGCCAGCAGGGAGGGCGGCGCGACCGGTATCGGGTCGCCGCCCCACAGCACCAGGCACAGGTCCGCCGCAATGAACGACAGCCCCAGCGTGGCAAGCACCTGCGCCTGCGAATTGCCGGTCAGGCGTCGCAGCACCAGCCGCTCGATGAGGCCGCCGATGGCCGCGGTGGCGAGCGCCGCGGCCACCACCGCGGCGGCGAATCCCCAGCCTGCGCGCGCCACCTGGGCCGCGACGTAGGCGCCCATCATGAACAGTGCGCCGTGGGTGAGATTGGCGATGCGCATCAATCCGAAGATGAGCGCGAAGCCCGACGAGAGCAACAGCAGCAGGCCGCCGAGGGCGAGGCTGTTGAGTGTTTGGGTCAACCAGAATTGCATGGTTCTGCCGGTACGCTGGGGTGCTTCGGCGCGTTCAGCCGACCAGATTGCGCGCAGGCGGCCAGTCGCGCGAATAGACCGGTTCGGCCAGGAACTTCTTCGGGTCGTAGTTCCAGAACTGGCTCACGTTGTCGTAGGTATCGATGATGCTGTTGACCAGCCGGCCTTCCTTGCGCTCGACCTTTCGCACATAGACGTTGCCCACCACGTTGCCGTAGCTGTCGAACTTCACCGGGCCGCGTGCCGTCATCGCCTGGGTCTGCTGCAGCGACGCGCGCAGCTGCTCCTTGTCGAAGGACTTGCCCTTCATGGGCGCCAGTGCCGCATCGAGCACCGAGGCGCTGACGTGGGTGCAGGCCGCATAGAAACCGGGGTCGTAGCTGTAGGCCTTGCGAAAAGACGCGACGAACGCAGCGTTGACCGGGTTGGCGAGTTCGGCCGAGTACCAGTTCACCGTGACGATGCCCAGTGCCTCGTCGCCCATGTTGCGAAGCACGGCCTCGTCGAGTGCGGTCATGCCGCCGACCAGCGCGAGCTTGCCCCGCAGGCCGTACTCGTTGAACTGCCGGATGAAGCGAAACCCGTTGGAGCCGGCGAAGCCGAGGAACACCGCGTCGGCCTCGCGGCTGAGCTGCGCGAGGAAGGTGCCGTAGTCGGGCGCGGTCAGGGGCGGGAAGAGCTTCTGCACGACCTTGCCGCCCGCCTCCTCGAAGACCCGCTGAAAACCCGCGGTCATCTCGTGTCCGTACGCGATGTCGTCCGCCACGAGCACCATGCGCTTGTACTTGAGCTTCTTCGCGCAGTAGTCGGCCAGCGGATGGGCGCATTGCGCCGACGTCGAGCTTGCACGAAACAGCCAGGGGCTGGCCTTGCGCTGCGTCATGTCTTCGGCCGCGGCCACCGGGAACACCGGGATCTTGCGGGCGCGCATGTAGTCGTCGGTGGCCAGCGCCTCGAACGCGGCCAGCGGGCCCATCAACACCTGCGCGCGTTCGCGCTCGACGAGTTCCTGTGTCTTGGTGCGTGCCGTCGACGGCACGCCGCCGGTGTCGGCGACGAACAGCTCGACCTTGCGCCCGCCCAGCATCTGCCCGTTGGCGGCGAGGTAGGCCTGCAGCCCGCGCTCCATGTCGAGGCCGCCCGAGGCGAACGGGCCGGTCTTGGCCGTCAGCAGCCCCAGGCGCAAGGGTTCGGCTGCGCCCTGGGCGCGCGCCAGCACGGGCAGGCCGAGCGTGGCGCCGGCAGTGGCGGCGGTGGCGATGAAGCGCCTGCGGTCGATGGTCATGGTGTCTCCGATCTGTGGGGGTGGAACTCGTCCTGCGTCGATCGTCAGTGTCTTTTTAATGATCGATTGATCAATAGTATTCGCTGAAAGGCACTGCGGCAAGACCGAATCGAGGCCGGAGAGGACGGGTTTTCCCGGATCAGCGGTGCATGGCCCGCGCTTCCTTGGTGATCGGTCGATAGCGTGCGCCGCATGGCTGTGCCCAGTGAGCGGAGGCTCGGCGTGCACGGATGTGCCCGGATTCGGAGGGTGCTCGGATCAGACCCGAAAAGTCCGACATGCAGAGAAATATTGTCCTTTTCGGACGTCAAGACGACATTGATCATTTGATCAACGCCGCGCTTCGGACAGGACCGGCGGACCTCGAATGCGAGCCTCGCTCGCCAACTTCCCGACGTTATTGGCTTACGAAATGACTGCTACTCTTTCCGCGTCCGTCCAGCGAAAGGTGATCCGGCGCATCGTCCCGATCCTGATGCTGATGTACACCATGGCCTACCTGGACCGCATCAACATCGGCACGGCCGCCCTGCGCATGAATGCGGAGCTGGGCATTTCCCAGCAGGTCTTCGGCCTGGCCGCCGGCCTGTTCTTCATCGGCTACCTGCTGCTGGAGATTCCCAGCAACATCATCCTGCACAGGATCGGCGCGCGCGTCTGGCTCACGCGGATCATGGTCACCTGGGGGCTGATCTCCGCCTGCACCGCCTTCGTGCAGAACGGCTGGCAACTCGTCGCGGTGCGCATGCTCCTGGGCTTTGCGGAGGCGGGACTTTTCCCGGGGCTGATCTATTGCCTGGCACTGTGGTTTCCGCCGAGCATGCGCGGGCGCATGCTCGTGATCCTGGTCCTGCCCTGGGCGGTGATCGTCGGCACGCCGATGTCGGCGGCCATCGTGCAGTACGCCGACGGCCTCATGGGCTTCTCGGGCTGGCGGATCATGCTCTTCGTCGAGGGTCTGCTGCCCGTGCTGCTGGGCTTTTACTCCGCCCGCTACCTGACCTCCAGGCCCGAAGATGCCGACTGGCTCACGGACGCGGAAAAGCGCGAGGTCATCGCGGCCAGGGAGTCTGATGGCGCCGCCGTGTCTGCGCATGCCGACAAGCCCTTGCCCGCAACGCTGCTGCAACCGCACCTCGTCCTGCTGTCGCTCGCCTATGCGACGGCGCAGATGGGCTTCTACGCAAGCCTGATCTTCACGCCGCAGATCGTGCAGGAATTCGGGCGCCTCTTCGGCACCACGCTGTCGACCGTGCAGGTCGGCTTGCTGTCCGCCATACCGAGCATCATCGGAATGACGCTGTACTGGTTCTGGGTCGCGCATTCCGACAAGACGAACGAACGCGTCTGGCACGCGATTGCCTCTTTCGTCACGGCCGCGGTGGGCATTGCCGTCCTTGTGAGCGTGCGCAATCTCTACGCGTCGATCCTCGGGCTGTCGCTGCTGACGGCCGGCCTGGTCAGCGGCCCGATCTGCATCTGGCAGCTGACCGCGATCGGTGTCAGGGGCAAGACGGCGGCCGTCGTCTTCGCCTACGTCAACTCCTTCGGCATCGTCGGCTCCATGTTCAGCCCGTACTTCATCGGCTACCTCAAGGACCGCACGGGTTCCTACGACGCGGGGCTGCTGTTCCTCGCCATCGCGGCACTGCTGGGCGCCGCGCTGGTTTTCGTCGCGAGTCGCGGGATGCGCCGCGCGGGGCTGCTGGGTGCCAGCGACCGGCGCGCCGCCGCGCGCATCGAGCGGGCCTGACATGCGAGCCCTCAGCGCGCCATGCGCAGGACGAGGGCCGCGAGTGCGGAGGCCGTGGCCAGGGCCGTGACCGCCATCCACCCGAAATGCGCGAACAGCACCGCCGCCAGCGCGGATCCGATGGCCATGCCGATGAACATGCCGGTGAACAGCACCGCGTTGAGCCGGCTCCGTGCGCCCGGATCGATGCCGTAGACGATCGACTGGTGGGCGATCAACACGGCCTGGATGCCGAGGTCGAAGCCGACGGTGCTCGCGACGAGCACCCAGAGCTGCGCACCCGGCGCCATGAACAACGACAGTCCCATGACCGCGAACGACCCGACGACCAGCGCAGCGCCCAGGCGGGTGACGAGTGCCGGACCGCGGCGGTCCGCGACGCGCCCTGCCACCGGTGCGATCAGCGCGCCGGCGGCACCCGCCAGGCCGAAAGCGCCCGCTGCTGCGGCGCCGAGGTTGAAGGGCGCCGCGTGCAGCATGACTGCCAAGGTCGACCAGAAGGCGCTGAACCCGACGGACAACAGGCCTTGCGACCAGGTCGCACGACGCAGTTCGGCATGCCGGTGCCACAGCGCGCCGAGCGAGCGCAGCAGGGCAAGGTACGACAGGTGCGTGGTCGCCTTGAAGCGCGGAAGCCGGTTCCAGGCGACCAGGCCGACCACAGCGATGCTCACGCCGGCCACCGCGAACATCGCGCGCCATCCCCAGTGCTCGGCGACGAACCCGCTGACCACGCGCGAGAGCAGGATGCCGGACAGCAGCCCTGTCATGACCGTGCCGACGACCTTGCCGCGATGCGTTTCCGGCGCGAGCGTGGCCGCTGCCGGCACGATGTCCTGCGCCATCGTGGCGGCCAGGCCGATCACCAGGCTGGCGACGAAGAGCGTGGAGATGGAAGGCGAGAGCGCGGCCATGAACAGCGCGGCGCAGAGCACGGCGGCCTTGATCAGGATGATGGTGCGCCTGTCGCGGCGGTCGCCCAGCGGCGCCAGCAGCAGGATGCCCATCGCGTAGCCGAACTGGGTGAGCGTCGGCAGCAGGCCCACGGCCTGCGTCGAGGCGCCGATGTCCGCGCCCAGCACGCCCAGCATGGGTTGGCTGTAGTAGAGCGACGCCACCGACAGGCCGGCGCCGGCCGCCAGCATCCAGGTGAGCGAGGGCGCGAGTCCTGCCGGTTCGGCCGGCCGGACCCCCGGCGCGGCCGATGCATGCACATCTTGAATATGGGACATGGTGTTAACCCTTAAACGTTTCGATGCCGCAAGTCTGACGCCGCTTGCAGGCGATTGGTAGCATCGTGGAGCGAACAACGTTTATTCGCGCGACGTATAGAAGAGGGATTCATGGCATCCACGCGGCCCGATCACATCACCGCTTCCAGCAGCGACCGCGTCGAGCTGCTGCAGACCTTCGTCCACATCGTGCAGGCTGGCAGCCTTTCCGCGGCGGCCGTGCAACTGGGCTCGACCCAGCCGACGGTGAGCCGCCGGCTGCAGGCCCTGGAACTCTGGCTCGGCGTGAAGCTGCTGCAGCGGTCGACCCACGCGATGAAGCTCACCGAGGACGGCGAGCGGTGTTTCGAGCGGGCCAAGGCGATGCTGGCCGACTGGCATGCGTTCGACGCCGAAATGCGTGGCGTCGACAACGAACCGGAAGGGACTCTGCGCGTGGTCGTGCCGCACGCCTTCGGACAGGCGCTGCTGGTGCGTCCGCTGGCCGAATACCTGCGCCGCTACCCGCGTGTGTCCGTGGAATGGCTGCTCCACGACAGGCAGCCCGACTTCGTTGCCGAGGGCGTCGATTGCGCCATCCATGTCGGGGAGGTGACCGATCCGCTGGTGGTGGCGCGCAAGCTCTCCGAAGTGCCGCGCATCGCAGTGGCGGCCCCGAGCGTGCTGGCCGGGCGGCCCACCCCCACGCACGCCGGCATGCTGGCGGACTGGCCCTGGCTGGCGCTGCGCACCTTCTACCGCAACGAGCTGATGCTGGTGCACACGTCCACCGGCGAGCGGCAGCAGCTGGCGATCGCCCCGCGCATGATCACCGACAGCCTGTTCGCGCTGCGCAGCGCGGCGCTCAACGGCCTGGGCGTGTGCGTCGGGTCCAGCTGGCTCTTCAAGGACGACCTGGCGCGCGGCGAGCTCGTCGAGGTGGTGCCCGACTGGCAGGCACCGCCGCTGCCCGTGTTTCTCACATACCCGCCCGCACGCTTCTATCCCGCCAAGCTGCGCCAGTTCCTCGAGCTCGTTCGCCAGTCGGTGCCCGTGGCGCTGGACACCGCCACACCCGTCACTCCCATCACCCCCGCCACGGGCGGAACATGAGGCCCGTGCCTAGAATTCGGCCTTCCCGCTGGACCGCCCCAAGACCACCCCCATGCATCTGATCGAACTTCGGATGCTCCGCCAATTCGTCAGCGTGGCCGAGCACGAAAGCATCTCCCGTGCGGCCGAGGCCCTGCACATTTCGGCGTCGCCCCTGAGCCGCACCATCCTGCAGCTCGAGGCGCGCGTGGGCTTCGCGCTGTTCGAACGGGTGGGCCGCTCGCTGCGCCTGAACAACGCCGGTCGCGAGCTGCTGGCGAATGCACGCGAGCTGCTGCGAAGCAACGAGACCCTGATGCGCGACCTGCAGCGCAGGGCCGACGGCATCGGCGGCACGGTGGTGATCGGCCACATGGCCGGCGCGCTCTACAACGGCATCATCCCCGGCACGGCGCGGCAGGTGCAGCTCGCCCATCCCTCGATCGCCTTCCAGTTCGAGGGCGCGGAGGAGCTTCAGCAGCTCGAGGCCCTGCGCCGCGGCCGGCTCGACTTCGCCGTGCAGACGCAGGAGGTGACCGATCCCTCGCTGGCGTCGCGCCTGTACAGCACCGAGAACTACGTGCTGCTCATGCCCAAGCGGCACCCGCTCGTCGCGGTGGCCGATATCCCCTTGCAGATGCTCGTCGACGCGCAGTGGGTGGTGACGCCCGAACGCAGCGGGCCCTCGCTGCGCGCGAAATTCATGACGGCCTGCCGCCGGCTGGGATTCGAGCCGCGCGTGGCTTGCGTGGCGGGCGACATCGTCTCGGCGCTCGCGCTGGTGGCCAACGAGTTCGGGCTGTGCGCGGCGCAGGAAAGCCTGGTGCAGTTCGCTGGCGAAATGATCGTCGCGCGGCCGCTGCCGCTGCTGGAGATGCAGACCGAGTACCGGATCGTCTGGCGGCCGGAGGCCGTGTCGCCCGCGGCGCAGCGCTTTCTCGATGCGCTGCCGCACGTGCCGCACCCTGCGCGCGTGCGCCGCGCGGCGGCGCCGAAGCACAGCGTGGCGCGGCCGGTGCGCGGGCGCGGCGAGGGCGCGCGAGGCCGTGCCTCCAAGCGCTGAGCGCGCGGTGCGCGGCCGCACGGCCTGCAGTCGCGCTCAGGACCGTTGCGCCTTCAGCACCACCGGCACGCCGGCAATGAAGGCATCGACACGCATGTCGATGAGACGCTCGAGATTCCTGGGCGTGGGCAATTCGTAGATCCACTTGCGCACGCCGATGTAGAAGACGCTCGAATGCATGGCCCAGACGAGCTCGACCTCCTCGTCTTCTTCCTGGGCGTTGCGCGGTTCGGGAATGCCGTGGCTGTGACGCAGCTCGCGGGCAATCACCACGAAGTGCCGCTCGCGCAGGCGCGCGAGGTACTTCTGGTTGATGCCGCCGCGGCTGAGGCCCGCATAGATGAAGATGCGCACCCATTCCCCGCGCAGCACGAAGCGCGCGTAGTCCTTCAGGTAGCGCTTGAGCCGCTCGGGCAGCGGCACCGAGCGGTCCGCCAGCCATTCTTCCCATTCCGGGTTCCAGCGCCGCACGAACACGTCCTCGTAGACGCGGTCGACCAGCGCCTCCTTGGTGGGAAAGTAGCGGTAGAGCAGGGGCTGCGTGATGCCGAGCTCGCCGGCCAGTTCGCGGGTGCTGGCATCGAAGCCCTTGCGCGCGAAGAACGCGGTCGCCGCCTGCACGATCTGGTGTTCGCGGTCCTCTGGCGCGAGGCGCCTTCGCGCCGGCGGCGCCGCGCTGTCTTGGACCCCGGGGGGCTTGCTGGTGGCCATGTGGGTCGGGATGTCCCTGGTTTATTGATCGATTGACAAATTAGCTCGCCCGCTTCAAAGTGATCGGACGATAAACAAAGGCGCCTGGCGCGTCAAGGCGAGCGCCACGCGACGGAGATGATCCCATGAACCAGAGGACCTTGATCCGCAACGCCGACGTCATCACCATGGAAGATGCGTGCGGCGAGATCCGGGGATGCGACATCCTGATCGACAACGGCACCATCGTGCGGGTCGCGCCGGACATCGCGTCCAGCCATGGGCCGAGCTGCGAAGGCGCGGCGGTGGTGGAAGCGAGCGGGATGATCGCGCTGCCGGGCCTCATCGATGCGCACAACTGCATGTGGCAGACGGTGCTTCGCGGCTATGTGCCCGACCTGTGGACGGGCAACTACTTCACCCGGCTGTTGCCGCTGCGGCGTTACTTTCAGCCGGTCGACAACTTCAATTCAGGCTGTGTCGGCGGCCACGAGATGCTTTCCTATGGCACGACGACGGTGGTCGACTATTGCCACAACATCCGCGCGCCCGGCTATGCCGACGCTGCGATCGAGGGGCTGCGCGAGTCCGGCATCCGGCACGTCTTCACCTACTCGTTCATGAGCGAATTGCCCGACGCCTTCGACAGCGAGGCCGCGCGCTTCGCGGATGCGCGGCGGGTGTTCGAGCGCTTCGACGATCCGGGCAGCCGCACCACGGTGAACTTCGGCATCGAATCGATCGGGACGGCGAACGTGGCCGGCCAGCTCGCGTTCGCTCGTGCGCTGGGCGCGGCGAGCTGCATTCACCTGAACGCCCGGGGCGACGTCGCGGCGCTGGACGACCAGGGCCTGCTGGGGCCCGATCTGCTGGGCATCCACGGCAACCTGCTCACCGACGAGGAGCTGCGGCGCATGGCGCGCAGCGCGATGCCGCTGTGCTTCACGCCTTCGGCGGACGTGCAGGGCACGCCCGCCGACGTGGTGCGGCGCGCCGCCGAGCACGGTGTGCCGGTGGTGTTCGGCTGCGACGTCCCATGCCACGTGGCCTCGGACCCCATGATGCAGCTGCGCGTGATGTACGCCGTGCAGGGTTTCATCGACGGCCTGACGGCGCGTGCCCGCGAGGAAGTCACCGGCCGCCGGCCTGCGGTGCGTCCCGGCATGCCCCTGCTGCGGCCCGCCGACCTGATCCGCCGCGCGACCATCGGCTGTGCGCAGGTCCTGGGCATGGCCGACCGGATCGGCTCGCTCAAGGCAGGCAAGCGCGCGGACATCGTGCTCGTTCGAAAGGGCCTGTTCGGCGATTCGATCGCGGACGATCTGTGCGCCCACCTCCTGCTGCAGACCAGCGCGCGGGAGATCGACACGGTGTTCGTGGACGGACAGGCGCTGCTGTCCGGCGGGCAACTGCTGAACCATGACGCGGGCCGCACAGCGCAGAGGGTCTCGCAGTCGAGGGCGGCCATCTTCGCTGCTGCGCGCAACGGCGGTTGAAGCGTGGCGCGGGGCTCGAGCCGCGCGAGGCCCGCCTCCTACTGGCGCATGCCCGCGAACTCGACGATGCGCCGATACTGGCCCGCGTCTTTCGTCATGATCTGCGCAAGGTTCTCGTCGCCGCGGCCGACCACGACGCCGATCAGCTCCAGGCGCTGGCGCACGGCCGGTTCGCGCAAGGTGTCCTTCAAGGCGGCCTGGAGCTTGGCGACGATGTCCGGCGGTGTCTTGCGCGGCGCCATCAGTGCATACCAGGCCACCAGGTCGTAGCCCTTGAGCGCGGGATGCTCGCCCAGCGCGGGAACGGCGGGCAGCAGGGCGATGCGCTGCGCGCTGGTCACCGCGACCGGCACGATGCGACCGCTGTCGATGAAGGGCTTGGCGGCCCCGGGCCCGAGGAATGCGAACTCGATCGAGCCGCCGGCCAGGTCGCTGCCGATGTTGCTCGCGCCGCGATAGGGAATGTGCGTGATCGACAGCCCTGCCTGCTTCTTCACGAGCTCGCCCGAGAAGTGCAGCATCGAGCCGATGCCCGAGGTCCCGTAGCTGTACTTGCCCGGGTTCGCCTTCACGGCCGAGACGAACTGCTCGAGCGTCTTCACGCCGCTTTGCGTGGATGCGACCAGCACCAGCGGAATGGCACCCACGTAGCCCACGGGCACCAGGTCTTTCGAGGCGTCGTATTTCTGGGCCGGATTGAGCAGCTGCGTGGCGACGAATTCGCTGCTGGAGCCGAAGACCAGCGTGTGGCCGTCGGGCGCGGCGTTGACGACACGCTGCACGCCGATGGCCCCGGCAGCACCGCCCAGGTTCTCGACCACGACGGGGGTGGCCAGCTGCCTGGCGAGGCCGTCGGCCACGGCGCGCCCCACGGCGTCGACGCTGCCGCCCGCCGGGTAGCCGATGACGATCGAGACGGGACGGCTCGGGTAGGCCACCTGGGCCTGTGCGAGGCCCGCCGCGAACAGCGCCGCCGCCAGCGCCAGCACGCCGCGGGCGCGAAGCAGCGTCTTCATGGGGCCTCCAGTTGCACGGCGGCGCGCCGGATTTCCTTGACGCCCTGGTCCGTGTCCACGCCGACGGCGTAGAAGCCGGCGGGGCCGCCGTTGTAGCGGATCTCGAAGGGAAAGCCGCGCGGCGAGGCCACATCGCCCAGCCAGGCGGCCAGCGCCGTCTCGGACTCGCCGATCTCGATCCACGCGATGCCGCGCCCATGGGTGGTACCCGATCCCGGGACGACCGGCAGGCTCGCCGCATGCGTGCCCGCGTCGGGCTTGAAATACAGGTTGGGCTTGCCCGACGGCCATGCCGTGAGCGCGCTGGGTGTCTGCAGCGCGAAGCCGCGCGTCCCGTTCATCATCTGGCGCCCGGCGTCCTTGCCGGTCGTGCGCTCGTCCACCGTGGTGCGATGGTGCGCGGCGAACGCGTCGAGTTCGTCGCGGGTGTCCGCGCGAAGGCACCAGCCGATGAAGCGTTCGCCCGCCTGCGTCTGGCGCGCCATGAAGGCCGTGAAGGGAACGCCGTCTCGCAGCTTGCGCTGGTCCACGATGCTTTCAAGCTCGATGTACACGTCCGGCGCCAACGGCACCACGCGATGGCCGACGCCGTAGAGCGGAAAAAAGCCCCCGTCGTAGTTGCCCAGGCCCGTCTCCTGGCTGAGCCTGAAGGTGGATTCGTAGACGTTGGGCGTTGCGAGGCAAAGATGGTCGAAATGGATCAATTCGAAGTCCTTCCAGAATGGCGGCGATCGTTGGATGCGGATGCTTGCGCCGGAGAGCTCCGGTACGCGTTCGACCGAATCTTCGGCGTCTTCACCATGTCTAGAAAGGACAATATTCATCAGTATTCATGACATCGCAGGTCATGCATGCCGCGCCGCGGCAACTGCCAGGACCTGGGGCAGCGCCCGCGACGGGATGCCCCTGCCGCCACCTCGCGCCGCGTTCAGCCCTGCGCGAACGCCAGCAGATCGCTGTTGACGTCATCCTTGCGCGTGGTGCACATGCCGTGCGGCGCGCCCTGGTAGACCTTCAGCACCGCACCCTTCACCAGATTCGCCGACAGCATCGCCGAGTCGGCGATGGGCACGATCTGGTCGTCGTCGCCGTGGAGGATGAGGGTCGGCACATCGAACTTCTTCAGGTCCTCGCTGAGGTCGGTTTCCGAGAACGCTTTCACGCAGAAATACGAGGCCGGCATGCCTGCGGCCATGCCCTGCTGCCAGAACGATTCGCGCACCCCGTCGGACACCTTGGCGCCCGCACGGTTGAAGCCGTAGAAGGGCATGCTCAGATCCTTCCAGAACTGCGAGCGGTCGGCCAGCACGGCGGTGCGGATCTGGTCGAAGGCCGCCAGCGGTGTGCCGCCCGGGTTGGCGGGCGTCTTGACCATCAGCGGCGGCACGGCGCCGATGAGCACGGCCTTGGCCACGCGCGCGGTGCCGTGGCGGCCGATGTAGCGCGCGACCTCGCCACCGCCAGTCGAGTGGCCGACGTGAATGGCGTCCCTGAGGTCGAGCTTCTTCACCAGCTCGGCCAGGTCGTCTGCGTACGTGTCCATGTCGTTGCCCTGCCAGGGCTGGCTGGAACGGCCGTGGCCGCGGCGGTCGTGCGCGATGCAGCGAAAGCCTTGCGAGGCCAGCGCGAACATCTGGTCCTCGAAGGCGTCGGAAGACAAGGGCCAGCCGTGGCTGAACACGACGGGCTGGCCACTGCCCCAGTCCTTGTAGTAGATCTCGGTGCCGTCGGTGGTGGTGATGCTGCTCATGAAGAACTCCTGGGGTTGAATGGAGCCTTCACTGTCGGCGCCGCGTGTTGCGCGGGCATTGCAGCGGGCGGTGTGCCTGTTTCAGCCGTAATGCGCCCTGCAAGCTCTCAGTCCCTCGCGCGCCGTCAGCGTGCGTCCAGCGCGTGCGCCAGGCTTTCCGCGAGCTCCTGCAACCCCAGCGGCTTGCGCAGCAGCGCGACCACGCCGGCGTCGCGCGCACGCTGCTCGAGCGCCGCACCGACATTGCCGCTGGCCAGGATCACCGGCAGGCCGGGGCGCAGGGCGAGCACCCTGGCGGCGAGCTCGCTGCCTGCCATGCCGGGGAGCATCTCGTCGGTGAGCACCGCATCGAAGCGCTGCGGGTCGGCCAGGAAGGCCTCCAGCGCGCGTTCGCTCGAATCGAAGCCGACCGGCTCGTAGCCCAGCTCGGCCAGCAGTTCCTCGGCCAGCTCGACCAGCGGCCGCTCGTCGTCCACCACCATCACGACCTGCCCGTTGCCGCGCGGCCAGGCCGGGTCGGGGCGCGCGGGCGGCGCCTCGGACTCGCCGCACACGGGCAGCCACACCGTCACGCGCGTGCCGTGGCCGGGCTCGGACTCGATGTCGATGGCGCCGCCCAGGTCGGTGACGATGCCGTGCACCATCGACAGCCCCAGGCCCGTGCCTTCGCCCAGCTTCTTGGTGGTGAAGAAGGGATCGAAGGCGCGCTGCAGCACCTCGGGCGGCATGCCCGCGCCGGTGTCGGCGACCACCAGCCGCACATAGGTGCCGGGAGCCAGTTCGCCATGCAGCATCGGCTGCGCCACGCTCGAGGTGGCGCGATCCAGCCCGACCGCGATGCTGCCGGCGTCGCCCAGCGCCTGGGCGGCGTTGGTGCACAGATTCATCACCACCTGGTGCAGTTGCGTGCCGTCGCCCAGCACGGCGGCCGTGCCGGCCTCCAGCCGCGTGTCGATGCGGATGGCCTCGGGCAATGTCGGGCGCAGCATCGCCAGGGCCTCTTCCACCACGGCCTGGATGTTCACCGGCAGGCGCTCGGCCACGCCGCTGCGGCTGAACTCGAGAATGCGGCGCACCAGCACGCGCGCGCGCGCGCCGGCCTGCATCACGCGGTCGATGTAGCGGCGCATGTCGCTGCCGGGCTCGGCATGCTGCTGGGCCATCTCGCCGAAACCGAGGATCGCGCCCAGGATGTTGTTGAAGTCGTGGGCGATGCCGCCGGCCAGCGTGCCCAGCGACTCCAGCCGCTGGGCCTTCTGCAGCCGCGCCTGCAGGGCCGCCTTCTCGGCCTCGCCGGCTTCCAGGCGCCGCAGCTGGCGCAACAGCCCGGCGATCGTGAGCACCACCAGCGTCGCGAGCAGCAGCGTGCGCACGATGGCGCTTCGCATCTCGTCGTGCCAGGGGCGCAGCGCATGGTGTTCGTCGCGCGTGATGGTCAGGGTCAGCGGCCGCTTGCCCAGGCCCACGGCGGCGACCAGCTTGGCCCTGCCGTCGACGGGGCTCACCGAGCGGTCGATCAGCGGGGCGCCCCGCAGCGCCGTGAGTTCCGGAAAGCGCTGGCCGCTGGGCATGCCGGGCTCCTCCGGCTGGCGCACCACCAGCGTGCCGTCGTCCAGCGTGAGCAGCAGCGCGCTGCCTTCCCCCAGCGCCAGGGCCGAATAGGCGGCCTGCAGTTCCTGCAAGGTGACGATGGCGGTGACGACCCCGTCGAAGCCGCCCCCCGGCGCCGTGAGCCGGCGTGACACCACCAGGGCGGGGCGCCCGTCGGTGCGCGTGACGACCGGCTCGTTGATGAACAGGCCGTCCGCGGAGCCCTGGCGCTGGTGCTGGAAGTACGGCCGGTCCGAGACGTCCGCCAGCGGCTCGCCCGTGACGCGCGAGCGGTGCCGCTGCCGGCCCTGGGCGTCGACCACCGTCAGCACGCTGACCTGCGACACGCCCACCACGCGCGAGGCGAGCGCCTCCGCGACGGCTTCGGGCGCCAGCGCACGGCCGGTGGTCTCCCACCACTCGCCGGTGTCGCGCAGCAGCAGGTCGACGGCCTGGAGGTTGCGGGCGCCCTGCTCGGCCAGGGCCTTGGCGAGGTTGCCGAGCTCGCGTTCGGTCGCGAAGGTGATCTGCTGGTGCAGGCGCCAGCCGTCGTAGACCGCCGAGCCGGCGAATGCCGCCACCAGCACCACGCCCGCCGCGATGATCCGCTGCCGCAGCCGCTCGCTCGACGTCATGCGGCGAGGGCGGCCGCGACGGCGCCCAGCAGCTCTTCCCGGGAGCAGGGCTTGGCGAGCAGTCGGCTGACCCCCAGCGCCCGGGTGACCTCCGAGGTGTCGCCCAGGCTGCGCGCCACCTGCGCGGAGATGCCGACGACCGCCGAGCGCGGATACGCGGCGTGCACGGCCTGCACGGCGCGCAAGGCGTCGCCGCTGCGCGAGCGCGGATGCGGCAGGTCGAGCACGACGAGGTCGACCGTGGGGTCGGCCGCGGCGTCGAGCGCGGCGCCATGCCGCGGCAGCGAGCGGACCCGGTGTCCCTCGCTGCCCAGCCATTCGGAGATCAGCACGCGCATCGCGCCATCTTCCTCGAAAACCATGATGTTCGACATGAAATCAGTCCCTGTTCGTGCCGGCGCTCCAGCGCCCCAGGAACGTATTGGCGCCGACGCAGGTGCCGGGGCGATGTCAGATCGGCGGCGCTTCATTTCATTTGTAATGTGCCGGTAGGCGCCCGTAGGACCAATTGAATTACGCTTCGGGCGCCATGAACACTGCTGCACCCCACATCCTCGTGGTCGACGACGACCCGGCACTGCGCGAGCTGATGTCCGCGTACCTGACGGAGAACGAATTCCAGGTGACGGCCGTGGCCAGCGGCGCCGAGATGACCGCGGTGCTGCAGGAGACGGTCATCGACCTGGTGCTGCTCGACCTGCGCCTGGGCGGGGAGGATGGCATGCAGCTGGCGCGCGGCCTGCGCGACACCAGCGAGCTGCCGGTGATCATCGTCACCGGCAAGCAGGACGAGGCCGACCGTGTCATGGGCCTGGAGATCGCCGCCGACGACTACGTCACCAAGCCCTTCAGCAACCGGGAAATGCTCGCGCGCATCCGCGCCGTGCTGCGCCGCTATCAGGCGCGCACCGAGGCGGCGCCGGCCGGGCGCAGCACCAAGCGCCGGGCCTACCGCTTCGCGGGCTGGGAGCTGAACCTGCTGGCGCGCCGGCTGACCTCGCCCGAGGGGCAGCGCGTGGAACTGAGCAACGGCGAGTTCAACCTGCTGCTGGCGCTGTGCGAGCAGCCCCAGCGCGTGCTCTCGCGCGACCAGCTGCTGGAGCTGTCGCGCCTGCATGGCGCCGAGGTGTACGACCGCTCCATCGACGTGCAGATCCTGCGGCTGCGCCGCAAGATCGAGATCGATGCCTCGGCGCCGAAGATGATCCGCACCGAGCGCGGGGCAGGCTACGTGTTCGAGCCGCAGGTGCAGGTGCTGCACTGAGGCGGCGCGCACCGGGCCCTTGCGTCCCGGTGCCATCGTCCGTTCAGCCCTGGCGGCCGCTCTCGAACAGGAACCATGCGCGGCGCTCGGTCTCGTCGATCCAGACCTCCAGCAGGCTGGCCGTGGCCACGTCGCCGTAGCCGTCGCACATGCCGTGCGTGGCGCGCATGAAGTCGACCGGGCGCAGGTTGTCCTCGCGCAGCTCGGCCAGCATGTCCGCCGGGGTGACGAACGGCGCATCGTTGTCCGACAGGCGCTGGTGGCGCGTGATGTCGCCGATCGAGCGCAGCGTGGTGCCTCCCAGCTTGCGGGCGCGCTCGGCGATGGGGTCGGTCATGGCGAAGATCTGGTCCGACTGCTCGTCCAGCATCAGGTGGTAGTCGCGAAAGTGCGGGCCCGACATGTGCCAATGGAAGTTCTTGGTCTTCAGGTACAGCGCGAAGCTGTCCGCGAGCAGGGCGGCAAGGCCGCCGCCGATGTCGCGCCGGGCCTCGGCGCCAAGCGCGGTCGGCGTGTGCAAGGGCGCCTGGCGGCGGGCGATGGTGGATTCAGGTGTCATGGACATGGAAGTGCCTGCAGGTTGTATCGGTCGCATCGGAGAGGGTGGATGGACCGCCGGCTGATGCTTGGCCGGTGGCCCATGGATGCACTTTGCGCCGGGCCGGTTGCCTGGTCATTTCATTTCAGGCGGCCATGTTGCAGATGCAATTCCGTACTGCCGTGCACGTGGCGAATGTCGCGCCGCGCTACAGATGAAATATGTCGCCGCCTTCATGAAACCGCGGTGCAAGCGGCAACCCGCACGATGGCACCTGGTCGCCACCGACTTCCCGCGCGCACTTCGCTTCGTGTGCAGCAACTGAACACTTCAATCCGCCCAAGGACAACGTCATGACCCGCTCCGCCGACGCAGGCATCCGCCAGTACGAACACCCCGCCGGAGGCTGGGACGCGCTGGGCGCGGTCGCCAAGGCCATCCACGGCCAGATGAGCGCCGTCTCGGGCACGCGCATCATGCTGCGCAACAACCAGCCCGACGGCTTCGACTGCCCCGGCTGCGCGTGGCCCGACCCGAAGCACACCTCGGCCTTCGAGTTCTGCGAGAACGGCGCCAAGGCCGTGACCTGGGAAGCCACGCGCAAGCGCGCCACGCCCGAGGTGTTCCAGCGCTACACCGTGAGCGAGCTGCTGGGCTGGCGCGACCACGACATCGAGGACCTGGGCCGCCTCACGCACCCGATGGCCTACGACGCGGCCACGGACCGCTACGTGCAGATCGGATGGGACGAGGCCTGCGCGCGCATCGCGAAGGTGCTGAAAGCGCTTCCCTCGCCCGACATGGCGGAGTTCTACACCTCGGGCCGCGCGTCGAACGAAGCGGCGTTCCTCTACCAGCTGTTCGCGCGCGCGTACGGCACCAACAATTTTCCCGACTGCTCGAACATGTGCCACGAAGCCACCAGCGTGGGCCTGCCGCAGTCGATCGGCATCGGCAAGGGCACGGTGTCGCTGGAAGACTTCGACCATGCCGACCTGATCATCTCCATGGGGCACAACCCCGGCACGAACCATCCGCGCATGATGACCACGCTGCATGCGGCCGCACGGCGCGGCGCACCGATCGTGGTGTTCAACCCGCTGCGCGAGCGCGCGCTGGAACGCTTCGCGGCGCCGCAGGACCCGCTGGAGATGGCCACCTTCAGCGCGACCGACATCGCCAGCGACTACCTGCAGGTGAAGGTCGGCGGGGACGCCGCCGCGCTCAAGGGCGTCATGAAGGCCGTGCTGGCCCTCGATGACGACGACCTGGCCGCCGGCGGCGCGGGCCTGCTCGACCGCGATTTCATGGCCGCGCACACCCAGGGCTTCGAGGCTTTGGCCGATGACCTGCGCGCCACCGAATGGGCAGACGTGGAGCGCGCCTCGGGCCTGGGCCGCGCGTCGCTCGAGCATGTGGCAAGGCTCTACTGCAAAGCCAAGGCCACCATCGTCGCCTTCGGCATGGGCATCACCCAGCATCGGCTGGGCACCGACAACGTGCAGCAGATCTCGAACCTGCTGATGCTGCGCGGCAACTACGGGCGCCCCGGCGCGGGCATCTGCCCGGTGCGCGGACACTCCAATGTGCAGGGCAACCGCACGGTGGGCATCGACGAGAAGGCGCCGCTGGCGCTGCGCCAGGGCATCGAGCGGGTCTACGGCTTCACGCCGCCCGCGCGGCCCGGGCACGACGCCGCCGAAGCCGTCGAAGCCATCGAAGCGGGCCGCTCGAGATTCCTCATGTGCCTGGGCGGCAACCTGGCCGTGGCCATGCCCGACCCGCAGCGCACCTTTGCGGCCATGCGCGGCCTGGAAATGGTCGTGCACATCGCGACCAAGCCCAACCGATCGCACCTGCTCACCGCCAGGCAAAGCCTGCTGCTGCCCTGCCTCGGGCGCACCGAACTCGACCTGCAGGCGGGCGGCGCGCAATCGATCACCGTGGAAGATTCCATGTCGATGGTGCACGCTTCCACCGGGCGCCTGCCGCCGCCGTCGGACCAGGTGCGTTCGGAGCCGGCCATCGTCGCGGGCATCGCCAAGGCGGTGCTGGGCGACCGGCACGGCATCGACTGGGATGCCCTGGTGGCCGACTACGGCCGCATCCGCGACGACATCGAGGGTGTCTTGGCGGGGTTCGCCGACTACAACCTGCGCATCCGGCAGCCGGGCGGGTTCCGGCTGCCGATCGGACCTGCGCAGCGCATCTGGCACACCCCCTCGGGCAAGGCGCAGTTCATGGTCATGCCGGGCATCCAGGAGGACCCGCGCGCGGCAGGCGCGGCGGTGCTGACCCTGGCCACGCTCAGGAGCCATGACCAGTACAACACCACCATCTACGGCTTCGACGACCGCTACCGCGGCATCTTCGGGCGCCGGGACGTGGTGTTCCTGAACCCCGACGACCTGGCCGCGCAAGGCCTGGCGCCGGGCGACCGCGTGGACCTGGAAGCCGTGCCCTTCGAAGGCGAGGCGGCCTCGCCCGGCGCCGTGCTCAGGAACCTCACCGCGGTGGCCTACGACATTCCCAGGGGATCGGCCGGAGCCTACTACCCCGAGGCCAACGTGCTGATCGCGCTGTCGCACCGTGATCCGCGCAGCGGCACGCCGTCGTACAAGTCGGTGCCGGTTCGCGTGCAGCGCGCGCGTTGATGCCGCAGACGGCGGGCGCGGACGAAACTCGTGCGCCCAGGCGTCACTGGCAGGTGGCCCATGCCGTTGTAGGGATTGGGGGCAGCGGCTGAACGCCAGGTGGCCGGACCACGACGGCAGAGGTGACCCCTACCGCGTAAGGCAAGCCAGTGTCACTGAGCGTCGTCTGTCTGACGGCGTTGCGTCGCGAGCAGCGCAAATACCGCCAGCCGCTTCATCACGCGCAGATGCACCCCGTTGCGGAAGGCCTCGGGTCGCGCCAGATGGGTCATGAGCACGAAGCCAAAGAGCGGCATCACCAGTCGTCCCAGCGCGTAGAGGCTTCCGCTGGCCTCGTGCAGCAGGTACTTGTTGATGTGGTCCCCCGCCATGAGCACCAGAGCAACCCATTTGAGCGCCTCCAGCGAACCGTCCGGAACCGTCCAGGGCTGTGCCCGTGCGGACGATGGCGATGCCGCGAAAGCGGCGCGCAGCGCTGCGCGCGCCGTTCGCGCGGCGGCCAGGCCCGCCGCGGCAAGGCGTGTCCGGTCGCGTTGGCCTGGACCTGCGTCGCGACCTAAGAGCGCTCATGGCTTGGCTCCTCGAGGGCTCGGCCACCGCGTACGCGACCCTGCATGGGCATCGCACGTGGACGTCGTGCCGGCAGACGGATCGAACGGCCTTGCTCCAGCGCATCGGCCATCCGTTCGCGGATCAGGTGCATCAGCCCTTGCTGCGAGGCCCGATCGGTGGTGACGCGCCGCGCGTATTGCGCGGCGAGCTCGAGGGCTGCCCCGGCCGCGGCCAGCCCGGGTTCCTGGCGCAGCAACGTCTCGAAGAGAGGTCCTCCTGTGCGCACGTGCTCGGCGTGGCGCTTCATGGCACGCAGGTGATCCGCGGTTTCGACGCGCCACCTCGCGCGCTGCACGACGAGGGTCTTTTCGCTGATGGCGTCACCCGCCATGTCGCGGGAGGCGTCCCGGATCTTGACCGGATGGGTGCCCTCCTGGCGCAGCACCACCTCGTCACCGAGGCGTGGACGGGAGGCCGATTCGGCAAGGGCGCGCTCGAGATCCGCGCCCCAGACGGTGCGCTCACCGGCTTCCGAGCGGACCGTCGCGTAGAAGGACATGCGCTGTGTAGCGTCGAACCGGTACGGCGCGGCCCCCGCGGCGACGAGCAGGCCCTGGATGGTTGGGCGCGAGCCCTCGCGCGATCGCGGCCCGTCATTGAATTGCTGGCCTGGATCGGGGCCGCTGTCCGGGGCTGCCGGCCTCTGTCCGGCGCCACGCGACGGAGGCCTGCGCACCTGCATCCGATGCAGCTGCTGGATTTCGGCTGGCATGGGCTCATAGCCCTGGACTTCGATCCCGCGCAACGTGGCCTCGCGCCACAGGTTCTGCCGGAAAGCCTCGGTGCCTCTGAGCGAGATTGCCTGCCAGCCGCGCGCTCGCGCGATCGCGACGACGTTGCGCAGTACCTCGAGGTTCTCGGTCCCTACACGGATGCGATGGCCTTCGTCGATGAACGCCAGCGTGCGATCCGGGAAGAAATAGCGGTCGTCGACGCGCAGGTAATTCCGCTCGATGGCGTCGGGGACACGGGCGTGTGTGCCGTGGGCGGGCGCAGCGTCCGCTTGGACAGTGCCGGCCAAGTCCCCGGACATGCTGCCCTCGCTGTCGGTGGCGAGGCCTTCAGGGAGTTCGATGCGGGACATGGTGGCATCCTTTGTGATGAGGGTAAGGGAAGGTGACGGGCGCGGCCGCTGGAACGGCTTCAGGTCTTCGGGTCTTCAGTCGAGGACCTGCGCCATGAAGGCTTCGGCACAGCGCTGGAGGTCCTCCTCACTGAGCTTCTCGACGGGGATTTCCACGTCGTCGAAGTCGAACGAAAAGTCCTCCAGCCTCCATTCATCGTCCTGTTCACCGCCGCGCCGGACATCCGCATCTTTCGTTGACGCAGGGCGGCCGCGCGGCCGCAGCGCGCCGGGATCGGCGGGCAGGGCGGGACACTCCCCCGCGGCGGCGGCCTCGCTGTCGGCGGGTACCGCCCCTGCGGCTGTGACAGCGCGCCCCGATCGCGCCACGTCCAGCTTCGGCACCGGCGGGGGAGGCAACTCCCTGCTCGCGAAGACCTTGTCGCGGAAGTAGAAGATGCGCTGCGCGAGCACGGGGCGCAGTCCTTCATAGAAAAGGATCATCCGGGAGGAACCGAGCTCCTTGATTTCCTGTGGCAGCAGCAGGCGGCGAGGCTGGTCGCTGATGGTGACGGAGGCAGACTTGCCCGCGCCGCCCCACATCGGACGGCTGATGCTCCTTTGCCGGACCGTGCGGGTGCCCAGTTCCCGCGAGATGGCTTCTGCATCGTCGTATTCCCTCGGCGGGAACACGATGCGTGCGGCCAGCATCTTCCTGATGGACTTGGCGCCTTCGAGTCCGTATTTCTCCACGAGCTGGGAGTTGGACTGCACGATGATGACCGTGCGCACGTTGTACCCTGGCAGGAAGGCGGTGGACTCCGCAATGACAGGGATCCGCCCCAACGCTGGAAATTCGTCGAGCATCAGGAGCAGTTGGTGGCGCAGCGCCGGGTTGTGCTCCGGCAACTCGCGCGTCTGCAGGCCGATGGCCTGCTGGAAGAAAAGATTGAGCAAAGGCTGCAGGCGAGCGATGTTGTCCGGATTGATCTGGACGTAGATCGAGATCGGCCGCTTGCGAAGCTCGCGCAGATCGAAGTCGTTGGCGGACGTGGCCGCGTCGATCATCGGGTTGAGCCACAGGTCCAGGCGGCTCGTGAAGGTCTTGCGGATGCTCGAGGCCGTCGTCGGAGCGAGGTCGATGACGTCATACAGACTCTGGACCGCCTCATGGGACAGCGGATAGCCGGCCCGGTCGCAGGCGTCGATCACCCGCTTCCAGTGCTTCTGGAAACCTTCGTCGTCGCTGGCCATGCCCTGGCGAAGCACTTCCCCCAGGGTGCGTGGGGCCCCCTCGGTCTCGAACAGGTAGAGGGCGATGCCCAGGAAAAGCGAGCGCGCCGACGAGGTCCAGAAAGGATCTCCGGCCAGCGGATCGGGAAACAGCATCGTGCCGATGCGCTGCAGATCGTCGATGCAGCGGTAGGGCGACTCGGACACGTAGCCCAGCGGGTTCCAGCGCGCGGAGCATTCGCGCTCGGACAGGGGGTCGAACAGGTGGACGGCCTGCCCGTGCGCCGCGCGAAAACCCGCGGTACGCATGAAGTTCTCGCCCTTGACGTCGCTGACGATGGTCGAGCCGGGCCAGTTCAGCAGGTTGGGAATCACCACGCCCACGCCCTTGCCGCTGCGAGGGGGCGCTTCCAGCGCGGCCCCCTGCTGGCCCGGCAGGACCAGATAGCGCCCGCCCAGGCGTCCGAGGATGATGCCGTGTTCGTCGAGCAGGCCCGCCTTCGCGATCTCGCGCCGGCTGGCGAAGCGCGCTTCGCCGTAGAGGGGGCGCTGCCTCGGCAGCATCGCGAGGCCGACGAGACCCAGCGTCAGGGCCTGCGAACCCACCAGCGAGGCCAGGAGCGTGCGCCACACCGCGGGACGCTCGCCTTCGGTCGCCCAGTACTGGTAGAGGGTCAGCAGCGTCGCATGCGCCGGCGGCAGTTTCATCGCGACGAGGAAGACATAGCCAGCCAGATACAGGCCAAACGTCGCCGCTGCAAGCAGCGCGACCGCGATCCTGAAAGGGCTAGGCCAGGCCTCGGAGCTTGGTGCCTGGTTCATGCCAGATCTCCCGCACGATCCGGTGCTGCCGCTCGCGTGCGCACTGCACCACCACATCCACGCTCAATTGGGCCAATTCAACGCCTTCGCGCGTGCTCATGCCGCGACCAGCAGGACTGCGTCTCATGAGCTGGGCCAAGGCCACGAAGGCCATCTCGGCACTGTCCGCATGCACGCTGGTGATCGACCCGGGATGACCCGTGTTGACGGACACCAGGTAGTCGTAGACCTCCTCGCCGGTGCGCAGCTCCGACACGAAGACCCGGTCGGGGCGCTGCCGCTTCGCGCTCGCCAGCAACTGGCCGGGCGTGACCTCCGCCTGCCCTTGGGCACCCTGCGAATAGAAGAGCCGCACATGGTTGGGCTGGTTGCGCAGCGACAGCTCCTTCACGTCCTCGATGGTGATGAGCCGGTCCTGCGCAGGCACCTCGAGGATCAGCGCCTTGCTGACCGTGGTCTTGCCGGACCCGGTGGCGCCGGACAGGAGGATGTTCTTGCGCAGCTGGACGGCCCGGCGCAGGAAAGGCACGAACTGCCCACCCTCAAGAAGCGCCGCGAGCTCGCGGTCGTCGTCGCGCAGCTCTTGAGAGGCCGCCTGCGGCGCTCGCACCCCGGGTGCGCGGCGCGTCTGCGCGAAGACGTGGCGTTGTTCAAGTTCCTCCAGGGTCCAGATGGCGCCTGACGGCCGCCGGATGGTGATCGATACGGTGCCTTCCAGGGTGGCCGGCGGCAGCACGAGCTGGATGCGTTCGCCGCCGGGCAATGTGGCGGACAGCAGCGGTTCGCTCGCAGAGACGCGCTGGCGCGTGAAGTTGGCCACCAGCTTGGCAATGGACATGCACCATTCGAAGCTGGCGAACGCGAGGACCTCGCGCGTCCAGCCCGTCTGCCGCTCCACGAAAGCCGCGCCCGGCGCGTTGATGCAGATCTCGGTCACTTCCGGGTCGTTCAGCAGCGGCTCGAGCGGGCCGAGAAACAGCGCCAGCGACGAGGGTGGGGTCGTTGCAGGGCCAGGCGGCGCCGCACCCGGAGGCTGACCTGCAGGCTGAAGGCCGCTGGGCGTCGCGCCGGACTCGCGCTCAAGGAGGGGTGGAGACGGTCCTAAGGGCATAGACGCTCCTGAAATCCACATCGCGGGCGACCAGGATCTGGATGCGCTCGCCCTGGTTCTTGATGATGGTGGGTGGCATCGAGACCGTGCTTCGCAGGATCTCCGTGAGCACGTCGCGGCTGCCCTGCGGCGCCAGCACCACGCCGGTGCCACCGCCGACGGTGGAGCCTCCTTGCCGATGCGCGGCGAAGGCCTGCATGGTCCCGTCGATCACCGAGACCAGGATGGCCGCGCCGAAGCGCTCCCAGAAATGGGTATCGACGAAGCCGGGCAGGCCGTTGCGGCCGAGTTCGTCCGTACCGGGCGATGCGAGCTGGACGACGACGCCGGTGGGCGTGCGCGCTTCGTTCCAGAGGATGAAGACGCGCCCCTGGCCCTGGCGGGGAGCCCCGCGTTGCTCGCCCACGTACTTGGTACCGCGTTCCAGGAGGACCACCTTGCCGTCCGCACCGTAGATGTCGTTCGCACCGATGCAGGTGGTCATGCCTTCGTAGGTCGAGTCGATCGCCGTTTCCAGCGTGCAGTCGATGAAGGCCCCCTTGGGCAGCAGCAGGCGCCGCGTCGCGAGCATCGTGGCGGCGATGGCGGGCGTGGGCGTCGGCTTGAGGTTCGCCGCAAGCGGACTGCTCCCGTTGCTTGTGGTCGCTGCCCCGGAGGCCGGGGCGGCGCCAAGCAGTTGCGCCATGTGGGGCACGCCACCGATCCCGCTGAAGGAAGGCGTGTCCGTGGCGGTTCCCAAGGATGCATGCGCGGGTGCGTTGCCGCCCTGCAGCATTGGCGCACGCCGCAGGACCGGGGCGGCCAGCTGCCGTTCAAGGGCCAGCTCTTCGGGTGTCTTCGGCGGAGGTCCGCTGCTGGCCGCTGCGGCCGCAGGCGCGGGGGGCGGCCCCGCGCTGGCTGCCGAGGCTGCATCGGACGCGCGGGGCGGCTGGATGTGCCCCAACGGCGGGACCTTCATCTCGCCGCCGGCACGGGCCATGGCCGTCCTGCGCGCAGCTTCTAGACTCTCGCGGTTGCGGGAATACTGGGTGCCGTAGTACCAGAAGAGAAACCCGGCGCCAAGGAGAAGGATGGTGGAAAGGGCCAGCGAACTCCTGATCCTCGATTGGATGGATCGCTCGCGATTGACCGCGGGAATGGTGCGCTCTCCCTCGACCGACGCGCCCTCTCCGTCTGCCGGGCGTTCGGCGTGCTCGTGCATGTCGCGTGGGGCGAGGATCTCCCCGGTCGCCGGGTCCACCTCGCCGGCTGCACCACCGGGGCGTCGGTTCCCGGGTTCGAATGAAGATGGTTGTTCCACGCCGCTGTGCGAGGTCATGGGCCGTCTCCGGCGGTGAGGCGCTGGACGCCTTGCACGCTCGTGTGGGTCGTGGTGCGGGCACCGTCGCCGTGGAAGGACCGGTTCACGACGCAACCCACCAGCCTGCCGCGGCGCAGGATGAACCGTCGTGCGAGCCGGTGGATGACCACCTCGTCGTCCTCGACGTTGAAGTTCAGCAGCGACTCGGATCCGTCGTCGTTCTGCACGAACAGCGCCGGGAATTCGGCACGAGCCTGGAAGCGCAGCCGAGTCTGGATGCCGTCGTCGGAAGCGCTCAAGGGCTTCAGCGACCCGCTGCCGCAGAACCAGTAGTCGGTGTTGCGCGGCCCCTCGGGTGCCCGCCGCATGAGCGCTTCGGCACGGCGACGTTCCTCGTCGGCTGCCGCCGCACGCGCTTCGTCCTCGGGATAGGTGAAGCGAATCGAATACACCATGCGCCGCCCCGCAGCCCCCGAGGGCGCATGGGCGGAGACCACGTAGTCGAAGTGATAAGCCCGCCGGTTGGTGAGCACGGTGAGGTTCGTGGCGGCCCGTGCTTCCCTCGGCTTGATGAAAAAATGGTTGCGCTCCGCGCCCACATCGAAGGCGCCGTTGTCACCCGAGCCGAGGTTCACGAACTCCTCTCCCTCGGCGAAACGCAGATGAATCTGATAGCCCACGTAGCCATGCAGCGCGACGACGTCATCGGCGTTGTAGGCAACGACCCGAACGCGCGCATCCACCTTGCCCACAGGGGGCACGGTCACGGCATCCGCGAAAGGCGCCGCGAAGCACAGCAGCGAAGCCATGCCGGTTTCCAGCGCCACGCGCCACGGGCAGCGGTAGGACTTCATCGCGCCTCCTGCGGGTGGGCCGGAGCGCTCGCGGTGGCGACCTCGGGTTCGCGGCGGTACTCGACGATGCGGAAACCCAGTGGATTGAGCGAGCGCCATTTGTTGTCCTTGGAAGGCTGGACGTATGCAAACTCCACGGTCGAGACCCAGTGACTCGCCTGCTCGTCACCGGTACCGCCGGCGCGGGTGTATCGGGTGAACCGGACCTGGGCCAGCCTGTCCCTGCCACTTTCCAGCTTGAGAAAGCTGACGGAGCGAATCTGCGTCCGTATGGTCGTGCCGTCCTTGTAGGCGTTCAGGGGAGAGGCCGGATTGTTCGCGGCCCACAGGGCGGCCCATTCCTGGTTGAGACGAGGCGAATTCTGCGAAGCGACCAGCTCATAGTCCGTCTCCGCGATCCCATAAAAGTAGCGCTCGCGGGCCACCACATAGTTCTGCAGCAGATTGCGCGTCACCACCTGTTCGATGTCGGTCGTACCTTCGTAGGCCGGAACGATGTCGACGATGCCTGTGCTGCTGTCCACACGGATCAGAACGGGAACAGGCTGCTTGAGCGGTGTGAGACCGGCAACGGCGGCCACAGAGAGCACAGCGATACCGGTTGCGACGGCGGTCAAGACCCACGCGAGCCTGGCCGAACGCTCCGACCGGCGAGCGCGGTCGAGCTCCCAGTTCCGGGCTTCTGCCAGGTAGCTTTCAATACCGGCGTTGCGATTCACTGACCGCTCCCGGGATGGTGGTGCCTGTCGCGGCATTGATCGGCGTGAGCGGCCCTTCACACTCAGGCGGCAGCGGCGGGCGAGTGCCGCAGGAAGAAATCAGGGCCGATGCAAGGAGAGTGACCACGAGCCTCATCGAACGCTCCCTTCGGTCAGTCCGTCCGGCCGTGATTCGGCATGGCCCGCTCGCGCGGGATCACCGTGCCGCCGCGGCGCGATGTCCCGTCGCGAACCATCGAGGCGATCCCGGAGCCGATGCGGTGACCCGCCTGGCGTCGGAAGGAATCCCACCGACTTCCGGGTTGTCGACCCATGCCGTCGAGGACGCCCCGCCCGACCTCGTAGCCGGTGCGTTTGGCACCGCCCATGGCCCACTGCGCCATCCCGCTGACCACGCCGAACGAGGAGAGCGCGACACCACTTGCAAGGCTCGCAGCAATGGGCATGACCTGGCGCATGACAAGGAAGATGAACGCGGAGGCCAGGCACACTCTGGCGCCCTCCGTGACGGTGACCGCGCTTCCCAGCGAGACGGCATTCTGGGTGTATGAGCGAAGAACATGCAGAAGGAGTGCCGCCGTCAGCGTGACGAGCACCGTGATGAGTGCGTAGTTGGCGAGCTGGGCGAGCCACGCCTCGAAGAAGCGCTTGGTGGCGTCGAAGAACAAAAGGGCAATGAATAGCGGGCCCAGCGCGAGGAGCAGAGCCAGGGCGACCTTGGACAGTGCCAACAAGAATGCGGTGACGACGACCGTCAGCCCAATCAGCAGATAGACAAGAAATCCTGCGAGATAGTAGGCAAAGTTTTCGTTGAGCACGCTTCCCTTGCTCAACAACTGCTCTGCGATCGAATTTCCGTCCATCCAGATCTGGTCGACCGCGGATACAGTCGACGCAGAACCGAGAATGGCTGCGGCCAGCTGGTCAGGGCCTCGCGTAAATGTGTCTACAGCAACGTCGTTGTACATCCAGAGTCTTAGACTGAGACCCAGCACGATGCCAACCATGAAAATGCGCTTCACACCTTCCCAGAGGGGTTCTTGAATTCGTCCAGAAAGGCTCAGGAAGCCCCAAAGCATCACGTAGACAGTCGCGAGCGTGACCACCGCAGGTTCGATTGCCGAGGCGATTCGGGCAGCATTGGTGCTCACATAGACGCTTAGCTGCGCCGTCAGCCACGTGAAGAATTGCTCGAAAAATCCCATGTGGAGCTCCGGCTCACTCAATGTTCGGGAGTCGATGGCAAGGGGACGGGCTTCAGATCCTTGATGTGCCCGATGCCCTCCAAGACCCTGCGAATCGTGTCTTCATTCCTGGACTCCGATCGCATCCGTGCTGGAGGGTCGGCGGGCGTTGCAGGGTGGCGTCTTTCACTGACTTGTGCGACCGCGTAGATGCCTGCGGCCAAGATGGAAACTAGAACGTACGCCCATTTGCGTCCAGGCATTTCAGACTCCTTCGTTGCTCAGTAGTTGACTGCTGAGATCGTCTTGATGCTGCCGATGTCGCTAGCGGCTTTCTCGCGGATGCGTTGAGTTCGAATAGCCTCTTCGGCCTGCGCCATCTGATACAGCGCCTGCAGCTTCGTCTGCTCGTTCGTGAGCATGTTCTGCTCGGCCTGGATCCTGGCCTGCAGATCCTGGATGGCCTTCGGGTCCTGGGCGGAGGCAATGCGGTCGATCAGTTGCTGCAATGCGGAGAAGCGCTGGCTGGTGTTCTGGTAGGCGCTTCGGGTCGTGCCGTTGAGCATGGCCGCCGATCGCCGCCCCTGCTCGACGACCTGGCGAAGCTCGGGACTGAGCGCGTCCATCTGGGTGCTCGACAGTACGCTGTTGGCCTTCATGACGGATTGCACGAGGTTGCTCAGGCCGGCGTAACTGGTCGACGAACCGTTGACCGTGCCCATCAGGTCGCCGTAGCTGGTCGGGAGATAGTTGCGCGCCGCATCGGAGGTCTGAAGCAGTTGCTCCATTCCTCGGGGACCCGTCATCGCGTTGTACGTCTGCGTGAGCTGGTTCTTCGTCTGCTGGAGCTGTTCGTACTGCTTTTGCATCGCAGAAATCTGCTGTTGCCAGTACATGACCTGCTGGATGAGATTGGCAATCGCCGTGAAGTCGATCACCGGGATGCCGGCCCTGGCCTGCAGCGGCGCCAGAAAAGTGGCGCCGGCGATGAAGAGGGCGAGAAGATGTCTACGCATGGGAATCCTCCTGAGAAGACGTTGACGGGGGAGGCCCTCCTGCCAGCGTCGCGCGGAAAGGCGCCAGCCATTGATCCGGATGCGGGCCCAGCATCCTGATGAATTCGCGCATGAGACGGACATTGCCGGTGCGCCCCGAGATGACGTGCAGCGCATCGTCGAAGCCCCTGAGGTCGAGCTGCGCCACGACGCTCACATGGTTCTGCTTGATCAGAAACTGCCGCGAACCGGGTTCGAGTTCCTGCTTGATCAGTGCGAACTCCCGGTCCGTCAGATTGAAGCCCTGCGTGTATTCGTCATGGTCCGCTTCCGGATTCGGAAACAGGATCTTGGTTGGCGTCTGCTCGACGATGGCCCGGGCGATGCTGGAATCGAGCACGTGGCTGGTGCTCTGCGTAAAGGTGACAATGCTGGCGTTCTTCTTTCGCCAGGTTTCCAGGCCGTTTTTGGCGAACGTGGCGAAGGCGGGATCGTCCAGGAGCTTGGCGAATTCGTCCATCCAGCACACCAGGGGACGTCCGTCCACCATCGTGTGGACCAGATGGAAGAGATACATGGTCAACGGCGCGCGCACGACCTCGTTGTCCAGGAAATCCGTGACGTCGAAGCCGACCAGCGCGTGGCGCGAAAGCAGGGGCGCCACGCGGTCTTCGTCGTTGTCGAAGACCCAGCCATAGGCGCCGTTCTCCGACGAACACCATCTGCGCAGCCGCGCGTGCATGCCTTCGGGGTCGGTGACGTCCAGAAAGGAGACCAGCCGAGAGAGGCACCGAAAGGGGCGTGCCAGGCGCAGCGTGCCTTGGAGCGCCTGGTCGAGGTCATCCTCCTGGCGCACCGTCAGGCTGTCGCCGGGCGTGCGCAAGACCAGGCGGCGCAGCCAACGCCGCATGAATTCGACGTTGTCGGGCATCGAGTCGTCGAGTTGCAGGGGATTGCAGCCCGTCGGCGCGCCGTTCTGGATGGGCAGGTACTGGCCGCCGAGTGCCCGCACCAGGATGTGCAGGCCCTCGTCCTTGTCGAAGATGATCTGGGTGGCATCCAGGCGATTGCAGATGGCCGCCATGCAGAAACCCAGCAGGGTGGTCTTGCCCGTACCAACTGGACCCACGCCGGTGAGGTGTCCCACGTCGCGTCGGCTGCCGCCATCGGGACTGCGCGGGTCGCTCGCGTGCAGCGAGAAATAGTAGGGAGACCCCGCGCGGGTCATGAACATCGTCAGCGCGCTGCCCCAGTAGTTGCCTGTCGCGCGGCCCGTGGGGAAAGTTGTGGAACGGCGACATCGCCGCGAAGTTGCGGCTCGTGATCGGCGCCTTGCGGCTGCGGTAGCCGAAGTTTCCCGGCAGCTGGGCCCAGAAGGCTGCCTCCAGCGCGAGGTCCTCGCGGGCGACGACCATCCCGGTGTCGCCCAACAGGTATCGGGCACGGGCCATGTGGTCGTTGAGCTGCTTCAGGCGGGGCTGGTGCACGCGCCCGCCGACGCCGTCCTCAACATCGGCCAGCACGTGGAGGCTGAAATGATGGTCTCCCGCGACGAACCGGTTGCTCGCGAGGTCGTCCAGGGCCTCCTTGAGCTCTTCCGCCTGGGACAGCGCCAGATCTCCGGCGGCCGCCATCCGACGGTATTGGCGGCTCATCATGTCCGTGGCGCTGCCCTTGGCGAGGAAGGTGAAGCTCTGGGTCAGCACGAAGGGAAACGGGGCCGTCAGCAAGGCGTCGAACATGCCCGGCGCCGTGGGTGTCGGGTACTCTTTGATGCCGAGGAAGGCGCCGATCCGGGTTTGGGTGCCCGTGCGGTATTCCATGGCTTCATGACCAAAGAACGGCCGCGTGGTCGCCAGAACCTCGTCAAGAGGCGCCCGCGTCAGCGGCATGCGCTGCCACTCCCCGTTGATCAGCAAGCCGTAGAACTCCGCGAGCGAGGAACAGAGACTGCCGCTGTCTTCGGGTTGATAGATGCCCAGAGGCTGCGGATCGTAGCGCTCCAGGGCGACAAGCAATTCCTGGCGCAGCTTGTCGCACAGGTCCAGGGAGTCGCGAAGCTCCGCGCGCTCGCCTTCGCTATCGGTGCGCTTGAGCAGACGCAACGCGGCATTGCCCACCCGTGTGGATTGGGGCCGAAAGACGGTCGACAGGTAGAGCTCATTGACCATCAGCCTCTGCCCCGCCATCTTCTGCCGATAGCGCTGTTCGACCTCACCAGCGAAACCCGGGACCGTCCGGCCCGTGGGATAACCGAGCTCGCGGCGTCGCACCACATGGGTCCACAGCGCCAGGTGGGGAGAGGCGATGTTGCGCAACAGGACGTTGAGTCGTTCATGCCAGTTGTTGATGTCCTCGTCGTCCGCGCTCTCGAAGCTGATGCCGCCCAGGCGCAGCGTCTGGACATAGTCCCCGGCGCGCGTTCTCGCAACGTGCGCATCGACATGGGCGGTCAGGGGAATCATCGCGGCGGCGCTGAGTTCGCGCTGCAGCGTTCTTTCGGAGCGGCTCAGCAGGTGCATTGCTTGCCCCTTTCAGGCCGCGCCCGATAAAGCACCTCGACCGGGCGCGAGCGCCGCCGTCCGTGCGCGTCCGGCAGATCCACCGCGAGGGGGCTGTACGAGTTGGCACGCCAGAATCGCAGATTGCCGTTGACCATGGCCGGCAGCCGGGTGCGCCCCCACAGCTGCAGCAGGTCGAAGAAGCGCGGCTCATGCAGGCAGACCAGGAAGAGCATGCCGTGGATCGGCAAGAACGCCAGCAGCCACGCGAGGTTCTTGGTCACGATGAAGGATTCGCTCGTGACCACGATGTTGAACATCATGGCCGAGTAGGTGACTCCCCAGACCATCGGGGGCCGGGTCATGCCGACGAACAACGCGTCGACGACGATGCCTTGGTTGCGGCTCATGGCACCTGCCTTTCAGACCCCGAACAGGCCCCGGATCCATGTCACGATCTGCGGACCGCCGAAGACCAGCACGGTCCCGATGACCACTGCAACCATCCACCACCAGCTCAGGCGCCCGAACCAGGCCATGGCCCCGGAGACCATGACCGCGACGGCTGCCAGCGGGGTGAGGATGGTGACGAGTTGCTGCTGCGTGGCGTTGGCACCCCTGGCGAACGGACTGCTGGCGATGGCCAGTTCCGGCAGCACGATCAAAAGGCCCACGAGCAGCAACGGCCACGCTCGACGGATTCCGACAGGCATGATGGCTTACTCCTTTCTGGTGGCGCCCCCAGCGTGGACATCGAGTGCCTGTTGCGGTGCGCTCGGAAGCGGTGCGGGTCTTTTGGCCTGGCGACGGGCGCCGTAGACGTCCCACCACCGCAGCGCCGGCGCGGTGGTGCTCGCGATCGCAGCCAGGCGGCCCGCACCCGCCCGGTCGCGGGCCGGGGCCTGGGCCGGCGTCCCACCGAGATTGCGTGCCGTCGAAGCCAATTCGCGCTTCAAGGCGGCGATGTCGGCGCGCAGCCGGGCCTGCTGCCGCGCGGCCTGGTTCGCAGTCTCCGGGTCGGATGCACCGAGGTGTTCGGCGCGGTGTCTCTCGAGGCCTTCGAGCTCCTCCTCGGACCTCTTCAACTCCTGCCGAAGGATCTCGGTCCGTTCACTGTCGCGCTCGCCTTGCTCGGACGGGGTGACGATGCGCCGAGGCGCGGAGGAACCCTGCGCCTGCGCCTGCACAATGCCCGTGCAGGCCGCGCCGGACGCGATGACCACCAAGGTGGCCAGGGCGGTCTGGATGCCCTTGCTCGCCAGGTCGCCGCGTTGAAAGTCCTTGAATCGCATGGGCGCACTGTCTGCCCATGCTGCCTGGCAGGTCTACTGGCTCTTTTGACAGTGGCGCTCCTCGCAAGCGAGGTGCGAAATTCCGCATTGCGATGCCGTGAAGTTCCGCATCGCGAGGAGCGGATCATGGGCAACGTGGTGGTCTTCGGCAATCAGAAGGGTGGCGTCGGCAAGTCCACACTGAGCGTGTTGTATACGCATTGGCTGGCCGACCTGCGGCGGCAGGCCGTCTGCGTGATCGACCTGGACGGTCAAGCCAACAGCACCAAGTCGTTGCGCCAGTACCGCGCGGACAGCGGCGCCCGGGCATTGTTTGACTCGGGTGCGATCCCGGCCTTTCCGCGCAGCGAATCTTCCATCGTGCTGATGGCCGGCTGCAGGCAGCTGGCCGACGTCGAGCTTGCGAGGCCGGAGGTGGTGATTCCCGCATTTCGCAGAAGCGTCGCCGACTTGGCGCGGGCGTTCGATACCGTGGTCATCGATACCCCGCCGGCGCTGGGCCTGCGCATGACGGCAGCGCTGATGGCCGCGACGGCGGTGGCGTGTCCGATCGAGCTGGAGGAGTACAGCATCGATGGCGTGACGGACATGCTCAAGACCGTTTTCGGCATCAAGCACCGCTACAACGCGCAGCTGCGGCTGGCGGGGATTGTGCTGAACCGGTTCAATGCCCATTCCTCGCGGCAGAAGGCAGCGATGCAGCAGCTGGTGGCGAACTTCCACGAACTCGTGATTCCGGCGCGGATCTCGACACGCTCCGCCATCCCCGAGGCGCTCGCCACGGGTGTGCCGGTGTGGCGCTCGCCCAGGAGCGCGGCGCGCGAGGCGAGCCTTGAGGTGACGAAGGTGTTCGGCTTGCTCCAGCAGCGCATCCTCGCGCCGGAAGCCGCCGCGGGGGCGCCGGGGGAGAGCGCATGAGCCCAACGAAGGAACTGGACCTGAGCTCGCTGTCCCGGTTCAAGGCGACGGACCTGCTGGCCGAAGGGACGGACCGTCTTGCGCCCGCAGCGCCGAGGCAGGTGGCGCTGGATGCGATCGACCTCGATCCCGGCCAACCGCGCAGGGGCATGCGGACGGAGGGGATCGCCGAGCTGGCCGAATCGATACGCAGGCATGGCGTGCTCGAGCCCGTCTCGCTGCGCAGCCACCCCGCTCATGTGGGCCGGTACATCGTCAATCGAGGCGAGCGCAGGGTGCGTGCGGCCCGACAAGCGGGCCTGCTGAGCGTGCCGGGCTTCATCGACGAGCGCGTCGATCCTTTTGCGCAAGCGGTGGAGAACCTGCACCGCGAAGACATGTCGCCCTTCGATCTGTCCACCTTCATCGCCGAGCGGGAGAGGGAAGGGCATACCCGCGCGGAGATAGCGCGCAGGCTGGGCAAGCCGCGCTCTTTCATCACCGAGGCGGCCAGTCTCAACGACGCGCCGACGCAGTTGCGGCAAGCCGTGGAGCAAGGCCGGATCGGTGGCGATGTGCGCACGCTGTACCGGCTGGTGACGGCGGTGCGCAACCGGCCGCAGGCGGTGCAGGAGCTTCTGGCACAAGGCCACGCGATCAATCGATCGAAGCTCGACGAAACGATGGAGCGCACGGACCCCTCGCATGCGACGTCGCCGGCGCGCACCCATCGGGCGGCGCCGGTCGCCAGTGGCGGGCGCACGGTACTGGTGGTGGATCACAAGGGGCAGCGCGGGTCTCTGCGTCTCAGGGCCTGCAGCAGTGATGTCGGGGAAGTCTGTTTCGCCGATGGATTCCGCGTCGTGCTGCCGTTGGCCGAACTGCGCCCCGTGTGCTGGGCCACGGAGGGATAGCCGCCCCAGTGATCACCGGGACGCGCCGGGCTTGCTCATTGGGATCATGTGGTGTTGCCGGTACTCGCGGGGTGTCATGCCCAGGACGCGAAGGAATGTTCTGCGCATCACTTCCTGCGAGCTGTAGCCGCATTGCGCCGCAATGGTCTTGAGGGGGCGTGTGCCCGCTTCGATCAGGCGACATGCCGTGTCCAGGCGAATCTGCTGCACGCCATGTGCTGGCGTGAATCCCGTCGCGCGACTGTAGAGGCGGGTGAACGAGCGCGTGGACATGGGAAATCGCTGCGCCAGCCGGGCCACATCGAGCTTTTCGTGCAGGTGTGCAGCGATCCACGCGTGCAGCATGGCGATCCGCGGGTCCGGCGCAGGGTGATCGATCAGGCTGCTGCGGTAGCGCATCGGTCCGTAGCGCCGACTGCGCGGTTCTGGCAGGCGCTCGGCCAGCGTGTCTGCGAAGACAGATCCCTGATCCGCCTCGAGCCATGACAATGCGAGGTCCGTTCCCTGGCCCGCCTCGATGAGCCGCCAACGCGGCGAGACGGGGGAGGCGGCGGTCCAGTCCGACGGCCTTTTCTTGAGGGCCGACAAGCCGAGGGACGGGGAACCTGTCGGCCGGCGCGCCGGGGCGGGCCTCGGTGTCAGCGCAAGCGCGTCGACATCGACAGCCGCGCAGCGAACCAGGTGCTGCTGGTTGTTCGAGAACCATCCCTGAAGACGCTGCACATCGCTCCTGCCAGCGGGTTCACTCCCCGCCCGGGGCCCGCCCGTGATGACGAGCGAATTCGCATACCCGTCGAGCCGATGCGGCAATACCTGCGCTGCCAGCAGGACGCCGCTGGAACTGCAGACCGCGCGGCCCTCAATGGAGACCAGCTGCACGGCATAGGCGGCCACCTTGTCTTCGTCATGGCGCAGCGCGTTGGCGCCCTCGAAGACCGCAAGCATGCTGCTGACGTCGACGAGAGGAAATCCCGGCAGCAGCAGAAACCAGACCGTGTGCATCGCTGAGGGGCATGGATCCCTAGATCGGGAAGCGTGTCGCGGTCATCCGGCGGAGCTTCTTTCGAGGCTGCCCAGACTTGCATGTTGGCGTCCCGTGAGATTGGCAGAAATGGTGGTCATTTCGCTGTCATAGGGTGGAACATCGCTTCTAGACTGTTGGTCCTTGCTTCAAAGGCACATCTGGAAGGTGTCGCCGAGCTCGGTAAATATGGCGAGGTTGGACGACGCAGCGACCGCAGCCTACGGGCGCTGCATCAAGATTCCGTTGAGACCGCGCGCCGCGATCGCTGGCGGCGCCCCGGGGATGTAGGAAGGGGCCTCCATGAATGATTGGACACAAGATGTTCTCGGCCAGTTGAGCGAAGTGAACGAGGCATCCCAGGCGCTCGAGCTGATCCACGTGGCGGCGAGGCATCTCGGCTTCGAGAGCTGTGCTTATGGACTGCGCGTCCTCTTTCCATTCACCCGATTCGAGGCCCGGATGCTCAGCACCTACGATGCGCAATGGAATCGCCGGTACCTGGAGCAGGGCTACCTTGGGATCGATCCCACCGCCATTCACGGGTCGCGCAGCCGGGCACCGGTCATCTGGTGCGATGACGTCTTTCGGGACACGCCGCAGATGTGGGATGAAGCGCGCTCTTTCGGGTTGCGCGTCGGATGGGCGCAGTCGGTCTTCGACGCCGATGGCCGCGTGGGCATGCTGTCGCTTGCGCGCTCGAGCGAGCCGCTCACGGCCGCAGAGCTGCGCACCAAGGATCCCTTGCTTCAGTGGCTTGCCAGCACGGCCCACCGGGTGCTGTCGCCCCGTCTTGGAGAGAGCCCCTGGCTCGAACTCGCGCCGTTGACCAGCCGCGAGGTGGAGGTGATGCGATGGACGGCCGACGGCAAGACGAGCGAGGAAATCGCGATCATCCTGGACATCTCCGAGCGAACGGTGAACTTCCATGTCAGGAATGTAATGGCCAAACTGCATGCCAACAACAAGAGTTCGGCGGTGGCGCTTTCCTCGCGCCTCGGGGTCCTGAGCTGAGCTGAGCGTGCCTTCGCGGCCGGTGCATGACACGGTGCGCCTGATCATCGGTGGGCGCCGTCCTGGCGACCGGGGCCCGGACGCCAGGTGCTGTCCACGTCGATCGCGCAGGCGAACAGATGCCGGCGGCCGATGCGCACCGGCGGTGCCAAGCGGCGCGCACGCAGACCCGCCTGGCGCAGGATGCGCTCCACGCCCAACGGCGAGACGCTGATCAGTCTCTGAGCTCCTTTCTGCGCGACGGTGCGCATCGCCACGCTCAGCATCTCCAGCGCCAGCGACGATCTGAGGAGATCCTCATGCGGCGCACCCGGCCGAGCGTCCAGATCCACGGCCGCGAACCGCGACAACTCCCAGATCTTCGGCGAGCATGGCGCCGGCTTGCTGCCCAGCAGCTCGGGGAACACGGTGGCCAGAAGATAGGGCCGATGGGTCGAGAGCAGGCGGCCGGTCCCGACGATCTGGCCGTCGGCGTTACGGGCAATCAGATACGCGGTGTCCTTGCGATCGAATTCATCCAGCTCGAACCGCGCGCGTGTGTCCAGATCCCAGCCCAGCTTCTCGACGAAGACCCGGTGCCTGTAGCGAGCCATGTCGAACAGCATCTCCGCGGAGAAAGAATCGACGGTCCCGGTGATGATCTCCATGGCGCTCTCTCGCTCAATGAAGCCGCATTAAAGCGTCCCGTAAAACGCCGGTGCACTGGCAGAACTGGCAGTTGCCGAGGGCGGCGAAACGATCCGACGCAAGGCGGCAGTGCGAGGAGGGCAACCGCGCTGACCGCTCGCCGGAGATCGCGCGCGCTCGTTCAGGAGCGTCGCATCGTCCAGAGGGCGCTTACACCTGCCGCGGCAATGAGGAGGACACCGATGATGGCGCCTGGGCGGGGTGTGTCATGCCAGATGAAGTAGCCCAGCAGCATGGCCCAGACGATGAGGCTGTAGCGAAAAGGCATGATGACCGAGAGATCGACGCCGCGGCAGGCGGCGATGAGCGCATAGTTGCCCAGCGCGGCGCAGGCGGCCGCCCCGGCCAGTGCCATGACGTCCCGCTGGCGCAGGACGCCCCAGTGCTCGACGCCGCTCAGCAGCAGTCCGACCACGCAGACGGCAAAGGTGGTTGCGACTGCGATCGCCGCGGAAGGGATCTCCGCCGGGATGCGACGCGTCAACAGATCGCGCCCGGCCAGCGAAGCGGCGCACAGCAAGGCACAGACGTGCCCGGCGGCCGAAGCATCCGGTCGTGCCGTCGGCTGGATCACCAGCAAGACGCCGGCGAAGCCGATGCCGGCCACGAGCAGGCGCCCGCCTTGCCAGGGCTCCCAGCGCAGCGCCATCGCCGACAGCGCGATCATCAGCGGCGCGGTCATCATCAGGGTGCTCACGGTGGCCAACGAGGCCAGCGACAGCGCCAGCACGGAAGTGAAGGCGGTGCCGACCTCCAGGCCGCAGCGCGCGAGGACGATCGGTTCGAGCGCGGCGCGCCAGTTGCCTCGCGCTCCCCAGGCGAGGGGCAGGACGAGCAGGCTGGCAAAGGCGCCACGCACGGCCAAGACTTGGCCCGGCGGCAGATCCCGTGCGCACAGCTTGACGAGCGCATCGTTGAGCGCGTAGCAACCCATGGCCGCCAGCATCAGAGCGATGCCCCTGCGATGGGCATGCGCCGGGTTCATGGCGCGGGCGAGGAGGGCGGCGGCATGCCCGGCACCGCGCCCAGAGGGGCGCCGCATTGCCTGAGCACGTCCCACAGGGCCTGGGCCTTGAGGACGATCTCCGCGACTTCGTCATCGGGGTCGGACATCGCGACGATGGCGCCCCCCGCGCCGATGGAGATCCGGCCGTTGGCTGCCACCAGGGTGCGGATCACGATGTTGAGCTGCGTTGTGCCGTTGAGTGACAGATAGCCGATGCTGCCGGAGTAGATGCCGCGTGCAGCACCTTCGATCTCGTCCAGGATCCTCATCGTGCGCACCTTGGGCGCTCCGGTCATGGAGCCGCCGGGAAAAGCGGCGCGCACACAGTCCACCGCGCCCAGGTCGGCGCGCAACCGGCCCCGGATGGTGCTGACGAGCTGATGCACCGTGGCGTAGGTTTCCACGGCGAACAGGCTCGGGACATGGACGCTGTCGATCTCGCAGACCCGATTGAGGTCGTTGCGCAGCAGGTCGACGATCATCAGGTTCTCCGCGCGGGTCTTCTCGTCGGCGGTCATCGCCTCGGCGATCGCAAGGTCCTCCTCGGGCGTTGCGCCGCGCGCGGCGGTCCCCTTGATCGGCTTGGACTCCACCGTGCGGTCGCCGGAGATGCGCAGGAAGAGTTCGGGGGAGGCGCACAGCACCGTGCAGCCGCCGATGCGCAGATAGGCGGCATAGGGTGCCGGATTGTGCTGGCGCAGGACGCGGTAGATGTCCAGCGCCCGGATGCGCCCCTCGCCCGCCAGTTGATTCGTGAGGCAGACCTCGTAGGTCTCGCCCTGCAGGATTTCATGCTGGCATCGAAGAATGAGGTCCCGGTAGGTCTGCAGGTCCAGGCGCCATGCCAGCGGCTGCAGGTCGTGGGCTGCGTCGTTGCTGGAGAGGGCGGCTTTCGGTACGCTGGCGAGGCACTCGCGCATGGCCTGCATCCAGCGGCGGTTCTCATCGCCCGGCGTGGCCTCGTCCAGGCAGGCGATCCAGACCTGTTGCTCCGCATGGTCGAACGCGAGGAAGCGATCGGCGAGGATCCATGCGGCGTCCGGTGTGTCCGCACCGTGCGCGCGAGAGCCATCCAGCTCCCGCTTGAGCTCGTAGCCGTAGTAACCCACGAAGCCGCCGGTGAAATCGAACGGAAGCCAGGGGGATTGGAGCGGTACGTCGGGGATGTGCGTGCGCAGGTAGTCGAAGATGCTTTCGTCGCGTACCTGGACGACGCCCCCCCGGCGCACCAGCAGCTCGCGCGGCGCCGTGCAGTAGGTCAGCACCTGGGCGCGCGGCCCGCTGGCATCGCCCATGAACGAAAAACGTGCCCGCCCGGCTTCGGTGAGGCTGCTGTCGAGCCAGAACGCGCAGTCGCTGTGCCCGAAGGCGTTCACGAAGACGTCTTCCGCGTCGGCGGCCGTGTCGACGCACTCGGCGTGCAGCGAGAGTGCATGGGGACCTTCGAACCGCAGGGAGGCGCCGGCGCCGTCGCGAAGCTCTCGCCGCCTCGCCTGCGCGTACCACTCCTGCGTCAACTCCCGGAAGTTGCGCAGCAGCCGCGCGCCGAATTCCGTGCAGATCGACTCCGGATGAAACTGCACGCCCCACCAGGGGCGAGCCACGTGGCACAAGGCCATCAGTGTGCCGTCAGACGTCCAGGCCAGCGGTTCCAGGGACGATGGCAGCTGAGTAACCGCCAGGGAGTGGTACCGCACCGCCTCGAAGCGGTCGGGAATGCCACGAAAGAGACTGCGCTGCGAATGGGAGATGCGGTCCAGGCGCCCGTGCATCGGTCGCATCGCGAGGTCGACCTTCGCGCCGCAATGGTGGGCGATCGCCTGGTGGCCCAGGCAAACGCCGAGTACGGGCTTGTGGGAGTGCCGCAGCGCGTCCGCCGAGATCCCCAGGTCTGCGGCGTGTTGCGGGCGCCCGGGGCCCGGCGAGATCACGATGTTGTCGAACGGCAGGCGTTCCACTTCCTCCCAGGGCTTTTCGTCGTTGCGCAGGACGATCGGTGGCTGCCCGTTGCAGGCAGCCAGATACTGGTAGAGGTTGTAGGTGAACGAATCGTAGTTGTCGATCAAGAGGGTGCGCATGAGAGGCTCCTGGGTGGGTGGGAGGCCTCTGCATCGTTGGGGAATCGCACGACTGGCACAACTGCGCAATCTGCCAGTTTCCAAGACGGGCGCCGCGGGGTCGCTGCGGCGCGCGAAGACCCGATACCGGCGCCGCGGCATCCGTGCCGAACGAGGGCCGAGGCGACCCTGCGTTCATTCGGTGCGCGATGCCTATACCCTGGTGTGCGGCCCCGTCAGGACGTTGACCCAGGGCGGGCTCGACACCCGGTACTTCGTCGGCGCAGGATTCCTGTTCGGCAAAAACATGGTGCAGGAAGCCAAGGTGCTCGTAACAGCCGCCGGTTCTTGAATCACCCGGTCGCAGTCCTCATGGTCGTGCCCGGGGAACTTCAGCTCATTGCCTCCCCCAGAAGTCAGCCGCCCGCACCAAGCTCCCCATCGCAGGCCATGGACGCCCTGCAGGCCAGTGGCACCAGCCGATCCTTGCGCCATCCTGGTGCTGCCATGTGTTGGAGAACGCTTGGGGAGCACTGGCCATGAAGCATGCAGCGCCGCTAGCTTCGGCCGCTCATTCCATCTGCTTTCAACCAGACTGCCGTGGCATCGTGCCCGAGGCGGTCTTGCGTCTTGCTCCAGAGCTGCCGGTCGTCGCGCCCAAGCTCAGAGACATCCATTTCCACGCATCGTCTAGCCGTGCAAGCCGCATAAGATCTGGCCATGTCCGCCGCATCATTCGTACGCCCTCGGTGCACCGCGTGCTCGCGCCCGCTCAGCGCCTGCCTCTGCTGCTGGGTTGCGCCTACGGCACCTGGCGCACTGCCTCTTGGTTGTCGGTGAGGCCTTTGCGACGCCGGCCTGGCCGGCGGACGGCAAGCGCACACTGCTGCTGTACCCGGACAGCCTTCAAGAAACCGCCACGCATCCGCGCGCCCCATCCCCACCCGCGCCATCGCCCGCATGGTTGCAAACCCCATCGCGCCTGCGCCTGATCGTCCTCGACGGCACTTGGCGCAAAAGCCGCAAGATGCTCTGCCTAAGCCCGCCGCTGCAACAGTTGCCACGCTTGGCTCTGCGCGATGTTCCGCCTTCGCGCTACCATGTCCGCAAAGCCCATGGGGCTGACCAACTGTCCACGCTGGAAGCGACCTGTTTGGCCTTGTGCCAACTGGAAGGCGATGCGGCGCGGTTCCAGCCCTTGTTGACTGCCTTCGACGGATTTGTCGAGCACTTGGGGCGGGCGGGCGGGCAGCGGAACGCGCAAGCCACTGCGATCTCACCTCCAACGAAGGTCACGGCGCTCGTGGAAGAGAACGGTCGCATGGCCGGTGCCTGGCCGCATTCCGCCGAAGAGCGCCTGGTCCGATGAGTCAAGGTGCTCGCGATGTGGAGCGTTGGTCTGTTTGTCTAGATCTGGAGCACCCTCACCTGCGATGATTCTTCACGGAACTGTGCTTTCGAGCCTACTGGCCATGTAGAACTGCACGGTGCGCGAGTTCGTTGTCCGCCGGTCAAGCACTTCAGCGTCGGGCAGTCCATACAGGCCACGGGCCAGCCGTTGCAACTTGCCGGTCTGGTGCAGCCGGATCAGCAGCTGCGGCGACCGGCCGTGCTCGCGTAGATCCGCCGCACGCGCCGGTGCCGGGCCAGTTCGAGGATGTGGTCGGACTGGTTCACGAGGAGGAGTTTGATGTTCGCATTACTTTTGTTCAAGTGATGCGATATCCAATCAGTATTGCGGTGATTTCACAGCTCGCCGACTTGCGCATGGCCGCCGAGGCCTCCTCCATGGCGGTGAACCGGGGCGACAATCAAAAGGCGTAGACCTAGGTGGTTGGCTGGAGCGAAGTCCTTGCAGCTGGGCGGTTGATTTCCACGCAATCCTGACCCTCAGGTAGACACTTCTGGATGGAATTCAACACCCGGAGGATGGTTTAGTCAGCTCCAACGATACTTGAACGTGCCGCAACCTGCCAACCTGTGCTGAACCGGCCATGTATGGCAAGGTCCGTTTGCTCGACAATGCTTATCTGTCTGGGTAGACGGGCAGATGGAAGGGTAGGGCACTGCTTGAACAACAATTCAGGCTGTGCTATACGCTATGATGCGTCCTAAGGACGCATCATAGCGTATAGCAGTAGATTTTTCAAACTTTCCGGACTTTACGGATTCGATATCACAGGATAAAATACGTGTCCTAAGGACACGTATTTTATCCTGTGAATGAAAAGCCAATCCCGCCTGAGGCCCTGAGCGCACTGGTCAGACCTGTCCAGGAGCGACTGGGGGCGTGGGAGCGCCCCGTTGTAACCGGGTACGAACTGGGTGTGCTGGCCTCCACCCATGCTGAAAATCATGCCATTACGTTGCATGTGTATACGGAACTGGTCCGCATGCTGACGTCCTTCGGGCTGATTTCATCGGCAAAGGAGTTCAAACCGGGCTCGGTGTTTCATATTTTTGGGCGAAACAGGCCGCTGTCCATGGAGGTGGCCTGTTCGGTTGACCCGTTCGCCTATGTGAGCCATCTCAGCGCCATGGAGTACCACGGCATCACAGACCGACTTCCTAAGGTCCTGTATCTGTCCACCCCGCCGGCCCAAGAATGGAAAGAACAGGCAGAGGCACGCATGGACAAGGACCTCAAGGAATTCAAAGAAGGCTACCTTGCGGCCAAGCTGCCAGCGTTGAGATTTCAGAAGATTGAGCGCATCGATGGCGTGCGTGTTGAATTGATGCGTCGTTCACATCGGGGCGCCTTCAAGATCATCAAGTCCCCGCCTATACGCGTGGCAATGGTCGGGCGAACGTTCCTGGACATGCTTCGCGAGCCGGACTCGTGCGGGGGCATGTTACATGTCGTCGATACATACCGCGAATATGCAGGTAAGTACTTCAAGCTCATCCTTGACGAAGTGAGCAGCCACGGAACGTTGATTGAGAAGGCCCGGGCCGGTTACCTGTTGGAACAGGTATGCGGCAGATTCGACCCAGTGATTGATGATTGGGCTTCCGCGGTTCAGCGGGGCGGCTCTCGGAAATTGGATCCCCAAGCGGAATACTCGCCATTTTTCTCGGAGCGATGGGCACTATCGGTCAACGTGCCTTCGCTGGAAGGTACGCAACTTGAGTCCGGTGAGCCATGAACGAAGTAGAAATCGAAACATGGGTTGCACAGGCCCCGCAGGGGCAGCAAGGTTTCAGGGAAGCGGTGCATACCATCCTCGACAGCATTGGTCACTCCCAGAATCTGAGTGCCAAGATGGTGATGAAGGGTGGCCTGCTACTGGCTATCCGCTATGACAGCTCTCGGTATACCCGGGACCTTGATTTTTCCACCAGAGAGCGATACACGGCAGAAAGTGCTGATGCGACTTTGGCAGAGCTGAAAGACGGGCTGCTTTCTGCAGAGGACCGCCTACCTTACGCAACGGCATGCCGTCTTCAGTCACACAAGGTTCAGCCTAAGGGAGAAAACAAGACCCATCACAGCTTGGTGCTAAAAATTGGATTCGCCGCTCGCAGCAATGCGGCTGCCATGGCCCGTTTGGAGGCGGGAACGTCGCCGCAGGTCGTGGAAATCGACTACAGCTTCAATGAGGCCGTCTTTGATGTGGAGGTGCTGGAACTGGAGGGGGGTGCAACTATTCACTCCTACACGTTGAACAATGTTCTGGCGGAGAAGATGCGGTCCCTGTTACAACAGCCCGTTCGCAAACGAAATCGCCGACAAGATGTCTACGACATCTGGATGTTGCTGGAGTCGGGACCTGCGCTGACAACTGAGGAGCTTGCCAAGGTCCACGAAATATTGGTGGCGTCATGTGGCTCCAAAGGCATCGCCCCGAACATTGAATCCATGGAAGCCGATGCGGTAGTCGCGATGGCACGCGCCGGCTACCAAGATTTAGCCGACGACGTGGATGGTGACCTGCCCGCATTCGACGACGCGATGAGTCGGGTATTGTCCCTGTATCGCAGTTTGCCATGGTGAGCGGAGTCGAACTGGCCGCCTTGGAGCATCTTGTTCAGCTTTTCCCTAGTGATTGACTGTTGATTTCCATCCAGAAGTGACCCACTTGGCCCGGTGATTTCCATCTAAATCT
>NZ_JARVTD010000060.1:0-1062 GCF_030208835.1 Variovorax sp. efr-133-TYG-130 | reverse complement strand
CAGGCTTTCGCCCATTGTCCAATATTCCCCACTGCTGCCTCCCGTAGGAGTCTGGACCGTGTCTCAGTTCCAGTGTGACTGATCATCCTCTCAGACCAGTTACGGATCGTCGCCTTGGTGAGCCATTACCCCACCAACTAGCTAATCCGACCTAGGCTCATCTGATAGCGCAAGGCCCGAAGGTCCCCTGCTTTCTCCCGTAGGACGTATGCGGTATTAGCGTTCCTTTCGAAACGTTGTCCCCCACTACCAGGCAGATTCCTAGGCATTACTCACCCGTCCGCCGCTCTCAAGAGAAGCAAGCTTCTCTCTACCGCTCGACTTGCATGTGTTAGGCCTGCCGCCAGCGTTCAATCTGAGCCATGATCAAACTCTTCAGTTCAAACATCTTTGGGTTTTTAAGAAACCCTAAACTTGGCTCAGCAATCGTTGGTTACATCTTTGATTTCTCGCGGAGTAACTTGTGATGCTGATAATCTTGTTGACTATCAGTCTGACTCCACAAGCACCCACACGAATTGCTTGATTCAGTTGTTAAAGAGCGGTTGGTTAAGATCTTTCGTCTCAACCGAGGCGCGCATTCTACAGCAGCCTCATTTGCTGTCAAGTGATTATTTTCAGAAGTTTTCGAAGATTTCTTCAACAACTTCAACCACTTGCGCTTCCGATCTCTCGTTAGCGGGAGGCGAATTCTACAGCGTTACACGCTGCTGTCAACACCTCTTTTTCTCCGCTTTCGACCGAGAAGATCGAACCGTCAAAAGAGCCAAGCATCACCGCTCTTTCAACTCCTTCCAGGCTTCGATGAACTGAAGCAAGCCGCTGTCGAAAACTGCGTAACTCATTGAATATCAAGGAGTTTTCCGTTTCGACTGCGCCGGAAGTGGGGCGAATTATAGACTTCCTGAATCTGCCGTCAACCGTTAATTTCAGTTTTCTATCAATGCACCGAAAAAGCCTGCTTATATATAGACGCACCGTCAACAGATGCGCAGCATACGGTCCATCGCCTAAAACAACGCCTTCGGATGATGCCTCGCAATGACAGCCCAACTTCCTGGA
>NZ_JARVTD010000052.1:0-1093 GCF_030208835.1 Variovorax sp. efr-133-TYG-130 | reverse complement strand
GGCCGGCTGCATCCTGCAGACCCTGCAGGAAACGGCCGAGAAGGCCGGCTTCCTGTTCCCGCTGAGCCTGGCGGCCGAGGGCAGCTGCACCATCGGCGGCAACCTGGCCACCAATGCCGGCGGCACCCAGGTGGTCCGCTACGGCAACACCCGCGAGCTGTGCCTGGGGCTGGAGGTGGTCACGCCACAAGGCGAGATCTGGGAAGGCACCAGCGGCCTGCGCAAGGACAACACCGGCTACGACCTGCGCGATTTGTTCGTGGGCAGCGAGGGCACGCTGGGCATCATCACCGCCGCCACCATGAAGCTGTATCCGCTGCCGGCGGCCCAGCTCACGGCCTGGGCGGCGGTGCCTTCGCTCGACCATGCGGTCACGCTGCTGGGCCTGGCGCACAAGCACCTGGGCCCGGGCCTCACCGGCTTCGAGGTGATGGGCAAGTTCGCGCTGAGCCTGGTCGACAAGCACATGCCGCAACTGCGCGTGCCCTTCATCAACGAAGAGGCGGTGCCGTACTGCGTGCTGCTGGAGAACTCCGACAGCGAATCCGAGGACCACGCCCGCGCCCGCTTCGAGGCCCTGCTGGAAACCGCGTTCGAAGACGGCTGCGTCACCGATGCGGTGGTGGCCGAGAACCTGGCGCAGGCGCACCAGCTGTGGCACATCCGCGAGAGCATTCCGCTGGCGCAGGCCGAGGAAGGGCTCAACATCAAGCACGACATCTCGATCCCCGTGTCGCGCATCCCGGCGTTCGTGGAAGAGACCGATGCCTTGCTCAAGCGCGAGATCGAGGGCGTGCGCCTCGTGAACTTCGGGCACCTGGGCGACGGCAACCTGCACTACAACGTGCAGGCGCCGGAGAACATCGACACCAAGGCGTTCCTGAAGAATGAGGAAGAGCGCATCAACACGCTGGTGTACGACGCGGTGGAGAAGTTCGGCGGTTCGTTCTCGGCCGAGCACGGCGTGGGCTCGCTGAAGGTCGACAAGCTGGAGAAGCACAAGTCGCCGGTGGCGCTGGAGATGATGCGGGCGATCAAGCGCGGGCTCGATCCGAAGAACACGCTCAATCCTGGGCGGGTGGTGCGGGTCTAG
>NZ_JARVTD010000025.1:0-1200 GCF_030208835.1 Variovorax sp. efr-133-TYG-130 | reverse complement strand
GAAAAATGGCAAAAGGTAAATTCACCCGCACCAAGCCTCACGTCAACGTGGGCACGATCGGTCACGTCGACCACGGCAAGACCACGCTGACGGCTGCGATCGCAACGGTGCTGTCGGCCAAGTTCGGCGGCGAAGCCAAGGCCTACGACCAGATCGACGCTGCGCCTGAAGAAAAGGCCCGCGGCATCACGATCAACACCGCGCACGTCGAGTACGAAACGGCCAACCGCCACTACGCACACGTCGACTGCCCCGGCCACGCCGACTACGTGAAGAACATGATCACCGGCGCTGCCCAGATGGACGGCGCCATCCTGGTGTGCTCGGCCGCCGACGGCCCGATGCCCCAGACCCGTGAACACATCCTGCTGGCTCGCCAGGTGGGCGTGGGCTACATCATCGTGTTCCTGAACAAGTGCGACATGGTCGACGACAAGGAACTGCTCGAGCTGGTCGAAATGGAAGTTCGCGAACTCCTCGACAAGTACGAATTCCCCGGCGACGACACCCCCATCATCCACGGCTCGGCCAAGCTCGCCCTGGAAGGCGACAAGGGCGAACTGGGCGAAGGCGCCATCATGAAGCTGGCCGAAGCCCTGGACACGTACATCCCGACGCCCGAGCGCGCCGTGGACGGCACGTTCCTGATGCCCGTGGAAGACGTGTTCTCGATCTCGGGTCGCGGCACCGTGGTGACCGGCGCTGTCGAGCGCGGCGTGATCAAGGTTGGTGAAGAAATCGAAATCGTGGGCATCCGCCCGACGGTCAAGACCACCTGCACCGGCGTGGAAATGTTCCGCAAGCTGCTGGACCAGGGTCAAGCCGGCGACAACGTGGGCGTGCTGCTGCGCGGCACGAAGCGCGAAGAAGTCGAGCGCGGCCAAGTGCTGTGCAAGCCCGGCTCGATCAAGCCGCACACGCACTTCACCGCCGAGGTGTATGTCCTGTCGAAGGACGAAGGCGGCCGTCACACGCCGTTCTTCAACAACTACCGCCCGCAGTTCTACTTCCGCACGACGGACGTGACCGGCGCGATCGAGCTGCCCAAGGACAAGGAAATGGTCATGCCCGGCGACAACGTCAGCATCACCGTGAAGCTGATCAACCCGATCGCGATGGAAGAAGGCCTGCGCTTCGCCATCCGTGAAGGCGGCCGCACCGTGGGTTCGGGCGTCGTTGCCAAGATCCTCGACATCTAAG
>NZ_JARVTD010000055.1:0-1229 GCF_030208835.1 Variovorax sp. efr-133-TYG-130 | reverse complement strand
GGCGGATTCAACCGGTCGATGCAACACACTTATAACTGCGTAGGCAGAAGGAGTGTTGCAGATGAAGTACCGGACACGGACCTACTACACGAGTACCCAGAAGGCATTGATGTGGGAGCGGTGGAGGGAGGGTTGGACCCTTCACCAGATTGGCAAGCTGTTTGACCGACCTCACACATCCATCCAGAACATCTTGTCCAAGACCGGTGGCATTCGACCTCCGGAACGACGGCGTGGCGCCAATGCGCTAACCCTGGCAGAGAGGGAAGAGATCTCTCGCGCTCTGATGGTTGGTGAATCGATGCGTTCGGTAGCCGCCCGACTTGGCAGGGCACCGTCGACCATCAGCCGAGAGATCGGGCGCAACGCAGGGCCAGGCGGCTATCGGGCGAGCGTCGCCGACGAAGCTGCCTGGAACCGTGCCCTGCGGCCGAAGCGATGCAAGTTGGTCAAGAACCGGGCGCTGGCTGGCGTCGTGGCGGACCTGCTTCGAATGCTGTGGTCGCCGGAGCAGATCGCCGGCTGGCTCAAGCATACTTATCCGAACGACCCGAGCCTTCATGTGTCACACGAGACCATCTACCGCAGCCTGTTCATTCAAGCGCGCGGCGCATTGAAGAAGGAGCTGCTGGAGCACCTCAGACGCACGCGCGGCATGCGACGCTCTCGTTCCTATACTCAGAAGACTGCGATCCATGGGCAGATTGCCGATGCCGTGTCGATCAGCGAGCGCCCCGCAGCTGTCGAGGATCGGGCGGTGCCTGGTCATTGGGAAGGTGACTTGGTGTTCGGCAGCGGGAACAGCCAGATCGCCACGTTGGTCGAGCGGCAAACGAGATATGTGATGTTGGTGAAGCTCGAAGGCAAGGACTCGCAGTCGGTGGTCAACGCGCTGATAAAGAACGCGCGCAAGTTGCCGCAGGAGCTCTACAAGTCATTGACCTGGGATCGAGGCACGGAGATGCACGGTCACAAGCGATTCACGATGGCCACCGACATCCAGGTCTACTTCTGTGATCCCCAGAGCCCCTGGCAGCGCGGCAGCAACGAGAACACCAATGGGTTGCTCAGGCAGTACATGCCGAAGGGCATGGACATCTCACGGTTCTCACAGCTTCAACTCAACGCAATCGCGAGACAATTGAACGAGAGGCCGCGCAAGACGCTCGGCTTCCATACACCTGCTGAAATGTTCAGCGAATGCGTTGCATCGACCGGTTGAATCCGCC
>NZ_JARVTD010000006.1:0-1295 GCF_030208835.1 Variovorax sp. efr-133-TYG-130 | reverse complement strand
AGTCGAGCACGCCGTCGGCGCGCCATCGCGCGAGGTCGCCGGTGCGGTACATGCGCTCTCCGGCCTGAAAGGGATCGGGAACGAAGAACGCCGCATCCAGTTCGGGGCGGTTCAGGTAGCCTCGCGCCAGGCCGGCGCCGCCGATATAGAGTTCCCCAGGCATGCCGGGCGGGACCAACTGGCGGTCCTGGTCGAGCACATAGCACCGCACATTGGCGATCGGGCGGCCGATGGGGATCGTATCGACGCCGTCACCCACTTCGCCGATCAAGTGGTGCGTGGAGTTGCAGGCGGCCTCCGTCGGCCCGTAGAAATTGCCGATCGCCGTTGCAGGCAGTTGCTCGCGTACCTTGCGAACCAGTTCGGCGTCCAGTGCCTCGCCGCCAACGATCAGGTAGCGCAGGCTTTTGCACTGCTTGAACGAGGGTTCCGCGGTCAGCGCCCGAAGCAGCGTGGGCACCATCGAAATCAGGTTAATGCGCTGTTCGCGGATGGTGCGAACGAGGTAGTCTGTGTCGGACTGTCCGCCTGGCATGGCAAGCACCACCGTTGCACCGCTGGTGAGCGGCGAGAAGAACTCGTGGAATGCGGCGTCGAAGCTGATGGAGGTCTTCTGCAGCAGTCGATCTGACGTGCTGAGCCCGACGGTGCGCGAGAACCAGAGGATGTTGTTGCAGGCAGCCGCATGCGAAACGACGACGCCTTTGGGCAGGCCGGTGGACCCGGAGGTGTAGATGACGTACGCGGCATCCCGCGGGCCCATGATGCGGGCCGGGTTTTGGGTGCTGCAGCGCGCAACGAGGGGCGCGTGCACGTCAAGCCGCACCTCTTTGGCGCCGTGCGGAGGCAGATGTAGCTGGCGATGCGACACCACGACGGGCAGCGCAGCGTCCTCCAGCATGAAAGCCAGCCGGTCGGCAGGGTAGTCCGGGTCCAGCGGCACGAAAGCCGCACCCGCCTTGAGTACGCCAAGCAGGGCAACGACGAGGTCGAACGATCGCTCCAGGTAGACACCCACACGGGTGTCGGGCCTCACGCCCTGAGCGATGAGGTGGTGGGCGATCTGGTTGGCACGCGCGTTGAGCTCTGCGTAGCTCAGGCGCTGGTCCTCGAAGACGAGGGCGATGGCCTCGGGGGTGTGGGCAGCCTGGTGCTCGAAGAGGGCGGGCAGGGTGGCCTGGGCCACGGGGTGGGCGGTGTCGTTCCAGCCCACGAGGATCTGCTGGCGCTCCTCGGGCGTGAGGATCTCGATGGCGCCGATGGGCTGTGCGGGATCGGCGGCGATCGCCTCGAGC